>JAZRYB010000093.1:0-5280 GCA_045600565.1 Candidatus Cryptobacteroides sp. | reverse complement strand
GCTTTTAATGGAGATTTTGTATAAACAACGTTTCCCTTGTTTACCACTCTATAATTCGAGATTGATTGACCCGCATATGACCGCCCTTGAAAGGCTATCTGGTTAACCACTCCATAATCTCCTGAAACAGACAAAACATCTTCTTTTGTGAAATTATTCTCAGCAATATCTTCTCGAATTGTTAAATAATCTTTGAGTTTGTTTCTTTCCCAATGACTATCAAAGCCCCTAAATCTTATCCTCGGCTTACTCATCGGCTTTTCCTCCTAACATTGATTTAAACTGCTGAAGGGCAGCCATATCATACTCATTTCCGGTAAGATTGTCGATGAGCGATGAAAGACTTGATTCAACTTCTCCTTTTTCTTCTTCGATGGACTTGAGGCTCTTTGCATATTTTGACACAAGGCGGGAAACAGAGGCGCTAAGACCTGCGATTATCCGCCCGGGGATAGTCGACAGTTGTTCGCAAAGAGGGCTTATCCATTTGACATGGAGAAGGGATTTAACCTGTTTCTTCGAAAGTGTAGGAATCAAGGCCATTGTTTCCTCAAGAAGTGCAGTGGTCATCTCCTTTGCTTTTTTCTTCAAGACGCGCAGTTGCTCTGACGTGTCGAAGAAATGAAGGAAACGCTCCTCGAAAGAATCTTCTTCCGGTGTAGAAGTGCCAAGTTCCTTTCGGATTTCCTTAGCCTTGTCTTTGACTCCTTTTGCAATGAACGACTGTTTCTCAGCATCGTAGAAGCTATCTTGGAGATCATCTTCTTCAAAGGCTTGTGATGCCTCCTGAACTTCAGCTTCCTTATCTGCAACTTCCGAGAGTTTTGCCTGTAATGCGTTGTACTTGTCTGTAAGGAGTTCCTTCTGAACCAGGTCGAAAGGAAGAATTCTCCCCTGATATCCCTCTTGAACCTCAACATCCTCACCGTCTTTCTTCTTGACCACGAGGTGCGGTTCAATAACCGTTGTCGCTTCAAACCCTTCTGTCTGGATTATTTCTAGGTCTATTGCGATACCTCGATATGAGTTATCCAGAAGCTGATATGCATTGTATTTGTCAACGAGAGGGATTTTTTCAACGGCAGCAAAGATGGCTTTGGCAATTTCGCCTTGCTCGTTGTCTTTGCGAACAGTCATCACATTGTCAATCAGTCTGGAGTGAAGATCCGCGGGCAGAAACTCAAGTGCTGCAGAAAATCTTTTTTGCCAGGCAAGAACTTCTGCATTTTCAGATATAGCAGATGAGGTATCCTCAACATTGAGCGATGTGTAAGGAGTCGGGCACTCTTTGAACAATTCTCCACGAAGGGACGGGAACGCTGTCCAGTAGTCAGAAAGAAGATTAACTTCGTTCTGTGGAAGTCCGCCAAACATTATTGCGTGAGCATCCCATGGTTCTGGCTTCTCTGCACTATCAATATAACGTGGGATGTTGAGATTATACCCGTTCCGTCGGATTTCTTCTCGTGTCACGACCTTTGCAAATGTCGGGTCTGATGGATTCCTCTCGATGTATGTGTCCGCTATACGACGGATATCCGACGCTGTAAGTTTATTCTGCTTGCCAACTTTTTCACTGAGACGGGATGCATCTATGAACAGGGTGTCGGTACGATCCCGCTTTTGGCGCAGGACCATAATGATTGTTGGAATGCCTGTGCCAAAAAAGATGTTAGCAGGGAGACCGATAATGGCATCAATATGGTTTTTCTCAATCAGGTTTCGGCGTATATTTTCTTCTTCTTTCCCACGGAACAGAACACCATGAGGCAGTACAATCGTCATTATGCCATCCGGCTTGACATGGTACAAGTCGTGAAGGAGAAACGCATAGTCCGCTTTCCCTTTTGGTGCTACACCGTATTCAGAATACCGAATATCTGATTCCTGATCTTTATTGTCCCACTGTTGAGAGTATGGCGGGTTACTGACAACGGCATCAACATAAAGAGGATTATATGTGTTTGTCGGGTCATTTTCATCAAACCAAGGCCAGTCCTGTCCAAGCGTATCTCCACAACGAGCCTGAATGTTATCTGGTTTGATACCTCGCATTACGAGGTTCATTCTTGTAAGATTGTATGTGTTCTCTTTGAGCTCCTGTGCGTAGTATTTAATGCTATTGCGGTCTCTAAGGTGCTTTGCTGCCGCCTTTCCTATGTTGATAAGAAGTGAACCGGAGCCGCTTGTCGGGTCGTAAATATTGATTCTATCCCTGTCCCACAAATGCCAGGACACGATTTCGGCCATTAGAATTGCGACTTCGTGAGGGGTGTAGAATTCTCCGGCCTTCTTCCCGGCGTGTGCCGCGAAGTTTCCAATGAGATATTCGTATATGAATCCTAGAACATCATAATCCTGAGTGTCATCAGTTGGAATATCCTTTATGAGTTTGAGAAGGTCCAGAATGGCTTTTGTCCTTGCGCCATTGGTATCTCCCAGTTTACTAAGACCAGTCTGAAGGGTATTGAAGATTTTGTCGAACACCCTATGGTGCGTAACGAAGATATTCCTTTCGAAAGAGAGGAGTGCGTCGGTTACTTGAGAAGCGTCAAACCCGGAATCCGGAGAAATCCAAGTGGAGAAAAGGTATTTGTAACTGATGAAGTAACCCAACTTCTGTTGGATATATGTCTTATCAGAAGCGGGAAGGCTCTCGTTCAGGTCGTTTTTGATATCCTCAGCTGTCCAGCCATCGTGAAGCAAGAGTTCTTCTTCTTTGTCGGAAAGAAATTTATAAAAGATGAAGCCTAAGATATAGTCTTTATACTCGTTCGCTTCAATCTTAGAACGCATCTTATTGGCGGATGCCCATATTTTACTGGCAAGCTGTTGTTTGTTCATTTTGTCTGTATCGCTTATGTCACATCAAGAAACAACAGCAACACAGTTACTGAGCACGCAATGCGGGCTATCCCTACAACAGAAACTACAGAAAAACGCCGTAATATTCTTCCAACTTGCTGACTATCTCTTGCTACAAAAAGCGAAGATACGAAAACTTATGGATTTTTAGGCTTGTTTATGGTTGTTTATCCTTTTTTCGTGATACTTACAGGCACTAAATCCAATTCATCTATCAGCAGTTGCACTTGTTCCCTATGCTCTAGTGCAAAGTATTTCAGGATGGTGTTTTCCGGTTTTTGAGGTGCTGTTTCTCTCTTCTGATTCTGGCAGTTCTGCCTCAACAGCAGGTCTGCAATGTCGATGTGTGCTTCCCGATCCTCTGGCGTTGCGTTCTTTTCGAGATAGTCTGATATGCGAATGTTGAGGCTGCCGGAGGTGGAGAGTTTCTTTTTCCATTCTTCGTAGCCGTCCACATCGGGGAAGGCAATGACTTCCCGACCTGCCAGGACGCTGAGCTTGTCTCCGAGCTGAGTCTTGCCGCCTGTGGCGAGCCAGATGTATGATGGCATCAGGGCAGCGCAGATGACGGCTGTTTTTTCGGATTCGACAAGTGCGACCTTGCGCTGCGGGTATTGCGAAAGCAGGTGTTCTCCGAAGAGGCATTGAGTGAGTGTCCAGGAGGGAGGAAGGCCGCCTTTGGCTTTGAGAAGGGAGTGCACCCAGGTGATTTTGGAGGGGACGTTTTCGTCTTTGATGCGGTGGCCTGTAGCGGGGTTGTATTTCATTATCTTCCCGGTGCGGCAGCGGCCCTGGGTGTCTATCTGGAAGAAGATGATGTCGCGGTCTTTGGTGACACCGAGGCGGTAGAGGGTTATGACCCCTTCGAGCACCACCGGGTCGAGGATGGTGCTCAGGTAGAGGGTCAGGTTGCTGTGGATTTCCGGTCTGACGGAGCGTGTGACGATGTTTTCCGGGATAGTGCAGATGGGTGTCTGGGGCTTCGGCTTTGACAGGAGTCGGATGCGTTCTTCTGCGGTGAGTTCGCGCCAGTCGTGGCCCGGCTTGGCATCGGGATGGTCACGGAAGTAGTCTGACGGGGTGTAGTGGTAGCCGCAGGCGGATTCGTGGTCGCATCGTCCAACTTCGTCGGAGAGGTAGTTGCCTTCTTCGTCGATGTAACGGGTGAAGCAGCGTTTGCCTCCGCAGTTGGGGCAGGTGTGCCGGGATTGGGTGCCGGCGTATTTCTGGAGACTATAAGAGTGTCGGTTCATCGTATTTCTGGTTTGAATTGTCCTGCTGTCCACTGTCCAACTGTCCATTTTCCCCTGTGTCTGGTTGGACGGTGGACAGTTCGTCTTTGTGACGGTTGAGGATGTTGTTGACTGTCGATTTGGAGATGCGTACCTGTTCGGCAATCTTGCGGCAGCTGAGTCCTTGTTTGCTGAGTTCGAGTACCTGCATCTCCTGTTCGGAGATTTCTGCTGATTCGCGGTGGCGGAGGTGTTCTTCTTCGGTGGCGAATTCGCGGAAGTTGAAGCGGAGGAAACCGTTGACCTTCTCGACTTCGTAGACTATGATGTTTGAGGCATCGTAGGTGAAGGCTCCGGCCCTGACTTTAACTTGCTTGACGTAGCGGAGGCGGTTGTCTTTGGCGCTCATTCCTATGGCGAAGACGGAGTCGAAGAAGTTGTAGAGTTTCTTTGATCCGGCAAGGTGGTTCTGGGTGATGGGGCTTGAGAGGTCCCGTTTTGGGGTGTGCGCGATTATCAGGAGACTGAGGTCGCGTTTTTTCTTGAGGGCCATCAGTTTCATCATGAAGATGCCGGCATCGACGCCTTTGTCTGCGGAGTTGCAGAGGTAGGTGAGGTTGTCGATGATGATGACTTTGGTGCCGGTGCGTTCGGCGGCTGTTTCTATATCCCTGATGATGGCTTCTTCGTAGCCCTGGGCTCCAATGGCGTAGGGGTTGACTTCGGCTCGGAGGAGTCCGTCTGGGAAGATATGACGCTCACTGGTCTCGGAGTTGGTGTAGCGGAGTTGGAACTGTTTGTCGGAGAGTTCGCAGTCCACATAGAGAACGTTGCGAGTCCGGGAGATTTCGTCGGCCATCTGGACGGCGTAGATGGATTTGCCGAGGTTGGAGTCGGCAAAGAGGCAGCAGACTTCGCCTTCGTACCAGAGCTCGTGATAGAGTTGGTCGGGGTCTGGGCGCATTGCGGCATCCTCGACGGTCTGGTTGGCGGTCTTGATTGTCAGCATACCGATTTCGGCAGCGCCTTCGGGTGTGAAGGCGTTGTCGATTTCGGCTGTGATGTCTTTTATGATTTGATCATCCATTGTGCAGCTCTTTTGGTGGTTACTTTTGCGATTGGTCCCATTCGATGAGGCGGTCAATCTGTTCGTCTGTGAGGTCATCGAGGCTCATCAGTTTGC
>JAZRYB010000092.1:0-64190 GCA_045600565.1 Candidatus Cryptobacteroides sp. | reverse complement strand
GAGTATTGCAACGGCCTCTTGTTGTCCCAAATCCACGTCTTCTCCGCTTCCTTGTAATCTGCGATTGATATGGTTCCCGTGCCGTTACCGGCGAAAGTCCATATCGCTCTCTCATTCGTCACAGCATCATCACCGTTGTGCGTAATTTTATTCCACTTCCCGATAATCTTCGTCTCGATATCCTTCTGCGACGGAACGTCCTCGTTCTTTGAGCAGGATGATAGTGCAGCAATTGCTGCGATGCCATATACGGCCAGTTTGAATACTCCTTTCATATTTGTTACAGATTTGATGCGAAGTTAGTAATTATCTCTTGAACGGGTAAAACAAATCATGTTTCATTCGGCCAGATAGGATATCATATCCCTAATTGGACTTTTGTATTCAAAATGGTAGCGCTACCCAATATGAGCCTTTCGCCGAGAGTTTCTTCCCCTCATTCACGAACGATTCCGAGGAGGCATCACGTGAAATCTCTGTATGAAGGCTGGATGTCAATGTGTAAAGTGATATCATTTGTCCGTTGTGACGAACTCTTTATGTGACCTGACTGTCATGGACTCATCGCTGGCCGAGATGGTGGTGACGGAGAACTTCTTTCCTGAAGGCTCGACGTCGAGCACAATGTGTGAGCCGTCATAGCAGGAATGGTCAATGATATCCTGCCAGAGCTGGCCGTCATCCTGGGCGCGCCGCTCGGGAGGATACACACCTGCGAAAAGAACTCTGTCGCCGTCATAACTGCTGCGGTCGGCCAGATGCTCGAGAGTGTCAGGAAGATTGTGGAGCTGGTCCCAGACACAACTCACATAGACCTGGGCACGGAGAGCCTTTACGAGACCGGTGTACATCGAGTGATGTCCGTGGTGGTTTACCTTTGCGACGTCAACAGGTTCGCATACTTCTCCGAGAAGGTCTTCGGCCTCCACCTTCGTGCCATCAGCCAGTTTGAATCCGTTTGAAAAGTCTCCGGCGGTATAGAATCGGAAAGGACCATAGCTGATAATCATTCCGAGGCTGAGGGCGTTTTCGTTGATTGATGTGGGATGTTCGCGCTCGATCCAGTCCTTGTAAAGGTCCCGTACCGTGCCGTCTGGAGCAGCGATGCGGCCGTTGCTGCATATGTTGCGAATGCTGAATTTCGGATAAGAGGCCGCGTCGCGCAGCATCTTGACCTGGTCCACCGCACCCACCTGAAACTTCTCAATCTTCATCCCGCGCTCTTTTTCCATCCTGCGGTAGAACTGTTTCATATGAGCGGGGCAGCCTCCGTCGAAACTGTCAGGAAGTTCGATGGGGTCGTTCATCTCAGGATAGCAGCGGTCGAAGGCTTTGCTGAATGTGAGGGTTTGCGCCGCTTGGGAGAAACCGCTGAAATGGTATGGCTGTCCTTCCCATATCTCTTCGCCGGCGTAGAATGACTGGCCGCCGCCGTGGTCACTGTGATAATGTGAGAGCATCATATAATCAACATCCTTCCCCTGGGGATTCACGCGCTCTACATAGCGGGCGATCCATTCTCCGGAATGTCTGCCACTATGTGGCAGGACCGGGACTGCCAGGTCGCCGCGTCCTATGGCGTTGTGGTCACCGCAGTCGAGGAGCATCGTCGTACCGTCAGGGAAGATATAAAATGCCGATTCTCCGACGCCTGTATATATGAAGTGGACTTGGAAATGTCCTTTCTTCCAACCGGGCCATTTCTGACCTGGCGCCAAGCTTTTGGCAGATGATGAGGGGGATCCGGCGCATGCGGTGACACTGCTCACAGTCAGCGCTCCGGCCGACGCGAGAGATGCTTTGATGAAATTTCTTCGGTTCATGATTGACAGTTAGTTATTTTACTGAACCTGAGTTCAAGTTGCGAAACGCGATATTCAATACAAGAATCCAAACATCCAGATTGGAATCTTGTTCTGGAAAGCATCTTCGATATCGTCTGCCACAACATATCCTTTCTCCGCACTTTCAATCTGCTTCTTTTCCTTTCTCCGACCGCCCACCTCAAAGGTCATACCATCTATCTCAAAGTCAACTTAATCTCGGTACTCCACCTCTTGTACAGTCCCAATTTATGCTTTCGTGAAAATCACGGAAGAAATCCATGGGGTTGACTCAAGGCTCTGATAGAAGGTTGTGTAAAGTGTTTCCATGTATTGCTACTATTTTATAGCACAAATTTATATAAAATATGTGGCTAATTCATAGCAATTTTGAATAATATACAGAGTGGGATCGTAAATTCGGCCTCATGGATGACCGACAAACCGGGAGTTGGACGGTCGCATCCGTGCAAAGAATCTTCTTCTGGAGGAGTATCCTCTGGCCGGCAAGGATCTCCGAAGATCAGATTTTCATTGGATTTTGGAAACCGGAGTCTGCACAGTCATTTCGGGGGAGTTTTTAACTTAAATTCCTCCGATGTAGCTCGTATGACCAGAAGTACGGTGCACCTTCAGAGTACACGTTACAGTTGTCTGCGTGGATGAAACCTATTTCAGTTTCCCGCCATCATCAATGCGTTTCATTGTGCTGTCAATCCATCCGAAGCACAAAGCAACTTCTACAGCATCAATGTACCCGACAATTCCGGGGAAAGGCTTGTCCGCCCGGTTTATCCGAATCCAGAAGTCCTTCACCTTATCGTGATTGTGAAGATACCAATCGTACAGTTCCTCTCTGGTATGTATATCGAGTAGATTATTTACTTCCATAGGATACTATTTGTACCGTACCATTTCATCGTCCGGCCGATATGCTGCATGTCTGTCCTAGGGCCTACATCCATCTGCCGGGTATCCGAGAGGGAGTATTGCCACCGGATGTTCGTTGGCAGGGATACCGAAGGCTCTGGAGATTTCCTGTGGATTGAAAGCACCGATCCGGCAGCTTCCTATCCCCAACTCCCAGGCTTGAAGCATCATATGGGTTGTCACAATGGAAGCGTCAACTTCCCCACTGTAGTAGTGTTCGTAACCGAATGACAGAAGCGAAAAGGCTGAAAAGGATCATAAAGAAAGAAATTAATCATTTCAAAACAGGTTCTGAATGATAAATTTTATTTGCCGAGAGTTGCAATAAAGTCATTGATGATTGCATCACTGTCGAAATTCTCTAGAATTGTTATCATTCGGCTGTTATCAGGTCGTTCAATAAATTTTTCGTCCACCATTATGGGAGCCGGAATCATATGAGACTCGCACCATGAAGGATTTTTGATGACAGCTACAGTGCATAGGTCGAAAAGCGATCTGCGTCCGAGATCATCCTTCGAGATATGATCGAATAAATCGTATGAATAATCACCGAAACATTCGAAAGTGCCTCCATGCCGGCCTTCGACGGGTGATAAAGCTCGTGGACCTCTACCTGATATTTTATTGCGGACTTCATCTATGGAAATCTTGACGGCATCGGTACCCGAAGGCTGACCATATCTTACAGTGACTATTTCGAAATCCACCGGGCAGTCCAGAATATAGTTCATGGACTGGATGTCGTGCACAAGATTGTGCTCACCGGGATCGGGATAATTTGAGCCTAGCCAAACAATGCGCATTTTGTCGGCAATGTCAGGTGCTTTTGCCAAAGCAAGTGCAATATTGGTGAGTTTGCCTATAGGTGCGACCGTCAATTTGTTCTTTGTCGAATGTGAACGGGCTGATTCGATGATGAAATCGACGGACTGATATCCGTCGAAATCAGGTTTGGCAATGTCCGGGAGTATGGTCTCGAAATCTTCTGTGGCACCCGGAAAGATGCTGACTTTTTGATTTACAAGTGCTGCAACTCTTTCCACTTCATCTGTCTGAGCTTTGATACCGCCACCGATGGTCACATTTGTCGTAATGCCATAAATATTGAATACTTCCTGATTCAGAAGCAGATATGCTATGGCATGCTGATCGTCCAGCTCATTGTTGGCATCGGTGTCCAGTATAATGTCAATTTTGTTGTTTACTGAATCAGAGCATGATACAAAAACAATAGCAGCGGATAAGATAGTTAATATTAGTTTATGCATTTTTATTTGTATTAAACTGTTTTTGGAACATCAACCTTACTTGAAATCAACATCAGGAATCTTCCCGCAGTGGACAACCTCACAAATACCTCTTGCGAAAACTGAAAATGAAAGAAGTTGACATCACGAATGCTAGCACTTCAGCCACGCAGACGGAGTACCAGATTCCATCAATTCCGATGATTGCAGGTAGAATAAAGACAGTAGCCATTTCGAAAATCAAAGTCCGGACGAATGACACCAGCGCGGAGACCAGACCGTTGTTCAATGACGTAAACCAGGACGAACAGAACATATTGAACCCGCAAAGAAGGAAACTCAACATATATATACGTATGGCGTGACAGGTCAAATCACATAGCCCCTCATCATATCCGACAAATAATCGGGCCAGATAAGGTGCGGACAGCTCGGACAAGAAGGTCATCAAGATTCCTGTAAAGCCTATGATTCCGATACTTTTTGTCAGAAGGCTGCGGAGTTCTTTCCTGTTGCCGGCACCGAAATTATATGCAATCACTTGTGAAACACAAAGATTGTAGCCGATAAATACAGCTCCGAATATAAAACCGACATACATAATAATGCCGTAGGCAGATACTCCGTTCTCACCGATATATTTCATCAACTGCAAGTTATACCCAATGCTGACAACGTTCAGAGCCACATTTCCGACATACTCCGATATTCCGTTGGTACAAGTCTTGATTATTGATTTCCAATCTCTTCCCCGGGTCTTGACAAATCGAAGATGGGTATTGTTGCGTTTGGAGGAAAAGAACCATAAGGGATAGATACCACCCGCCACAAGTGACAATGCTGTCCCCAAAGCGGCACCGACAATACCCAGTCCAAATCCAATAATGAAGATGGCATCGAGGACAATATTCAAGATACCGCAAATGATGCTCATCCTTGTTCCCAAATCCGGCCGTTCCGCTGTCATATAGAATGATTGGAAAGCCATCTGGAGGATAAACATAGGCATCGACAAGGAAACAATACGGCCATATATTATCGCCAGCGGTATCATATCCCCTTCTGCGCCCAGAGCGATGACAACAGGCTTCATAAACACGAAAAGGACAAGCGTGAGGACGCCACCTATTTCAAGACCCAGCCTGACAAGATGCGTAAAGATAGAGCTGGCCTTTTGTGTATTTCCCTCTCCCAAGGTCTTTGAGACGAGAGCGCTTCCGCCTGTCCCTATCATAAGTCCGGCAGCGGATATTACGGAAAGTACAGGCCAGACAAGATTCAATGCGGCAAAATCTGTACTTCCCGCAAAATTGGAGACAAAATATCCGTCAACTATGCTGTAAACGGATGTCACCACCATCATTCCGATAGTAGGAAGACTGGACAGCACCAGCCGTTTGATATTATAATGTCCGCTAAGTTCTATTTTCATAGTCCCTGTTCTTCTTTTCTATCTTTCAACATACACAATAATAGCAGTGTGGGTCACAGGGATATCTTTGACAGCATTCAACAATCTGAATTTGATTCAATTATTCCAAAACAGAGTCTAAATCTTCGGCAATGCCCAAGGAGCCCTGTATTCCTTGCAAAGATAAGAATCAGCCTCTACGTCTCCGAAGGTCTTGCCATCCCAGGTCAATTTCTTGCCTGTACGGTATGCGATATTGCCTAAATGGCAGAACTTGGCAATATGAGCGGCGTCTTCAACACTGGCGTTGGTCGCTCGGTTGCGGCTGCGGATGCATTCAAGATGATTCTTGACGTGGATATTCTGTCCTCCTTCACCATACTGTCTGTGGAGTTCAACCGGGTCCATTCTCTGCTTCCCGCTGACATTCTCAGGGATGACCTCCCAGCCGTTGCGGTCAACTACGAGTGTTCCGTTCTCGCCCACAAATCCGAGACCGTGCTCGCGACCGTATGCACCGTCATTGATGCCTACTGCGTGATCCCACAATACTGTAAAATCATCAAAGGTATAAACAGTCTGAAGAAGATCCGGAGTCTCGCAGGCATCATCAGGATAACCGAACTTGCCTCCGGAAGCGATAATATTCTTCGGAGTAGTCACATTCATACCGATAAGGGCATAATCCAGAAGATGAACTCCCCAATCAGTCATAAGGCCTCCCGCATAATCCCAGAACCAACGGAAGCTGAAGTGGAAACGATTCTTGTTGAACGGCTTCTGCGGTGCAGGTCCGAGCCACATATCATAATCCACGCCATCAGGAACCGCAGAATTTGGAACTGCCGGGATGGAAGGCATCCAACCTTGATACGAGAACACTCTCACAGTGCGGATTTTACCGAGCTTGCCGCTATGGACATAGGCCATCGCATCCTGCCAGTGCGGGTCGCTGCGCTGCCACATACCCACTTGAACTACTGTGTTGTATTTCTGGGCGGCACGCACCATAATATTGCATTCTTCGATACTGTTGCCGAGAGGTTTCTCACAATAGACATCTTTTCCTGCCTGGCAGGCTGCCACCATCTGGAGGCAATGCCAATGATCTGGAGTTCCCACAATGACAAGATCGATATCCCTGTTGTCAATGAGTCTGCGCCAGTCCCCATAGAGGTTCTTCACCTTCTTGCCCTGAATTGCAGCTGTGTCGGCGGCCCTTTTTTCGAGGACTCCCCTGTCAATGTCTGCAAGTGCGATGCATTCGACTCCCGGAACACGCAGGAAACTGCTCAAATCGCTGAATCCCTGACCATTGCACCCGATGACACCAATTTTGACCTTGTCACTTGGCGCTCCAAATGCACTGAACGATTTCATCATTGAAGGAGTCAGGATCAACCCGGCCCCCAAAGCGGCAGATTTGCCGATAAAGTCTCTTCTGTCCATAGTTCTTATGTTATTTGTTGTTTTCTCATTTTGCTGGCTGGCACACCCTCGAATGTGATTTTGACCGGCTTGATAAGACCGTCCTCACCGAATTCGAGTTTATCGATACAAATGACACGATTATTGCCGTCAACTTTCATAGGTTTGCCATCTTCGCCAATCTCAGGCAGAGGGTGTCTGTGATAGACCATATACCATTCATCCTTGCCGGGGCCTTTCAAGACACTGTGATGGCCGGCACCTGTGGCAACGGCAGGGTCAGACTGAAGTATCTTGCCGACTCTTTGAAACGGTCCGAAAGGGTTGTCTGAGATGGCATAAGCCACGCAATAGTTGTCGCGGGTCCAAGCTCCCTCACTCCACATAAAGTAGTATTTTCCGTCCTTCTTGAGCATAAACGGGCCTTCAACATACTGGTCAGGAGTGATCTCCTTATACATATCACCGTCATCGAAGGGGATGACACTGAGAAGGTCCTTGCTTAAGTGCACGACGTTGCAATGACGCCACCCTCCATAATAGAGGAAATATTCCCCGCTGGCTTCATCGAAGAATACCTGCTGGTCAATAGGCTGAGCCCCGTTTACGATCTCGCCGATGAGCGGATGGCCTAGCGCATCCTCGAACGGGCCGGCAGGGTTGTCTGACACCGCCACACCGATACCTCCTATCTCGCCTTCATGCACATCATTCCCTCCGAAGAAAAGATAGTATTTTCCGTTGGCGTTGATTACAGACGGAGCCCAGAGAGCCATTCTGAGCCAGCTTATCTGATTATTCGTAATAATATTCTCATGCTTGGTCCAATGCACAAGATCAGGGGAAGAGAATGCATCCAGATGAAGCTGCTCCTCATATTCGTGAGAATATGTAGGATAAATCCAATACTCCCCCTCGAACTCGGCAGCCTCAGGATCGGCATACCAGCCTTCAAAAATAGGATTGCCGCTCATCTCAACAGTTTTCGGCGCACATGCATTCAGCAAAAGAGAGGCAAAAGAGGCACAAAATAAAATGTATTTTTTCATTCAATATTAAATTTTGAAAATTCACGGCTTATAGACAAAAATACTAAGAATCTGTTTTAAATTATTCAATTTCCCTTTAAAAATCTATTTTTGTTTTTTTGCCGTATTATTATCTGAATTCCACATAAATGATAAAATTTGGGCTCAAGTCCGTTATTCACGGCATTCAAAAGTTTTAGGGGACCTATTGTGATCGATGAAAAGTTTGTTTATGGATATTTGCACAAGCTGAAAATAATTTGAAATCAGACAGCTATTCAATCATCAGATTCAAAACTTCCGGAGCTCCGCTCATATAATAAAAGAGGTCGACCCTTTTTAGTCGACCTCTTAAGAAAAGATGTGCACCCTCAGGGACTCGAACCCTGGACCCACTGATTAAGAGTCAGTTGCTCTACCAGCTGAGCTAAGGGTGCTAAATTGTCAAATTTCGGAATTATCCGTTTTGTGACCCGTTCGGGGCTCGAACCCGAGACCCCCACATTAAAAGTGTGATGCTCTACCTACTGAGCTAACGAGTCTTCCACCGTTTTGGGATTGCAAAGGTAGGTTATTCCTTCGAATAATCCAAATTTATTTGTCGTTATTTATGAATAATAAGGCCTTCCACGTGGATAGCCTTGACCGGCTGGGCAGGACAATGATATTCACACGCTCCACAACCTATACAAAGAGCCGCTTCGACCTTAGGATAGACTCTCCTCTGCGGATCATTGTAATCAGTGACAAGTTTGATGGCGCCGGTCGGACAATGCGCCTCACAATTCCCGCAAGAAACGCCATCTTTGTTGACGACACAGATATCTTTATAAAATACTGCAACTCCAACTTGAGTGCTTTGCTTTTCATCAACAGTCAAAGACTTGATAGCATCATTAGGACAGACCTCGCCGCACAGAGTGCAATCATAGTCACAATATCCGCGAGAATAATCCATTACAGGCTGCATCATACCATCGATGCCATATTCGTTCATGGCAGGACGGAGGACCTTGTTGGGGCACTTGCTGATGCATAGATGGCAAGCCGTGCAGGTCCGGTTAAGATGTTCGTGGCTCTCGGAGCCGAAAGGTGACACGGCAGTCTTGCGTTTATATAAGGACAAATCCGGCTCAACCTTCTCAGCCACATTCTCCGCCACAGCCTTGGTCCCGGCAAGACCTAGAAGGGCAATTGAAGACAAGAACTCTCTGCGCCGGGTGTTCTGCCTGGTCTGTGATGTTTCTGATTCTGCTCGCATTTCAGTTTTCTTAGCGGTATAACGGATGGCGCCGACGCTGCAATTTTCGAGACAGTCGAAGCAATCCACACAACGGGAATAATCGATTTTATGCTCTGTCGGATTTATGCAGGATGCCTTGCATTTCTTGGCACACACCCCACAATTGACGCATTTGCTTTCATCGATGACAGGCTTGAATACAGAAAACTTTGAGACAAGACCGAGAAAAGAGCCTACCGGACAGATGCTGTTGCAATAAAGTCTTCCCTTGCTCACAGACATCCAGGCAACAGCAATGAATGTGACAATGGCAACTGCAAGCGTAAGAGAATTGACAAATACAAAGGGTTCTCTTCCGAAAGCATCAGGAGAAATCTTTGCAAGAAGATTGTTGAATCCTATCACTGCAGGTTGGAAGATATCTGTCACGATGCGGCCGAACGCGCTGTAAGGGTCAAGCAAAGCCATAAAAAAACCTATGCCTGATACAAATACTGCAACATAAAGCACAAGGACCGAATACCTGAGTATCGTATGCGGTCTGTGATAGCCGAATCTTGACAGAGCATTTTTGCCTCCGAACTTCTTTGTCAACCAATTGATAAAATCTTGAGTGATGCCGAGCGGACAGATTACCGAGCAGTATATCCTTCCTGACAGGAAAGTAATCAGGACTATAGCGATAATCAGTATGAAATTGGCGCTCAAGACGGCGGGAATGAACTGCGCCGCCGAGAGGAAAGAAAACATTCCGTTCCCTGAAGTATTGACAAACAAGGCAGACAGGCACAAAACTGAAACAAAGGCCAGAACTATCCTTATTGTTCTCAATAATGATTTATTATTGCGTGACATTATTTGATTTCGTTAAGTTTTCTGACAAGCGCATCTATATCCTGAATATGCTCCGTAATACGTATGCGCTGAGGGCATTTAGGCAAGCAATTTTCGCACTGAGTGCAAGCGGAAGCTTTTTCACTTTTCTTTAGAGTCTTGTTGTAGCGATTGAGGAAAATCTTACGCTTGCGTTTGTATTCATCATCAATCACACCGTCCGGATCAGGGAGGTTGAGATCTGAGGAAGTCCTGTCATATACAGCGAAAACGCCCGGAATATTGACTCCGCTCGGGCAAGGCATACAATATGCGCACGCCGTACATCCGACCATTGGATTGGACCTGTAGAGGTCAGCGGCACGGAAAAGCATCTCGCTGGTCTGTGATTCAAGAGGAATAAAGTCTGTGAATGTATTGACATTCTCAATCAGTTGATCCATATTGGACATTCCACTCAGGACAACCATAACTCCCGGGAGAGTTCCGACAAAACTCAATGCCATACCTGCCGGGCTGAGGTCAGGGCGGTCCTGATAGAACATATCTTCAATTCCGGAATTTACCGCCGCAAGCGCACCGCCTCTGACAGGCTCCATCACTACAACAGGAATATTTCTGGAATTCACGGAATTATACTGAGTCTCAGCATCGATTTTGGCCTTTGAGCGATCATTGTCGTCAGACATATCCTTCCAATCGACATAATTTATCTGGAGTTGTACAAACTCCCAATCGTACTCGGGACGGTCAAGAATCTTGTCAAGCTCCGAATTGCTGCCGTGGAACGAGAATCCTATATGCCGGATACGTCCGGCCTTCTTCTGCTCAATGATAAAATCAAGAACACCGTTATCGACAAAGCGGGACACATAATTCTGCTCACCGGACAAGGAATGGAGAAGGAAATAATCGAAATAATCGGTCTTGAGATTCTTGAGCGATGTCTCGAACATCCGTTTGGCATCTTCGAGTGTAGGAGACTGAGGGCCTCTCGGGAAATTGGACATCTTGGTGGCAAGCTTGTAAGATTCGCGCGGATGTCTGCTGAGCGCAATACCCATAGCGACCTCGGAACCGGGATATGCCGGTGCAGTATCAAAATAGTTGATGCCGTGTACAAGGGCATAATCCACCATATCGTTTGTATGTTCTTGGTCGATAGGGGCATTCCTTTCATCGCTGACTCTTGGGAGTCTCATGCAGCCAAGTCCGAGAAGACCGATAGTCTCGGAGGTTGACTCCCAGGTCCGGGTAACAATGGTATCACTCGTTTTCTCAACAACAGGAGTGTAGGTCCGTTTATTCTGTTTGTCATTCTTGCAGGAGTTCAGCAGGGATGTTCCGGCTACGACACCGGCTCCTCCGGCGACAAGCTGCTTCAAAGCGGAACGTCTCGATATCTTGTTATCGTTCATATTTTGATTGTATTTATTCGTTTATTTTCTTCAATTTTGCCACAAGATCTTCTATACGCTGAAGGCGGTTAGGGATGTTGATACCTTGAGGACATTTCGGAATGCACTGCTGGCAATTGATACAAAATTCTGATCGCTTTTTCTCATCCAGCGAATTCTTGTAGCGGTTCAAGAAGATTCTTCTCTTACGGAAGAACTCCTTGTCGTGCGGGCCATTTGGATTAGGAAGAAGCAATTGGCTTGTGCAAGCGTCATATATGCGAAGGTTGCCTGGAATATCGATACCGTAAGGGCAAGGCATACAATAATCGCAGGCAGTGCATCCAATGGTCGGATTCTCACCGTAAAGCCGAGCTATCTCAGTCTCCATAAGAGACTGTTCGGCATCCGTCAGGGCATTCAAAGGACTGAAAGTATTGATATTCTCCACAAGTTGTTCCATATTGGACATACCGCTGAGGGTTGTGAGCACCCCCTGATGAGAAGCGACATAATTCAGGGCAAGCCCGGCAGGGCTCAATTCAGGACGGATTTCAGCCATTCTGGCCCGCAATCCGTCATTGACATTGGCAAGAGCTCCTCCTCTGATAGGCTCCATCACGACAACGGGAATATCACGTTTCTTAAGCTCATTATACAAATATTCGGCATTGTCCGTCGTTCCCTTGCGGGTATTGTAAGTCCAGTCGAGATAATTCATCTGAATCTGGACAAAGTCCCAATGCACAGTATCGTGCAGTTGCATCAGATGGTCGAAAACCCGATAATTCCCGTGAAATGAGAAACCCAGATGCCGGATGACACCCTTTTCCCTCTTTTCCAAAAGATAGTCGAGAATTCCGCTCTCGATAAACCGTCTTTCAAAGAACGGCATACCTGTCCCCGTACCGATGCAATGAAGTAAATAGTAATCGAAATAATCGGTATAGAGCCGCTCACAGGACTGTTCGAAGAGAGTTATGGATTTTTTTCGGACTTCATCTGCAGGCATATCCTCGTTGCCCCCTTCCATAAAGTTATGGCTGGACATCTTGGTAGCCAGAAGGAAACTCTCGCGCGGATGCTTCTTGATGGCGTTTCCGAGACAGATTTCAGATTGTCCGTCACTGTAATAAGGGGCCGTATCAAAATAGTTGATGCCGTGTGCAAGGGCATAATCCACCATTTCGTTGACCTGTTGCTGGTCAATTATATTTCTAGACCCTTCCACAGTAGGGAAACGCATACAACCGAGTCCCAAAGAGCTTACCGTATCGCCCAGACTATCCCAGTACCTGGAAGTCATTTCACCTCCTCCGGTGGTTCTGAGGTCGGCGGCAGAAGAAATTTTTGTTGAAGACTTGCACGCACTCAGTGCAGTGGCTCCCAGCGTGACGGAAGCTCCCGAAACAGCCATAGTCTTCAGGGCCTCGCGTCTGTTGATCAATTTTGACATATATGAAAAATAATCTTTATGTGGTCATAATACTACAAAAAACAAATATAAGAATCTGTTTTGTAATAAACCAATACAGATTCTTATATTTCTTACGTTTTTGTGTGTTTCCTGAAAATCAGTCCGTTTCCAACAGTTTGCGGGAACGTGAAATGAAATCGGACAGAGCTTTACCCTTGAGCATCCCCGCAGCGAGCAATGCGAGATCGGTCACCTGATGAAGCAGGTCTCCATCCTTGTCTCCAGACTCCACAATCTTCTGCACAAGCGGGTTATCCATATTAACAAGAATATTGTAGGACTTAGGCAGCTGGCCATAGAAATTCATTCCGCCCCCCACCGCGCTCATCTCTCTGTAGCGACGCATGAATTCGCTCTGGGTGATGATTACAGGCTCGGCAGAATCTCCGAGATTTCTTGCTTCCACATAATATTCATTTTCTGCAGGGAAGGCTGATTTGAAGAGTTCAGAAAGCTCTTTCTTTTTCTCCTCCGACAACTCAGGCTTGATCTGATCCTGCTTGACTATCAAATTATCGACAGAATCAGAATCCACACGTGCAAAACGGGCATTTTCTATCTTTGTCTCAAGGAGATTGACATAGTGGGCATCGATGTCGCAGTCCATCAGGAGAACATCATAACCCTTGTTCTTTGCCGCCTCTATGAACGGATATTGTTCCTCGACATCTGTTGCATACAGATAGACCACCTTTCCATCCTTGTCTGTCTGCTCCCCTTCCACAGCTTTGCGATAATCCTCGAACCCGAAATATTTTCCGTCAGTATTCTTGAAGAGCGCGAAATTGAGCGCCCTTTCGCAAAACTTGTCTTCGGTGAGCATTCCATATTCGATGAAGAACTTGATATTGTCCCATTTGGATTCAAGCTGTTCCCGCTGCTCCTTATATATCTCCTCAAGACGGTCAGAGACCTTTTTGGTGATGTATGTGGAAATCTTCTTGACATTGGAATCACTCTGAAGATAGCTTCGTGACACATTCAGCGGGATATCAGGAGAATCTATGACTCCATGGAGCATAGTGAGGAATTCAGGCACAATATTATCAACCTGCTCGGTGACGAACATCCTGTTGCAATACAGTTGTATCTTGTTTTTCATTATGGCCATATGTTCCTTTATCTTAGGGAAATATAGCACGCCGGTGAGATTGAAAGGATAATCCACATTCAAGTGGATATAGAACAGAGGCTCCTCGTCCATAGGATACAGGGCCTTATAGAAGTTCATATAATCCTCTTCCTTTAAATCCGAAGGTGCCTTGGTCCAGAGAGGCTCCACATTGTTGATAACATTGTCCTCTTCAGTATCGATATAGGCGCCGTCCTTCCACTCCTGCTTCTTGCCGAAAACGACGGGAACGGGCATAAACTTGCAATACTTGTCGAGAAGTCCCTGTACACGTGCCTTGGTGGCATATTCGGATGAGTCGGCATCGAGATAGAGAGTAATGACTGTTCCCCTGTCCTCTTTGTCACAGTCTTCCATCTGATACTCAGGAGAGCCGTCACAACTCCATTTCACTGCCTTTGCGCCTTCTTTCCAGCTCAAAGTCTCTATGGTAACCTTGTCGGAAACCATAAAAGCGGAATAGAATCCAAGTCCGAAATGGCCTATTATGCTACTCATCTGATCTTTATATTTCTCAAGAAACTCCCCGGCGCCGGAAAAAGCAATCTGATTGATAAATTTGTCCACTTCCTCCCAGGTCATACCGATACCGCTGTCTATTATCTTGAGAATCCCGGCCTTCTCATCCGCTTCGATTCTGACGACAGGCTCACCGAGCTCAGCCGCATATTCTCCGCAAGCACAGAGAGCCTTCATCTTTTGAGTCGCATCAACCGCGTTGGCGACCAGTTCGCGAAGAAAAATCTCATGATCGGAATACAAGAACTGTTTGATGACCGGAAAAATGTTTTCGGTGGTCACACCTATTTTACCGTTATTTGCCATAATTTATGATATATTAATAATAATTTGACCTTCTCGGGCCAAACCGGAAGGTCAAATTATGTTCCAAAATAGAAAATGGTGACAAATTGTCAGAATAATGGCTTAATCCTGCCTATCGGGCATTTCCGGTCTTCTCAGGGGACTTTGCATATTCGACATTCTGATTCATTTTGTCGAATTCTTCTTCTGTAATCATCTTGGATACTCCATTGAATACTGCTCCCAGATCGGCCACGAACTTGCTCATCATCATATCGCCTTTGACCTTGCAACTTGATTTGAGCGCAAGTGTGTCCTTTACGCAGGCTGTTCCCTCAAAAGAGCCCCAAATATCCAGATTGGAGCATATGATCTCGGCTTTGATGTGGGATGTCTCACCGATTATTATGCGCCCCTTGGAAGAAATCTTGCCATCGAAATCACCATCAAACCTGATGTCGTGCAATGATACGATTTCTCCTTTGATTACAGTCATACCGGCAGCGATTCTGCTCACGGAATTAGGATTGCTTGATACGGTTTCGTTACTGGACATATTATAACTGTTTAAGATTGCCAAATATAGCCAAATATTCTTATCTTTGCCCAGATTTTTGTAAGAATCTTCAAATGATTCAAAAAAACAGGGAATGTCAGGCACGATGATATTTGATCCTCTCCGTAAAAAGGAAGTGACGCTTACTCCTGAAGAGAAAGTCCGCCAGTGGTTCATAGGGGTTCTGAAAGACTCCATCGGTGTCCCCGAGCATATGATGATGAGCGAAGTGGAGTTCAAGTTCGGTGCGGCTTCCAAGTGCTATAGAGCTGACATTCTGATATACGACCGACAAGGGTCTCCCCTCGCCGTTGTGGAATGTAAACGTCCTGAAACAGCCCTTGGAAAACAGACGCTGGAGCAGGCTCTCCGTTATGATATGGTGCTTGGAGTCAGACATTTTATCATAACCAACGGTACGGAGACCTACTTTTTCAGCAGAAAGGAAGGGAGGATAACAGCCTTGAATTCTGCTCCCAATTATGACGAATTATGCCGACAATAACCACCGGATATCTTGACAGGGATATTTTCAGAATCATCTCTGAAGTTGCAGCAGAAACAGGAGTAAGAGCCTTTGTGATAGGAGGTTATGTGCGCGACTGTTTTCTTGGCCGAGAGAATAATGACATAGACATAGTAGTGGAGGGCAACGGAATGGATTTGGCCTGTGCAGTCGGCAGGAAAGTTCATTCACGTGTCTCTCTGTTTAAAAATTTCGGTACCGCTATGCTCAGATATAAAGGCACTGAAATAGAATTCGTCGGCGCCCGCAGGGAATCCTACCGCAGAGAATCCAGAAAACCCTTGGTCGAGGACGGCACTCTCGAAGATGACCAGCTGCGACGTGACTTCACCATAAATGCTATGGCATTCAGTCTCCAGAAAGACTCCTACGGCGAGCTTGTCGATCCTTTCGGAGGAATCAGAGATCTCGCCTCCGGCATAATTCGCACCCCACTTGAGCCTGATACCACTTATTCGGACGATCCCCTCAGAATGCTGCGGGCCATAAGATTCGCCGCCAAATTGAGCACGCCGGAGCTCCAATTTACCATCGTACCCGAGTCCATCGAGTCAATGAAGCGGATGAAGAACAGACTCGAAATACTTTCAAAAGAAAGAATAGTGGAGGAATTGAACAAGATACTCCTTACTTCCAGGCCATCTATGGCTTTCCGTCTCATGGAGGAGACAGGACTTCTGGAATACATTCTTCCTCAGATAGTTGCACTCAAGGGCATAGAGACCATAGACGGTAAGGGGCATAAGGAGAATTTCTCCCACACTCTTGCAGTGGTTGACAATCTTGTCTCTGCTGAGACTGCAAAAATGGCTGAGGATCCGCAATATGAGGGCCCTAACCTTTGGCTCAGATGGGCCGCCTTACTCCACGACATAGGCAAACCGGCCTCCAAACGCTTCGACCCCGCAACCGGCTGGACTTTCCACGGACACGACATTATCGGAGGCAAGATGATTCCCAAAATATTCAAGGACCTTATGATGCCGCTGAATGAGAAAATGAAATATGTCCAGAAGCTCGTAAGGCTGCATCTGCGCCCCATCGCCCTGGTGGATGAAGAAGTCACCGATTCCGCAGTGAGAAGGCTTCTTTTTGATGCCGGAGATGATGTGGATGATCTGATGATGCTGTGTAATGCTGACATTACCTCCAAAAATCCGGTAAAGGTAGCGCGGATCAAGCAGAATTTCGAAACGGTGAAGCGCAAACTTGTGGAAGTGGAAGCCAAGGACAAGATTCGCAATTTCAAGAACCCGGTCACCGGAGAATACATTATGGAAGTATTCGGAATCAGTCCCGGGAAGGATATCGGTGACATCAAGGAAGACATCAAGGAAGCCATCCTCAACGGAGAGATAGGCAATAACTTCGAAGAAGCAGACGGGCTTATGCGCATTCTGGCCGCAAAGAAAGGTCTTTATCCTCTATCCGGAAAATGATAGATCGCTACATCAAATACCTTCGGGGCATACGCAGATATTCCCCCCGCACTTGCGCGATTTACAGAGACATTCTAGTCTGCTTCTCCAATTTCGCCACTGGCGGCGATATACTCTCAGACCGGGAGGCCGCATCTCTATTCACGGGGAATGCCATACGCAACTATGAGGTTCATCTTCTTGATGACAAGAAAGAAAGTGCCAGGACTGTCAATCTTCATATGTCAGTAATAAGCGGTTTCTGTCGTTTCCTGATGAAAGAAGGTCTTCTCGAATCCAATCCTGTACGTCTGCTGTCAAGACCGAAGATGGAAAAACGGCTGCCTGTCTTTTACAGAGAGGAGTCGATGAAGGAATACTTCGATTCCACCGAATATGTTGTCAGCGAAGAAAATCTGCAAATAGTTTCATACAAGAAACGTCTCGGCAGATTGATCATCTCTATTCTGTACAATACCGGAATAAGACGCTCCGAGCTGATTTCCTTGAAGATAGCTAATGTTGACTTCTCCCGCCGGGTTTTGCACGTCACGGGCAAGGGAGACAAAATGAGAGAAATTCCACTGATTGATGGTTTATGTAAAGAAATTTCTTTATATTTACAATCGGTTGAGTCGATGGTGGGATGCCAGAGACCTGCTTCAGACCCGCTTCTTGTCACGGAGAAAGGATTATGTCTCTATCCTGTCTATATTGACAGGGCTGTCAAGAAGGAATTGGGAGCAATCGGGAGCATTACAGGTAGAAAATCTCCTCATGTCCTAAGACACACCCTTGCAACAGAGTTGCTGAATGAAGGTACAGATTTGAATTCTATCAAAGAGCTTCTCGGGCACTCCTCATTGGCCGCGACGCAGGTTTACACGCACAACTCCGTCGAAAAACTGAAACTCATTTATAACAATGCCCATCCTAGGGCGAAAAGTGGAGGTAATTATGGAGATAAAGATTAAATCCCTGAAGTTTGACGCAGATCAGAAGTTGATTGCGTATGTAGAAAAGAAAGTTGCAAAACTTGAAAGATTCTACGAAGGTATGGACACAGTCGATGTCTGTTTGACACTCCTTAAAGAGCCCGAAAACAAGAAAGTCAAGATTCAGACCCACGTCAAGGGAGAGGACTTCATTATCGAAAGGAATGCCAAGACCTTCGAAGAGGCTGTCACAGACAGCGTTGACGCTATGAAAGAGAAGCTCACCAGAGCCAAGGAAAAACGCATTGAGGCATAGTGAAGCGTTTATTTTTGACAGCTATTCTGTGTTTATCCGCGACGCTCTTGTCCGCAAAAGAGCCGGACGGTCGCTTCAGTCTGAGTCTTATGGGCATGTATGGCTGGAACGAGACCTGGCACAATCACGGCGGCCTCGATATAATAGGGTATCTGCCCTTCAGCAATCACGTCGAAGCGACAGTTGCAGCCGAAGTTCACAATCCCAAAACAGCGGTAATCACCGCTACCGTCCGTCCAAAGTTCCACCTTGGCACAGGAGAAATTTTTGTTGACGGCTCTGTCCATTACCGGGCACATATTTCATACGGCATCGCGGATTTCAACATCGCGGCCAGTATGGGTTACAGGATGAATTATTTAAGCATACAGCTTGGAGCGACCTCGCATTTCATGTTCGATCTCGAGCGGGAAGCGATGGAAAAATCCGGCACTGTATCCGAGCCTCTTAATCTGTTGTATCGGGTGATTTTCCACGTACGCCCTGACAAGTCAGGATGGAACATTGGAGGCGGAATATCCAATTATTCGGATTTCGAATACGAGCGCACCTGGTTGCCGATGTTTTTTCTGGACGGTCATCTTGATTTCAATGAGCGTTTCTCCGTTCTTTGCCGGGCTGACCTCAAACCTGCAGGAACATTTCACGGGGCTGCAGAGTTCTGGGGAGCATCCGTAAGAGCCGGTGTCAAATATACATTTTAGACATTATGATGCGAATACGACAAGTATTGCTGACAGCATTGTTTTGCATAGGGCTTGTGTCTTGTGACAAATACGATATCCCGGGTATGATCAGGAGCTCCAGTCCTGACGCGAATGAGCGCTTTGCAGTATCTAAGGCATATAATGACGCAAACGGTTACAGGCACATCTATCTGACAGGGAGCGGATATACTTTCTATGCTGCCACGGACTCTCACGTTTCAACCACTGCCAAGGGGCTGGAACACTTTGTAAGCGACTACCTTGACGATTCTGATATCGCCCCTTTTGCATTATTTGTCGGGGATGCCATAGACAAGAAGAATTATCTTAACTTGTTTTTGGAGACAGTCCGCCCTATTGCAGAGAGCGGACGCACGTTGTTCTGTACGCCTGGCAATCACGACCTATATTTCGGGCAATGGACAGACTACATCAGGGAGATCAAGACCGGAACGTATTGTTTTGAGGTCTCGGACGTCTCTGACAAATCAAACACAAACACTGATTTTTTCATCTGTCTGGACTCCGCCTCAGGTACGCTCGGCACAGACCAGAGGTCCTGGCTGGAGTCTGTCCTCTCAGAAGCAAAAGGGCATTATCGTCATATCATCGTATTTACCCACACTCACTTCTTCAAGCGGGACAACTCTCAAGGCCATACCGGCAATTTCAATATTGAAGAAGGCTACGATTTGATTAAGCTGTTCAGTGACAATGGAGTGGACCTCGTCATCTGCGGCCACGACCACTTCTTCGAAGATACATATTTCAAAAATGTCAACTTTGTGACTCTCGCAGCCATAGATGATGCGGCCGACGAACAATATTACTACACTTTCAAGGTGACTCCGGAAGGAATCAGTCTTACCTCACACAAGATCTAGACCAGTCCCTTGCCGTGGCAGTTCTTGTACTTCAGGCCGCTGCCGCAAGGGCAAGGATCGTTGCGTCCGACTTTCTTCTCGACCTTGACAGGAGTCCGCGACTTCTGCTCACCGTTAGTGGACAAATCACCGGGACGTGTAGTCTGCATCCTGCTCATATCTGTGCGGCGCTGCATCGCCCTCTCCTGAGGCACATCCTCACTGTCCCGCAGAGGTATGAATGCTCTGAGCAGGAATGAAAGCACATCCTTGTACAGAGTCTCGAGCATAGAGGCAAACAGATTGTAGCTCTCTATCTTATACACGACGATAGGATCCTTCTGCTCATAAGAAGCATTCTGCACACTTTGTTTGAGGTCATCCATCTCGCGGAGATGCTCCTTCCAATGCTCATCAATCTGGTACAGAGTGATGTTCTTGCTGGCAGTCTTGGCGACCTCGCGGGATTCGGTCTCATACGCCTTCTTCAGATTGACGGAGATGGTCATCTGCTTGCGACCGTCGGAAACCGGAATTGCGATATTCTGATAGAGATTGCCCTGCTTCTCATATACCTGTTTGATGATAGGATTGACCTTCACGGCAAGATTCTCCATTCTTCTCTCATACACTTCGCGCATATGCTCACAAAGCTTGTCCGCCACGGCATCTTTACCGGCTTTGCCATAGTATGCTTCATCGAATCCCAGATCGATGGACAACTGAGCCATCACAAGCTCCTGGAATTCGCCATATGACATTCCATCCGCTTTCCCGACTATGATATTCGCGGTATCGAGCATCATATTCTGGATATCGATTTCAATCTTATCTCCTGAAATGGCATCACGGCGCAGAGCATATACAGATGTCCTCTGGTCGTTCATCACATCATCGTACTCAAGCAGACGTTTACGGATACCGAAGTTATTCTCCTCAACTTTCTTCTGGGCCTTCTCTATGGCATTTGAAAGCATATTGCTCTCAAGAGCCTCATTGTCAGCCATTCCAAGTCTATCCACCATACCTGCGATTCTCTCCGAGCCGAAAAGACGCATCAATTTATCTTCTAATGAGATATAGAAGGTTGAACTGCCCGGGTCTCCCTGACGGCCGCTTCGGCCTCTCAACTGACGGTCAACACGGCGTGAATCGTGACGTTCCGTACCTATGATGGCAAGACCGCCCGCATCTTTCACCTCCTGTGAGAGCTTGATATCGGTACCACGACCCGCCATATTGGTTGCGATGGTCACCTTGCTGCTCAGGCCAGCCTGGCCAACGATTTCGGCCTCACGCGCGTGCTCCTTGGCATTCAAGACATTATGCTTGATACCACGCATATTGAGCATCTTGCTGAGTAATTCCGAAGTTTCGACATCAGTAGTACCGACCAGGACAGGGCGTCCTTCGGATGTAAGCTTCTGAACGCGTTCAATGACAGCATTGTACTTGGCTTTCTTGGTCTTGTATATGAGATCGTCCTGATCGTCACGGATGACCGGTCTGTTCGTAGGGATGACGACGACGTCAAGCTTGTAGATAGACCAGAACTCTCCCGCTTCTGTCTCCGCAGTACCTGTCATACCGGAGAGTTTGTGATACATACGGAAATAGTTCTGGAGGGTGATCGTCGCGAAAGTCTGGGTAGCGGCCTCCACCTTGACATTCTCCTTCGCTTCGACTGCCTGATGAAGACCATCGCTCCAGCGGCGGCCTTCCATAACACGTCCGGTCTGCTCGTCCACAATCTTCACTTTTTCCACACCGTTCTCATTGACAATGATATAATCGATGTCCTTCTCAAACATCGTATATGCCTTGAGCAACTGAATCACCGTATGGATACGCTCGCTTTTGATAGAAAAATCCTCCATAAGCGCATCCTTGCGCTCCTGTTTCTCCTGTAGTGTCAGCTCTCCCTTCTCAATCTCGGCAATGGCGGAACCGACATCCGGAATAATGAAGAAATCAGGGTTGGAAATGCTTGAAGCGAGCACCTCGTGACCCTTGTCGGTCATATCGACTGAATGCTGTTGCTCGTTGATGACGAAATACAGCGGATCCGTGACAACCGGCATTTCCTTCTCATTATCCTGCATATAGAAATTTTCAACCTTCTGGAGAAGGACCTTCATACCGGGTTCGCTGAGGAACTTGATGAGAGGCTTGTATTTCGGGAGACCCTTATGGCAACGGAGGAGGAGCTTCCCGCCTTCCCTCTCGTCACCTGCCGCAATGAGTTTCTTGGCTTCATTGAGAGTCTGATTTATCAAAGTTCTCTGCTGGCCGTACAATCTCTCTACGTGAGGCCGGTATTCCATAAACTGTGCATCATCCTCAGCCTTGGCGACAGGACCTGAAATGATAAGAGGAGTACGGGCGTCATCGATGAGGACGGAGTCAACTTCATCCACGATGGCGAAGTGGTGCTTGCGCTGCACAAGATCGCTCTCGTTGACAGCCATATTGTCACGCAGATAATCAAAGCCAAACTCATTGTTGGTTCCGAAAGTGATATCGCAGTTGTATGCTTTCTGGCGGGCCGCGCTGTTGGGCTCGTGCTTGTCGATACAGTCCACACTCAGGCCGTGGAACATATACAGAGGCCCCATCCACTCGGAATCTCGTTTGGAGAGGTAATCATTGACAGTGACGACGTGTACGCCCTTGCCTGCTAGGGCATTGAGGAAAACAGGGAGAGTCGCGACGAGAGTCTTTCCCTCACCTGTCGCCATCTCGGCAATTTTGCCCTGATGCAGGATGACACCACCGATAAGCTGGACATCATAATGAACCATATCCCAGGTGATTTCATTACCGCCTGCAAGCCAATGATTCTGCCATATGGCTTTGTCTCCATCGATTTTGACGAAGTCTCCCTTGATGCTGAGATCGCGGTCGAAATCGCTGGCCGTGACTTCGATGAATTCATTCCCGGCAAATCTTCTCGCTGTTGATTTCATTATTGCGAAAGCCTCAGGAAGTATTTCACCCAGTGCCTTTTCTATGGCTACATCCTCATCCTTTACCAGTTTGTCAGACTCGGTGGCAAGCTTCTCCTTCTCAGACACGGGGATATCGCCCTCCATCGTCGCCTTGATTTCAGCAATCCGCTGCTCGAAAGGAGCTTCAGTGTCGGCAAGCCTGGCTCTGAGAGCGGCGCTTCTGGCACGAAGCTCATCGTTATCGAGTTTGTCAATTTCTTCATAACAGGCAAGAATTCTGGCCAATATCGGCTTCACCTGCTTCATATCGCGCTCAGCCTTCGAACCGAAGACTTTTGCCATAATTGATGCTACAGACATATGGTGTGTTTTATTTTACAAATCGCAGCGCTCCCCGTGAGCGCACAAAACATGCAAATATAACTATTTGGATGATGATTAACAAAAGCAGAACCACAAGTTCGGAATAAGTCAAAATGACAGAAATTACAAGAAATTGAAAGCTTCCCGATTGGATTATTTCAAAACAGATTCTAAATTTGAAGAAAATATGAATCGAATAGCCAAAAACACACTGTTCTTATATTGCAGGATGCTGTTCTTGATGATTGTGGGTCTATACACATCGAGAGTGGTTCTCGACTCGTTAGGAGTCAGTGATTTGGGCATTTATAATGCAACCGGTGGACTTGTCGCACTCTTTTCGGTTCTTTCCGGCTCACTCGCCGCGGCAATCAGCCGCTTCCTCACATATGAGATGGGCAAAGGGAGTTCGGAAGATGAGCTCAGAAAAGTCTTTTCCTCATCGCTGACCATCCAATGCATCATCACTGCCGCCATCATCCTCCTTGCCGAGGCCATTGGGCCGTGGTTCCTGTCAGCAAAAATGAGCATACCTCCGGACAGGATGGCCGCAGCCCATTGGGTACTTCAATTCTCCATCATCACTTTCGCCGTCAACCTTATAAGTGTACCATACAATGCCGCGATCATAGCACGCGAGAAGATGGGAGCATTCGCCTACATCGGCATCATAGAAGGGATGGCGAAATTGGGAGTAGCCTTTCTCATTGCCGCATCCCCCATCGACAGGCTCATCTGGTATGCTATCCTGATGTGTCTGGTGGCCATTGCAGTCAGAAGCGCATACCGGGCATATTGCAGAATGCATTTCAATGAATGTCGGGCAAAATTCCTGTATGACGGACAACTTTTCAGGAAGATGTTCAGTTTTGCAGGATGGAATTTCATCGGAGCATCTTCCGCTGTCCTCAGAGATCACGGCGGCAACATTCTCATCAATATATTCAGCGGTCCCGCTGTCAACGGAGCAAGAGCTGTCGCTATGCAGCTCAATGCAGCCGTCCAAGGGTTCGTCTCCAATTTTATGACTGCGCTGAATCCTCAGATAACAAAATCCTATGCGGCCGGTGACAGGCAATATATGAGCAGGTTGATCTGCATAGGTGCCAAATATTCTTTTTTTCTGCTTCTTCTGATAGGGCTCCCGGTGCTGATGAACACCGATTTTCTGATGGAAATCTGGCTCAAGGAAGTGCCTGACCACGCCGTTCGCTTCGTAAAGCTCGCCATTATATTCTCAATGAGCGAAGCTTTGTCTCTTCCAGTCATCACCGCCGTCCTGGCCACAGGTGAGATCAGAAATTATCAGATTATTGTAGGCGGTCTGCAGTTGCTCAACATTCCCGCATCTTGGATCGCCCTCGATTGCGGATGCGAACCCGAGTGCGTGTTTGTCATTGCGATTGTAATCTCGCAATTGTGCCTTTTCGCCAGACTGACTCTCACAGGAAAGATGATCGGCCTGAAAGCCTGGACCTATCTGACTGAAGTATATCTTCCTGCTGTCGCCACCGCCTTATTGTCCGCTGCACTTCCCTTATGGCTGCTTCACGGCTCATCCGCGAATTGGACCGGTTTTCTGACGGGATGCTGTCTGTGTCTTCTTTGGTCAGGTATATGTATACTGTCAGTGGGAATGAAGAGCGGCGAGAGAAAGGATATGTTCAACAAGTTATTGAAAAAAAATGATAGAAATCCAAGATAAAAAAGAATGTTGCGGCTGCACAGCCTGCGCACAAATATGCAGTCGGGGAGCCATCACTATGGTCCCGGATGCGGAAGGATTTCTCTACCCGCACACGGATGCATCTTTGTGCGTCGATTGCGGTCAATGTGAAGACGTCTGTACTTTCGGCCGGCACCTGCCTGAGAAATCCGAAGGGCAGAGCTTTCTTGCTGTCAGGCATAAGGATACGCAGACTGTTATGAGCAGCAGAAGCGGAGGTGCATTCACGGCCTTGAGCGATATCGTTATGGAAAGTGGAGGAGCCGTTTATGGCGCTGAATTCGCGGATGACCTGTCAGTAAGACATTCGAGAGCCGTTTCAAAAGCAGAAAGGGACAGATTCAGGGGCAGCAAATATATCCAGAGCGATATTAATGACTGTTTCCTGAAAGTGCAGGAAGACCTCGACAACGGAAAGGAAGTGTTATTCAGCGGGACGGCCTGCCAGTGCGATGCATTGAGACAATTCGTAAAGGATGATACGCATCTGATTCTGGTGGATGTTCTATGTTATGGAGTCGCCTCCCCTGCCGTATGGAAGGAATATATCTCAAGTTTTGGCAGGAAGCCTGTTGCGGCGGATTTCAGGGACAAGAGCCATTTCGGTTGGAAAGACCACAGGGAAACTATATATTTCGCAGATGGGGACAGAAATAGCGGCCGGTCCTTCACATCCTTGTACCACAAGCACATAATGCTTCGGCCCTGTTGCTCCGTATGTCCTTTCAACTCGACCGACAGGGCCACAGACATCACTCTGGCCGATTTCTGGGGATGGGAGAATATCGACCCGGGGATGAATGCCGATGACAAAGGATACTCTCTGGTCTTAGTCAACAACCTCAAGGGACGGACTCTCTTTGATAAGGCGGAGAGTATGGTCGAAAAACGTGATGTGGATATCAGATTATGCCTTCAGCGGCCATTAGAGTCACAGGTGGAAAGAAGCCCGCTGAGCGACAGTTTCGAGAGTGATTTTGTCGAAAAGGGGATAAAATACGTAATGAGAAAATACGGTGACAGAAACGCAAAATCCCGATTACGTTATTTCTATAAATGGGCGCGCAAATGTGCTCGTAAAATAATTCTGGGAAAATGAAAATCGGTATTCTGACCTTCCATTTCGTCAAGAATTACGGTGCGGTCCTCCAATGTTACGCACTGCAAGAATTCTTGAAATCGTACGGGCACGATGTCTTTGTGATAGATTATAGGCCCAGATGTCTCGCAGATGATTACAAATGGTTGGACATCAGGCGTTTCTGGGGCAAGACACCGTCCAGATTCATAAAGAAGACGCATAGTGAACTGTCCGTTGTCGCAGACAGGAAAAGGCGATACGCAACATTTGACAACTTCGTAAGCAAGTACTTGAGGTTGAGCGGCACAGATGAGCAGTACAATCTGGTCATCGTTGGAAGTGACCAGGTATGGAATACTGAGCTCACAGCAGGATTCGACCCGTTTTACTGGGGCCAAAAATACAGCGGATGTATTTCATATGCAGCCAGTGGAGAAGAAAATTTATTGGCCCGTGACCCGCAGATGATAGCCTCTCTTCTGGACAATTTCAAAGGAATCAGCGTCAGAGAATCCTCGACCGCAGTTCGGCTACAGTCTTATTATAAGAAGAACACTGTTCATCATTGCTGCGACCCCGTATTTCTGCTGAATCCGTCTTTCTGGATGTGCTTGGCCTCACAATCCGGAATAGCTGACAATCTTGGAGATTATCTTCTGCTGTACCAGACTCGGTACAGCGATGCAGCCCTGGCCGAAGCCCGGCATATCTGCAATGAGAAAAATCTCAGGCTTGTCTGTCTGTCGGCCAAAGTGGAGAAAATCAACAGTCCTGAAGTCATTTGCGCATCACCGGAAGATTTTCTCAGTCTGGTATCAAATGCAAAAGAGATAGTAACCAGTTCCTTCCATGGCTCGGCATTCGCAAGAATATTCGGCAAAGAATGTCATTCCATTCACATCGGGGACGGCAATGACAGCCGGATAGCCGATTTTCTGAGTTCAGAGGTCGATGGCCGAGAAGAATCAGTCAATTATCTTAAACAATTCGGAATATGAAAGTCCTTTTTATTTCCAATTCATCCCAAATGAGCGGTGCTCCGGCCGCGCTTTTCAATCTGGTGAAAGGTTTCATCGGCAGAGGTGGAGAAGCCGCAGTCATACTTCCTGACAATAAAGGCCTGCTGTACAAGAAATTGCAGGATGCCGGCATCAACTGCTTCTGCGGACCGTCCTACAGACTCACCGTTTATCCCAAATGCCTGAATCCATTCAAGTACAATAGAAGAATGGCCGAATTGAAGAACAAAGACAGAGTCACCGAATTCATCGGGCGCATCATAGACGAATTCAAGCCTGACATTGTTCACACCAATGTCGGACCCCTTGATTATGCTCTGGAAATATGTAAGAAAAAGAACATTCCACACGTGTGGCATCTGAGGGAATATCAGGACAAGGATTTCGGAATGACTTTTTACCCATCCAGGGAAAAATTTATGCAATTGATTCATTCTCCCGGTAATTACAATATTGCAATAACACAGGACATCTATAGCCATTGGAATCTGGGGCACAATGACAGAGTGATTTACGATGGAGTCTTCGATGAGATTCCGAAGATAGTCCCGAACAAGGAAAAATATTTTTTGTATGCCGCAAGACTGGAAAGTGCGAAAGGTTTCGGTATGCTTGCAAGAAAATTCAGAAAATTCAGAAAGATACGTCCCGACTTCAGTCTCAAGGTGGCCGGAAAAGCTTGCGGACTCTACGGACTCTTCTGGAAAGCATATTGCAAATTGCTTCTCCCCGCCGATTCAGTACAGTTTCTGGGAGTCAGGGAGGACGTTGGAGAGTTGATGGACAAAGCCACAGCCCTCATCGTCCCGAGCAGGTGCGAAGGTTTCGGATTTTCCACCGCCGAGGCGATGCTCCATTCGTGCCTCGTAATAGGAAGGAATACGGCAGGTACAAAAGAGCAATTCGACAATGCCCTGCGAATATCAGGTATGGAAACAGGTTTCAGATTCACATCCGGAAAGACTCTGCTGGAGCAGATGAACACCGTGACCTCAGGCGAAGATTTCGACAAGATGAGGGAAGCCGGGCGGCAAACAGTAATCGAAAGTTACAACTCAGACAGATATGTCTCACAGGTAATATCCTACTATTCAACCATATGCGCAAAATGAACAATATACTCGTCATAGTCGTTACCTACAACTCGCTCAAATGGATAGACAAATGCTTCGGCAGCCTGCGCGAATCGCATATCCAGGCGGATATTCTTGCAGTTGACAATGGCTCGACAGACGGGACTGTGCCATATTTGAAAGCAAATTATCCGGAGGTTGAAATTCACGAAGCGGGAGAGAATCTGGGCTTCGGAGCGGCCAACAACATAGGTCTGAAAAGGGCTTTTGATGCGGGGTTTGAGTATGTCTATCTGCTCAATTCCGATGCCTGGATACTCCCGGACACGCTGGAGCTGCTTATGAAAGCGGCACAGAAGGACTCCAGTTACGGGATTCTGTCCCCTATGCAGATGTCTGCGGATATGAAAGCTCAGGACCTTCGGTTCGCTGAATGGTATGACAGACGCAAGTCAACGGATAAAGATACGGGAATATGCGAAGTGCCTTTCGTAATGGCCGCCCACTGGCTTTTGAGCAGAAAGGCGATAGAGACCGTGGGAGGATTTTCACCGACTTTCAAATTGTACGGAGAAGATGACAACTACATTGACAGATTGCACTATTTCGGTTTTAAGGTAGGAGTCGTTCCTCTGGCGGCAGCAGTCCACGACAGATCCGGCCGCTCAATCACTAAGTCTCAGAGAATGAGGTTGAAAACCATAGCTGCCATAGTCAAGGTAAGTGACCCTGACCACAACTTCAAATGCCGATTTCTAAGGGAGATACTCGAACTGCTTGGAATGTCTGTAAAGAATTTATCTTCAGCTCCCCTTCTCTTCATTCCGGAGCTGTTCCGAAGACGTGCTGAACTGAGCCGGAACAGAAAAGAATCAAGAGCGGGCAGGGCATTCCTGCCATATTAAGGCTACTTATAAAGTTACAAAATTTTGAGGCCTTTTGCAAGTTTAATTAGTTGAAAACCAATAATATACAGCGGTTATTTTCAAAAATTGTCATGTACTAAAAAAAACTTGTATAATTCATCAACCATTTCAAAACAGGTTCTATAAAGCAATTATCAAGTAATTATTTGCTACATTTGCCTTATGGGAGGTGGAAAATTCAGAAAGTATTATGAAATGATGTGCGAATCTGTTGATTGCAACGACAGACTCAGGCCGAATTCGTTTATGGGCATAGCTCAGGAAGTGGCCGACTTCGATGCTGAGAGGCTCGGCTTCGGATACAGACAGCTGCACCCGTACAATAAGGCCTGGATTATAGCCCGTATGCATTTTTCCATCCTCAATCCTGCTGTATGGAAAGAGAAAGTCTGCGTTGAAACTTGGCACAGGGGTGTTCAGGGGCCGTTTTTTATCAGAGATTACGTTCTTCGCGGCGAAGATGGGAGCATCAAGGTGACCGGTGTATCTTCGTGGGTCATACTCGACACCGTGGACAGGAAGATGACCAGACTGTCAGACCTTCCCGGCCCAGTCAGTTGTGAAGCGGCCTGTGAGGAATCCACAGGGGACATTTGTCCAAAAATCGTATTCCCCCGCAATGTAGAAAAGCACAAATGTTGTACACGAAAGGTTTCGTATTCCGACATTGACCACAACGGTCATACCAACAATGCGATGTATATAAGTTGGGCTCTGGATTGCCTTCCTGCCTGGAGGTCAATGGACGGGTGGTGCAAGGAGGTTTTCATCAATTTTTCCAGAGAAACAAAGATTGGTGATGAGATTGAACTGTATATGGCTCAGACTGATCCCCTAACATACATCATAGAAGGTGACTGCGAAGACACGATATCATTCACGGCTAAACTGGTATTTTAATTGAAGATTGCTATATGGACAGAAGAGATTTCATAAAGACAGCAGCCACCGGGGCGATGGGCTTGGCTGTTTGCCCTGAACTTGCAGCTCAGGATATGGTAGCGGGAGTGGTTCTTCCCGGAGATTTCAGCTCGGATGGACGGCGCGGAAATGTTTCCAACGGTGCCGAAAAGCACGTGACAGTCAGCGGCTATGTCAGAGAACCGTCCCACAAGATTCCTGTAGCGGCCAGCGCAGATGTTGTAGTTGTCGGAGGCGGCCCTGCCGGAGTTGCCGCTGCAGTATGCGCCGCCCGCCAGGGAGCAAGTGTCATTCTGGTAGAAAAGTCCAATTTTCTCGGGGGCCTTTGGACCGGAGGTCTTGTGCTGCCGGTTCTCGCCATTTATGGGAAAGGTAAAAAGGAGGCCTGGGAAAAGGCTGTAGGAGGCTTCTGTAGCGAGATATGTGACCGGCTTTTCGCCACAGGTGGAGCATTCGGCCAGAGGGATCCTGTAGTCGAGCCGGAGGAGACCAAATACCTTTTGGACAAGACCATAATGGAAGCAGGAGTCAAGATAGTATATAACGCGACTGCGGCCGGAGTAATAATGTCAGGGAACAGGATTGACAGCGTGCTCATCGACTGCAGCACCGGAAGACTTGCCCTGAAATGCAAGTTTGCCATCGATTCCAGCGGAGACGGATGTCTGTTCAATTTTGCAGGAGACCCACACGAGGACAGGTTATATCATATGAGCACATCGTTCCGCGTCACCGGCACGACCAGTGGAAAAGCAGGAGCCCCTACCCCGATTGAAAATATGAAATTCAGGACAGTGGGTACACGCCAGGTTATGGATGGCCTGGACATCTTCAAGGTCTCCGAGTTGCAGCAGAAGCATCGACTGGAGATTTGGGATTTGGTACAGAACCTCAAGAAGGACCCGGACTGCAAGGATGCATATCTGATGGAGGTAGCTCCCGTCATCGGAGTCCGTGTCACCAGAGTCCTGGACAGTCTTCTCAATGTGACTTTGGAGAATTCGATGGAATGGACGACGTACCCTGACGTAATCGGAATGGCCGGCGTATGCGATCCGTTTGATTATAAAGGCCGCAGAATCGAGCGCAAGGACAGACCGATATGGCAGATACCGTACAGGGCTCTCGTGCCGAAGGAGACTCAGAATCTTCTTGTCTGCGGACGTTGTTTCGGCTATGACCAGGGCATCACCTGGGACGCCAGAGAGATATCCACTTGTATGGTCACAGGACAGGCCGCAGGTACGGCCGCTGCTATGGCATCAGCAGCACACTGTGCAGCAAAAGAAGTGGATATCAATAAGTTGCAATCAATCCTCCGTGCCGGGAAAGTCCGGCTGGACTTCTAGAGCACTCCGCTCATATCAAAAGAAGAGGCCGACCAAAAAATATTCTTTTTGGTCGGCTTCTTCTTCAGATTCAGTGGTGTTGGCAGGAGTTGAACCGGCGACACATGGATTTTCAGTCCATTGCTCTACCACCTGAGCTACAACACCGTCTCCCTTTCGGGATTGCAAAGATAGATATTTTATTTTAGTTTCCAAAAATTAAGCATAAAAATATTAACTTTGCTAGGCTAAAATTAAACATTGATTATGAATCTCGTTTTCGACTTGGCCGTTATTTTGATTACGGCAGGCGTATGCACCTTCGTTTCAAAAGCTCTCAAACAGCCTCTTATTCTTGGATATATCATAGCCGGATTTCTCATTGGGCCGAAACTGGGACTTGTTCCGGGGCTGATCAGCAGTACAGAAAGCATCAACCAATGGTCGGAGATAGGCATCATCTTTCTTCTGTTCGGACTCGGACTTGAATTCAGCTTCAAGAAACTGGTCAAAGTGGGCAGCGCCGCCATCATAACCGCCGGCACGAACTGCATCTGTATGTTCATAGTCGGAATGGTCACGGGATCCGCTCTAGGATGGTCATATATGGAGAGCATTTTTCTGGGCGGACTGATGTCAATGTCATCCACAACCATCATCATCAAGGCATACAACGATCTGGGGCTGAAGAACGAATCATTCGTTTCACTGGTATTCGGTACTCTTGTGGTCGAAGATCTCATTGCCGTGCTGCTGATGGTGCTGCTTTCCACTCTGGCCGTATCCAACAGATTCGCAGGAGGAGAAATGCTTATGGGCCTAGCCAAACTCCTGATTTTCATTATTATCTGCTTTGTTGTCGGCATATATGTGATTCCTACCCTGTTCTCGAAGGCGAAGAAATATCTCACAGATGAGATTCTGCTTATCGCAAGCATCGGCCTATGTTTCGGAATGGTGGCATTGGCAAGTTATTTCGGCTTTTCTTCAGCGCTTGGAGCTTTTGTAATGGGGTCATTGCTGTCAGAGACGCTCGAAGGTGAAAGAATCGCCAAATTGACTTCCGGAATGAAAGATTTGTTCGGAGCCATATTTTTCGTATCCGTAGGTATGTTGGTGGACCCGTCTGTCATAGGAGCGCACTGGTTGCCAATACTCATCATTACAGCCACGACGATGCTCGGCATTCTGTTGTTCTCCACCTGCGGTGCAGTATTGGCGGGACAGGGTGTTGACATAGCCATCCATACGGGATTCTCGCTCGCCCAGCTGGGAGAATTTTCATTCATCATCGCCAAGTTGGGATGTGATTTGGGAGTGATGCGGGAATTCATATACCCGATAATCGTGGCCGTATCAGTCATCACGACCTTCACCACTCCGTATATGATAAAGGCAGGGACACCTGCAAGCGAATGGCTCCAACGTCATTTACCGTCAAGATTTCTAACCCTCGGAGTCCCTTCCCAGGACAAGAAAAAAGAAGAAAGTTTTTCCGAAATCGACGAATGGAAGAAATTCATTTCTTCAGTAGCAATCAATGTCATCATATATGGCGTGATAATAATAGTGCTGATGCTGGCTTCCACAAAATTCCTCAGTCCTGCCGCAGACAAATATCTTGGAGAGCTCGGTCAGTTTGTGAGAAATCTGATATGTGTGGGAGTCACTTTTTTCGTAATGACTCCGTTCTTGTACGGTCTGTCATTCAAAATACCCGGGAAAGCAAAAACAGCCGCCAAAAAACTTGTCGAAATAAGAAAATCCAACAAGATGCACATAGTAGCCATCCAATTGCTCAGGGTCATCCTTTCAATTGCCGTCATATTGTCTCTTGTTTTGGACTATTTCGACGCAGGACTGTGGTCGCTTCTTATGGTCGCAGTGTTCATCATTCTGTCTTTTATCCTCACGAAATCATCATACAAGAGACTTGACAAGCTGGAAGCCAGATTCTTCGCCAACCTCAATGAAAAAGAAAGGCTTGAGAAAGAGGCCTCGCCGGTGGCCACAACTGTAAATGACAAGTTTGCAGGATACGATGTTCATATTTTCACTTTCGAAGTTTCCCCGAATGCGAGTTATCTGGGGAAAGCTCTACGCGAGCTTCCATTCAGACAAATCCACGATGTCAATGTCATTAAAATTCTCAGGGGAAACAGCTCAATAATCATTCCTGATGGAGATGAAAGGATATACCCTTATGACAAACTTCTGATAGTCGGGACGAGCGGGCAGATTGAGGGATTCAAGAATACAATGGCTGGGGAAGAAGAAGAGAAAGCAGGAGATTCGTTGAAAGAAGATGAATTTGCAGTAGAGCATCACACGCTCAATGAAGACTCTTATCTGACAGGGAAAACGCTCCGTCAAGTCAAGATGAGGACTTACGGATGTATGTTGATCAGCTTGTTGCGGGGAGAGGTATTCATCACTAATCCTCCGGCCGATTTGGAATTGGTTGCAGGAGACACCGTATGGATTGCGGGCGTGGCCGGCAATTGCAAGAAGTTTTTTTAACATTTTTAGAACAGGTCTGTGACAGGAGCATTGCAATCCAAATACTTCATTACAGTAATACTCCCTCTCAAGCTTGATTGGGAGCCCTGGTATAGTACAGAGGAGGTTCTGGAAAGAGGCACACGTGTCAGGGTCAAACTCGCAGGAAGAGATTATGTCGCTGTCGTTGACGGGGTTTTCGACACTCCCGGCATCGAGCCAAGCAAGATAAGGAGCATCGAGAAAGTGGATGAAACTCTCCCTTGCATAACAGATGGAGAACTGAAGCTCTGGCACTTCATTGCGGACTATTATATGTGTACACTGGGGGAAGTGTATAAGACTGCTTACCCTACAGTCAAGACTGTGGTCGAGACAAGGAAACCACGAAGAAAAGTTCAAGAAGACAGAAATGTCAACCTTATCACGGAAAGGCTCGAATTCGAAGACAAAAGACCTGTCCTGCTCGTTGCCCCAAACAGGACATCCATTTATAAAGACCTGATTGACAAAACGTTAGAAGAAGGGAAAGACATCCTCTTCCTCTCCCCTTCCGCACCTTCTCTCAGTTATACTCAGATAAGGGACATATCATCGTCTGTGAGGAGCTCGACATCTGAGCCGAAGTTGATAAGCGGCAGGAAAAACGCGTTGTTTCTCCCATACGTCAAACTGGGACTGATTATTGTGGATGAAGAAGAAGACAATGCTTACAAGCAGAAGTCTCCGGCTCCAAGATTCAACGGCAGGGATGTCGCGATAATGCTTGCCGGAATACACGGCGCCGATATAGTGTTGGGTACATCTTCACCTTCACTCGAATCAATATATAATGTCAATGCCGGCAAATACAGACTGATTGAATGTCAAGGTCACAGATGCCCTGTGGACGTGATCGGCACTTCTCGGGAGGCTGTCAAGAACGGGATGGAAGGAGAACTGTCCAAAAAGCTCCTGGCCATAAAGGGACAGGTGGAGGAGGACCGGAAGAAAATGCTGATAGTCGAAAGTTGGGAATTGACAAAAGCCATGAGGCACAAACTTGATAAATATGGCGCTGTAGGTGTTCTGCATTTTGAATTTCTCCTGTCACGGCAAGATTTCAGAGCAGACGAAAAGGCGCTTCAGCTTATAGAAAGATTGAGGAGCAGAGTCAACAGACTTGTCATCCAGACAAAAGATGATACGCATCCTGTTTTCTCCGGAAGATCCGACCTTATGGCGGAAAGAAAAGAATTCAAGCTCCCTCCGTTCAGACGACAAGTAGAAGTATCTGTTAAAGATACAAATCGCCCGAGATTGGAAAAATTGTCAAAAGAGTTAACCGATATTATAGTCGGTTGCGGCTTCACAGGCTCGATCACAAAGTTGGAAGAAAGCACCTTCAGTTTCAGCATATTCCTTCCAAAGGACAGAAATTTGGGATACGGGAAGCAAAAATTGGCCCGGATAATTCACGACTTCGAAACCAGTCGAAAATATTCCGGGCATATCATAATTGATGTGGATCCGATATGATTCTATTCTTCCGAAGCGGCTTTCTTCTTCAGACCGGGATATTTTTTCTGCAGCTCCCGGATAAGATTACTTGAATAAAAGCTCTCTCCGCTATGATTTATGAAGTCCTGTACTTCATCATCAGTATGACAGGACAATGATGCCATGAGAACATAAGCTCCGGCAACATCATTGATGTGCTCGTTGATGAAGGCATTTGATTTCTCTCTCACAGCTTCTAGATATGCATCCGTATCCAATGAATACTGCAAAGAAACTGCTTCTTTGTCATATTCGACAATTGCATCATTAAGAGGCGTTCCCGAAACATATCCGGAATAAGCATCCAGATAAATGGTCCCGGGCTCGAGGATGACTGTCCACTGCACTGATTCATCAGGCGGAGAGAAGACAAGGACTGCAAGAGAGTCTATCTTTCCTTCGTATTTGAACTGCCGATTTTTCACAGGGATTGATTCTATGGCTTCGATAGAATTGAAATCCTTGACATTCACCACCTTGTCATCGCACCATTGCGGAATGGCCCCTATCACGGTATAATTATTTCGAGTGCAGGCTGTCAACAAGGCGGCTGCAGCCAGCATTAAGAAAAAGACACGTTTCAAATCAGACAATTTTAATAATGTTTGAGAATCCTGTAATGTCGAACACCTCTTTGACCTGAGGTTTCATATTTTTCATAAGCATCTTTCCCGACTTGCTGGATACTGTCTTCTGAAGTATCAAGAAAATACGAAGTCCCTGACTGGAAGTATAATCCATATTTGTACAGTCTATCTCGACATCAAGTTCAGACTCTTCCAACAAGGGAGCTATATCTTTCTGGAACTGGTCCGCATTGGTCGAGTCGATGCGGCCGGAAAGAGTCAAGAAAGTCTTGGTACCTTCTTTCTTAATTGTAACGTCCATCTCTATATTATTGTTTGATTATTCATCAGATTTACCTTGATACTCAAGGAAAGAATATTCATATTATCTTTATATTCATATGAAACTTCATCCATCATCTGCTTGCACAAAAAAATACCGAGTCCACCGACAGGTCTTTCTTCAACGGGCAGGTCAACATTCGGGTCAGGCTTCGCAAGCGGATTGAATTCGATGCCGATATCCTTGAATGTCATCGTGAAAACGCCGTCTTCAAAATGAATCAGCAACTCAATGAATCCATCATCATCGTATGCGTAACTTATGATATTGTCAACAATCTCTTCGGCGCATAGCCTGATTTTGAACTGCAAGTCTTCACTGAACCCTCTGACAATTTCAGATGACATCAGATAATTCAGAATGTCACCGCATCTGCCGGATACAGGTTCAAATTTTGCTTTAATCATAAAAATCAGAATGACTAAACATTTGCGAATATAATAAAAAACAGTAAACTTTGTTACCTTTGTAAACAGACGATATCAAATAAAAACACATATGACTGAAGAGAATAGAAAATTCATTCAAAGTTGTTCCGAATGGTACAAAGAACAACTTCTGGAAAACATTATGCCTTTTTGGCTCGAGCACGGACTCGACAAGATAAACGGAGGCGTTTACACTTGCGTGAACCGGGACGGTACGCTTATGGACAGCACCAAATCGGTATGGTTTCAGGGACGATACGGCTATGTTTGTGCACTTGCATACAACCGTGTACAGAATAATCCCGAGTGGCTTGAAGCTTCAAAGTCCTGCATTGATTTTATTGAAAAGCATTGCATTGACACTGACGGACATATGTTTTTCTCAGTGACAGCAGAAGGCAAGCCTGTACGCAAACGCAGATATGTATTCTCAGACTGCTTCGCAGCCATCGCAATGGCGGAATACGCCAAAGCGAGCGGAGACAACATCTACGCCGACAAGGCCCTCGACATTTTCAAGAATATACTCGGGATGCTGTCCACACCGGGATTTCTTGAGCCCAAAAGTTATATCCCGGGCAAGAGTCATTCCATCACTATGATACTCGTCAATGTGGCCCTTGTCCTGAAACAGGTATGCACTGACCCTATACTCGACAAACAAATCAAGGATTCCGTATATGAAATCGAGACCTATCTGATGCATCCCGAGGTAGAGGCCATACTTGAGTCCGTCTATCCTGACGGAAGTATGATTGACACCTGCGAAGGACGTGTCATCAATCCCGGCCACGGAATCGAGACCGGATGGTTCCTTCTCAACGCTGCTGAAGTATGCAAAGACGAACACCTGAAAGAGCTCGGAATCAAAATATTCGACTGGCAATACAAATGGGGCTGGGATGAGGAGTTCGGCGGTGTCATCAATTTCCGCGATTGCAAGGGGTTTCCTTGTCAAGACTATTCTCAGGATATGAAGTTCTGGTGGCCTCAATGCGAGACCATCATTGCATCACTGTATGCATACAAAGCCACCGGAGACGAAAAGTATCTGGAAATCCACAGAAAAGCCCACGAATGGTCAGTGAGGCATCTGGTGGATCCTCAATATGGCGAATGGTTCGGATATCTTCACCGTGACGGCAGTGTTGCCCAAGGCGCAAAGGGCAATCTGTTCAAGGGTCCTTTCCATATTCCAAGAATGCTGGTCATTGCCGGTGGTCTGTGCGAACAAATACTGAACAAAGCTTAGGAAATATCAATTTATGACGAACAACACATCTTCTTCAAGAATGGGATATGTCATCTTCCTTTCGCTGGTAGCGGCGCTCGGAGGTATTCTTTTCGGCTACGACACAGCCGTCATATCAGGCACTACAGCCGACGTTTCTTCACAATTTGCCCTGAACGAAATGAGCAAGGGATGGTATGTAGGCTGCGCGCTCATAGGCTCCATCATCGGAGTGGCATTCGCAGGCATTCTGAGCGATTACCTCGGGAGAAAGAAAACCCTGCTGATTGCATCGGTTCTATTCAGCGTTTCAGCCATAGGGTGCTGCCTATGCGTGGGGTTCAGCGATCTGGTCTTGTACCGCATCATTGGAGGTCTGGGTATAGGCATTGTGAGCATAGTCTCCCCTATGTACATTTCCGAAATCTCCCCCGCCAAGATACGAGGCACTATGGTCGCACTTTATCAATTGGCAATCACTATCGGACTGTTGCTCGCGTACCTCATCAATTTCGCTATTCTTTCAAATGCGGATAACGCGCAGTTTACAAATCCGTTTTTCCAGAAAATATTGTCAAGCCAGATGTGGAGAGGAATGCTCGGGAGCGAGAGCGTCGTCACCTTGTTGTTCTTCATAATTGTTTTCTTCATTCCTGAGAGTCCGCGCTGGCTCATAGTCAAAGGACGTGATGACAAGGCTATTGATATCTTCAGAAAGCTCAAGACCGACAACGAGGGCGTGCTCGAGGAATTCAACGCCACAAAAATGTCAGTATCCGGCGAAGTCAAGAGTGAATGGCGCGTACTGTTGGAGCCGGGCATCAAGACTGCTGTTATTCTGGGATGTATAATAGCCATATTGGGACAGTTTATGGGTGCCAATGCCGTGCTTTACTATGGTCCCGACATATTCGCCGATGCAGGTCTGGCCAGCAAGGATTCATCTCTGTCAACTGTTCTGGTAGGTCTGGTGAATATGCTCACCACTGTCATCGCCGTATTCATCATCGACAAGGTGGGCAGGAAAAAGCTTATTTATTATGGAGTGACCAGTATGATAATTTGTCTGCTTCTCATCAGTTTCTATTTCGGATGGGGACAGGCTATGGGTATGAGTCCTTTCATCCTGCTGGTATTCTTCCTACTGTACATCTTCAGCCAGGCCATTTCCGTCAGTGCCGTCGTATTTGTCATACTCTCTGAAATGTATCCTAACCGCGTACGGGGTCTCGCCATGTCGATGGCCGGGCTTGCTTTGTGGGTCGGCACCTACCTCATCGGTCAGTTCACACCTTGGTGTATGATTCATCTCAAGCCTGCCGGGACATTCTTTATGTTCGCAGTGATGTGTCTGCCGTATATGTACCTTATGTGGAAGAAGATACCTGAGACTACAGGCAAGACACTTGAAGAAATCGAAAGATTCTGGACAAGAAAATAAACAAAAGCAATGTTTCTGAAGACACTATTTATCTCCCTTGTTCTCACAGCGGCCGCTCCATTTTCGGACGAGCCGACGATAAAGTGGTCTGCAACAGCCGAAAGACAGGAGAACTCGGCTTACAGACTCACTTTCAACGGCAAGATTGAAAGCGGTTATTATACCCATCCGATGGATGACAAATACTCCGGGACTACTGTCACTTTCGACTTTCCGGAAGGTGTCGCGCCGAAGGGAAAACCGGTCGAGAAATATGCCCCGGCGTTGTACAAGGGAGAAAAAGTGGTGAAAGACAATTATCAGATAATACAGGATTTGGATGTTTCCAATCCTCCGGCTGTCATCAAGGGCATAATTGAATGGAGTTCGTGCAGCGGAGATTTGTGCAGGATGCCGGAAGAATGGGAATTTGAAATCTCTGTAGGCGAGCTTCTTGCGCAGAAGCCCGATTCCGCCGCGGCGGGCAGTCTATGGGCTCTTATCATCGAAGCTATCATCTGGGGCTTGGCGATGCTCCTGACTCCTTGCGTCTTCCCTATGGTCCCTATGACCATCTCATTCTTCATCAAGGGCGACGGAGGCAAATCTTCCGGAAAACTCAAGGCTGCGATGTACGGACTTTTCATAGTCCTGCTGTACACAGTCCCCATATGCCTGATTATCGGAATCACCCGCATAGTCGGAGGAGAGAGTGTCACTGCCGACATTTTCAATTGGCTGGCCACCCACTGGCTGCCCAACATTCTGTTCTTCATCATATTTATGTTCTTCGCCGCTTCGTTCTTTGGAGCATTCGAGCTTACTCTTCCTTCGCGCTGGGTAAACAAATCTGACGAAAAATCCGACAAGAACAGTCTGGGAGGCATATTCTTCCTTGCTCTGACTCTTGTGCTGGTGTCATTCTCCTGCACAGGTCCGATAGTAGGTACAGTCCTTATCAAGTCAACTCAAGGTGAATTCTGGGCTCCAATGGTCACGATGCTCGCATTCTCGGCAGCATTCGCGCTTCCGTTCACCGTCCTGGCTTTCTTTCCTTCCCTTCTCAAGAGACTTCCCAAGAGCGGGGGATGGCTCAACAGTGTCAAAGTCGTCCTAGGGTTCATTGAAATCGCCCTCGGATTGAAATTCCTCAGCGTGGCGGATCAGACATATCATTGGCATATATTGGACAGAGAAGTCTATCTGGCAATATGGATAGTCTGCTTCAGCCTTCTGGGGCTTTATCTTCTCGGCAAAATACGCTTTGCGAATGACAGTCCTGTAGAATATTTGAGCGTCAAGAGACTGATTCTCGTCATTGCCACATTTTCATTTGTCGTATATCTGATACCGGGGATGTGGGGAGCTCCTCTCAAGGCTCTTTCCGGATATCTGCCTCCTCTCGAGACTCAAGATTACGTACTCGGAAAGAATATGATGACAACACAGCCCCCCGCACAAGATGTCAGGCAACCATCGGGAATGCTCGATTTGCCTCACGGTCTCAAAGGCTATGACAACATAGAGGATGCACTCCGGGAGGCGAAGGCAAGCGGAAAGAAAGTATTTGTCGATATTACCGGCTACGGATGTGTCAATTGCAGAGAAATGGAGGCACGCGTATGGAGTGATCCTCAGGTCAATGCGCTTATGAGGAACGAGTTTGTCCTTGTGGCATTGTACAATGATGACAAAACCCGGCTCCCGGAGAGTGAATGGATAACCACGGCTGAAGGCAAAGTTCTGAAAGATGTAGGCCGTGTAAATTCTTATATAGCTCGATTGCGTTTCGGGGTAAACGCCCAGCCCAATTATGCTCTACTCGACGAGAACGGCAAGCTATTGGTCCCTGTTCGCGGCTACAATCTTGACATAGACGGGTTTGTCTCTTTCCTGCGCTCCGCGCTGAAGTGACAGTCTGCCCTCCTTGGTTTCAGAGGATTGGATCAGAAATCGAAGCCCAGACTGAGGTAAAATCCGAAATTTTTGAGTGAAGAGTAATTGACATTTGCCTTTACGGGGCCCAGAAGCGTCTTCAGTCCATATTGCAGACCGATGGCCGAAACAGGTTTGCTCAATTCTTTGAAGGAATCCGTAGTCTCACATACAGCTCCGACAAGTGACAAATAATGGTTGCCTGCAATATGACATCTCAAATCCAGATTGGCTACAAGAAGTCTTGATCTGGCATCAGTACAGGAGTTGTATCCCATAAAAGGAATCTGATGAGCATAATAACGGCCCGGTAAAAGTCCTCCGACACGGTTGTTCATATATATATCAAGACAGTCACCATTGCTTGTGATTCTTGCATCAAGTGTAGGTTGCAGGACGAAACGGTCGCACAGACGAATTGGAGCAGTCACTGAAAGGCCGAGAAAGCTTTCGCCTTTGGCGTGCATATCTGAGACCGCGGAATATCCGCTGATAAGATAATCATAATCAGCGTTTAACTTGACGCCTTTGGATGGGAAATACGTATCATCAAGAGTATTGAGCCTCAGTTTGGCGAATGCATACGTATAAAATGACTTCCAATCCGCAAAGTTGCGATAGGAATCGGACTTGGACAGCGTCCTCTGGCAATACGGGGTGTCGACTATTTTGGCGCCTATGCGGAAAATTATATGACGCAGATTTGCAGTATCGAAAAATACAGTGGCTTCATTGCGCCAGAACTGTTCCGTGAAATTGTTCGGAATAATAATATCATCTGAAGACTCGCGCAGTACATATAAGCTGTAGAGTGAGGCTCCTACAGCAGAACCGACAGTAGGGACATATTTGTATTCAAGAGCCAGATAAGGATTGAAACCCAACTTGGCTTTCACATTGAATGAAGAGCCAATACTTCTGTTTGTATGGATTCCAAGGTCAACAAGCAGCGAAATAGCTTCCTGAGTGTCAATGCGGAAACCCAGTCTGAAATTATTGACAGGACCCTTTTCGCAGACAAATACACATTTGTATGGCTCTTCAGTACCCAACAGACGATATGTCACCATATTGAACGCTCCGGAACTATATAGGAGAGCAACCGTCTTTTCAATATCCTCGCTGCTATATTTCTGTCCCGGCACCATTCGGACTTTATCAGAATAGAATAAAGTCTCTTCTTCATTCAAGCCCTCGAAATTGAACGAATCAATGATGACCTTCTTGTTGTGGATGTCGTTCACATTGGTGGATATTTCAGGCTTTTTGAATTGGCCGAGACGTATCAGAACAGAGTCGAGTTCGGCATCGTGTTCGGAAGCGGCCTCATATCCTCTGTCGATAATGTCGTTGATCTCTTCTGTCCCGAAACTGAGCATATTGTAGCCGGACATATCAGGTTTGATATGGATGTCAAGATTGCGGATACCTGCCCTATATGTTGCATTCTTCGCACCGTCCATCGAGTTTCTGATGACATCGACGGCGTTGTTTATGTCGCTGTAGGTGTTAGGCGTATTGAGATCCACTCCTATGACGATATCGGCACCCATAGCTCTGGCCAGATCGCTGGGGAAATTGTTCAGAGTACCGCCGTCGATAAGAATCATTCCGTCAGTACGTACCGGTTTGAAATACACAGGAATGGACATTGTGGAACGCATCGCTTCCAAGAAGTTTCCGCCCGTCCAGTTCTTCTCCTTCATAGTCACCACATCGGCGGCGACACAGAAAAATGGAATGGGAAGTTCTGAAAAATCCAAAGTATCCTGATAACCTACAGACATAGAACTGAGCAGGTTATATACATTCAAGCCATAAAGATATCCTTCCGGAAGACTGGACTGGATAGTTTGCATATTATTGACAAGATTTGCAGACTCCATTTCCTTGGAAGGGCTGACCCTGTCCATCCAATCACTCCACGAATAATGGAAAGGGATATTGAGAAAATATGTCTCTTTGTTCTTCCGTCTTTCGTATGAGTAATAAGTAGGAGGGATATTGTCACTCATTATTTTGTCCCAATCTGCATTTCTCAACAGAGAATCCAGTTGCATTGCATCATATCCCAATGAGTAAAGGCCGCCTACAAGACCGCCCATACTCGTCCCGGTAATAAAATCTATCGGAATACCCTTCTCTTCCAGTTTTCTGAGCACACCTACGTGGGAGGCACCTTTGGCACCGCCCCCGGCGAGAACTAGCGCCACCGTAGGACGTTCCTTGCGAATTTCAGCCATTCTACGGTTCATTTTCATTATAGCCACGGAATCCGCTTCAGGGTCTACACTTTCCACTAAAAGACCGTTGCGTTCATCAAATCCTGTCTGACGTACCAATATGTATTCCGGATACTTCACACGTGACTTGTATCTATTCCAAGAATCAGACGTAGGCTGGGCCGTCACCAAGAATGCCGGAAACAGAAGAAATAAGATAGAAAATGAATTTCTGAAATTCATCAATCAAAACTTTTGACAAAAAACCATATCAGTAACCGAATATTTCCTCCAAAGAGAGCTCCTGCACCGGACCCAGTGTCTTGAGATAAGCCCTGTCAAGACCTTCATTTCCCAAAAGTCCGTAAACGTACGAGCGTCCCTTCACCCACTTGCGCTGGCACTCCATCAAATCATCTATGGTAAGGTCGGATAAATGTTCAAAAACATATTTGCCAATCGGTTCCGTCAGGCCAAGCTCTTCGGATTGGATATAGTTGTTGAGAACAGCCATTCCATTGACCCTGGTCGTACGCAGCACGGCTTCCACACTGGTCTTTGCTATGTCGAACGCCTTCTGGGACTCCGGCATATCATTGATTATCATATCGAAAGCCTCAACAGCCTGGCGAAGTTTATCATTCTGGGAACCTATTGTAGCATAGAACAGATAGGTATCATCAGCATATGAAGGAGATGACAGCATAGCTCTTGCGGAATAGGCAAGACCACGGGCTTCTCGCATTTCCTGGAAGACGATAGTGTTCATACCTCCGCCGAAATAGGAATTGTACAAAGAAATCGCGGGAGCGTCCTCAATTGAATATTGTTCACCACGACAGGAAGCCTGGATATAGTTGAACTGGCGGGAATCATACGGAGCGATATATACTTTGGGCTCTGTTGTCAACGCTTTCACGGTGCGCGTCTTCTCAAGAGGCTTGAGCTCCGCCGGGACATAGTGCGAGCCATCGAGCATCGCCTTGACATCAGACTCCGAATCCGGACCGTAATACAGGACACGATGGGCATATCCGAGAACATTTCTCACCTTGTCGAGCAATTCACCGGAAGTTATGTCCATTATCTCCCGGTCGGTCAAATTCATCTTTGCGGCATATTCAGGTCCATAGAATATATAGTCGCGCAATGCTGCATTGCAAGCACTCTGATTGAGTTTGGCCATCATCCTGCCCTTGATTTTATCCATCTTGAGGCTTTCAAGGACAGTCTCATCGGGCAAAGCGTTGAGCATCATATTCTCGACCAATCCGAGAGCGGCAGGAATATTCTCATTCAAGCCTGAAACCGAATATGTAAAAGTGTTGTCGGTGACATTGAAACTATGATTGCACGCAAGCTGATATTCTTCCACAGAAAGCTCCTCCCTGCTCTTGTCGGCAGTACCCAAATACTCAAGATATTCAAAAGCAAGAGACAAAGCGGGATCCGATGACAGGCCGCAGCCGTCGTATCTGAAATTGACCTGAGTGATGTCATTCTTGTCATTATGTTTGTAAAGCACCTCGACACCCGGTCTCTCCGGGAATTTTGACATATCTTTGAGATAATCTACAAAAACGGGTTCAATCGGGCCGGCTGCCGAATTCTGGATTTCCGCAAGAAACTCACTGGTCTTTTCGCGGTTGGTCGCAATCGGGATAATAGCAGGAGCGACAATCTTTTCGTTTCTCGGATTAGGTCCCTGACGTTTATAGACAACTACATAATTGTTGTCGTTGAAATATGTATTGGCCCACTCGACGACATCTTGTTTGGTCAGCTTCGACAGGCGGTCAAGCTTTGTCACATCGTAAGCCCAGTCGTGTCCTGCAATAAATGAATTGACATAAGACATCACTATACTGCGTGAATTCTCGAGCGAGCGCATCCGGGCAAGTTTGGCATTGGCTATTGCCGCGGTTATGAGAGTCTCATCGAAATCACCGTCACACAATTTCCTGATTTCAGCAAGAAGTATATCCTTGACTTCTTCGAGGGTCTGCCCTGACTTGGGATAACCGGCCATAATGAGTTCACTGTAATCGGTACGTCCATAGATTTCCGCCTGTGCTCCGAGAAGAGTCTGTCTCTGATTGATATCCAAGTCCACGAGCCCTGCCTTTCCGTTCTGAAGAACAGCGCCGACTATTTCGGCCGCTTCGCTTCTGCCATCTTTCTCCCCCGGCAATCTCCATCCCATCATAACGAATTCGGCATCAGTACCATAGACGTCTTTCACAACAGGAGAATCAATAGGGTCCTCATCTTCATAAGTCAGAAGCTCGAGCTTGTCATTTCTCTCCCAGTCACCGAAATACTTCTTCACAACTGCAACAAATTCGTCAGGGTCGAAGTCACCCGACACACATATGGCCACATTATTGGGAACGTAAAATTTGGCTTTCTGCTTTTTGATGGCGGTGATGGAAGGACTTTTGAGATGCTCCGAGGTCCCGATTGTACTCTGAAGTCCGTAAGGATGTTTCTTGAAGAGAACAGAATCCATCGCCATCATAGCATTTTCACTGTCTTCATTGAGATACATATTGTATTCCTCATATACGGTCTCAAGCTCAGTATGAAATCCTCTGATCACCAAATTCTTGAATCTGTCGGACTGAATCCTGGCCCAATCCTCTATCCGGTTGGAGGGGATATTCTCCGTATAACAGGTCACATCATTGGAAGTGAACGCATTGGACCCCTGCGCACCGATTGCAGCCATCAGTTTGTCATACTCATTGGGAATGGCTATTTGCGAAGCCAGATAACTGACGGAATCAATCTTATGATAAATTGCCTTGCGTACTGACTGGTCAGATGACTCCTTATGCTCTTCGAAGAGTCTCTCTATTTCATCAAGCAGAGGCTTCTCAGCCGCATAATCAGACGTACCGAAGCTCTCAGTACCCTTGAACATGATATGCTCGAGATAATGAGCAAGACCCGTATTGTCCGCAGGATCATCCTTCGAGCCTGATCTGACGGCGATATAAGCCTGAAGACGCGGCTCGTCCCTGTTGACGTTCATATATATTTTCAGACCGTTGTCAAGTGTATGAATTCTTGTGTGCGTCGGATCACCGGTAACAGTCTCATATTTGCATCCGCACATAAAAAGAAATGCCGATGCGACCAAAACCGCAATTGTGTAGAAATTTTTCATTTCGATTATTGTTTAATTCTCAATTTCGCATATTTGAGCATAATGACCTTCTCTCCATATTCATCGAATCTTATTCTGGCCTTGATATCAGGATAAGAACCGGTAATTTCCATTATCAATCCCTCGCCGAAACGGTTATGCTCGATTCTTTGTCCGGTTCTGAAATCATTCATTGGGGATGGAATAAATTCAGAATCAGGTATTTTCGGAGGAAGAGGCCTAGCCAAGACCTGAGCCTTTGAAAGCAGTTGCGCTCCGGAGGACGGACGGGCGGGAGTGGAACTGTGCGCTTCGAAAGTGACTCGACTGCCGAAAACAGCTCTCGACAGCACCGGAGCCTCCGACTTCAACGGATTTGCAATATACTGATTATCTATTTCTTTCACAAATCTTGAAACTTCATTTTCCTCGTGTTTGCCATTGCGCATACGCGTCTGGGCAAAGGACAGTACGACTGCCTTCTGCGCGCGTGTCAGCGCCACATAGAAGAGACGTCTCTCTTCTTCAAGATTCTGAGAAGAAATGCTGGGTCCTCCCGAATAGGAAGGGAAAAGACTCTCTTCCATCCCGGCGACATAGACATAGGGAAATTCCAGGCCCTTTGCCGAATGAGCAGTCATAAGCGCTACTTTGTTGCCGGCATCTTCACCTTCTTCGAAAATATCAGCATTGCTGAGCAATGAGACATTTTCAAGAAAATCCGCAAGCTTGATGACAGGCGGCTCCTCAGACGCATCCCCAACTGTACTACCTACTTGCGTATCGGCAGCAATCTCCGCCTTTGCTTCTTCTTCATATGCTGCCACCGAATTTATCAGTTCCTCAACATTTGAAGTACGCGAAATGCCTTCAATGGAAGTGTCTGACTTGAAAGAGTAATACAGGCCCGACTCGTCAGCTATTCTTACAGCAAGAGCGTGAGCGCCGGAAGACTGCCCGGCCGCGGCGAAACCATCTATCATCCGGCAGAACTCCCTGATTCTCACAATCGCGGAATTTCTGAGTCCGAAAGTCTCCAGATCATCGGCGAATGCGGCCCTGAACAGTGAAGTGCCGTGGGCTCTTGCCGCAGATATGAGAGCACTGAGTGATGTTTCACCTATACCGCGCGCGGGTTTGTTGACCACACGTTTGAAGGACTCGTCATCCATCACATTGACTACAAGCTTGAAGTACGCCATCATATCCTTGACCTCCGACCTTTCAAAGAAGGAATTGCCCGAATAAATCATATATGGGATATTCCTCCGGCGAAGAGCCTCTTCAATGGCGCGCGATTGGGAATTTGTCCTGTAAAGGACAGCGAAATCCCTGTATTGGGCCTTGGTCCGGCGTATTCTGTCAAGTATGTCCGAGACAATCAGAAGCGATTCTTCGGACTCGGTATAAGCGCTGACAAGTTTGATTTTCTCGCCTTCCTCACCCTCCGAATAACATTGTTTGGGGATTCTGCCGCTGTTCTTGGAGATGACCGAATTGGCGGCATCGACTATTGTGCGCGTTGATCTGTAATTTCTCTCAAGACGGAAAATGTTGCACTCGGGATAATCTTTTTTGAAATTGAGGATATTCTCAATTTTGGCACCCCTGAATGCATAAATCGACTGGGAGTCGTCACCGACGACACAGATATTGTGATGGATTTGTGCCAATTTTTTGAGTATCAGATATTGGGCATAATTGGTGTCTTGATACTCATCTACCAGAATATATGAGAAACGGGAAGAAATCTCCTGCAGGGCATCAGGAAAGTCTTTCAGCAAGATATTCATATTCAGAAGAATATCATCGAAATCCATCACTGATGACTGCTTGCATTTCTTGTCATAAAGCGAATAGATATCGCAAAGTCGCGGTTTTTTGGAATGAGTGTCGGCAGTCGTCAAGTTGGGATTGTTCCTGTATGCGGCGGCTGTCACAAGGTTGTTCTTCGCTTTGGAAATCCTGGACAGGACATCTTTTGGCTTATATGTCTTGTCATCCAGCTGAAGCTCTTTCAGACAAGCCTTGATGGCGCTGATGGAATCGGATTGGTCATAAATCGTGAACGAATCGGGATAGCCGACGAGCTCCGCATATTTTCTGAGGAACCTGATGAATACGGAGTGGAAAGTACCCATACACAGCTTTCTGGCACGGCTCTGACCGACCATCGAGGCGACACGCTCTTTCATTTCCCCCGCCGCTTTCTTCGTAAATGTCAAGGCAAGCACTCTGTCCGCCTCACAACCCTTCTCCAAAATATTGGCAATCCGGCACGTCAGGACTCTTGTCTTGCCGGAACCGGCACCTGCCACGATGAGCACAGGACCTTCAGTACAATTGACGGCCCTGCTCTGCTCAGAATTCAACCCTTCTATAATAGACCTCATCAGATTTACTTTTATATACGGCAAAAATACAGAAAAAAAGACTATCTTTGCATTCCTTATCGGACTAATACCAAAAATAATACTGAATAATGTCAAACAACATCGATTTGAAAAAGGGTCTTGATATTCCCGTAAGCGGAACAGCAGACCTTGCCGTCACCAAAAGAGTTGTTCCGGACATAGTCGCAGTCAGTCCCTCAGATTTCAAGGGTTTCATTCCGAGACTTCTGGTCCGGGAAGGGGACAATGTGCTTGCCGGCTCACCCGTGATGGCGGACAAAAAGAATCCTGACATTCTCCTCACCTCACCGGTCAGCGGTACAGTGCAGGAAATTGTCAGAGGAGAAAAAAGAAAGTTGCTTGCCGTTGTCATCAAGTATGACATCCGCCAGGAATTTCTGGATTTCGGAATCAGGGACGCGGCATCACTGTCAGCAGATGAGGTCAAGTCAGCACTGCTTCAGAGCGGTCTCTGGCCTGCCATCATTCAGAGACCTTACGGCGTTATGGCCAGCCCTCAGGCAACTCCGAAAGCAATTTTCATATCGGCATTTTCCACCGCGCCTCTCGCCGCAGACACAGAATTCACCCTTGGAGGTGACAAAAAGGCATTTCAGTCCGGCGTGACAGCTCTCAGCAAAATTGCCAAGGTACACGTATGTGTAAAGGATCAATCGTCCGCATTCAGCAAGCTCAATGACGCGACAGTACACACAGTGACAGGAAAGCATCCGGCAGGCAATGTCGGGGTCCAGATTGCGCACATCTCCCCTGTTCTCAAAGATGAAACCGTATGGACGGTCTCCCCTACTCTCCTCTGTGCAATAGGGAAGTTGTTCACCAAAGGCAAGCTGGATCTCAGCCGCAAGGTTGCCGTCTGCGGTCCCTCTGCCCTCGAGCCTTCATACATCGAAGCCCTTCCGGGTGTCCCTATGTCCTGCATACGCGAATTCACGGGCGACACAGAAGGAGTCCGCATCATCAGCGGCGATATTCTTTCGGGAAAGAATGTGGGCAAAAACGGCTGTCTGGGATTCTTCGATGACCAGATAACTCTGGCTAAGGAAGGAACGGAGACTGAGCTCTTCGGATGGGCCAAACCATTCAGATTCAATCAATTCAGCGCGACACGCTCATATTTCTCCCGCCTGCTTCCAAACAAAAAATATGATATGGATACCAATCTGCACGGAGGTCTGCGCGCTTTCGTGATGTCAGATTCATTCTACGCAGATGTGCTTCCTATGGACATCTTCCCTACGTATCTCATCAAGGCCTGCCTTGCCGGAGATATTGACAAAATGGAGAAATACGGCATTTATGAGGTTCTCCCCGAGGATTTCGCCCTCTGCGAATTCATCGATCCGTCAAAGAACAATATCCAGTCGATTATCCAAAACGGTATCGACTTGATGATAAAAGAAATGGCTTAAAAGATTATGGAAGAAAACACAAATAAGCCCGGCCTTTTTGAAGAAGGCGGCAAATTGGGATTCCTTCACTCCACAGTGGATGCTTTTGAGACATTCCTGAGAGTTCCCGGCACAGTCACCCTCAAGGGTTCGCACGTCAGGGATTCCGTGGATTTGAAGAGAATTATGATTATCGCTGTGATTTCAGTCATTCCGGCAGCCATCTTCGGCATGTGGAATGTCGGTTATCAGCACGCGCTCGCAACAGGGATTCACGCCAACATATGGCAGAATTTCTGGTTCGGATTTTGGAGAGTGCTTCCTCTTTATGTTGTGGCATACGCAGTCGGACTCGCCATCGAGTTCGCCTCAGCTCAGATACGCAAGGAAGAAGTCAACGAGGGATATCTTATGTCCGGTATGCTGATACCGCTCATCGTCCCGGTAGATGTTCCGCTCTGGATGCTCGCCATCGCAGTTGCATTCGCAGTGTTCATCGGCAAGGAGCTTTTCGGAGGCACCGGAATGAACATTTGGAACCCTGCGCTTCTCACCAGAGCATTTCTCTTCTTCGCCTACCCTAACAGTATGTCCGGTTCAGAGACCTGGATCTGGCTCAAGAAAGGTGAAACCATGTTGGATGCCGCGACAGGCGCGACCCCTCTATCCTTTGCAGGAGACGGAATGGATGCGCTCATAAATTGCGGCGCGCAGTACGGCACTGACTTCTGGACAATGTTCTGGGGCGGTGTTCCGGGATCAGTCGGTGAGACATCTCTCATCGCTATTCTCCTCGGAGCCGCAGTTCTCCTCTACACAGGCGTTGCAAGCTGGAAAATAATGGTGTCATCTGTCGCCGGAGCCTTGTTTGTCGGCTTCCTCGGAAACATCTGCGGAGCTACCGACATCCCGGCCTACTGGCATCTCGTAATGGGTGGATTCGCATTCGGTACAGTATTTATGGCTACTGACCCTGTCACATCCGCACAGACTGAATGCGGCAAATGGATATATGGCTTCATCATCGGCGCCATCTGCATCACCATCAGGCTTTTCAACCCGGGATACGCAGAGGGTATGATGCTTGCCATCCTCCTCGGCAACACATTCGCACCGCTTATTGACCACCTCGTCATCGAGCGTCATATCTCAAAAAAGAACAAAAAAACAAAAATCGCATAAGTCATGAATACAAACAGCAATACTTATACTGTAATATACACTACGGTTGTATGTGTACTCGTGGCTGCGATCCTGGCCTTCGTCTCCCAGACTCTCGGCCCTAAACAGGCCGCCAACGAAAAGGCGGAGACCATCAGCCAGATTCTCACAGCCGCTCAGTTCGGCACCAAGGAAGAATGGCAGGCCAAAGGCAATGCGGCTGTTCTCGATTTCTACAAAGAAAACATCAGCCAGGCCATTCTTACTGACTTGGAAGGCAACAAGGTCGGTGAGCTCAAGGCTGCGGATGCCCAGATTTACACGACATCCGCTCTGAAAGCCCAGAACTATAACATCAAGGGCGGAGCAGAATGCGCTCTCCCTGTTTATATCTTCAAGAACGGCATCAGCGTGATTCCTATCTACGGAGCCGGTCTCTGGGGTCCCGTCTGGGGGTACATCGCCCTCAAAGAAGACGGTTTGACTATCGCAGGAGCCTATTTCGATCACGAGAGCGAGACTCCGGGTCTGGGAGGAAAAATTAAGGACGACCCTGCATTCAGATCCCAGTTCGCAGGCAAGAAATTCGATTTCAACGACAGCCACACTTTCAACATCGTCAAGGGCGGTGCTCCGGCAGGCAAAGTCAATGCCATCGATGCCATCACAGGCGCAACAATGACCAGCAAGGGAGTTGACGCAGCCGTCAACACCTGGGTCGACGCATACAAGTCTTATCTCAAAAAATCAGCGGAGGACTAAGCTATGAGTAAAATGAAAGACACTATTCTCAATCCGATACTCAAGGGCAATCCTATCACAGTCCTCGTACTCGGTATCTGCTCATCCCTCGCCGTAACGGTCGAGCTCAAGGGAGCATTTGTGATGGCACTTTCAGTGACCATCGTGACAGGACTTTCAAGCCTTGTTGCTTCTCTTTTGAGAAACACCATTCCTAACAGAGTCCGCATCATCATACAGCTTGTCATCGTTGCCCTTATGGTAATCCTTGTGGATCAGTTTCTCAAGGCATTCGAGGCGACCTACGCCATTGACAAGCAGCTTTCAGTCTATATAGGTCTCATCATCACCAACTGTATCGTAATGGGACGAATCGAAGCGTTCGCACTCGGCAACAAGCCGTTGCCATCACTTCTGGACGGCCTTGCAAACGGTGTGGGATATGGTATGATACTTATCATCGTGGCCTTCTTCCGCGAGCTTCTCGGAAGCGGCACACTTTTCGGGCTGCAGATAATACCTGATGCTCTGTATGCTGCGGGATATGTCAACAACGGTCTGGTCATACTTCCTCCGTTTGCGCTTATCCTTCTCGGTCTCATCATCTGGGTACACAGAAGCATAGACAAGGATCTTCAGGAAAAATAATTAACACGTATCGATTATGGAATTCATCAGCTTATTCGTAAAGTCAATATTCGTTGACAATATGATTTTTGCATACTTCCTCGGTATGTGTTCATACCTGGCAGTATCCAAGAATGTCAAGACGGCCAACGGCCTCGGTCTCGCCGTCATATTCGTGCTTTTCTGCACTCTCCCGCTCAATTATCTGCTCAACAAGTTCGTCCTCACCCCCGGCGCTCTGAGCTGGCTCGGTCCTAAGTTCGCAGAGGTGAATCTGAGCTTCTTGAGCTTCATCATCTTCATCGCCACCATCGCGGCTTTCACTCAGATAGTCGAGATGTTCGTCGAGAAGTTCCTCCCTTCGCTCTACTCATCGCTGGGAATCTATCTTCCGCTCATCGCCGTCAACTGCGCGATTCTGGGAGGCTCGCTCTTCATGCAGCAGAAAGATTTTCCTACCTGCGGACATGCTGCAGTATATGCCCTCGGCTCCGGTATCGGCTGGTACCTTGCCATCGTGGCACTCGCCGCAATCCGTGAGAAGATGGCCTACTCCAATGTACCTGCCGGTCTCAAGGGTATCGGCATCACATTTATTACCGTAGGTCTTATGGGTATTGCATTTATGGCATTTATGGGTATTTCACTTTAAAAGGAGGCGGCTATATGAGTACAACAATTCTTTCTGCAGTAGCGGTCATAGTCATTGTGATTCTGATTCTCGTTGCGCTGCTTCTCATCATCAAGATCAAGCTCACCCCGTCAGGAACTGTCTCCATCGACATCAATGACGGAAAGAAGACTCTCGAGGTCGCTCCGGGCAACTCCCTTATGAGCACCCTCGCCGAGCAGAAGATATTCCTTCCTTCAGCCTGCGGAGGCAAGGCCAATTGCGGTCAGTGCAAGGTACAGGTCCTCGAAGGAGGCGGCACCATCCTCCCTACCGAGGTCGGTTTCTTCAACAAGAAACAGATCAAGGACAACTGGAGACTCGGTTGCCAGGTCAAAGTGAAGGACAATCTCAAAATCAAGGTTTCCGACTCAGCTCTCAGCGTCAAGAAGCTCGAGTGTGAGGTCATCAGCAACAAGAACGTAGCCACATTCATCAAGGAGTTCACCGTACGTCTTCCGGAAGGAGAGCACATCGAGTTCAAGAGCGGTGAATACATTCAGATTGATATCCCTGCATACCATTTGTATTTCAAGGATATAGAGGTAGAGCCGGAGTATCGGGCTGACTGGGAGAAATACGGATTCTTCAATCTCGAGTCCATCAACCCGGAGGCTACAATCCGCGCTTATTCAATGGCTTCTTATCCTGCAGAGGATAACATCATCAAGCTCAATGTACGAATCGCGACTCCTCCGTTCGACCGCAGCGTCCCTCGTGAGCTCGGTCCGAAGCTTCTTCCTGTCAACCCGGGTATCGCATCATCATACGTATTCACCCGCAAACCTGGTGACAAGGTGATGATCAGCGGTCCTTACGGCGAGTTCCTGCTTCCACAGAACGACCCTATCGATCAAGAATACATCTTCGTCGGCGGCGGCGCAGGTATGGCACCTCTCAGAAGCCATATTATGCATCTGTTCAAGACTCTCAAGACCGGTCGCAAGGTCAATTTCTTCTATGGAGCACGTGCACTTGTCGAGGCCTTCTATCTTGAGGATTTCGCAGAGATCGAGCGCGAGTTCCCGAACTTCAAGTTCCATCTTGCCCTTGACCGTCCGGACCCGGCAGCTGATGCGGCAGGTGTTCCGTACGTTGCAGGTTTCGTACATAATGTGATGAATGAAACATACCTCAAGGATCACGAAACTCCTGAGGACATCAAGTACTTCATGTGCGGACCTCCTATGATGGTATCATCTGTGAACAACCTCCTAGACAGTCTCGGAGTTCCTCCGGAGAATGTCTTCTACGACAATTTCGGAGGCTGATACTCTCTGTGTGATATACAAAAGACTCCCGCTTTTGCCAAAAAGATGGCAAAAGCGGGAGTCTTTTATTTGTGGTGTTCCAATTTATCTGACTATCCAAAACGATATCCTTTCATAGTATTACCGGATAATGTCCGGAGATTAATCCGGGGTCAGGAAATAATCATAGAATAAAGCAATGGACTCCATTCCTGAGAAGAATTGTTTGAGAAGATAGCTCTCGTTTGGGGAATGAATGGTGTCGCGTTCGAGTCCGAAACCCATCAGAAGAGGGTCTATTCCCAAAATCTTCTGTACTTCCGCGAGAACAGCGATGGATCCGCCTCCCCGCGACGGGACAGGCTCTATACCATATACTTCGGTAATTGCTCTGCTGGCAGCTTTGTATGCGTCTGAAGTGACAGGTATCAGGAAACCGTCGCCCCCTTCGCATTCCTTGACCTCTACTTTGACGCATTTGGGTGCTATCATCTTGAAGTGTCGTGCGAACATACGGGTGATTTCATCGCTGCGCTGATCAGGTACAAGTCTCATAGATATTTTGGCGCGGGCTTCCGACGGGAGTATGGTCTTGGCTCCTTCACCGGTGTATCCTCCCCATATTCCACACACATCAAGACAAGGACGGATGCCTGTACGCTCAAGGATAGAATAACCCTTCTCCCCTCTTACCGCCTTGATATCAAGGAATTCCATATATTCCTTCAAATTGAAAGGAGCACGGGCGAGCATAGACCGCTCCTTACGGGACAACTCGACCACCCTGTCATAGAAGCCCGGCACTGTGATCTTTCCGTCGGCATCATGCAGAGACGCAATCATCTCACTCAGGACGATGATAGGGTTGGCTACGGCACCTCCGTAATGGCCGCTGTGCAAGTCCTTGTTGGGACCTGTCACCTTGACTTCAAGATAGCTCAATCCACGCATCCCGCAATTGATGGACGGGACTTTTTCGCTTATCATAGTGGTATCGGAGACAAGACAGACATCGGCTGACAGCATCTTCTTATGCGCGCGTATCCAGTCCGGCAGGGACGGGCTCCCGATTTCCTCCTCACCCTCGAAAATAAACTTCACATTATGGTGCAATCTGCCGCTGCGGAGCAAATATTCGAATGCCTTGATATGCATAAACAACTGCCCCTTGTCATCATTTGCGCCCCTGCCCCAAATGGCGCCGTCGTGGATTGAAGGCTCGAAGGGATTGGAATTCCATTTCTCAAGAGGCTCGGCGGGCTGGACATCATAGTGTCCATATACAAGTACTGTTCCGAGAGCGTCGGGTACAGTTTTGTAAGCATAGACTACAGGATTGCCGGCAGTAGGCATCACTTGAGCGACATCCGCACCCGCATCGAGAAGAAGCTCTACAAGACGGGACGCACAGCGCAACATATCAGACTTGTGCTCGGCTTTTGCGCTGACAGAGGGAATCCGCAGCAAGGAGAACAATTCTTCGAAGAAACGATTTCGGTTCTGTTCAATGTATTCTTTCATAGTATCTTGAATTATTTCAAACAATCATGTCAGGGTGTTCGGACAACGGCATTTGCAACAGTACGGAAAGGAAAAAACACTATCTTGAAAAGAGTGTCTAATAATGCAAATTTAGTATATTTGTATGTTTGGAAAAAGGTCGAATATGAAAAAAAACAGATTGACGGCCCTGATTGTGGGGGTATGCACAATCATAGCGGCCGATGTCTACAGTGCCGAATTGCAGACATCCGTGCCTGCAGATGACTCCAGAATCACCTATGTCGGAAGGACATTGGCTGAAGATGGTAAAGTCAGCTTCGACTGGACGGCGGTCTATGCTCGCATCTGTTTCACAGGCAGTTCCCTGTCATTCAAAGCATCGGATACAGGGAAGAATTACTTCAACGTATGGATTGACAGGGAGCCCTCTGCCGAGCCTGACAAAGTGATATCAGTTTCAGGTGAAGTGCAGGAAATCGACATCGTCAGCAATGATGATTTGAAAGCTCTCTATCCCAAGGACAAGAAAGCGCGAAACGGCAGTCACGAAGTCACAATCCAGCGCAGGACCGAAGGCGAACAGGGTCGAACGACCATTTATTCCTATTCTGTCGATGGAGAATTGACTCAGGCGGAAGGTCTGAAATCGCGTATGATAGAATTTGTCGGAGATTCGTACACCTGCGGATACGGCAGCGAGAACAGTATTGCCGGTGACCCGTTCAAGCCGGAGACGGAGAATTGCAGCAAGACCTATGCGTCCATACTCTCAAGATACTTTGATGCAGATGCGGTATGCATTGCCCATTCGGGCGAAGGAATTGCCAGAAATTACGATGACAGCAGGAAAGGGTATTATATGCCGGACCGATATCTCACCATCTTTGACGAAGCGCGTCAGAATCCTGTCAAATGGGATGCGTCACAAAGCAATTTTGCTCCTGCAGTGACAGTCATCTACCTGGGAACCAATGATTTTTCAACAAACAGACAGCCATCGAGGTCGATGTTCAAGTACAATTACATCAGGCTTCTCAAGTCAATCAAGGAAAATTACGGAGATGAACACCCTATTGTCTGCGCCGCCTCAAACGCGGATCCTATCCTTTTTGAGTACATCAGGGAGGCCGTAGAGGACAGCAGAATGAAAAATATAGTCTATACAGGATTCTTTCAGGGAATCCATTTCAACAATGATTCGGACCTCGGTGCAAGCAGCCATCCGAATTATTCGGGACATCAGAAAATAGCCCATGCCCTGCTGCCTTACATAGCCACGGCAACCGGCTGGCAAATGGAAGATAAATTATTGAAATAAATCAAATTATGGGTATTCTCAAGAAAATTTTCAGCGGAGTCGGGATACTGCTGATTCTTGCTGTGGTCGTATTAGTCTATATTCGTTTCTTCTTTGTGTTCGGAGAGGGTGTAAAGGCCGGAGAGCTCAATCAGATAATGTATAAGGGATGGGTATGGAAAACTTATGAAGGGCGTCTCATACAAGCCGGATTCAGAGGTCAGAAAGGCGGTGGCAGCATTCAGTCCAACGAGTTCAATTTCTCTGTCATCGACAAACAAGTGGCCGACTCACTTATGAGATGCAGCGGCAAGCAGGTGGAACTGCATTACAAAGAATATAAGGGGACTCTGCCATGGAGAGGAATGCAGAAATATATAGTCGATGGCATACTTTCCGTTTCAAAATCAGAGCAGACAACTGTAATACCTATAACAGGAGGTGAATGATGAAAAGAATTTTATTGAGTTTAATGTTGATACCTGCCATTCTGGAAGCCCAGAATGTCGTGTCAGTCCGTCCGGAGCATTCCGAAGGGAAAATGATGACAATGACAGAAGCCAATATCGTGGCATCAATGTATCCGCAGAGGCTCCAGAGCATGCCGGAGGAGATCAAGCCGGCGCCGAAGCCGGCTTTGCGGGCATTCAGCGAGAACGGAAGTCTCTACTATCTTGACGCGGCCGGCACACGATATCCGGTTGCAATCAGCGAGGCGGAGGGTATCGAATATGGCACTTCCGTCAGCCGCAACGAGTTCGGCATCAACGGAGGAATATTCTGGTCCGATTCTCAAAAAAAGCTGGCTTTCTACCGCAAGGACGAGCGCAAAGTCACCGAATTCCCTCTTCTTGACATCAAAACCAGGACAGGCGAGCTTCGCAACATACGATACCCGATGAACGGAATGGAATCCGAGTCAATCAGTCTGGGTATTTATGACTTGGAGAGCGGCAGCACAGTCTATGCCCAAGTGACGGATTACGGAGATGACAGGTATCTCACCAACATAAGTTGGTCACCAGACGACAAATACATCTTTATCCACGTCATTGACCGCAGCCAGCACCATATGAAACTGAATATGTACAAGGCATCCGACGGCTCTTTTGTGCGTACCATACTCACGGAAGAAAATGATGCCTGGGTTGAGCCTGAGGAGCCAGTTCATTTCATCCAGGGCACATACAATTTCATCTACTGCACTGACAACCGTGACGGCTACCGCAACTTGTATGTCTGCGACACTCTAGGTACGGTGAACAGGCTTACGGCAGTGGATGCAGATGTGGCATATTTTGCAAATGACGGCAGATACGTCTATTATTATTCTTATGAAGTATCCCCTGTCGAGAGGCATTTCTTCAGAATCGACACAAAGAAGAAAAAGTCCAAGCCACAAAGACTTACCTCCGAACCGGGTTGGCACGATATCAGGCAAAGCAGTGATTTTCAATATTTCGTGGATAGTTACAGCGAATTCAACACACCGCGCGAAGTGGTCTTGAAGACCGCCGACGGCAAGACCGTACGCAGTCTTCTTTCTGCAAAAGATCCTCTTGAGGAATATGCAACGGGCCGTGTCGAGCTGGGCACCATCAAGAGTGCTGACGGAAAGTTCGACAACTGGTACAGGATGTTCTATCCTGTCAATTTCGATCCGTCCAAGAAATATCCGGTCATCCTATATGTATATGGCGGTCCGCATTCACAGATGGTGAATGACAGCTGGATGGGTCAAGTAAGGCTTTGGGAAATGTATATGGCCGAGCGCGGATATATCGTATATGTCCAGGACAATCGTGGTACACCGTACCGCGGAGCCGAATATGAGAAGGCCATCAACCGCCAGTGCGGCCAGGTGGAGATGGCTGACCAGATGGTCGGCATCAACTGGCTCAAGACTCTCCCCTACGTCGATGCAGAAAGGATAGGGGTACACGGATGGAGTTACGGCGGCTTTATGACCATCTCGCTTGCGACCAACTATCCTGACACTTTCAAAGTAGCAGTCGCAGGAGGTCCGGTCATTGACTGGAAATGGTATGAAGTGATGTACGGAGAGCGGTATATGGACACTATGGATACCAATCCGGAAGGTTTCGCCAAGACCGGATTGGTCTCCAAGGCAAAGAATCTCAAAGGGAAATTACTCATCTGCCAGGGCGCAATCGACAATACGGTCTTATGGGAGCATTCGCTCAGCTTTATTCAGGAATGTATCTCCAACAACATTCCTGTCGATTATTTCCCATATCCTTGCGCCGAGCACAATATGAGGGGCATCGAGCGTGTCCACCTCTACAACAAGATATCCGATTATTTCAATGACTATCTGTAAATGAAACGAACTTTATTTTTTGTTACACTTATTTCTTTGAGCATCGTCTGCCACGGGCAAAAGAAGCCTCTTGACCATTCCGTCTATGATAGTTGGCAGAGTATTTCTACTACTGTGCAGTCCGAGGACGGGAGCATCCTCGCATACAGGGTAACTCCTCAGGAGGGAGATGCCGAGTTGATTTTTGTAAACACAGACAGTAGAAGTGAGGTAAGGATAGCCCGTGGCGGTGTACCGACTATTTCAGCGGACGGGAAATGGGCCGTATTCAGCATCAGCGCACCGTTCGCAGAAACCCGCAAGGCAAAAATCGCAAAGAAACCTGCGGACAAAATGCCTGGGGATTCCGTAGGTTTCATCAATCTCAAGACCCTTGAAATCAAGAAGTTGTCTGATGCATCCAAGCTGAAGATGTCTCTCGTCGGACGCAATGTGTTCGCATACGAGACCGGGAAAAAGGATTCCGTATCACTTGTGGTCTTTGACCTTGAGACCGGCAAGGCCGACAGTTTGAAACACGTAAGCGATTATGCCTTCTCCGAGAACGGACTCAAATTGGCTGCGGCTTTCAAGAAAGACAAGAAAGATTCTCTCTCCTCTGACAAGATGGTGATGTTCAACCTCCCATCGATGGAGATGGAAGTCCTGTCCGAAGGTGAACATTTTTATGGGAGCCCCACCTTCAATGCTGAAGGAACAAAAATGGCCTTCCTGTCATCGAAGGATACTGCATCAACAGGCAACAAGCATTGCGCAGTTCATCTATACGAGCAGATAACCACAGGCAAAGGCAAGAAAGCGGAGACTAAGACAACTACTGAAGTTCTTGTCAGCGGGGAATACAATCTTGACGGACTTTACGCGAGGGAGAACAGCGAATTATTCTTTTCCAGCAGATCCGGCAGACTGATACTCACCATCGGAGAGTGCCTGCCTCCCGATGACACTACGCTCGTGGATTTCGAGACAGCGCAGCTTGACATTTGGAATTGGGACATTTATCTCACACCTCCTATGCAGAAAGCAAGGCTTTCAAGTCTCAAGAAAGCCGGATACACGGCAGTCATCAATCTGAATGAGGACAGACACAATATAATCAAGCTCAGCCAATCCACGACAGACAAGATTTCATTTGTTGACGGATGTGAGGCCGATTGGTGCATCGTGACAAACACGGACACGTATCTGGTGTCATCCACCTGGGACAGCAACTCACTCCGCGATGTGTTCAAGGTAAGACTCACAGACGGTTCAAGAGCCAACATTTTCACTGCCCTCAACGGGGAGGGGTTTCTTTCTCCCGGAGGAAAGTATTATGTCTGGTATGGGGAGGATGACAGCAACTGGCACAGCCTGAGGTTTTCGGACGGAGCAGTCTTCAATTTGACCGAGAGTGTGGGCGGCATCTTCTATGACGACGAAGACGATCATCCTATGCCAGCTCCATATATCGACACACCTCATTGGCTTGAAGGAGATGAGGCATTCTTGCTCGCTGACAAATACGATATTTTCAGAATCAGCCCCGACGGGACAAAGGCAGTCAATATGACAGAAGGGAAAGGACGCGCCAATGATCAGGTATACCGGTATTCGACTTTAGCCGCAAAGAGACTCTCCCCTGCTCTGAGAGCTGCAGGCATTCAGAGGACTATCGGTCGCAAGGAGAAAGTGTATCTGACCGTATTCGACCGGACTGACAAGAGAAACGGACTTGCCTGGATAAATGCTTCTTCTGCAGGTATTAAGGGTTCTTTTGTTGACGATCATTCCTATCCTGCCGTCAATGTTGCCGGTGAGACTGTCGCATTTAGGAAGGGCAGTTTCAAAGAATCAAGCGACATCTATTTCACAAAAGATTTCTTTGAGACATCAGTGAGGTTATCATTCATCAACCCGCAGCAGGCAGACTACAGATGGGGTGATGTCCGCCTGGTTCATTGGAATGCTTATGACGGGATCGCTCTTGACGGGCTTCTATACACACCGGAGGATATGAATCCGACGGAGAAATATCCTATGATGATCTATTTCTACGAAAAGAATTCTCAGACCCTGAATAACTACATCTCACCCGCTCCGAGTCGTTCTATCATCAATATCCCGTTCTATGTGAGCAGGGGGTATGTGGTTTTCGTTCCGGATATAGTTTATTCTGTAGGGCATCCTGGAGAGAGTGCATATAATTGCATCTGCGCAGGTGCTGAAGCTATGTGCAAGCAATTCAGTTTCATAGACAAGGACAGGATGGCCATCCAGGGACAGAGTTGGGGTGGATATCAGGTGGCATATCTGGTCACACGTACAGATATGTTCGCCGCAGCAGGTACAGGAGCGCCTGTCGGCAATATGACAAGTGCTTACGGCGGAATACGCTGGGAATCCGGGATGGTCAGGGCTATGCAATACGAGCACGGTCAAAGCCGCATCGGAGCATCGCTATGGGACAAGGGAGGACTGGATCTGTATATCGAGAACTCTCCGATTTTCCATACCGAGAATGTGAGCACACCGGTTCTTATTATGCATAATGACAATGACGGAGCCGTTCCTTGGTATCAGGGCATCGAGTTCTTTATGTCACTCAGAAGATTCGGCCATCCGACCTGGCTGCTTGAGTACAACAATGAAGCTCATAACCTTGTGGAAAGGCGCAACTGCAAGGATTTATCAATCAGATTGCAACAGTTCTTCGACCATTATCTTCAGGGAGCTCCGCTTCCGGCCTGGATGAAGACAGGGGTGCCGACTATACGCAAAGGCCAATATTTCGGCTTTGAGAAGTCTGATACTCAAGCCAATTAGAAGACGCTCAGGTAAACATTGCAGAATTGTTTGCAAATTCTGTAAAATCTTCCTACATTTGCACTCTAACAAAGTCGGTGCGTTGGCCGAGTGGCTAGGCACAGGTCTGCAAAACCTGCAACAGTGGTTCGATTCCGCTACGCACCTCACTCAACCCCTGTAGAAGCAATTCTACGGGGGTTGTTCTTTTAATTTGATACTGAGTTGATACTGAACTTTGGATCTTGATACTGAACTGACGCTGCGAGCGAGCGCAGATGAACTTGTTCAATCTGCCGAGCCGCGAGGAAGAAAAGCTCCGCAGGAGCTTAAACGGCCGCAGACACTTCTCAGTATCCACGGCCTTACGAATTATTAACGTTGAATGTCTGTTGACATTTTCGTCACCGCAAATATACGACAAATCATCTTAAGTTTCACTTTTCTGCACCACACTTAAGAAATCCCTTCGTATCTTTACCTCTGGAATCCGGTGAGCTGCCAGGCTTAAAACCAGCAGCACAATGACAATCCTTCTCGACCCCGGCCCCGGCTCCGACACTCCCGGCAAACGCAGTCCGGACGGCCGCTTCCGCGAATACGCATTCAACCGCGACATCGCCGCCCGCGTGGCATCAAAACTCACCACCCTCGGCCTCAACGCCGAAATCATCGTCCCCGAACTCACCGACGTCCCGCTCAAAGAGCGCGTAAGCCGCATAAACGCCCGCTGCACCGCCCTCGGCAAGCAAAATGTTATCTTGGTCAGCATCCACGCCAACGCCGCCGGAAACGGCTCAAAATGGCTCAATGCAACTGGCTGGAGCGTCTATACGAGCAAAGGGCATACAAAATCCGACACCCTCGCCACCTGCCTTGCCGAAGCAGCCATCAAGAACCTCTCCGGAAGAAAGATCCGTTCCGACTGGTCAGACGGTGACATCGACTTCGAAGAGTCCTTCTACCTTCTATCAAGAACCCTCTGCGCAGCTTGCCTTACCGAGAATGGATTCATGGATTCGAGAGAATCGCTGGCCTACATCACCAGCCGTGCCGGAAAAGAAGCGATAGTGCAGTTGCACGTGGAAGGGATTACGGAGTATTTGAAAAGCCTGTGAAGAGTGATTCTATAGAATCTTCATAGCGATATAAGCGCAGGCTTCAGCGTCGGCCAGTGCGTGATGATGACGAGTCAGATCATAACCGCATTCTTTTGC
>JAZRYB010000091.1:0-48162 GCA_045600565.1 Candidatus Cryptobacteroides sp. | reverse complement strand
CAAGGGCTGCCTGGAGCGTACGCACAGTACAGACCTCAAGGCCTGGAGCAGACAAAATCTCCCCGAAAACCTTGCGGCCAAACGAGTGCGAATACTCAGAAATGCAGTTTGAAATCGTGACCATAAAAAATTGTTTAACTTAACAGCCTAATTTGTTATGTCATCAAGAGAGAACGATTTTTCAAGACTTGAGCTCAGATTGGTCAACTGCCTGCACAATTTCAGATACTTCAAATCACGTCTGAAATCCTCGACACGTTTGCTGGTTCTTGTAAAAGCCAACGCCTACGGTCACGGTGCCGTGGAATTGGCCGCAATGATGCAACAGGCAGGAGCAGATTACCTTGCCGTTGCACTCCCCGTCGAGGGAGTGGAGCTTCGTCGCGGAGGTATCAGTCTTCCTATTCTTGTCCTTACGGCCGGAACAGATTTTTTTGAAGAAATCGCCGCCTACCGTCTGGAGCCCGGCATTCCCAACATCGAGACTCTCAAGGCATTCAAAAGTTTTCTCAAGGATAAGGGATTGAAGGATTATCCCGTCCACATCAAACTTGACACAGGTATGCACCGTCTCGGTTTTGTCAGCGAAGAACTGGACGGACTGCTTTCAATACTTCGTGATTGTCCCGAGATAAGGGTTAAATCCATTTATTCTCACCTCGCGGCAGCTGAAGACCCTCAGGAAGATGATTTCACGCTCGGGCAGATAGATCTGTTTACCAAGAATGCCGGTATGCTCACATCCGCACTCGGATACAAGCCGATATGGCATATCCTCAATTCCGCCGGAATAGAAAGATTCCCTCAATTCCAGTTTGATATGGTCCGCCTCGGCATCGGGTTGTACGGCATAAGCGCCATCGACTCCAACCTTTTGCGACCGGTCGCCTCACTGAAAGTCAAGATATTGCAGATAAAGCACCTGACCAATGACAAAGACACGATAGGATACGGTCGGCACGGAAAGGTTTCAAGCGAAGGGACGGATATCGCCACCATACCGGCAGGATATGCGGACGGTATCAACCGGCATCTGGGACGGGGACGGGCATCATTTTCCATCAACGGACACAGAGTTCCGACAATAGGGAACATATGTATGGATATGTGTATGCTTGATGTGACAGGCGTTGAAGCGAAAGTCGGAGACACTGTGACAATTTTCGGTGAAGACCCTTCCATCACTGAGATAGCGGACATTCTTGACACGATTCCTTACGAGATACTGACGTCTGTTCCACGCCGCATCGAGAGAATTGTCATTCGCAAGTGAGCAGCATCGCAGCCCCGACTGTCTTCATCATTTCTTCGCCTTTGAGCTTCTTAAGTATTTCCAACGCGAAATCAACTGCATAGCCCGCACTGCGTCCGGTGATGATATTTCCTGACGTGACGGCCGGCCTTTTCACGAGTTTGGCGCCCTTCGACAAGGCAAGGCCTTCACAGCCGTCGAAGCAAGTGATTTCCACGCCTGACAAATCATCTATCTGGCCGATTACATAACCCGGTGCCGCGCATATGGCAGCGACAAGCCCTCCTTCCGAATAATGTTCCTTCATTGCTTCCATCAGAGGGACGCATTCGGCAAGTCTTCTTGTCCCGGGCATACCTCCCGGAAAAATCATAATATCATCCTTCCCCACATCCACTCCCATATCAAGCGTTGTATCCGCTCCCACTGTTACGCCGTGGGAAGAAGTCACAAACGGTTCATCGGAAATGGACACAAGCTCGACATCCACGCCGCCTCGGCGTAGGGCATCCAACGGTGCGATAGCCTCGATATCCTCGAAACCATTCGCCAAAAATATAAATGCTCTAGAGTCCATAGTGTATCAAAAGTTTAATCAATGCTTCCGTATTCAACATTCTGCCGACTATCCTGCCGTCAGGGGCAATGAGAAACATCCTCGGAGTCTGCATCACGCCATAAAGCTTCTGATATCCGGATGCTATCCCGGGATCCCACATATGATGCACTGATATTTTCTCCACCTCTGATTTGAGATTCTCCGCCGCATATTTCTCCCAGGAGGACCGGTCATCTCCCACATATATGGCATACAAGGAGAAGCCGAACCGTCCCGAATCGATAAAAGAACCAAGCAGTGCGGTTTCCAATCTGCATCTGGAGCAGGTCGTGTCATAAAAGTACAGCACTGAGAACTCGTCCCTGGAAGGGAAAGACAAAGTCTCCCCGCTTATTTCTTCCATCTCCAGAACAGGAGCTTCGGCGCTTATCAGGGAAGTTCTGTTGAAATCGGCGAATATACTTGCGTTCAGAAAATCTATCTCGCTCTGCATCTTTATCTTGTGGTTTGCGAACCAATTGTCGTAAATATGTATAGCCACAGTTTCGTCACCCATCAGGGACGATGCGAAATAGAATGTATACAGACGCAAAGCGGCATGTTGCTTCAGCAGGGAATCCGTACAGGCGGAAATAATGAAATCGCACTCCTGCATCTTGGTCCCGGCAGGCTCTTTTTCAAGGGCACCGATATAGATATCAAGCATTCTGTCCATTGCCTCCAGCTTGGTGGAATCCATCTGAGCGCGCAACGGAAGAAACGCCATAAGCATAAATGTTATTACAACCGCTCTTTTCATCCTTCAAACCCCGGAAGCTCCACTCCTTCCACAACAAAAAAGCTGGTATCTCCCTTGTGTTTCAGAATATCTCTCACAGCCGACGAGGAAATGTGCGCAAACTCTTGAGCCGTCGGAATAATAATGGTCTCAATCTCCGGAGCCAACCTGCGGTTGGCATCAGCAATGGATCTTTCCGCCTCAAAATCAAGCATATTCCTAACTCCACGCACTATATGGACTATGCCCAGTTCCCTGCAGATATCGACAGTGAGGCCGTCATATTTGATGGCCGATGCACCCTCGACTCCGTCTATCGCCTGCCGGATGATGTCCATACGCTGATCCATATCAAACATTCCCCTCTTATCCTGATTTACGCCTACTGCGACCACAACTTCATCGAACATTGTGAGAGCACGCCTCAAAATATTCAAATGGCCTGCCGTAAAAGGATCGAACGACCCGGGAAACAATGCTTTTCTTTTCATATTTTGAAAACAATTCATTTCAAAACTCATTCCGAATACAAATATAGATAAATTCCATATCTTTGGAATATGGTAGTCAAAATTGAAAAAAGTTGGGGCGAGGCGCTGCGCGAAGAATTCGAGCAGTCCTATTTCATCGAATTGTCAAAACGGCTTCACGCAGAGAAAGATGCTCAAAAAGTAATCTACCCCCCGGGAAGCAAGATTTTCAAGGCATTCGAACTTTGTCCCCTGGACAAAGTGAAAGTCGTCATACTCGGCCAAGACCCCTACCACGGCAAAGGTCAGGCTATGGGGCTTTCATTTTCCGTTCCGGATAATATTCCGGCGCCTCCTTCCTTGAAAAACATATTCAAGGAAATTGAGAGCGACCTGGGAATCAAGATGTCGGGACGGCCCAATTTGGAGCACTGGGCCGAGCAGGGTGTTCTTCTTCTGAACGCAGTCCTGACAGTACGTGCCGGAGAGCCGGCATCTCACGGCGCGATAGGATGGCAGCAGTTCACAGACTCCGTCATCAAAACCATTTCCGACAGGAAAGAAGGTGTAGTGTTTCTGCTGTGGGGAAATTATGCAAGAAGCAAAGCGCCCCTGATAGATAGAAGAAAGCACCACATACTTGAGGCTGCCCATCCGTCACCTCTTGCACGCGGCGCTTTCTTCGGTTGCCGTCATTTCTCCAAAACCAACAGTCTGCTGATGGATGAAGGAGAGACTCCGATAGACTGGAAGCTCTAGAAAATAAATCCTATCACATCTCCTATTGTCTTGACATAGTGGAAATCGAGACCTTTGACATAGACCTCATTGATGTCTTCGACATCCTTGCGGTTATCTTCAGATATGACAATGGTCGAGACCCCCGCTCTCTTAGCGGCGAGAATTTTCTCTTTGATGCCGCCGACCGGGAGCACTCTTCCTCTCAATGTCATCTCTCCGGTCATAGCGATATGGCTCTTCACCCTCTCTCCACGGAGAGCAGAGGACATAGAGCTCACCATAGTGATACCGGCAGAAGGGCCGTCCTTGGGAGTTGCACCCTCAGGCACGTGGATATGAATGTCTTTCGCATTGAATTCCTCGCTTGTCATATTTGCGATTTCAGGGTGCGCCTTGATATACTGATATGCAATTGTAGCTGACTCCTTCATCACATCTCCGAGGTTGCCGGTCATAGTCATCACGCCTTTTCCGCCTGACACCGAACTTTCCACAAAGAGAATCTCTCCCCCCATGGAAGTCCAGGCAAGACCGGTGACGACACCGGGAGCTTCATTGCCTTTCTGTATCTCGTGCATATTGGTCGGAAGGCCGAGATAATCCTTGAGATGTTCTTTCTTGACGACAGCAGGGTACTCTTCCTCAAGGGCAATCTTCTTGGCAGTGACTCTGGCAAGCTTCGCAATCATCTTTTCCAGTCCGCGCACACCTGATTCGTGTGTGTATTCATCAATAATCGTTCTTAATGCCGACGGATCGACACGAAGGGATTTACGGTCTATACCGTGCTCCTCAAGCTGTTTCGGAACCAGGAAATGGCGGGCAATCTGAACCTTCTCCTCAGCGAGATAGCCGCTCACATTTATCACCTCCATCCTGTCCAGCAACGCCGGCTGAATGGTTGACAGAGAATTGGCTGTGGTGATGAACAGAACATTGGACAAATCATAGTCGATATCCAGATAATTATCGTGGAACGTGGCGTTCTGCTCAGGGTCAAGAACTTCCAGCAGAGCAGATGACGGGTCTCCCTTGAAATCGGAACTGAGCTTGTCTATCTCATCCAATACCACGACAGGATTTGACTTCCCGGAACGGGCCAGACCGTTCAAGATACGTCCCGGAAGGGCTCCCACATATGTTTTTCTATGTCCTCGAATCTCAGCCTCATCGTGCATTCCTCCAAGAGAAATACGGACATACTCGCGGCCGAGCGACTTGGCCACGGATTTTCCCAACGATGTCTTTCCGACACCCGGAGGACCATAGAGACACAATATCGGGGATTTCATATTACCCTTGAGCTTGAGTACCGCCAGATACTCGATGACGCGCTCCTTGACTTTTTCAAGTCCGAAATGGTCATTGTCCAGAATTTTCCGCGCGTGTTTGAGGTCCAGATTGTCAACGGACATATCACCCCAAGGCAAATCAAGCATAAAGGTGATATAATTGTATTGAACGGAATAGTCCGGAGACGAAGGATTGTATCTTTCCAACTTTGCGAGCTCTTTCTCGAAAGTCTTACCGACTGACTCCGGCCAATTCTTGGCCGCGGCACGCTGTCTCAATTTCTCGAACTCTTCCGCATCATCCATTCCAAGCTCTTCCTGAATGGTCCTTAACTGATTGTTCAAGAAATATTCCCTCTGCTGCTGGTCAATCTCTCCCTTTGCCTTCTGATTGATTTCCTGCTTGATTTTGAGAAACTGCAGCTGAACGTCAAGCACGGTCAACAATTTCATCGCACGCACCTTAACGTCATCATACTGGAGCAGATCGACTTTTTCCATAAAATTGTCCACTTCCATTGTCGTAGCTATGAAATTGACCAGGAAGCGGAAATCATCTATTGCCCTTAATGCGGCGACAGCTTCCACATAGGCGAAATTCGCCGCCTTTATCATCTGGGAAGCCTTGTCCTTGAGAGACTCCATAATCATCTTGATGGTAGTGCTGTCACCGTCCGGCATCAAGTCATCCAGATAATGCACACGTGCCATTATGTATGGCTCATATTTCAGAACTGCATCCAGACTGAGTCTCTTGAAGCCCTGCAATATGGCCGTGATGGTACCGTCAGGCATCTCCAGAGTCTTGACTATCTTCACCAAGGTACCATACGGGTTCAGGTCATTCTCCTTCGGGTCCTCCACTGCGAGATCTTTCTGAGGAACAGCCCCTATAAAAGAAGATCCCGCTTCTGCCTCCTTGATTAACTTGATGGATTTCTCCCGTCCTATCGTGACAGGAAAAATGGCACCCGGAAAAATGACTGCGTTCCGCAATGCCAGAACAGGCAGGACATCAGGAAGGTTTTCTTCATCAATTTTCATCTGTACTTCTCCCTGCATCACAGGGATGATATTCACTTCCGCTCCGCTTGGAAACATAAAGTTTTCATTGTATTTTGTACCCATATCCTAATTTTCATTACTGGAAGAACAGGCCGGACTCTGCCAAATTGTCAGAATTCGCCCGGAATTTCTCCGAAGAACGAATAAACTCAATCTCCGTGCCAATTATGAGTTGGCAAAAATAAGGAATTGTTGTTGACTTTCATACATATGATTTTGAATATTAAAAAAATAAGTATATTTTTGCAGTCCTTTGACAGCAAAGAAATATTATTATAGCAATTAATTTTAGAAGATTATGACAAAAGCAGAGATCGTCAACGAAGTAGCAAAGTCTACAGGTGTTGAGAAAGTTACAGCACAAACTGTTATTGAGGCGTTTATGGAGACCGTGAAAGGTTCACTCGTAAACAAGGAGCCTGTTTATCTCCGTGGTTTCGGCAGCTTCATCATCAAACATAGAGCACAGAAGGCTGCTCGCAATATCACTCAGCAGACAACAATGACAATTCCTGAGCACGATATTCCTGCGTTCAAGCCTGCAAAAGTTTTTGTGAACGCAGTAAAAGAGAAATAACAACACTAACACATCTTATATTATGCCTAGCGGTAAGAAGAGAAAAAGACATAAAATGTCAACGCACAAACGCAAAAAGCGTTTGCGCAAGAACAGACACAAGAAGAAATAGTTGTCGAAAGAGGTTGGGGCGGTGGAACCGGCCAACCTTTTTTTATGCATTCAAAATTCTCCGTCATTCGGAGATTACCTAACTCAACCACTCAATGGAATCCGAAAATTCTGTAAAAGATTTGATCGTTGACGTGAGAGCGTCAGAAGTCCAGTTAGCCTTGATGGAAAACAACAGGCTGATTGAACTCAACAAGGAATCAACTCTGGATCACAGTTATTCGGTTGGAGATGTTTTCCTCGGAAGAGTGAAAAAAGTTCTCCCCGCACTGAATGCGGCATTCGTGGATATCGGAGACAGCAAGGAAGCTTTCATCCACTATCTGGATATGGGATTGTATTTCAACGCTTTTGATACATTTGTCAGAAAATCGAATACAAACACCCAACTGAAAGACTTATACAGCAGCATCAATCTCGGTCCCATCCTGGGCAAGGAAGGACGAATAGATGATGTACTCAAAGCCGGACAGATGATTATTGTCCAGATAGTCAAAGAACCGATTTCCACAAAAGGATCCAGACTGACATCAGAGATTTCATTGGCAGGACGAAACATTGTACTACTTCCATTCGCCGAAAAGGTCAGCGTATCCCAGAAAATTTCTTCCAAAGAAGAGAAACGCCGTCTGGAAACGCTCGTGAGCAGTATCCTCCCCAAAAATTACGGTGCGATAATCCGCACTGCGGCAGAAGGTAAGAATGCCGCCGTTCTTGTTGCGGAGCTCAGATCGCTGCTGGAGAAATGGGAGGAATCCTGGAGTAAAATCGCTCGTAACAAAGGAGTCTCACTTCTGTTCACAGAGTACTCCAAAACCACCACGATTCTTAGAGATCTTCTGAACGATTCGTTCTCAAATGTCCATGTGAATGACAAGAAGATTTTCGAAGAAACAAAGAAGTATATTTCCTTAATCTCACCCGAGCAAGAAAAAATCGTCAAACTCTATGACGGCAAGGAGCCCATTTTCGATCATTTTGAGGTCACCCGTCAGATAAAGAGTTCATTCGGGAAGGTAGTACCGTTGAAGCAAGGAGCTTATCTCGTGATAGAGACGACCGAAGCGCTCAACGTCATCGATGTCAACAGCGGCATCAGGTCAAAAACCAATGACCAGGAAGAAAACACATTTGAAGTCAACAAATTCGCAGCCGAAGAAATTGTAAGGCAATTGAGGTTGCGGGATATGGGCGGCATAGTCATCATCGACTTCATCGATATGGAAAAGCCTGAGCACCGGAACGAGCTCTTCAAATATATGCAGACACTTATGTCAGGAGACAGGGCGAAGCATAATATTCTTCCACTGACCAAGTTCGGTCTGATGCAACTCACTCGGCAAAGGATTCGGCCGGTCACCACGATTGACACTCAGGAAACTTGCCCGGTGTGTCACGGCAGCGGAAAGATTTCTTCCACCGCTGTCATTGACGAACAGATTGAGCGCAGTCTGGCCTATCTGGCAAAAGAAAAAGGTCACAAGAAGCTCACCCTACGAGTCAGCCCCATATTGGGGTCCTATCTGAGCAGAGGCCTCAGATCGTACATCAAGAAATGGAAGAAGAAATACGTATGCAAGATAGACGTTGTGGAAATGACAGATTTCTCAGTCCTGCAATTTGAATTCTATGACAAAAACGGAGAGAAGCTCGAGTAATATCGGGCTTCTTCTTTTTTAGGACCGGAGAAATGGTCAAGGACGGAGATTTCTATTGTCTGAGAATGTATTTTTTGACAAGGAAGAGGAGAAGAAGGACAATGAAAGCCACTGTGCAAGCCTTTCCTGTCAAATCCCCGTACCTGACAAAAAATGTCTCCCTGTCATTGAGATTGAGCCTTCCGACCAGTACTTCTCTTTTCCACCAGTCTGACTCTTTCACAATCTCTCCACGTTGGTCAATGATGGCAGAAATGCCGCTGTTCGCACATCTGGCGATATCCCTGCGCGTTTCAATGGCGCGAAGAGAGGCATAAGTCAGATGCTGACGGTATCCTGGAGTATTTCCCCACCAGGAATCATTTGTGATTATGGCCAACGCGCGGGCACCCTTTCTGACATATCCTGTACAATACTCTCCATATACAGATTCGTAGCAGATGACAGACCCGATTGGAATAGTTCCGACGTGCAACAACGAGATTTCATCCTGTCCGACGCAGCGTCCCATCACGCCCCCAAGTTTATCGTCAATCTTGGTGAATACAGATGGGAAGGGTATCATCTCCACTCCAACCACAAGTTTGGACTTATGAAACATTTCTGTAGGTCCGCCCGGTGCTGTCATAATCGCGGAATTATGGCTTTCGAGCCAGACATTGTCCCTAAGGTGCCTTGCGGTAGGTGATGGAGAGGTCCTCGAATCTATATATTCATATGTGGATGCTCCAAAAAGTATATTCGCGAATCTGTGGTCATCAAGATATTCCCGGAAAACATTCCAGGTCGGGCTCCGGTCAAGTGAGCCGATGACAATATCATTGGTGAATGTTTCAGGCGCAATCAGCAGGGTACGTCCGTCCTTATTGTTGAGTTTTGCAAGGCCCTCATCAAACAAACCGAGCAGAATACGGTTCTGCTCGTGCCGCGATACCGATTCGAATTTCTCATATGGGTCGAAATCAGGTTGGGCAATGACCACTTTCAGGCCCTCAGTTTCATTTTCTTCATAAGTGTCATAAATCCAGCGGGATATGACTACAGGAACGGCAATGACGATAATATAGCCCGTTATCAGTAAAAGTTTGCGGAAGAAGTGTATATTCCTGAAATAACCTCCCAGCAGAAACATCAACAAAAAGAATCCCCAAAGATTGCAAATCCACACCCAAAGTGAACCTCCCAGAGCACCTGTAAATTCATACCACTGAACAAGATCAGTGGAGCGGGCGAACATATTCCCCAATGTCAACCATGGCCAGCTAATCTGAGCATCGAAATAGAAGCGTTCCCACGCTATCCACATCACAGCCAGAAAAACATAGGAAAGGCTGTCCCCAAGATATTTCTTGCTTACACGAAATATCCCGAATATCAATGACATTTGCAGAGAATTGCAGAGAATTGCAAATATTCCTCCACCGATCGTGGCATTGCACACCCAGAATGTCGTCAGAGCATTCCACAATACAAATGCGGAATAGTGCCAAAGCCAGAAATGTCTGACTCGATAAATCTCCGCAAGGGACTCCATAAGCAGAAGCGGTATGAAACCGACAAGAGCCAGAATACCCAGATGAGGAACTAGAAACGGAACACTCATCAACACCGCAAACAGCAGCGTCAAAGAGAGAAATATCAAGTTCAATTTCTTCATATTCTATGAATTATAGTCTGCAAATATAAGAAACTGTTTGTAATTCTTCAACTTGACATTCTTTTTACGTAACTTCGCAAGACAAAAAAAATATCAACTATGAACGTAATCATCAAAAACAATGCAGAAGAAGCTGCCATATGGGCAGCAAATTATATTGTCAAACGTATCAAGGAGAAAGCGGGATGCACTTCCGAGCCATTTGTACTCGGGCTTCCCACCGGCTCCACACCGATAGCCACTTACAAAGAGCTTATCCGTCTGTACGACGCAGGAGAAATCTCATTCAAGAATGTCATCACTTTCAATATGGATGAATACGTGGGCATTCCGGAATCACATCCTGAAAGCTACCATTCATTTATGGACAGGAATTTCTTCTCCCACGTCGATGTCCCTTCCGAGAACATTCATATCCTCAACGGGAATGCTCCCGATCTCAAAAAAGAATGTGCAGATTATGAGAAAGCCATCATCGCCGCAGGCGGAATAGACCTTTTCCTCGGCGGTATCGGAGAAGACGGCCACATAGCATTCAACGAGCCATTCTCATCACTCGTCTCAAGGACAAGAGTGGTCACTCTTACCGAAGATACAATAGCAGTGAATTCACGCTTCTTTGACAATGACATCAATCTGGTGCCGAAGCAGGCTATGACTGTGGGCGTTGCTACCATTCTCAGCGCAAAGGAAGTTCTGATTCTCGCTTTTGGAGAAAAGAAAGCCGATGCAGTCAAAGCCGGTATCGAAGGACCGTACACCCATACCAACACTTTCTCCGCCCTGCAGGCACACGAATTTGGTTTCGCCATCTTGGATAAAGCGGCGGCATCAAAGCTTAATGCTGAAAACGTTCGCTATTTTGAAGCGGTGGAGAAAGCCGGTATCTAATCGTCAGCAGGCATTCTGTCGACATAGGCGCGCCATTTGTCAAGAAGCGCAGTCATATCATCGGGTACAGCGGATTCAAACTGTACCCGTTTTTTTGTCCTCGGATGGACAAATCCCAAAGTCCTGGCATGCAGGGCCTGACGGGGACATATCTCAAAGCAGTTGTGTATGAACTGCTTGTACTTTGCATAAATCGTCCCGCTACGGACATCGGCTCCGCCATATCTTTCATCATTGAAGAGAGGATGTCCAATAGATGACATATGAACACGTATCTGATGGGTACGCCCCGTCTCAAGCTGACATTCCACAAAGGTGACATAGCCGAATCTCTCAAGCACCCTGTAATGCGTAACGGCGTGTTTGCCCTTGTCAGGGTCCTGTGTGGAGCGAAAACGCAGCCGGTCATTCGGATCTCTGACGATATTCGACTCCACCGTACCTTCATCCTCCGTGATATTGCCCCAGACGACAGCGTTGTAGCGACGGTCAATGGAATGTTCATAGAATTGGGAGGCAAGATTCAGTTGGGCCTCGTCATTCTTGGCAATGACAAGCAGGCCTGAGGTATCCTTGTCGATACGGTGAACGAGAATGCCCATACGCTCGTCGGCCGCATCCTCTCCCTGAGAAATACCGAGATAATAGGACAAAGCATTTATCAATGTGCCTGAGAAGTTACCGTGTCCCGGATGAACGACCATCCCGGACGGCTTGTTGACTATCAGTACATCATCATCTTCATACACAATATTGAGCGGGATATTTTCCGGAAGAATCTCCATCCCGCGTCTCCTGTACGGCATGACAAATTGGATGACATCTCCCGGGCGGACGATGAGATTGGCTTTGGCTTTCTTTTCATTGACAAGGACATAACCTTCCTTGATAGCGTTTTGGACACGATGCCTGGACGTATCTTCCAAATGAGTGGTCATAAACTTGTCCACCCGTACAGGAGTCTGTCCAGGATCGACGCCGATACGGAAATGTTCAAACATCCCGTCTTCGAGTTCGGTTTCGTCATCCAAATAGGTCTTCTCCATTATTCTGCCGGTGCTGCTGGGAATTTCTGTTCATCTACTGTGAGATACAGTGTCACTTCCTGTCCCATAGTCACAGACTCCTCGGAAGCGGAAGGACTCTGTCTGTACACGACTGCATCCAAAGAATCGGAATAATTCTTGACAGACTTGTCAAAACGCAAGTCGGCGACATTGAGTGAATTGTCGTGGATTGCATCCACAGCTCTCATATACTTCATTCCGATGACAGAAGGAATGAATGTCCCGAAATCATCCTCATTCAGACCGACCACAAGATTTATGACTGCTCCGCTCTCCACACTGGCTCCGGGTGCAATCTCGCGGTTGCGGTACAACTGCTTCAGCACATTGTTGGTAGCTATATCGCTGACATAAATCAAGGAGCCGAGGGACAAGCCCTTGGAGGAAAGTTCGGCCTTCGCCTGACGCATTGAAAGGCCGACGAGATTAGGCATACTGACTTGCTTCGGAATGACTGCGTTGATGGTCAAGCGCACCTTGCGGCCTTGTTTCACTTTAGTGCCGGCCTTGGGGTTCTGGCTGAAAACAGCGCCCCTCTCCATTCTGCGCACATACACCGAATCTGTCACAATGGCACTTATCTCATTGTCTGATGCAAGAGCCCGGGCCTCCTGTATGCTCATATTCGTCATATCCGGCACTGCGATTTCCTGTCCGTGATGAGTCAACGCACCAAGAACAATATTTATGACTATCACAATACCAAGTACAAAGACAACGCCGCCGATCAGATTCTTGACTATCCAGTTGCTTGACATTTTGTTTTTCATAACTGTTTACTCTACTGACTTGCAAATATACACATTTGACGGAGTAATGACAAAATCCACTTTCTGATCCCACACGTCAGTCTCAATCTCACGATATATTTGTCCATCATATGCGACGCCAATTTTCACACAGTTCAATCGAGACAGCAGGCGGTCATAAAAGCCTTTACCGTGACCGAGACGATTCCCCTTTTCATCAAAAGCTACACCCGGAATAACAGCAAGATCCACTCCGGAAGGTTCAACCCTCTGAGCTTCAGGCATCGGCTCCAGAATACCAAGATAACCCGGAGCAAGTCTCGACGGATCGTATCGGCGCAGCTCCAAATCATTCCCGACCACAACAGGAAGGACAATAGTCTTTATCTGCTCCCATTCCCTGATAAACTCCGATGTTTGCACTTCAGTCGGCATAGCCGAAAATAGCAGGACAGTTCTCGCGGAGATGAATTGCTCCATCTTCGCGAGAGTTTCCCATATTCTTGTCGATTCCGCCGGGTCGAAGGCCATCGACCTCACTTCGGCTCTTATTTGCTGCTTGTTCATTTCATTATCTTGGCGGGATGCCCATAGGCCGTCCACCCATCGGAGGACCACCTCCAGGAGGACCACCTTGTGGAGGACCCTGTCTGTTGTTTCCTCTGTCACCGCCGCGTCCACGGCCGAATGTTCCGAAACGGAATGTCAGCGACAATATTACATAACGTCCCAATGTAAGACTCCTGGTCTCCTGATGATAGTTTGCCGTGTCAGATACCGAGAGGTTCTTGGTCTGGTTGAGTATATCATAGCCCCGCAGAGCAAGTGTCGCCTGGTTGCGAAAAATCATTTTGGACAATTCGGCATTGACGATGAAGTTAGGCTCAGGATTGGTCGAGTAGCCATTATACCAGTTATAATTTCCGTCCGCATTCAGTTGTATGCCGGAATCTCCGACAGTCCAGTTGGCTGACGCTGTCACAGTATTGGTCCAAGTTGTATTCTCAGCCTGCGCCGCAACGGTGTACCAAGGCTTTGACATCCTCGTACGACCTTCCAGATATAGTTCAAGAGCATCAGTCCTATAGGTCAGCCTGAGATTTTCCATCACGCTGAGCGACTGTGTTTTGTTATCGATGAAATCCTTATCGAAACTCTTTCCGGCATTGTCTCCGAAATAATCATCGTGAAATCTGGTATAATCAAACTCCCTGTTCTCATCGAAATAATCACTCATATCGAGAGTCGTCGCGCCCACATAGCTGTGCGATTCGGAGAAACCGACATTGGTGTTGTTGGAAATCCTGAAATTGCTCTTCCCCAGAGGAGAATTGAGCATAAACATCATATTCCCGGAATAATTGTCCTTTCCATTGACAGGGAAACTATACTGCACACCTGAATAATCATACCATATTGCATTTACGATAGGATTTCTGGTGTATGACCCGTTGCCCGAAACTCTCACAGAGAAAAAACTCTTTCTGTTCGTATAGCCGTAATCACCTCTCAATGAGTGGTTGAAATATGAAATCAGGTACGGGTTACCCAAAGACATACTCAGAGGATTGGAGTTGTCCATCACCGGCATCAGCTGAGTGGTGGAAGGTTGGGAAGAACGCCCGGTATAGAAAAGACGCATATTGGAATTCTCTCCGAAATTCCCGAAAATCGATGCGTTCGGAGCCCAATTGACAGCCTTATCCTCATAAGTCTTGCCGTTGGTCTCGTTGAAAGTACTTCGCGGCATTGCCGAAAAACCGACCTGAGCGCGAGTCCTGCCTCTCTGATACATCAGATTTCCACCAATCTGCTGATTGATGTACCTATTATAGACACTGCTCGAGTAAACATTATCAAATGTCTCTCCTTCACGATTATACACCAGATTATGCCGGCTGAAATTGCCCCAGTCGAATTCACCGCTATTGTAAGTATCTTTGGATGAGCGGTTCTCGCTCCACGAATATGAATAATTGGCGGAAAGATAGAAATCATTGCCTATCGGCTCGGTATATTCCATACGGCCGCCGAGGGACGAACTGGTATTCAACTGCTCATTGCGCTGATTGACAACAGACGGATCAGTAGGCGATGCATTGACATAATTGTTTGTCAGTGACTGGTTGAAAGACTCCATCGAGTTTTTGCTGTAATTCCAGTCCAGATTTACAGACAAGGTTCGCCCCGGAAGCCCCAGCCTCTGACGGAACAGGAAACGCCCGTTGGCAGACCAGTTGTCATTATATCCGATGTTGCTGGACCATCCGTCATTGACAAGTCCGCTCGAAGAATTGTCAGTAGTGAAATCAGATGCCTGATTGTAGTTCCCTTTGCCGAAATTGATCTGTGGTTCAAAAAGAATAGATGTATTGTCAGAGAACTTATGCTCGAAGCGGATTCCGAAACGATGTCCTCCGGAGTTTGAGATTCCGGAACTTGTATCTTTGTACAGAAGGCTGTTGCCGTCGGCAAGATATGTTGATTTGGATGATTCTGCTCCGGTAAGCGTATGAGACCCGTTGTAGAGATAATTGCCGGCCAGTTCCATCTTGTTGTCAAAAAGATTGCCCGCCCCATTCAAACCTGCCATCCAGGATGTCGTGATGCCGCCTTGATTTCCTCCGCCCATTCCTCCACGCATACCTTGCATACGACCTCCGGCAATATCATTGAACCCTCTGTTGTTACCGTTGTTTGCATTGAGAATAATACTTATCTGACTGTCCTTCTTAAAATTGCCGATAAAGGCATTGGATTGGAAACGCCACCCGCCATCACTCTGGCCGATAGTCTCATCGAGATTGAGACCATCCTTGTTGACATCGTGACCACCTCCCAGCAGAACATTGGCAAAGAGTCCGTTCATCATACTCTTTTGGACAGACAGGTCGATGACTGTCTCCTCCTGCCCGTCATCTATCCCGGAAAATTCCGCCTGTTCCGACTTTTTCTTGACCACCTTGATTTTCTCCACCATCTTCGCCGGAATATTCTTGGAGGCCAGTTGAGGATCATCCAGGAAGAAAGTCTTGCCGTCTATATATATCTTGGAAACAGACTCACCATTCACCTTAATGGTACCATCCTCACCTATTTCGACTCCCGGCAACTTCTTGAGAAGATTCTCCAGCATATCATTATCGGTGCTCTTGAACGATGATGCATTGTATTCGATGGTGTCTTTCTTGATAATAATGGGATTGGTTGCAGCTGAGACGCTGGCCGCATCCAGAATTCTTTGGTCCACACTCATCTTGACCTCTCCGAGATTGACATTCTCTCTGACAGAGATTTCCTTGCTGTAAGGCTTCAACCCCATCATTTCAGCCTTGAAAACATAAGTACCAGGCCTGATTTTCTCAATCCGGACCTTGCCGTCCGCATCGCTCTGAGCATACTTGTATGCCTTATCGGTTCCTTTTTCAGTCAATGACACCGTAGCATAACCCACCGCTTCCCCCGTTGACTCATCCTTCAACTCGGCTGTAAGAGTGACAACCCTCTGAGCAAAGGCGGACAAAGAGAATAGAGATACGATTATCAATACGATTATTTTCTTGAACTTCATCATCTAATAATATTAAGAATCTGTTTTGAAATGATTCTAAGAGAAACGTCATATTAGACACAACAATGACGGACAAGTTTAATCAGGCAAAGTCCAAAAAATCAAAATTTCACCCTCCCGGGGTTGTCGGTGACGAATTTCTCCCAGGAATTGGCCCCCGTCGCATCCGGGAACGGGATTGTCAGCTGGTAATAGTGGCACAGAGCGATTGCCAACGCGTCCGTAGCATCAAGAAAGCCGGGGTCCAAATCTATATTCAAAATCTTCTCGACCATGATACCCACCTGCTCCTTTGACGCGGCTCCATTTCCGCAGATCGCCACTTTTGCCTTCCTCGGAGCATACTCTACAACCGGGATACTGCGGAATGCCGCCGCGGCTATAGCAGCGCCCTGGGCTCTGCCAAGTTTGAATATCACCTGAGCATTTTTGGCATAGAACGGAGACTCCACGGCCAAATCTGTGACTGAATATCTATCACACAATTCACCTACAGTCACATTTATCAGGGACAATTTGGAATACGGGTCGGTCTCTTTGCGCAAATCAAGCACTCCCATATCCACATACACGGGCTTTCCGCATTCATCAACACGGACGACCCCGAAACCAAGGACATTGGTTCCGGGATCTATTCCAAGTATTACTCTAGAATCAGTCAATGATATTGAATCCGGTATATGGTCTGAGAACTTCAGGAATCACAATCCCTTCAGCAGTCTGATTGTCTTCAAGCAGGGCCGCCACGACACGCGGAAGAGCAAGAGAACTGCCGTTGAGTGTATGGCAGAGCTGAGTCTTGCCGTTCTCATCCCTGTAACGGAGATGAAGTCTGTTGGCCTGATAAGATTCGAAGTTGGAAACAGACGAAATCTCAAGCCAACGTCCCTGAGCGGCACTCCAGAGCTCAAAATCGTAAGTTATGGCAGACGTAAAGGACATATCACCTCCACAAAGTCTCAGAATCCTGTACTTAAGACCAAGCTTGTTGACAATGCCCTCGACGTGGGCCACCATTTCATCAAGAGCGGCATAGCTGTCCTGAGGCTTCTCCACACGCACGATTTCAACCTTGTCGAACTGATGGAGTCTGTTGAGACCGCGGACATCCTTGCCATATGAGCCGGCCTCACGGCGAAAACAAGGAGTATATGCAGTCATTTTCTGTGGGCAATCGGAATTTGCGAGGATGACATCACGGAAAATATTGGTCACAGGTACTTCCGCTGTAGGAACCATATAGAAGTCATCGACATTTGCGTGATACATCTGTCCTTCCTTGTCCGGGAGTTGGCCGGTACCGAAGCCGGATGCGGCATTGACCATCACAGGAGGCTCCACCTCCTTATATCCGGCCTCCGTGTTGCAGTCCAGGAAGAAATTAATCAGAGCGCGCTGCAGTTTGGCCCCCTTCCCTTTATATACAGGGAATCCGGCACCGGTAATCTTCACGCCGAGATCGAAATCAATGATATCATACTTCTTTGCAAGCTCCCAATGAGGAAGGGCATTCTCCGGAAGAACTACTTCCGGTCCGCCCATCTTGACGACCTCATTATCTTCGGCGCCCTTGCCTGGCTTAATCAGATCGCAAGGGATATTAGGCAAAAGAACCAGCTGGGATTCAAGTTCCGATGAAACTTCATCACTTTTTTCAAGGAGAGCAGATGATTTTCTCTTCATCTGAGTGACTTCAGCCTTGGCAGCCTCGGCTTCATCTTTTTTTCCGGACTTCATCAATCCGCCGATTTCGGCAGCCTTGACTTTCTGGGCGGCAAGTATAGTATCACTCTCGGTCTGGAGTGCTCTGCGCTCCGCATCGAGGGATATCACCTTCTCTACGATTTCACGCGCATCAAAATTTTTGAGTGCCAGCTTCTTGATCACGAATTCCGGATCATCACGAAGCAACTTGATTGTAAGCATATTATGTTATTCTTATATGACAAAAGGACTTACACCTAACTCGAAGTGCAAGTCCTTTGTTAACAAATCGTGGCAAATCCTTCGAATTAGTTCTCAAAAGGAATAACCGAAACGTAAGATTTGTCTTCCTTCTTCTTTGTAAACTTGACTGTACCGTCAACAAGGGCATAAAGAGTGTGATCCTTACCCATACCTACGTTCTTTGCCGGATTGTGGACTGTACCCCTCTGGCGTACGATGATATTGCCAGCCTTAACGACTTCGCCACCGAATTTCTTAAGCCCCAAACGCTTGCTTTGTGACTCACGACCGTTCTTAGAACTTGATTGACCTTTTTTGTGTGCCATAATGATTTTCTTTTAAGCGATTTCGTTAATCTGAATCTTTGTCAATTTTTGACGATGTCCATTGAGCTTCTGGAAACCCTTGCGACGGATTTTCTTGAACACAAGAACTTTGTCTGCTTTAACATTGTCATCAAGGACTGTAGCTTTTACAACTGCGCCCTCTACATAAGGAGCACCGACCTTGACGTCACCGTCGTTGTCGATGAGAAGAACTTTCCCGAACTCGACATCCTCTCCGTTTGCCTGAGGAAGTCTCTGAACGAAAATCTGGTTGCCAGCTTCAACTTTGAACTGCTGACCTGCAATATCAACGATTGCGTACATAAAAACTTTGTTTATAAAGTTCCAACCGTAAGCGTCTGCAACCTAAGCAGCTCTTTACCAATGGCTTAACGGTCATACATTCATTTAAGGACTGCAAATTTAGCACAAATTCGCAAATCCTCAAAATTTTTTTGCAAAAAGAAAAAAATGTGTACCTTTGCAATCCAAAATAAAAGGAGGTGGTATAAGGAATGATCATAGTACCTATCAAAGAAGGCGAAAATATTGAGAGAGCTCTCAAGAAATTCAAGAGAAAATTCGAGAAGACCGGCGCTATCCGTGAGCTTCGCGCACGCAAGAATTTTGAGAAACCTTCCGTAAAGAAGAGAATGGCAATGCAGAAAGCCATTTATGTACAGCACCTCCATCTTGACAATGACTAATCATTAATGGAAGTATAAGCAAGGAGGCTGACAAACAAGTCCAATGGACTTTGACGTCAGCCTCCTTGTTGTTTGTCCCGGACTGTCACGAATATCAGAAGAGATATCCTGTATTGATATAGAATGCGTTCGCTCCATCCTGATTATACAGAGGACTGGAATTGCTCCGGAAATGTGACAACGGAGTACCATATTCCACAGCCACAATGAAATTTTCATTCATAATGAAACGGAAGCCGGCGCCTGCTGTCACGTGCAACTGGTCCCTGTCGCGACCTAGAGCACGGTAAGGCGCAAATGCCTGATACGCCTCAGGCTTTCCGCCGTTGGATACATATTCTTCATATGTCTTCGGCATAAATCTACCGCGGGTAGTGGTAGTCATATCACTGAACAGATTGAGTCCGAGCGAGATATTCTGTTTGCCAAGAGTGAAGTTGACAAATCTCCAGCGCAATTCAAGATTGGCTGTAGCCATATCGAGACCCACGACACGGGATCTGAGCATACCGCGCACGGTTCTGTATCCGCCCATACCGTCCTTATCGGTATTCTCACCCATCACAGTGATATACGGGAGGACATAGAAAGGGGCGTTAGAGCCGATTGTACCCTCATAATTGAGTCTGTATGCAAATGTCAAGACATTATTCTTGACTATCGGCAAATAATGGCGCCAAGTTGCTGAATAACGGTAGAATCCGTTGGTGGAGCCGAGCCATTTGGGAGCCGCTGTCAAGTGAACTTCGGCCCATATTCCGCTCGAAGGGGCGCCTTCCTTGTCACGGCTGTCATATACAAGTCCGAGACGTATGCTGCTGACGACACCTCCGGAACTCTCATTACTCCCTATCAAGCCCCAATCCTTATATTGTTCGAACAAGGTAGGCATCTCGTCAGGATAAATCTGGTCCTCTCCCTTCCCTTTATTGATATTGTCTCTGTCGATGGCACCCGGCTTGAATATTCCCAGATGATAACCGGCTTCCCATTTCAGATGATTTGTAATCGTCCCGATGAAATCCGTCTTGATCAATGCAGCCGTATTCTTCATTCTATAGTATGGAGTATAAATAAATGAATTGCCGGCCTTTCCGTCATCCACGGCAGACCAGTTATAATATGAGCCGTAGCCGTTGAAACCATAGAAATCCATCGCCTTCTCCATTTGGATAAATGCAGCGGACGACCACCTCACGCCAGGAATGAGAGACTTGTTGTCATACGTAAGTTGTATAAGTTTCGTCCCTTTTGTAAAGGCTGAGAACTCGATATATGTCTTGGAGTCATAGTTGGGGTAATTGGTGCCGTCACCATAATTGAAAACATTCAAAATGGCTCCATACTGAAAGCCCTTATCCGCATCATAAGCCACGACGGGCAGCGGGCCGAAATTGTATCCGGTCTTGGTGATGGTCTTTTCTTGTGCAGAGATACTCATGCACAGCGCAATGGCCGGAATTAAAAGAAACGCTTTTTTCATATCGGACTGGCGAATAGTTTTTTATAAAAATTCAACATATAGTAGAAACCGCTATGGAAAGGCCACAGTACAAAGAAAAACAATCTGCAGCAATAGCGGACAGTATTTATCCAGGCCCTGTCCTTTATCTTTCTCTTTACAAACAAGGTAAGAAGCAAGATAGGGCTCGACAACAAAAAGTTCACAAGGAACAGAGGGAAAATGAGAATGCCGATCAAAATATGCAATGACGGACTGCTGATGGCAGACTTCCCATCATCCCGGTGATTGGATAATTCCTGAATCTTCGCCCGCAACATCTCCGTCTGCTCCCTTCCGATCTGCCCGTCATACTGAGACGCATCCAACGGCTGTCCGTAGCGTATAGTCAGGCCGGACATAAAATCAAAAAACTTCTCGAAATCCAATCCTACCGGAACGATATACAGATGTTTGTCCAGCCGCTGTCCCGCCAAAGAGGCAATTCTGAAAACGCCTTTGCGGACAGGCTGTACTTCCCTTCCGGGATGGTGAGTCCCTTCGACAAAAATGCAGAACGGAACATCGTGGGCAAGGACATCCGCGATTTCATCAAATACAGCATAATTCTTCGCAAGCTCCGATGCCCCGTCTCTCATTCTGGCCAGAGGTACTATTCGGAGCCATCTCAGAATGGAAGCGGACGTAGTGTTCTTGAACATATCGGCTCTTGCACCGAAAGCCGTCACTCCCCTTCTGACCTGCAAAATGACGAGTGCATCCATCAATGTAGTACAATGATTGGGAGCCAGTATCACAGCGCCGTCCTTAGGAATGTTCTCCAGACCTTCGACCTTTATATGACTGTAACTCGTACGTGTACACAAATCCACGTAACGGCGCAACAAACTGTACCAGAAATTATGTTCCCAAAGCTTAGCCACGCTTGGAATAATTGAAAACTGTACTGACTGCCAAACCACTCACGATGTGCCAGACACCCCACCAGGCTGTTATCACGAGCATTCCTCCGTGAGGAGGGAATCCAGAGAAAATCGATGTACCCAAAAGAAGCACGAGGCCGAGGCCGCTATTCTGAATTCCAGTCTCTATTGTCAATGTCCTGCGGTCCGCAACCGGGAGTTTGAAAGCCGATGCCACTGAGAATCCGGTTATCAGGGCCAGCAAATTATGGACAAGGACAACCAGAAAAATATATTTGATACATTTGAGGAATGCGTCAAGATTGCCCATAAATGACAGCACAACCATCGCGACAAAGAATACGATGCTGACCCACTGGAAAGGCTTCTTCATCTTTTCGGCAAGCTTCGGGAGAAACTGTGAAGTCAGAATACCCAGAGTAAGAGGCAGAGCCAGAAGAATGAAGATAGTCTTGAATACATCCCAAAGAGGAATGGACAACTGGGGGGCGGCAGCCGATTCCATACTGACATAATCGTTCAATACTGAAGGAGCCGCCTGAAGGACAGGCGCGACATTCATAATATCCATATACAGATTGCCGTACAGCCAGAAATTGAAAGGAGTCAGAAAAATCGACAAGGCAGTGCTTACAGCCGTGAGACTCACAGACAACTCGATATTAGCCTTCGACAGCGAACTCATAAAATTGGAGATATTGCCTCCCGGACAGGAAGCCACGAGAATCATTCCCATAGCCATAGTCCAGGAAATCCATTTCCCAAACAGAAGAGTCAGCAGAAAAGTCAGCAACGGAAGACAGACAAACTGACAGCAGACACCGAGAATGAAGGATTTGGGCTTGCGTATGACTTCTATGAACATCTTCGGCTTGATTCCCAAAGCCACTCCATACATCACGAATGCCAGGACTATGTTGATGGTATTCATCCCACCTGCATTCAATGTGACATTGATGCCATCAATAGCATTTAAGGTTTCAGTACTCATATTTTATAAAATTGAAGAGCTGCCGTCACACAGACAACAACTCTTTATTAATTCTCGATATATATCTTGCATACAATACTATCACGACAAAACAAATGAAAGGCAAGATAAATGATACGTTGACAGCAGGAAGCCCGAAGACTCTCTCCATATCAATGATTGATGCCTGAACAGGAGGCAATACCGATCCTCCCAGAATAGCCATAATCAGTCCCGCAGCTCCTAGTTTGGCATCCTCTCCCAACCCCCCCAGAGCTATTCCATATATAGTAGGGAACATCAATGACATACAGGCGCTGACGGCAACAAGACAATACAAGCCCGGTCTCCCGTCTATGAAAATGACCCCGCAAGTCAGTATTCCTCCCGCAGCGGCTAGCGCTCCGAGCAGTTTGGACGGAGATGCGAACTTCAGGAGGAAAGTGCAGATAAATCGGCTGCAGCAGAAAATAGCCATGGCGGCAATATTGAAAGACTGGCTCAGGACCTCGGCTCTCTGCTCGGGTATGCCTTCATTCATAAACACTCTGGTGCCATACTGAATGATAAAGGTCCAGCACATTATCTGCACACCGACATAGAAGAACTGGGCAATGACTCCGAAACGGTATTTCTTGTTATTCCACAATCTGCGCATCGTCGGAGCGAATCTGGTGGTATCATCCTGCAGCGATACCGACCTTGGCATCTTCACCGTCAGTATAAGCACGAATACAAGGATGAGCACTGCGGCAATGGCGATATACGGACGGCTCAGCACAGTCAAGTCAGAAGCTTTCACGGCTTCGAACTCCACATCGTTCAGAAATGCGCGTTCATCCGAACTCAATGGATTCAACTTGGCCTGAATGAACTTCATCGCCGTGAACATACCAAGCAGCGAGCCTATAGGATTGAAAGCCTGCGCCAGATTGAGACGTCTGGTGGATGTTTCCTCGGAGCCCATCGACAAAATATATGGATTCGAACTTGTCTCAAGGAATGAAAGTCCGCAAGTCATAATGAAATAGGCAATCAGGAAAGGATAATAACTGCCGGTCATTCGCGCCGGAAGGAACATCAGCGCACCTGTCGCATACAGACCGAGCCCCATAAGGATGCCGGACCTGTATGAGAACTTCTTTATGAACAGTGCCGCAGGCACAGCCATAGCAAAATATCCTCCGTAAAAGGCAACCTGTACCAGAGCGCCATCGGTAACGCTCATCCTGAATATCTTGGAGAAGGCCTTCACCATCGGGTTGGTGATATCATTTGCAAAGCCCCATAAAGCAAAACAGCAGGTCACCAGAATGAAAGGGATAAGGTATTTCTTCTCTACGGCCTTCATAGATTACTTATATATCGGTCCGAAATTGGCACAGGCTCGATAATCTGCACCTTCCTTGTCCATTCCGAATGCATTCCACGCCGCAGGGCGGAAAATTTTCTCCTCAGGGACATTGTGCATACATACAGGTATGCGGAGGATGGAACAAAGAGTGATGAGGTCCGCTCCGATATGTCCATATGCAATGGCCCCGTGATTGGCGCCCCAGCAGTTCATCACACTATATACATCCTTGAAGCAATCCTTAGTCTTGTCAAGCCGTGGGACAAACCAGGTCGTAGGCCAGGTCGGGTCCGTACGTTTGTCAAGAATATTATGCATATCTTCAGGCAATTCTGCGCTGTATCCTTCTGCAATCTGAAATACTGGACCGAGACCCTGGACCATATTCAGGCGCATCATCGTCATAGGCATTCCACCCTTTGTCACGAAATGTGCAGAATATCCGCCACCACGGAAATAGTCGCGATCCGCGGGCATCCAGCTGGTCGCTTGGAGGCAAGCCTCAGCGTCCGCGTCAGTCATATCCCAAGGTGTCTTCATTGTCGGAGCGCCGGACACATCTGTCATCGCGCCAGTGGCATCCAGAGTAGTTGCTCCCGAATTGATAAGATGTATGAAGCCACCGGCGGCAAGTCCCTGCGGAGTCTTGCCGGTGACACGCTTGACGGCTTCAGGACTCCAATACGTACGCACATCGCTGAACATCACGCCACGATTGGTCAGAAGATGGCCGAAGAGCATCGACAATCCATTCATCGAATCATTCTCAGTTGCGAGCACTCTTGCCTCGTGAATACCGTTCCAATCATAAGATGAGCACATAAGTGACTCAGGGAAGTCGAAATTAGGTTTGTAATCCGTCCATTGGCGTTGTCCCTGAACACCGGCTGCAATGGCGTTGTGGCCCAACGCCTCTTCCTTGTAGCCCATCTCGAGAAGACGAGGGTTACCGTACATCAAATCATTGATAATCATCATATTCTTAACGGTAAACTCCCAATCTGCATCCTTCTCCTCGCGATTCTTGCCCTTTCCCTTGCCGTTGAATGAAGTCATAGGAGTTCCGGCAAACAAAGGACGGTCTTCATTGTAGTCATGGCCCTCATTAGGCTTGCAGTATTTTTCAACCCAGGCCATAGCCTTCTCGAATTCCTCGTGATCGTATATTCCGAAATCCACACGGCGAAGTATCTCCACAAGAGAAACATATTCAGTACGCATACCAAGATAGTTCTGGAGGAAATCGGCGTTGACGATTGAGCCGGCGATTCCCATACAAGTATTGCCTAGACTCAGATAGCTCTTCCCCCTCATTGTGGCTACAGCCTGCGCGGCGCGGGCCCAGCGGAGTATTTTCTCTGCGACATCGTCAGGAATGGTGTTATCATCAAGATCCTGTACATCGTGGCCGTAAATACCAAAGGCAGGAAGGCCCTTCTGAGCGTGAGCGGCCAGAACTGCCGCGAGATAGACTGCTCCAGGCCGCTCTGTGCCGTTGAACCCCCAGACAGCCTTAGGCCAATGCGGATTCATATCCATAGTTTCAGACCCATAGCACCAGCAACTTGTTACGCTGATGGTACTTCCGACGCTTTCTCTTTCAAATTTTTCGGTGCAGGCCGCCGATTCGGCTACACGTCCTATCGTACTGTCTGCGATAACACATTCAACAGGGCTGCCGTCTCCATTGCGTAAATTTGAACTGATAAGCGAGGCAACCGCATTGGCCAAAGCCATGGTCTTTTCTTCTAGAGACTCGCGGACACCGCCCTGACGTCCGTCTATTGTCGGTCTGATACCTATTTTGGGATATTTCATAGTAACATTGATATAAAAATTCTCGCCAATATAGACATTTCTTCTGAAATAATAAGGGTACAAGGCGAAAAATGGAACGAGTCAGGCTTAAGGAAAGTCGGACTCGTTCCAATATAAATATGTCCAGGATATATTACATCAAACCGAGAGAATGGAGATATTCAGCACTTTTTTGGACACCCTCAAGTCTTGAAAGTCCCTCGCAAGGCTCGTCCTGCTCAACGCAAAGCCACTGTGTACCATTGCTGAGAGCGGCGTCGAGAACAGCAGGAATATCGACCTGGCCCATTCCCAGAGGACGATACTCGAACCACCCGTTCTCATCCTTCATCGAATTGTCGGTAGAGATACCGATAAGGGCATATGGAGCTGAAGAGAGCTTGCCCTCAAGCTTGTAGTCCTTCATATGGACAACAGGGGTGGAACCTTTATATTTAGGAAGATACTGCACAGGATCCTGTCCTGAATAGCTTACCCAGCACACATCCATCTCAGGCATAACGTCACCTTTGTCATTGCTGCTGAAAATATAGTCATAGCCCAGAGAACCGTTTCCCATATCCACAAACTCGAAATCGTGATTGTGATAGAGCAACTGGAATCCGGCATCCTTGACCTTCTTTCCTATCTCACCGATTTTGGCGACGGTCTTGCGGAACTGCTCAGGGTCAATACCTGGACGGCTGGCCTCATCCATATAAGGGAAAACGACATACTGCACTCCAAGAGTCGTGTTGTCTGCGATGACCTTGTCGATATTGTCAATCATCTCTTGAAAAGGAACGTGGTTTGAGAACGGGATAAGTCCCAGTTCAGTGCACCATTTCTTTACTTGTACCATTGAGTTGCCATAGAATTCGCCATAGAATTCGACACCGGCATAACCCATTTCGCGAACAGCCTTGAGTGTTCCGTAGAAATCCTTCTCAAGATCAGTGCGTACGCTGTAGAGCTGCACTCCGACAGGAAGCTTCTTTGAGAACTGATTCTTGCAGCATTCAGTACCTTCCGCGCACTTGTCCGCCTTCTTGTCGCAGCAAGCTGACAATGCAACGCACATTGCCAATGAAACAATAAGTAATCTGTAAACTTTCATATCTTTAATTGGTTGGTTAATAATTTCATACTCAGTGGAGCGCCTGAGGAGGCATCCCGTACGTCCAAACGCCAAATTTAATCATAATTTTGGAACCTGTTTTGAAAAAGTTCACAAAATTTGGTATAGAAGATTTTTGGAGATAGTTTTTCTCAACACCTGGCATATGATATGACAAAACGCCTCGGATTACTGATATTTGACCTCTCCGTTGTCAAAGCGGACATCATACTGAATCCGTCCGTCATCCTCATGAATCCAGGTCCTGAACGCGGACTCACCTTCCTTGACAAGGATGACACGAGTCCCGTGAGCAAGATGATTATAAACAGTATCATCTCCGCTGTATCTGGCATATGCCAGCGCTATTCCGTAATACGGGACTATATAGTCGCTGTCGTGGTCGTGACCGCAGAACACACCGATAATATTGCCTGTCTCAAGCATCGCGGCAAACATCCCCGAATTGATTTTGGGATGGCCGCCGAATTCGCCCCGAAGGCCCACGGCACCGTTCCGGCTTTTCCCTTCTGCAAGCATCCATGCATCATAGAATTCAGGGAAAGGAATATGGAAGAACGCAAATGAAGGGACGTGCTGTCCACCGTTCCCGGCTGTAGCTTCAAGGCAACTCGACCGCACCCAGTCAATCTGTTCCTTATTAAACCAGGCGTATCCTCCAACCGCAGGATTCTTTGAATAATCGTGAGAATCCAGCATATACAAATCAAGCGGGTGAGAGTTGGCATCACTCCCCCCGACCGGGATCCTGACATCGGCGAGTTCGCCCGCCCCATTGAGTGTGTTCATATTGTATTTGCCCGAGGTTACGATTTCCGACATCTCGGCACGGCTCATATCCTGCTCCGCATCGTGGTTGCCATAGACCAGGCACCATGGAGTCTCATACGAATCAAGTCTGGCGACAATGTCCTCCAACATCCGCCTTGCAGGACTCCCAAAAAGCACATCTCCTGTAATTGCTATGAAGTCAGGATGTTCCTCTCCGACGATATAGTCCATTCTCGCAAAAGTCTTCGCAACTTCTTCAGGCCTCGTCGATACGAAATGAAGGTCTGTCAAATGAACAATCTTGAACTCTTTGTTCTTGTTGAACCTGACTTGACGTGTCCCGCCCGATGCCGTCAATGAGACAAGCAGTAGAAATAAAGTGATAGCTCTTTTCATAATCATTTGTTTGGTTGAACAAAAATAATAAAAAAAATACGTATTTCTTGGATTTTCATCTCAATCAAAGTAAATTAGCACGATATTCCCCAGGCAGGGCAATCAGCATTGTCAGCCTAGACAATTAAAGTATATAATCAACAAATATTCTACTATGGCAACGTCATTAGATCTTATCAGTGAATACCAGCACGAGAGAGTGTTGTTCGCAAATAACGAAAAGGCCGGTCTTCACGCTATCATTGCAGTACATAATACAAAGCTCGGCCCGGCCATCGGCGGTTGCCGTCTTTATCCTTACAACAGCCTGGATGACGCGCTTTTCGATGTATGCCGTCTATCAAGAGGCATGAGCCACAAGAATGCCGCCGCAGGCCTTCCTTGCGGAGGAGCAAAGGGTGTCATCATCGCATCCCCTGCCCAGAAGACACCGGCTCTCTTCGAGGCATTCGGTGAAGCTGTTGAAAGTCTCGGAGGAAAATATTACACCGCAGAGGACGTCAACACCACGACAGATGATATGAATCAGGTCCTCCACACCACACAATACGTTGTGGGTCGCGAGAATGTCAGCGGAGATCCTTCACCTTTCACGGCATATGGTGTATTCTGCGGCATCAAGGCCATCGCCAACCAGCTCAACGGGACTGATGACCTCCACGGTGTCAAGATTGCTCTTCAGGGACTCGGCCACGTAGGTTTCGACCTTGCGCACCAGCTTCACAAGGCAGGTGCCGAGCTCATTGTCTCCACCCACTCCAACCGCAAGAATATGGCTGTCGCAGTGGAAGAATGGGGAGCAAAAGAAGTCTCCGACGAGGAGATTTATTCAACGGAATGCGACATTCTTGCTCCTTGTGCTCTGGGCGCCACTATCAACGAACGCACACTTTCCACACTTAAGTGCAAGGCTGTCGCCGGAGCCGCCAACAATCAGCTCCTCGATGACAAATGCGGTGACATCCTTTATGGAAAAGGTATCCTATACGCACCTGATTTCATCATCAACGGAGGCGGTGTCATCAATGCCGCTCAGGAGTCCTTCACCGTTTACAACAAAGAGAACGTTCTCAAGCAGGTTGAGAATATCTACAACACTATCACTTGGATAGTTGAGAAATCAAAGGCCACCAATACTCCTGAATACGTCATTGCACGCGAGTTCGCCGAGGACCGTATCAAGAACGGAATTTAACAGTTTGTTTGGAAATGGTTCAACAGAAAGGTCGGGGCAGCCGTTGACTCCGGCCTTTTGTGTTGAATGATGATTGCAGATGCAGGAAAAGACTAAAACTATCGTTCTTCTCCATCTCGCCGTGTTTCTGGCAGGATGGACAGGTATCTTCGGACGCCTGATCTCTCTGGACGGTCTTCCGTTGGTGTGGTATCGCATTCTGGTAAGCATTCCCGTTTTGACTATTGCAATGGCACTGACCGGAAAATTGCACAGATGCAGTCTGAAAACGATTCTGATGTCCGCGGGATGCGGTTGTCTGCTTGCATTTCACTGGGTGGCTTTCTATCAGAGCATTCAGACTTCCAATGTTTCCATCGGCGTAGCTTGCATAGCGACTTCCTGCTTCTTCACTACTCTGTTCGATCCTCTCATCAACAGGAGCAGACTTTCAATCAGGGACATTCTGGTAAGTGCGATCGCCATATCGGGCATTCTGCTAATATTCAGTCTGGACGTCCGTTATCGTGTCGGGATAGCCTGGGGGTTGCTGTCAGCTGCGATTTACTCCATCTTCGCCATCCTGAACATCAATGTAGCCGGCTCTACAGGGCAGGACACTCCCAGCATTTTGTTGTATGAGCTCGTGGGAGGAGTGCTCATACTCTCTGCCTGCATACCAATCTATGCATACGTACAACCGGGAGCAATAGCTCTGTGCCGCAGCGACCTGCTGGCTCTGTTGATGCTCGGCTCCGTGCTTACCGTCATCCCGTTTCTCCTCCAAATTCACGCGCTGCGGCATCTGTCGGCATTCACGGTAAATGTCACCTACAATCTGGAGCCGATTTACAGTATAGCTTTTGCTTCAATCCTATTTGGTGAGACACGCGAGGTCGGACTCTCCTTCTGGCTCGGCATAGTCCTCGTCATCATCTCTGTACTTCTGCAAACCTATTACATTCAACACGATAGATAAAAATACCTTCTTCTCGCCATTTCAGAACGCATATCCCATACCGAGATTGATCCAGACCTCGGGTCCCATTGCAAGATCTGCATTCTTCAGTGCCCTTGCCATCTCTGCCGAGAGTACAAAATTCTCGTTCCAGGCAATCTTGGCCCCAATGCCGGCACTGTGCTCGATAGTGCGGGATTTTCGGACAATCTCCTCAAATGAAGTGGAGAACATTCTGCTCATCTCGGTGGCGCGGTAAGGCTGCACGATGGCGCCGCAGTCATAAAACGGATTGACTGCAACATAGAAGAATTGTCTCAAAAAAGTAAACGAGAAGAGCTTGATGCGGATTTCCGCGTTGGCCCAGACGTATCCGTCAGCCAGCATTCTGTTCCCGTAGAAGCCACGGATAGTATTGGAGCTGCCGAGTCCCTCGGAAATCACTTGACGCAGGTAGAGGGTGGAAATATTCTGCTGAATATAGAAAGGCGCCTCACCGGCGATTGTCCCCGAATAGGCAAGATGGTATGCCAAATTGATGCCGCCTCCGTTCCATTGGACAGGAGTGGAAATGTAGTGGCGGAAATGAGCGTTCAATTTGAGATAATTGATTCCGTCTCCCGTGACACTTGGTGAGCCCACAAGGTACAACTCAGACCAAATACCCCTGTCAGGCGCCGCTTCATGGTCGCGGGTATCAAAAACGATACCGGCCTTGAGCTCAAGTCGAGTACCTCCGCCTTTCTCGTTTTCACGGATTACTCCATTGTCAATATAATCCTGATAGAGAGAATTCTTCACATCGTACAATCCGTTGTCTTTCTGGTCTCCCAACTTGAATTTCCAGAAAGCCAGACCCGCCGCCCAATTTAGATGTTGGGTTATATTGCCCTGAAAATCAGTGAGTATCCTCAACATATCCCGTCTCATGCCGTAATAGTTTTCACCAGTGTCACGATTATTGGCCCGAAAAGGGGCACAGGGCTGGGCCGGGCCGTTGAAACCGTAGAAATTATAAAACGGATCAAGAACATAAGTAGCGGAAGCATTGACACGGATACCGGGAATCAGATGCTTTGAGTCGTAGTAAGTGATGATTCTGGTACGTCCTTTTGTATATTGGGACACCTCGAAACCGATATCGTGATGGTACTCCGGATAGGTGGAACCGTCTCCGTAATAATAGACATCCCCGAAAGCGCCGAGCTGGACTCCCTGGTCAGATGAAAACGAGAGACAAGGCAATGCGCTCAAAGTCCAGCCCGTCTTGACTTTTTTCTCCGTTTCTCGAGCGGAAACAACCGCCATCGAAGCGAAGAATGCCACAGCGAGCAGAATATACCGTTTCATAACTGAGATGTCTTAAGATAATTTTGGCACAAAAATAATCTTTTCCTTAATTTTGTGAAAATACATTACTTACAATTGAATACTTATGAAAAACAATGTTCTCAAAAAGACAATGCCGATTCTCTCGGCGGTCGTTGTTGTCTTTGTCGGAATCTGTTGGTATGCCGGTAGTTATATGTGCAATTATGCACTGTGTCCGGAAGAGCACGGACAAATGCTCGCTGAAGACCGGGCGAAATGGGAGAATTGGATACCGGGCATTATGGACTGGTATGATGATCTTCACCGGAGCGGTTGCTTCAAAGATACTGTCATCCTTGATCGTAATGGCTTGAAATTGCACGCCGTATATGCCCCGGCCGCAGACCCGGACCACGCGGTCGGAACTGCGGTGCTGGTCCACGGCTACACGGATAATCATCTCTGTATGATGATGCTTGGAAGGATGTACAGAGACAGCCTCAACTGTAATGTCCTGCTGCCTGATCTTCATCATCACGGGCTCAGTGAGGGGGATGCTGTCCAGATGGGGTGGCTCGACCGTCTCGATGTCATCAAATGGATTGACGTTGCCCACAACATCTGGGGAAGTGACAAAATGGTTGTCCACGGCGTTTCGATGGGCGGCGCTACGACAATGATGGTCAGCGGAGAGACTCTGCCGCCTTATGTCCGCGGATTCGTTGATGACTGCGGATACTCAAGTGTATGGGACCAGTTTGCGAAGGAACTTAAGGAGAATTTCCACCTCCCGGCTTTCCCGGTACTGACGAGTGCAAACATAGTCTGCAAAGTACGATATGGCTGGGGATTCAAGGAAGCCTCGTCCCTCAGACAACTTGCAAAATGCACCAGGCCGGTTCTTTTCATCCACGGAGATTCAGATGATTTCGTTCTGACATCTGACGTTTACCGGAACTTTGACGCCAAGACTCAGGGGGACAAATACATCTGGATTGCTCCTGAGACAGAGCACGCCTTTTCGTATATCAATCACCCTCAGGAGTACACCGCCCAAGTGAGAGCATTCCTCGGCAAGATATAGGGTTCCTCTGCAGGTCTGGGGCTGAGAAAACGAAGTCCTGGCAGGGAAGCACGGAAAAATTATACCGGGGAGCACGAAAAAAGCCGAAGCATTTGCTTCGCCCTCTTCGCTCCCCTTCTAGGACTTGAACCTAGGACCCCCTGATTAACAGTCAGGTGCTCTAACCAACTGAGCTAAAGAGGAATTTATTTCAAACCCGTAGAGTATCTCTCCATTCGGGATTGCAAAGGTACAACAAAAAGATAAATACGCAAATATAATAAAGAAAAAATTGCATATTATTTTTATATATCTTTGTACGATAAGCTTCAGATATGGACATAGACCTTCTTGCAAAATTAGTCAGAGATATTATCCTTGAAGAGGATGAAGTCACACTGCCCGGAGTGGGCACTTTTGTGGCCGAGACTGTGCCGGCCTCATTTTCGGATAAACTTTATACAATCAACCCTCCATACAGGAGGCTGTCTTTTCGGCAGAGGCAAGGCAAGGATGATTTTCTTGTGCACCGATATGCGAGCATTTCAGGTCTTGATGAGGAGAGGTCCCGCGAGATTCTCAAGGCCTTTCTGTCTGAAATGAAGGAAGTCCTGAAAATCAGGAAAACCATCATATTCCCTAATCTGGGGCGGCTCAGAGCGACAAAGGAAAACCATTTTTTCTTTATCTGCGATGAAGATTCTGACATCTATCCTCAAGGATTCGGATTGGAGTCCGTTTCCCTCAAGGCAAGGGACACAGGGAACATCCCACGACTGGAACTTGTAGTGCCGGACACACCTGCTCCTGCTCCTGCTCCTGCTCCTACATCTGATTCTGATTCTGCGGCTCCTGCACCGGAGCCTCCGGCTCAGGCAAGACAAGAAAAAAAACGCATCCTGCCAAAAATCATTTTGGCTATAATCATAATATGCATCGTCATTCTGGCGGCAATAGCCGTCCTCGGCCGCGCGGCACCGGACTTCATTGACAAATTCCTGTACACAAACGAAGAACTTGAAATATTGAGATATTGATATGCTTGATTTGCTTTATCCTATCAGGCAAGCGCCTGTAATTCCATCTCTGAAAGCCTATATGGCAGAGGAGCCGAACCGTCAGGATGAAGAATATCTTCCAATAGTGAATCCGTCCGGAGTAGTCATCGGCCAGTCCTCCAGGACTTATGTTCACAACACCTCAAAACTTCTTCACCCGGTCATTCATCTTCATATCATCGACCGCATGGAAAGAATATTCCTCCAGAAGCGTTCTATGTCCAAACGGATTTGCCCCGGGATGTGGGACACTGCCGTAGGAGGGCACGTCAGCTATGGAGAGATGATAATGGAGACACTGCTAAGAGAGGCTCAGGAAGAAATAGGTCTGACCGAATTCAACCCTGTGTTTCTTGACTCATATATTTTCGAGTCCTCCGTTGAAAAAGAATTGGTGGTCGTTTTCGTCGCAGTGGGAAACTACGAATTCAAGTTCGCGGAAGGTGAAGTGGACAGAGGAGAATACTGGCCGGTCAGGGAAATAGAAAAGAATCTGGGCTCCGGGATGTTCACTCCCAACTTCGAATTGGAATTCACAAAATACAAACAGTCATTTCTCTCCCTGCTATGATTGATTTCATCAAGAAACATCCCCAGAAGACAATCGAGGTCGGAATAATGTCCGCCCCTGAGATTGTTTTCGACAGAGGGCGAGGTAGCGAAAGAGCTCTTTTCAAAGAGGGAAAAGTTTATTTTGACGGTGCTCTCCATCAGGAGCTTTATCTGGAAAGCCAATCAGCATTCATTCTCCGCGATGTCACTATCGGAATAGATTTCCACTGGGAGCGGAGATTGGATCAGACTTTCACCGGTGCGTTCAAATTCATCACCGAAGGTACCAATATCAGAGCAATCAATATCATAGGCATCGAAGATTACCTTCTGAGTGTCATTTCCTCCGAGATGAAATCATCAGCAGATTTGGAACTTCTCAAAGCTCACGCCATCATTTCCCGTTCGTGGCTTCTCAACCGCGTGGAAGACAGACGTCGCGCTTTGAATTCAGGGCAAATGCAGGGTTTGCCTCACACCAGCTTCGATGTCTGCGCGGATGACCATTGCCAACGGTATCAGGGAGTGTCGATGGCAGCGAGCGACAATGTACGTGCCGCCATCAACGGCACTTGGGGAAAAGTTCTCACCTTCGAAGGCAAAATCTGCGATACCAGGTACTCAAAATGCTGCGGAGGCACCACCGAGCTGTTCAGCACCTGCTGGGAAGACCTTGACTTTCCTTATCTTCGTTCTATTCCCGATACGGGAGAGACAGAAGCCGATCCATTCTGCCATACTGACGACGATGAGGTGCTGCAACAGGTTCTGAATGACTACGACCTTGAGACAAAGGATTTCTTCGAATGGGAGGTGAGGTACTCAAGGGCAGAGTTATCAGACCTTGTCCGCAGACGCACCGGAGTGGATTATGGGGCCATTCTCTCTCTGGAAGCCTTGGAGCGCGGGCCTTCCGGCCGAATCAAATATCTGAGAATCAACGGCACAAAACAATCAGGAGTCATCGGAAAAGAGCTTTCCATCAGGCGAGCCTTCTGTGAAAGTCACCTCAAAAGCTCTGCATTCGATATCGAATGGAACGGGGACATCCTGATTCTGAAAGGACACGGATGGGGACACGGTGTCGGCCTGTGTCAAATCGGTGCGGCCGTAATGGCATCCAAAGGCTATTCTTATCAAGAAATACTGCAACATTATTACCCTGGAACAGAAATCACCTCACTATGACAGATAAAAGAACCCCCTGGATTTGGATTCCGACACTATATTTTGCGGAAGGCCTGCCGTACTTCATTGTCAATGTTATCTCCGTGACTATGTTCAAACGGATGGGAATGAGCAACGCCGACCTTGCCCTGTACACAAGTCTGCTGTACCTTCCTTGGACTATCAAGCCGCTCTGGAGCCCTTTCATTGATATCATCAAAAGCAAAAGATGGTGGATTCTGATGATGCAATTCATAATGGCGGCTTCCATTCTGGCGCTCGCTTTCACCCTGCCACATCCCACGGCGTCTCAAATAGCGGCAGGGGACATAAGCATATCCCCATTCATCGTAACCCTTATCATTTTCTACATAACGGCATTCGCATCAGCCACCCACGACATCGCGGCAGACGGCTATTATATGCTGGAGCTTGACAGACACAAGCAGTCGCTCTTTGTCGGGGTCCGCAACACATTCTACAGAATAGGATCCGTTTTCGGTCAGGGTGTGATTGTGGTCATAGCCGGAATTCTGGAGACCAAATTCGGAGATATCCCGAAAGCCTGGTCTGTCACCCTACTCACAAGCGCATTGATATTCAGCGCAATAAGCCTTTATCATTTGTTCTTCCTTCCACGTCCCGAAGAGGACAGACTTCGCGATACCAAGGCGGCGTCAGAGGTTTTCATTGATTTCGGAAGGACCTTCATCACTTTCTTCCGAAAGAAAGAAGTATGGACAGCCATCATTTTCATGCTTCTGTATCGTCTTCCGGAAGCCCTCTCCATCAAGATGTTGACCCCGTTTATGCTAGACCCCGTCGAGAAAGGCGGTCTGGGTCTGACCACGGCACAATCAGGATTGGTCTATGGCACAATCGGAGTTGTCGCACTGCTGGCCGGCGGTATTCTCGGAGGAGTGTTCGCAGCCGGAAAAGGGCTCCGCAAAGCATTATGGCCTATGGCGATGAGCCTTGCACTCCCCTGCTCCGTCTATCTGTATATGGCGGCAGTCCAGCCTCAGGCCATTTGGCAAATATATGCCTGTGTCGCCTTCGACCAGTTCGGATACGGATTCGGATTCACTGCCTACACTTTATATATGATGCACTTTGCGAACGGGGAATACAAAACGGCACACTATGCGTTATGCACTGCATTCATGGCGCTCAGTATGATGATTCCCGGTATGTTCGCCGGCCATCTTCAGGAAGCGCTTGGATATGTAGGCTTCTTCGTTATGGTGATGATTTGTTGTCTCGCTACGGCAGCCGTCACATTTATGGTACACAGAAAATTGCCTCAAAATCCTGACAAAACACTTCAGATATGAAACGACTGATTTGTCTATTACTGATAATCAATTCAATCAACGCCTGCGGCCAAAAACATGGCTTACAAGCCAGGACCACAAACGCAGTTCAAAGGGTCAAACCGGGAATAGAAGTCCTTGTTGAACGCAATTTCGAAGGACTCAAAGGAAAGCGTGTAGGCCTGCTGACCAACCCGTCCGGTGTTGACAGCCAATTGCAATCGACCATTGATATTCTGTTCAATTCTCCGGATGTCGCTCTCGTCGCTCTTTTCGCTCCGGAGCACGGTGTGAGAGGTAACGTATATGCAGGAGGGCACGTCACCGGTGGAAAGGATGAAGCGACCGGACTGCCTGTATATTCAGTTTACGGTGACACTCGTAAACCGACTCCGGAAATGCTCGAGGGCCTCGACATTGTGGTTTATGACATCCAGGATGTCGGGACGAGATCCTATACCTTCATCAGCTCTCTGGGATTGATGATGCAGGCCTGCGCAGAGCTGGGAATAGAAGTGATGGTCCTTGACCGCCCTAATCCGCTCGGAGGCAACAAAGTGGAAGGCTCCTACGTCCAGCCGGGCTTCTTTTCATTCGTCAGTCAATACAAAATACCATATATTTACGGGCTCACTGTAGGAGAGCTTGCCAATCTGATCAATGAGGAAGGTCTGAACAGAGGACAGAAAGGCACAGACGCTCCGCTCAAATGTGATTTGACTGTCATACCGATGGAGGGATGGACCAGAAATATGACTTTCGTGCAGACAGGACTGCCTTGGGTGCTCCCGTCCCCGAATATCCCTTACCCACAGACTGCCATAGACTACCCTTGCGCAGGGTTGTCTGGAGAATGTGCGAATTATCTCAATATCGGCATCGGCTACACCCTGCCGTTCGAAGTGTTTGCCGCAGAATGGATAGATGCAGACAAACTGAAATCCGAGCTCGACAGTTACAATCTTCCGGGGACTTCATTCAGGACCATCCACTTCACTCCTTTCTTCGGTTCGAAACAGGGAAAGCTGATTCATGGGGTACAATTCTATTTCACTGATTATGAATCAGCTATGATTACGATGACCCAATTCTATGTAATGCAGGCTGTCCACAAGCTCTATCCTGAACACGATCCTTTCAAAGCCGGAAACTATGCGATGTTTGACAAATGTTGCGGTACTGATTATATTCGCAAAACCTTCAGTACAGGCTACAAAGTGAACGATATCCTAAGGTTCTGGACACAGGATACGGAGGATTTCAAGCGCCTCAGCGCCAAATACCACCTATACTAGCTCGATTCCCGCTTCGAGGCACTCCCGGCGCATTTCTTCAGGCCAAATACTGCTCTGAATCTCACCGATATGAGCTTTTCTGAGAAGGTACATACACAAACGTGACTGACCGATACCTCCGCCTATTGTGAGAGGAAGTTCTCCCGCAAGAAGTTTCTTATGGAACAGCAATTCGGACTTTTCTTCCTGTCCTCTGAGGGAAAGTTGTCTGCGCATAGCAGTCTCATCGACACGTATGCCCATACTTGAGACCTCGAAAGCTCGCTCCAACACAGGATTCCACAACAAAAGGTCTCCGTTGAGCCCGTTGCAACTGATGTTGTTGCAGAATTCGCCGGTAGGCGTACTCCAATCATCATAATCCGCCGCCCGCCCGTCGTGCGCATTTCCGTCGGACAAAGCCCCTCCGATTCCTATTATGAAAACTGCCTTGTACTGCTTGGTAATGGCATCCTCACGGCCTTTCGCATCCAGCCCAGGATACATCTGGAGCAATTCCTCCGAATGGATAAAATGAATATCTTCCGGCAGGAACGGCTCAATCTGAGGAAATTCGACATACAATTTGTTCTCTGTCACCTTGATGGCTTCATATATCCTCCTGACCGTCTTCTTCAGGAAATCAATATTCCTGTCTTCCGCAGTGATGACCTTCTCCCAATCCCACTGGTCCACATAGATGGAATGAATATTGTCAAGCTCCTCATCAGGGCGGAGAGCATTCATATCAGTATAAATTCCCCTCCCCGGGGCCACGCCCATAGATGCCAGCTTGACTCTTTTCCACTTGGCAAGAGAATGTACGACCTCGGCTTTCTGCTCGTCCATATCCTTGATAGGGAAACGCACGGGACGTTCTACTCCATTGAGATCATCATTGAGGCCCATTCCGGAAAGGACAACCATAGGAGCAGTGACCCTCAAAAGAGCCAACTGAGCCGACAAATTATCCTGAAACATATCTTTAACGGCCTTGATAGCCTTTTCTGTATCTTCAACCGTGCCTAGCAGGTTGACATAATTTGTAGGAAAATACACTGCCATATCAAAAATTATCTCTTGCACCGTGACGGGCAAACGCAAAAATAATCAAAATCCCAGATTGTCGAACATATCCTTCAATAATTCATCAGAACCTGATGCCAGCAATTCTATCCTGAAAGAAGTATTACCCGTACTGATATTCTCCTGTCGCATAACCTTTACCAGTTGTCTGGCCACGGCCGGAGACGGGTCGATTATTTTGACTTCCCTATAGTCGCGACCAGCATAGAATTCATCAATCACCTTCCTGATAACATCTATTAGAAACGGATAATGAGTGCACCCGAGCACAATGCAATCGGCACCCGCCTCAAGCATAGGAAGTACGCTGGCACGAACCGTTTCCAAAGCTTCCGGAGAGTTCACTTTTCCTCCTTCAACCAGCTCGACAAAGCCTTCGCCGACATGCTCCCAAACGCGTATTCCGCTGGCAACCAGCTCCTTAGTATTATGATATTTGGAAGCATTCAATGTCCCCTCTGTCGCCAGCACTCCTACAACTCCGGTCACCGTACTCCGCGCGGCGGACTTGATCGCCGGCTCCATTCCTATGAACTTGACAGGCGGGAATTCTTCGCGCAAAGTGCCGATTGCCGCGGCGGTAGCAGTGTTGCAGGCGACCACAATAATTTGGCATCCACGGGCCAAGAGCAATGAAGTGATGTATCTGCAGCGCTCGATTATGGCTGCAACTGGCTTCTTTCCATAAGGGCAATTGGCATTGTCTGAATAATATACATATTCCTCATCCGGAAGAATGCGGATTATCTCCTTCAGTACGCTCAAGCCTCCGGAGCCGGAATCAAATATGCCGATTTTTGCCATAGAAATGCATCTGAATCGTATGCAAAGATAATAAAAACAGTTACGATGATGCGTTGTGGAAATAGTAATTATGACTAAATTTGCAAGAGTAGATACAATATGATTACACTTGAACAAGTAAAAGATTTGAAGCAGCGTGTCACCACGCTGGAGAGATGTCTTGAGATTGGCAAGAAACGGGAGGAAGTGGCCGCCCTGCAAAGCCGGACCGAAGCGCCCGATTTCTGGGACGACCCCAAAGCCGCCGAGTCTTTTCTCAAGAAAATGAACAGAATAAAAGCTTGGGTGGTGTCATTCGAGTCAGTCAATTCTGTTGTTGAGGATCTTGAAGTCCTGATGGAGCTTGACCCCGAAGGAGATGACATCGAAACTGCATACCCGCAAGCCTGCAAGGTGATCGAAGCCCTTGAGATCAAGAATATGCTCGGTGCCGAAGGCGACAACCTCGGAGCTGTGCTCACCATCAATTCCGGAGCGGGAGGTACCGAAGCCAATGACTGGTCGGCTATGTTGATGAGAATGTACGTGCGCTGGGGCGAGAGAAACGGATACAAGATGACCACCACTGAGTTGGTGGAAGGTGACGAGGTCGGTATCAAGTCCACGACCGTAGAGTTCGAAGGTGAGTTTGCCTATGGTTATCTGAAGGCAGAATCCGGAGTTCACCGTCTTGTCAGGATATCGCCTTTCAATGCACAAGGCAAGCGTCAGACCACATTCTCATCTGTGTTTATCTATCCTCTTGTCGATGAAAGCATCAATATTGAGATAAAGGATTCAGATCTGGAATGGGATACCTTCCGTTCCGGAGGACACGGCGGCCAGAACGTCAACAAAGTGGAGACAGGTGTGAGAGTCAAGCACCTCCCCACAGGCATTGTTGTCGAAAACACAGAGGGACGCACCCAGATAGGCAACAAGGAGAATGCCCTCAGGATACTCAAGTCCCGGCTCTACGACCTTGAGCTCAAGAAACGTCAGGAAAAGCAGGCTGAGCTGGAAGGTCAAAAGAAAAAAATCGAATGGGGCTCACAGATACGTTCATACGTGCTCCACCCCTACAAAATGGTCAAGGACCTCCGCACCGGTTATGAGACAGCAGACACACAGGGCGTTCTGGACGGAGACCTCAATGACTTCATGAAAGAATATTTAATGAATAACTGATAGAATTTATGGCTTATTTTTATTCACCAACTTTTCAACTCGGTCCGGACGAGACCGAGTATTACAAGATTCCGGATTCGGAGCAATTGGTCAGCATAGGCAATTTCGAAGGAAATAAAATCCTGAAAGTCAGCAAAAAAGCTCTTGAGCTCTTGTCCGAGACGGCATTCCACGACGTTAATTTCTATCTTCGCCGTTCTCACAACAAACAGGTCGCATCAATACTTGCCGATGAACACGCCTCAGAAAATGACAAATATGTCGCTCTGACTATGCTCCGCAATGCGGAAGTGGCCGCAAAAGGCAAGCTTCCGTTCTGTCAGGATACAGGCACGGCCATCATACACGCAGAAAAAGGCCAGTGCGTATGGACCGGATTCGACGAAGGCGAACCACTGTCCCGGGGCGTATTCAATACCTATTGCAACAATGCCCTCAGATACAGCCAGAACGTTGCCTACGATATGTACAAGGAGAGTAATTCCAAGTGCAACCTTCCAGCTCAGATTGACATCGAAGCTTGCGAAGGCGATGAATTCAAGTTCCTCTGTGTCGTGAAAGGCGGAGGTTCCGCCAACAAGACATATCTCTATCAACAGACCAAGGCCGTGCTTCGTCCTGACGTTCTCGTTCCTTTCCTGATGGAGAAGATTGCAAGTCTCGGGACGGCCGCCTGTCCTCCATATCACGTTGCAATAGTTGTCGGAGGCACATCTGCGGAGAAAAATCTTCTCACAGTGAAGCTCGCTTCTACCAAATATTATGATTCTCTCCCTACTTCGGGCGATGATTCCGGACGCGCATTCCGCGATATCGAGCTCGAGAAAATCCTTGCAGGCAAATGTGAGGAGCTCGGTCTCGGAGCACAATTCGGAGGTACTCATTTCGTACACGATATTCGTGTCATCCGCCTTTCACGCCACGGAGCATCCTGTCCTATCGGATTGGGAGTAAGTTGCTCTGCAGACAGGAACATCAAGGCAAAGATAAACGGAGACGGTGTCTGGATTGAGAAAATGGATTACACTCCATATGAGCTCATCCCTGAATATTTGAGAAACAAAGGTGAGGAAGGCGCAGTGAGCATTGATCTCGACCGGCCTATGGCTGAGGTATGCGCCGAACTCAGCAAATACCCTGTCAGCACCAGACTCAGCCTCAACGGTACTATCATTGTAGCAAGAGATATGGCCCACGCCGCCATCAAGGTCAAACTCGACAACGGCGAGCCTATGCCTGATTATATGCTCAAGCACCCGGTAATGTATGCCGGTCCGGCAAAGACACCGGAAGGCTATGCCTGCGGTTCGATGGGGCCTACCACATCTGGCCGTATGGACACTTATGTCAATCTTTTCCAGAGCGTCGGTGGCTCTATGGTAATGCTCGGCAAAGGCAATCGTTCCCAGGCTGTCACCGATGCCTGCAAGCAATGGGGTGGTTTCTACCTCGGGACTATCGGTGGTCCTGCCGCAATCCTTGCCGAGAAGAATATCAAGAGCATCAAATGTATCGAATTCCCTGAATTCGGGATGGAGGCTGTGTGGGAAGCGAGAGTCGAAAATTTCCCTGCCTTTATCCTTGTGGATGATAAGGGCAACGATTTCTTCAAGACCATAGGCCTGTAATTCATTTTTTACAAATTGAGCAGGACAATAATGCACAGAATATTCAGGATTGTCGGCAGTGTGCTGCTGACAATCCTGATTTTATTCATTGCGGCCATAGGCGCAGCCGGCATTGTCCTCAACTCGTCGCTCAAGGACAAAATCATATACAAAGTTGTCGGTACTTATATTGAGGGTAATCTTGAATATGACAAACTCCACCTGTCCCTTGTCAAGACTTTTCCCAATATATACGTCGGCTTGGACAATTTATCGGTGGTATATCCGCATGACCGCTTTCTTGAATATCCGACAGAGAATATAGAAGGTCAGTCTGACCTTGTGGACACTCTTGTCTCCGTAGGATTATTCGAGACGGGCATAAATGTATTTGAATTCAAAAACGAAAAAAAGATACACCTGTCGGCTACCCATCTCCACGATTGCAGAGCTTTTCTTCACAAATATGACGCCGACACGGCCAATTGGGATATAATCAATTTGCCTGTCACGGATAATAGCTCTGATACAAGTTCGTCCGGCTTCGATCTTACCGCTTTCCCTTTCGAAAAAGTCATAGTGGACAGCTTGTGCATAGAGAGCCCTCACATCATTTTCGAGGACAATATGTCAAGCCGCTTCGCCGTTCTGGATTTCGACGACCTGGATCTCAGGGGTATAGTCGGCAAACAAGCCAACGGGCTGGATATTGATGCCGCCGTTTCTGTCGAATCGCTTGACATAGAGACACTTGCAGCTATCTTCTTCCCTGTGGCCACAGATGCCGAACTTTCTTTGCAGTTGGATTGTAAAGGCCTTTTCAATCCAGTGGAAGACATTCTTCCCGATGCTTCTGTCACGGTCTCCATTCCTCCGGCCGGAATTGACTACCGGGATCTGGTCAGAAATGGTCATATAAGTCTCGCCGCTTCTGCCACATTGAATTCAGGCAAATTGGATGCGAAGTTCCCTGAATTTCGTTTTGATATGAACGCCTTGTCTCTAAATGTGTCCGGCTCCGCAAAGGACATACTGGAGGGAGACCCTGACTGCGATATTGATGCAGACCTGACCGTCAATCTCGGAAAATTGATGGAATTTCTTCCGGACAGTCTGGATTACCTTTCTGCTGATGGTCGGTTGGATGTATCCGCCAGCGGCAGATTCAGGCCATCGCAACTGAATTTCGGTGGCCTCTGGGATTGTAATCTAAAAGCCCGGATTCTGTCTGATGATCTCAAGATAAGTGACAGTAAGGATGAAATCTACGCAAAGCTGAAAAATTTCGGTCTCAGGGTTGCTTCAATGAAAAGTCTTGTCGAGGAAGGGCAAGATGCCATTGGCATCCAGCTCCAATCCGACACAATCACAGCCTCAGTCGGCTCAGATATACGCCTCTTTGCCAACTCGCTCAACGCCGTGCTTCAAGGGACTCATTCCGAGGCTGTCGATACTGTTCTCAAAATTCAGCCTATGATTGCCGAAGTCAAGGCGGGCAGATTTCTCATTAAAGGGACAGACTCTCTGCTGGTAGGAGCATTGAACACAGATAACACTGTCTCAATCGTACCGAAAATATCGCCTTCCGGCAAGAGGACGCCGAAGGTGAAGTTGGAGAGCAGGACAGACGGCATCAGATTGAGATCCGACAGATTCAGGGTCGGAGTTGATGGTGTAGCTCTGTCTTTCTCCCAGACAAGAGCGACGGAGAGGAGGCAACGACCGCGCCGACATCTTCCGGACAGTCTCAGAGATCAGTTCAGAACCAGATTCGATTTCCTTTCCGAAGAAGAATTCAGAGTACACGATATCAAGCTGAATATCAGTGATGCCATATTGAAATGGATTAACGGGTGGAATCCTTCAGGCTCTATCGCCATTGATTCCGGCAAGGTGCTCACTCCTCTGTTGCCTCTACGAAGCAGCCTAAATGGACTGAGCGCAGAGTTTGACTCCAGAAAATTCAATATCAACCACATTGAAGCCAATGTCGGGACCTCCGATGTTACATTATTCGGGAAAGTCAGCGGTGTCTCCAATCTTATCAACGGGCGGGGTATGACCGACATAGATATGGCATTCATTTCCAAGAAGATAAATGCCAACGAAATACTGTCAGCCCTGGAGCAGGCTTCCCCACAGAGAAAGATGAGTCTTGACGCTGAGGATATTTATGACGAGGAGATAGAAGATTCTTTCATCATCATAGACACCTTGAGTGACAATATTCCTAAGTTGGATTATTCTCTGATAGTCTTGCCGGCCAATATCAATGCGGCTGTGTCTGTGGATGCTCAGGAAGTCAACTATTCGACCATCGACATATTCGGTCTCCATTCAGATATTGCTATGAAAGAGCGCTGTCTCCAGATAACGAACACGCAGGCAAGTACAGTGATGGGAGCTGTTGAATTGGATGCCTTTTATTCGTCCAGGACCAAGAAGGACATCTCCGCAGGATTCGGACTCAGTCTGTTTGATGTCACAGCGGACAGAGTGATTGAACTGGTCCCAAAAGTTGACGAATTGTTCCCTGTTCTCAAGAGTTTCAAAGGGAATCTCAACTGTAAGGTCGCAGCCACGACTCAACTGGACACCAATATGAATTTCCGGATTCCGACTCTGACCGGAGCCTTCAAAATCAGCGGGAAAGATCTCGCAATCGAAGATATGGGGAATATGTCCAAATTGGCAAGACGGTTGATGTTCAAGAATCCGGATTCCGCGATTGTGGACAGTATGTCCGTTATGGGTATAGTCTCTGACAACCAGCTCCAAGTCTTTCCGTTCTTATTGTCCATAGACCGTTATCGCCTTGCGTTGGCAGGTGAGCAGCAATTCGGTTCCGAGTTTGATTATCACGCATCCATAATCCGCTCACCTCTGCCATTCAAGATTGGCGTGGACATATACGGAGCTTCATTCGATAAATGGAAATACCGGATTACCAAGCCTCGGTTCAAGAATGAGAATATTCCGATATTCACTTCATCTATCGATGAGATGCAGATAAATCTCATCACATCCATCAAAGAGATATTCGGCAAGGGCGTGGAAAGAGCCATCAAAGAGAATGCTTACAGACGCGAGAACCTTGAAAAAGAATTCAATAACGAAGATAGGAATTTCGAATCAGGAGATTTGACATATACCGAGGAAATGGAATTGGAGTCGTACCTGATCAGTCTTGAGGTCGAGGAGGAAGCGTCAAGCCTGGCCGAAGAGATTGAACATATGTTTGATAATTAAGCTATATATACTATCTTTGCCACTCAATTGCGGGTGTGTTGTAATTGGTAGCCAAGCCAGACTTAGGATCTGGTGCCTCGCGCGTATGGGTTCGAGTCCCTTCACCCGCACCTTTTGGAGAGTCAACTGATTGATTTTTAATCGGTTGACTTTTTCTTTTGCTCATTTGCCCGACATTTGCCCGACACAATTTTCAAAATGCTGTTTTTCGGCGGCTTCGCAGAAGTTGGCATTGACCGCCTCCTTTTTCATCCCATTCAATCGCATTTGATGCGATTCTGTCGGAAATGGACGGAATATGATGAAAATTAAAGCGGACTGACTGTAATTGTGCAAAGATTTGTCTTATACGGACAAATATCAGATGCCGAAGGTTAAACCGTATGTAGGCCCCGTTCCTCCCGAAATAATCTCCTTCAACAGGGCAAGGGCCATGCATAGAGGTAACCCGGACGCAGCTATTCACTTTTACATTCAAGACAGCTTTTTCAATTGTGTGTGGAATTCTCCTGCCAAGTATGTAAAACTGTTTGAGAGGTTCTGGGGAGTCATTTCTACTGATTATTCAGTGTATGTCGACATGTTGATGCCAGAGGTAATGTGGAATTCATTTAGGAACAAACTGCTAACTGCATGGTTACAGGAGCAAGGTCTCAACGTTCTTCCCAACATAAGCTGGGGACGACCATGGAGCTATGAGTTCTGCTTCGATGGATTTCCCAAACACTCGGTAGTCGCAATTAACAGCACAGGAATCGGGAAAGATGGTTTTTCTAAATCTCTTTGGATTCAAGGGTATAAATGTGCAATTGAAACCTTGGAACCGTTAAAGATAATTCGGTACGGAGCTAAGCAGGAAGGAGAAGATGAATCCATCAGCATCTATTATCCTAATGATAACTATAAATCGGCTTGTTATGGGAGGTAATGGTGCTTATATAGCTTCAGAAGGTGGTGTGCCTGCTTACAAGAGAACCCACACTGATACAGACTATCGTGTTGATGGGCACAAAGTGCTCGTTCAATCAAAAAATCCTTTGCAGAAGAAGTGCCCGGTGAACTCAAACTCGGAAAATCCTATTTATCTTTGTGGAACTACAGATGTTGTCGATGTGAACAGTCTTTCCGTCTTTATTTATGGCGCGTTTGAACATTGCTTACTTATGTCAAGATGTATATCAAAACTCAATCCCACTCATATATTGCATAAACTCATCAACTGTGGAGAATGATTTGACGTGAGCGGTTTCAGGGATGGTTTTGACTTTATTCTGAGTCTTGCTCACCGTCTCTATCATTGTGTTGATGTCTTCCGGAACGTTCGTTATCTGAATGGAATAGGTCTGGTCCGAGGGATTCTTTAAGAACAGATTGTAGAACTCGTCAATGAAGCACCGTGTGGCGAATTTGACATTCCGGAAATCGAAAACGACATCAGTCTCAGACGGGATACAGCTCGCTAATCGTCTGGCGCTTTCTCTCGATGTCAAATCTTGAGAGAGGATGGATGTGATGTCTATTAAAACCATTACTTCAATTCGTGAATTTCCCATCGGCCGGACTTGGAAGGGCCTATCCATTCTATGCGATAACTGTTGCGAAGAGCCGCCAAATCTCTTTTAATTGTTGCCAACCCTACACCAAGAGTCTCAGATAATTCTTCGCGAGTGATACGTGGATTGCTGATAATTGATTCCAAAAGTCTTCGATAGCGTATTTGAACTTTGTTGAGGGATGGCTTTTGAGGCTCATTTTGAGGGACATTTTGGGGCTCATTTTTCAAGAATCCTGCTCCTAGCGCTGTGGTTTGGGGCTCATTCGTTTTTTTGCTCTTTCTCCATATCACCACCTTGAATCCCGTGCCGTCCTGTTTGTATTCCGGTGTCGGGAGGCCTGCCTCAACGCACTTTTCAACGATGTCCTGGGTGCCGGTGCCGATTCTCTCAATATATCCTGCCAGATAAACAGGGTGGGCAAGAATCGGATTGGAAGGCTTCGAATTGTGCAGCTGTGTAAGCTGGTCAATGGTGAACCCATAAGGAAGCGCACCGGGGTTTGATACTTCGAGGCGGTCCGGATACAATTCTACCTGGACGCTACCATTATCCGTGTATGTACGGTGTGTGCAGGCATTGACAATTGTTTCGAGG
>JAZRYB010000090.1:0-2631 GCA_045600565.1 Candidatus Cryptobacteroides sp. | reverse complement strand
ATCTGAGTATTCAAGATCAAGCTTCCTCATAGTATCAAAGGCCTCTTCGTAGGAAACGACGTCTCCGGCCATAGCGAGAAGCGACTGCATATGCACCTTCCCCTCCGGACCCCTGTCGAACCTCTTGGTGATGAAATGGCTTGCCGTCTCAAAGCGCCTCAGTTCAGAGTCGCTTATTTCTATCCCGGCATCCCTGCATAAACGCCAATATACATACTCCATCCTGGCGTAAGGGAAGGCGTCAGATTCATTGTCGTACTTGAGGATGTAATAGTCGTATTCCGGAGGGAGCAGGGCCTGCCCTGACTTAATTTCTCCCGTTGTCTTATTTATCGCAATCAGTGCCTTCGGTCTTTTTCCCCCGGGAGAGGTTCCGAGCTTGACCAAATCCTGCCAGAGCAGTTCCCTGTCAGAAGAGAACGTCAGCTTTGTCTTCTCGTCCAGTACGCTTTTGGCAAACAAATAGAGTTCCTGGATATTGACTTCACAGGCTTCATCTTCATATCCTACAAGTGATGGATGATATTCGAGTGCTCCCATGGCTCTCCTTCCGACAAAAGCCAGAAGATCCACCGGAGATATCCTTTTCATTGAGATGTTGTGCTCTTTCGCCCAGGCCCTGAAGATGCTGTTGCCCCAATGATCCGGCAGCGAGTCTGCGAATACAGGAGGAAGTCCCTTGAAGATATCCTTGGGATTGCCACCCCTGAGCGGTATGCCCGCCTTTCTTGCCGGTGAATTGATTGACATCTGCAGGGGAGATATGTCCAGCCCCTTTTCAAGGAAGGAACTGTCGAATTTGAATACGGACGTCTCTTTTCGCCAGTCAGAACTATCCCAAGTGAGATATCCGACCGTGTGGTCCCATAGGGTAATCTTTACAGTATTTTCCATGGCCTATCTTTTCTTGTTCCACATCTTTTCAGGATCTATTGAAGGGATGTCAGGAATCAAATCCATAAAGGTGTTTCCAATTTCCAGGGCATTCAGAAGGGAAAGCAAGTGGGAGAGGGAAAGCCCCTGCCCATTGCCGTTCTCGAAGCTGCTTATCGTGAACAGGGACACACCTGTCTTATTGTGCAGCTGTTTCTGTGACATATGAAGGGCCTTCCTATAAGCTTTGAATCTCTGGCCCAACAGAGCTATCGTGTCGAAATTTGTCATACTGCCACCCTTATATGATAACTGATATATCAACTATTTTCGGCAAAAATACTATAAAATAACTGAAATATCAAATATTATATGATTTATATTGGGAAAGGCACCTTCACCCGAAGAAAACCGCATTCTTCTGATAACATCAGATTTTCCGAACAGAAGACCTGGCCAAGAACTTCACCGTCTGTCCTGGCATAGTCAGACTTCCCTTCTTTGCCCTTCAGCACAGCATAGTACTTCCCGGTGTCCGGATTGACGTACCATTCATCGGTAGCCCACCATGAAGGCTTCGGACGTTCGGGATCTGCCTTCCTGATGATTTCTATGCAACGTGCTTCCTTTTCAGTAACGGCTTGCTGTTCTTTGTTGGTCTCTTCTTCATGGATGCTGTTATCGTTATTATCCTCTCGTTCGGCAGAGTTATCAATAATCCCCTTTGTTGATCTCGTTACAAGTTCATCGAGTTCAGCCCGCGACTTCAAGGCAGATGCAAAACTTGAATACACACCGGGGTCCACATTACCGAGGGCAATAGGGGAGAACAGGCGTTCAAAGATTTCACCGTAGGAAACCTGTCGATTATAATGGGCCTCATATTGCTCCTTCAGAAGCTTCTGGAAAAAACGCGCGCGCGTGACCCCCGCGCCCGATTGGAATTGACCCTTTAGCCCGAAATAGCGCTAACCCCTCAGCCTGAAATAAAAATGACCCCTGCCGGATAATCTCTAGCAGGGGAATTTGTTGTAGTTTTGAGTTCCGTCCTGGCCGGCGGGAACTTAAAACCATCAAATTATGACAAATTTAAAAAACATTCTCCGCTGCTATGCAATGGGGATGGGGATAAAAGGTATAAGCAATACCTTTGGTATATCCCGAAACACGGTCCGAAGGTATGTGCGCAAGTACCAGGAAAGCGGGCTGTCACTGGACAAGATCCTTTCAATGTCCGGAGAAAGAGTTGATGAAATCTTTACCGGAAATGTCACGCGAGAACGCACGGCATCTCCCCGTCGGGAAGCTTTGGAAGCGCTACTTCCGGACTACGCAAAGAGGTTGGACCGCAAGGGTACATTGGTAAAAGATCTGTTTGCCGAATACTCTGCGGGGCATCCTGATGGGTACAAGCATGCCCAGTTTGAAGCACTGCTTCGGCGTTATAGGTGCCAAATCAAGGCTGTCGGGCATGTTGAACATCCGGCTGGAGATCAAATGTATGTTGACTTCGCCGGGGACAAGCTCGAGGTCACCGATGCTGAAACCGGTGAGGTTCGCAGTGTTGAAGTCTTCGTGGCAATCCTGCCCTGCAGTCATTACACATACTGCGAGGCGGTCTGGTCCCAAAAGAAGGATGACTTCATTCTGGCCTGTGAGAATGCTCTTCACTTTTATGGAGGAGCTCCGATGGCCATTGTTCCGGACAACCTCAAGTCAGCCGTAATCAAGAGTGACAGGAACGAGTCTGTCATCAAT
>JAZRYB010000089.1:0-2942 GCA_045600565.1 Candidatus Cryptobacteroides sp. | reverse complement strand
GTATTCATAATGCGTTAAATATATATTATGTGCAAATGTAGATAATATATTTGAAATTACAATATATCACTTTCAATTTGTATTGAGATATATTATATATACGATATACAAATATTGTGATTTAGTAAATGCGGTGTATACAAAAGCGTCGTTTAACATACTTTTTCAAAAAGTTCTTGACAACATCAGTTCTTATTCCTAATTTTGTATATCTTGTTATATGCGAAACAAAGTCTATCTTGAAACTTGAAACGCTGACTAAATATACAAAATTGCCATGATCATCGGATATGCCCGCTGCTCGACCGCTGACCAGAACCTGGACTGGCAGGTCGATGCCCTCAAACAGTACGGATGCGAAACCATCTTCCAGGAAAAATTCACCGGCACGACGAAGGAACGCCCGGAACTCTCCATTCTCCTTCGCACCCTCAGGAAGGGAGACACCATCATCATCTGCGAGCTCACCCGACTGAGCCGTTCCGTCAAGGACCTCTTCGACCTTGTGGAGAAGATTGACAAGGCCGGAGCAAACATCAAGTCCCTGAAGGAGCCATGGCTTGACACGACGACACCGCAGGGAAGGCTTCTCTTCACCATCTTCAGCGGAGTAAGCCAGTTCGAAAGGGAACTTATTGTCGAACGTACCCGAGCCGGACTGAAGGCTGCAAGGGCTCGCGGACGGAAGGGCGGTCATCCGAAGGTCAACAAGGACACCATTGAGCAGGCTATGACGCTGTATGATTCACAGAAGTACCCGGTGTCACAGATCCTGAAGATGAGCGGCATCTGCCGGCGTACCCTATATAAATATATTAACCTTCGCAAAGAGGAACAGGAGAAATCGAACCCTTAATGAGGAGGTAATATGGCAGAACGGAAAATACACCTTTCCTCGGCCCAGCAACTCGAGTTCATATCCGTGTCGGAGTCAATAACGGATGATGAGCTCGAGTATTATTACATGCTGACCGCCGAAGATTTGCAGATAGTTGGCTCTCACCGTGGACAAGAAAACAAGCTCGGATTTGCTATGACCATATGTTGTCTGAGGCACAAGGGATGGCCATATCTCACAATGGAATCTGTTCCTGACAAAGTAATCAGATATGTTGCAGAACAGATAAGCGTTGACCCATCAGCAATAACCGGATATGGAGACAAAAGGACAAGCAAATCTTTCCATTTGATGGAAATCTGCTCTTATTATGGCTACCGACAAGAAGAAGCCTGGTCTGAATTGACCGACTTCATACGCACCTGCGCCTTCCGACTCAATGATCTGATGCCTATTCTCAGGGAAGTCATTCGATTCTCCATATCACGAAAGATAATACCGCCAAAAATATCCACCCTTGCCAGAATGGCACATGATGCGGTGGGCAAGGAGGAGGATAGAGTGTTCTCCTCAATATCCGGCAATTTGTCGACTATTCAAAAAGAAAAACTGGACAACCTTCTGGAACGCTCTGGAGGAAACACTTCAAATTTGTTTGATATGAAAGAAGTGTCAGGACGGTGGAACAGCTCTGCTTTTATAGAAACTGCAGAAAAGTTGGAGAGCATCCGAGACTTGGAAATCCCGGACACCTTGAAGGATATCCATCCAAACCTTCTGAAGTCCCTTTCTAAGCAGGCATATCGGTATACACCCTTCCGCTTGAAGAGATTCTCGGATGACAAGCGATACGCACTGCTTGCAATTCTTATGCATCAGCAACGTATGTGGCTGACAGACATGGCTATAGATTTGAATGATAAGATTCTCATGATGATGGAGTCGGATGCCAAGAAAACGGCGTCGACTTTCTTTCTGGACAAAAGGGACGAGATAGACAAGAACTATCGGTATTTCCATAAGTTGGGAGAAGGCATCTACGATGCCCTTGAGAATGGGACAGATCTGCGTTTAGCCGTTGAAAAACTCACGACCAAGGACGAGCTCAGATTCAAGCTTGACAGCCGGTACACTCCGCACGAAGGTGAACGAAGTTATTATGAGAAAATGATTTCCAAATATCCGGCGCTCAGACGATACATTCCCTCGATGCTCAAGAATATTACATTCAACTCCTCGGGGCACATGTCTGGCGAGCTCTTGAAAGCATTGGATATAATTGGTGCAGCGTTTGGGAAGAAAGGCTCCATCCTTCCGGAGAATATGCCGACATCTTTCTTTAACAGTGATTGGTTACAGCAGGTGAAGAATAAGGATGGAAAGATTCAAAAGGAGGCTTATGTCGTTGCTGTAATGTTGGAACTGCGCCGTCAGCTGCGTGCAGGTGATATCTGGGTAAAGTACAGTTATAAGTATAGCAGCCTTGAATCAATGCTCGTTCCTGAGGAAGATGTTGACTGGGACAGTCTCGGTGTCGGCTCAAATTTTACCGAGTACATGGAAAGCCGTCTCAATGACATGAGGAACATCTACAGAACTATTGAGCTCAATTTAGAATCGTTTGCGAAATTGAAGCATAAGGACAACCGTCTTCATCCTGAAAGGCTCGAAAACGATGTCCCAGATGGAGCGAGGAGCCTTAATTCTGGACTTTATTCCATTCTCCCGAGAGTTACATTGCCGGAAATGATTTTCGAGGTAAACAAGTGGACAGGGTTCATGCAGGAATTTACGCACTTATCAACCAAGCAACGCCCTCTGCAGAAGGATGAGCCGGCCATTGCGGCCGCTCTCTCTGCCATGGGTATGAATATTGGGTTGCAGAAGATGGCAGAAAGTTCTGATGACGTCAATTACGCGTCACTGTTTACTGTTTCCAACTGGAGGTTATATGACGATTCTCTGAAAAGAGCCCAAGCAACATTGGTCAATTACCAGCATCACTTGCCACTGGCGAGGATTTGGGGAGATGGATCAACGTCTTCAAGTGACGGTATGAGGGTGGTATGTGGTGTCCGCTCGCTGCTTGCATCCCATAATCCCC
>JAZRYB010000088.1:0-22906 GCA_045600565.1 Candidatus Cryptobacteroides sp. | reverse complement strand
CGATTATTCCCGTTCATTTTGCGGGAATGCCCTGCGATATGGATGTCATCGAGGAGATTGCGTCGCGGCACAATCTGATGATTATCGAGGATGCGGCACACGCACTGGGAGCATCTTACAAGGGTCGTAAGATTGGTTCGGACAGAGGGAAAGGACACGTGGCGGTGTTCAGCTTCCATCCGACCAAGAACATCACCACCGCAGAAGGAGGAATAGTATGTACGGAGGATGAGGACATTGCCGAGTATCTATCGGTGTTCCGTCAGAACGGGATGTCCAAGGGGGCGTGGAACAGGTATTCATCGTCCGGCAATTCGCACTATGATGTCCCTTTGCCGGGGCTCAAGTACCAGATGTCGGATATCCAGGCTGCCATAGGACTTTCCCAGATGAAACAACTCGACAGTTTCAACCGGCGCCGACGTGAGATCTGTGCGACATACGAGAAAGAGCTGTCCGGCTGTCCCGGCATCAGTTTCCAGCAGAGTGCCGGATATGAGCACGTCCACAGCCGCCACATATTCCCAATAATTATTGATACTGATGTGCTTAAGATAGACAGAGACACGTTTATGCAGCAGATGAAGGAGCGTAATGTCGGCACCGCCATCCATTACAACGCCATTCATCTTTTCAGCGGCTTTGCCAAGGCCATTGGAAATAAAAGAGGTGATTTCCCCGAAACGGAATATGTGTCCGACAGAATATTATCAATACCTTTGTTCCCTGCCATGACTGATGACGATGTGGCATACAGCATCGAAGCGATCAGGGAAATCTGCAAACAATACGTTAAATAAATTCATCCGAGATGAAGATACTTGTTACTGGAATCAACGGATTCATAGGCTCGCATTTTCTGGATTATGCGATTGCCAATACCGACTGGGAAATTACAGGCGTGGACATTTCCGACTCATACGTCAGCAGATATGCTGATAATCGGAGGTTTACGTTCCATAAGGCGGATATAAAAGGAAATGATGAACTGCTCAAAAAACTCCTTTCCGACTCCGACCTCGCCATTCTTCTGGCAGGAATTGCACGTCCGGCCGAATATATGACCCATCCGATGAAAGTGTTCGAACTGGATTTCGAATACAACTACCGTATGGTGAAGATGTGTGCCGACGCCGGCGTGAGAATCATCTTCCCTTCCACTTCGGAGACATACGGGATTGGTAGCGGCCAGCCTATGAACGAAGAGAAGACGAATCTGGTACTGGGCCCCATCTGTGAGACAAGATGGATATACAGCAATGCCAAGCAGATGATGGACCGCATCATATTTGCTCTCGGGCAGGAGAGAGGTCTGAAATTCACGATAATCAGGCCGTTCAACTGGACGGGGCCGAGGCTCGACACTTTCGCTCACGCAGAGCAGCATCAGGCCAGAGTGCTTACCCAGATGATTTATGACACCCTGCACAGGCATGAGATAATCATAGCCGGCGACGGCTCTCAGAGACGCAGCTTCACCTGGATAGGCGACGGAATAGAGGCGATAGCTTCAATCATAAATGCGGGAGATGCCGCCTGTGGCAGGATCTTCAACATCGGAAACCCCGACAACAACTGCTCCATCAAAAAATTCGCGGAAAAGTTGCTCGCCATAATGAAGGAGATTCCGGCAACGGCAGAGGCGGCACAGCAGACGGTATTGAAGACCGAATCATACGCTTCGTATTATGGCAGGAATTATGCCGACACTTCGAACAGGATTCCCGATATCAGCAATATCCATTCTGTCACCAGCTGGAGTCCTACAGCCTCTACTGAGGACATAATCAGACGTACTGTAGAATATATAATCCAAGAAGAACAGTTATGAAATCCATTTTCATAGAAAAACTGCTGGAAACGGCAGGTCGCTATGAAGACAAGGTTGCCTTCGTTGATCTGGGCGGCAGCCGTTCGACCACATACGGGCAACTGCTTGCTCTGGCACGGAAAGTAGCGGTATATCTGCACCGGCAAGGAGTGGCCCCGTATTCCAACGTATGCATCAGGATGCCTGATACGATGGAGTTTATGGCGGCTGAAATCGGTGTCTGGCTGTCAAGATGCGCGGTTGTACCAATAGGTATGAATTCTCCGGAAGAACGTGTGCGCGCCATCGCCCGGAATTGCGAAAGTGCGCTGCTCATCGATGAGGAGCTAATGCAGAAGGTGAAGAATGCGAGTGTATCTGATGCAGAAGAGACAACACTACCTGAATCGACGGACGATGCTCTGATTGTCTATACTTCCGGCAGTACAGGTCTCCCTAAGGGAATAGTACACACTTTCGAACCGTTTGACAAAAACTATCCCCACACATTCGGGCTGGCGGCACCATCTCCGGAAATAGTGTTCGGCAACGGCATTCCATTCTATTTCATGGCCATAGTTTTTTTATACGATATGCTCCGTACCGGAGCGACCGTCCATCTGTATTCCGCTAATGTGAAAACGGACGCAAAGGCTCTCCAAAATTACATTTTGGCGCACGGGATAACCGTTTCGCATATCAGTCCAGCTGTCCTGCTGCACTTCCTAAACCGTTCGTCCAATTTGAAAGCCGTCATCACGGCAGGAGAAAGACTGACTACGCAATGCTCGAAAAACGGCTATGTGCTTTACAATCTATACGGTCTTTCCGAGACTTCCGGCACCGTGACTTCCTACGAAGTGGGGCCGTCACCTATGGAGAAGGTTCCTCTCGGTATCTGTAATCCGGGAATCGAATACCGGATTGTCGGAGAAAATGGAGAAGACGTTCCTATTGAAAAAGAGGGCGAACTGTACCTGAAGGGCCCTTTCTGCAAAGGATATTACAAGGCCCCTGAACTTACACAGAAACTGTACGCAGATGGATGGTTGCACACGGGAGATATCGTCTCACAGGGCACTGACGGACTGCTGTACTACAGAAACCGCAGGGACTGGATGATCAAGGTGAACGGTCAGAGGGTGGAGCGGGGTGAGGTGGAGACCGCCATCCGCAAGATGACAGGCGTGGAGGATGCCATTGTGAAAGGCTTTGACAACGGCAGGGGTAGCCAGTATCTGTGTGCATTCTACATAGCTGAAAGAGAAATTGACCGTGATGAATTCAGAGAGCATCTTGACAGACTCATTCCGAGATATATGCATCCGGGAGCATACGTCAGGATGGACTCATTCCCCCTGAATGCCAACGGGAAGGTCAACCGTCTGATATTGGAAGAGCCCGAGAGAAGGACTCGAAGCGAGCACGAGGGACCGAAAACGAACCGTGAGGTTAACCTTCTCGCTGTAGCCCGTAAGGTGATGAGAATGGATGATCTGGGGGTTACTGACAACTTGGTAGAGATGGGTCTGGACAGCATTTCTGCAGTTGAAATGGTAAGCCTTGCAAAAGACAGAGGTATTACAATCAAGGCAAATGACCTGATGATACATAAAACTGTCAGGAATCTTTCTGAAAGCAGGATGTCTTTGCTGTACTGGTATCTTCCTCCTACGGAGACAAAACCCATTCTGGTCCTTTCGTGCGGCATCATAGGCACGGAACTGTTGGAAAAGCGTGCTCGCAGCCTGTCAGAACACTATGACATACTTGTGGTCGAACCGTTCTATGATCATTTTGAATACCTTGCCAGAGAGGGCGATTCGTTTGAGGATATTGTGGGTTTGTACTTTGACTTGATGGACCTTATGATTCCAGCTAAAGAAAGAATTGTCGCCTTCATCGGATTCTCTTTCGGAGGGACAATCGCATACCAACTGAGCATGATGCTGTTCCTTCAGACCGGGCGCGCCTGCAAGGTAATCTGCGGAGATTCTCCGCTTTCGTTCATCACGTACAAAGAAAAGACTCCCCAGCAGGAAGCCGAAGAGTTGGAAGCCATACGTTCCAGCGGTAGTTTCAGCATAGAGGGTGAAGAAAAAATCATTTTCCTTGGGACTGAGGCTGTTTTGAAACTGATGTCTGACTGGAAGGCTCCATCCATATCTTCTGAAGTTCTGTTCTTTCACTGCAAAGACTTTATTTCAGAGTATCTGGTATCTGTATATCGGAAACTTGTGGCGAAACTGACAATTGTTGAAGTGCCAGACACCCATAAGAGTTTCTGCCTTGACTTCGAAGACCGGTGGTGTGATTTTACTGTAAACCATACATTGAAGTTCTTATCCGGAGACTGATGCAGCTGAAACGTAATATGTCATTGACCAAGAAGGCAATGAACAGTTTTCTGGTCGCAGCGGCCCTTTCGACTTGCGCGACGGCGGTCAATACCACCGGCAAGACATCTGTTCCGACTCCCTTGAGAATAAACTGGTTCTTTGTTTGGAAGAGATATTCCTCAATATCAATGAGCATTCGGAGTTGAAAGGTAATGGTCACTGCTATGATGTCATAATTCGTATGGAGAGTGACGGAATACTCAATGTGGCGAGAGATGACAGTCGTCCCTTCAATCCGCTGGTTGTAGAGAAAGAAAAGCAGGGTCTGGGGCTCAAGATACTTCTGGGCATCTGCAAGCACGTTGATTATCAGCATATGTACGGACAGAATTTGCTCATCTTGCACTTCCCTTATGAATAATCCAGACAAATGAAAGTCGTACACCCGCGAATCATTCGCGTCTGTACGAAAAATTCATTCGTGCAGACAACTGTAATTAAGGTGCCCATAAATTTAACGTGCTGATAATTAATGTTTTATTGGTATGCTCGAAAACGTCGGAATCTGCATTCCGAAAAATATTTTTGGTAGTTTAGATTTTTTTGGGATGACAAGTAGGGCCGGCATAAGTCACCACGCCTGAAAAGATGGCGGGTAAACGGATAAAAAGAAGATAAAGCATTGATTATAAATGCTTTATCTTCTCGTGATTCGGTTGGGATTCGAACCCAAGACCCACAGCTTAGAAGGCTGTTGCTCTATCCAGCTGAGCTACCGAACCAATCCTTTTCTGTAGGGCGCAAAGATAGGTATCTTAATTCAAATTGCCAACTATTTCCGGGAAAATGTCTATCAGCCGCGCTTCTTGTTCCTTCCGGCGATTTCTACGGCAACGATTACGGCGACTCCGACGAGGCACCAGACAACAGCGCCTATGATATGCAGACTCCCGTCCGGTATCGAACTCATATCACTCCAGGGCCATATTTTGACAAGTGAGCCGACTACGAAGCCTACGAGTACGAGCAGGGTCTCACGCTCCCGGCGTGCTAGGAGCCAGTGGAGAAATTTCGCAAAGGCGAGGATACCGATGGCGCAACCGGCGGCAAATACCACAAGCGGGCCGACCTCCAGATTGTCAATCACACCCATAATGTAATCGTACTTGCCAAGTATGACAAGGATGAAACTTCCGGAAATGCCCGGGAGTATCATAGTGCAGATGGCCAGGGCTCCGCACAAGAAGATGAACCACATCGAATCCGGGGTCTGAGTCGGAGTCAGAGTGCAGACCACAAGACCGAGTATGCACCCTATGGCAGTGATTATTACATCTTTAAGAGTCCATCCCTGAATGCCTCGGAGCATCTGGTATGAAGAAGCGAGTATGAGGCCGAAGAAAAACGCCCAAGTCTGGACCGGATGGCTGTGCAGGCAGTATTCTGCAAGCTTCGCGAGGGAGAAGATGCTGACAATTACTCCGATGGCAAGGCTGAGCAGAAAAGAGCCGTGAATCTGTGACAGGAAACTTTTGAATCCGTCCTTGAACAGAACTTTCCATACCTTCACGGACATCAGCGCGTTGAGAGAATCGACTATCTCTTCATAGATGCCTGTGATCAATGCTATCGTGCCTCCCGAGACTCCGGGAATGACATTGGCCGCTCCCATAAAGAAGCCTTTGATGCCTGTGAGGATGTTTTTGTTCATATCTTACAAAGTTAAGAAATAAATCGGTATCTTTGCGGCCGTGAAAAGCAAACTTAAATATATCCTGTCCGTTGCTTTGGCGATAGTCCTCCTGTATTTCTCTTTCAGGGAGGTCCGCTGGACAGAATTCCGGGCTGTCTTGAAGGACTGCAAGTGGGGGTTCGTTCTGCTTTCCATAGTATTCGGAGCGCTGGCCGCATATCTGCGAGGAGTCAGATGGGGTCTTATGCTCAGGCCTATTTCGCCGTCCATCAGGAATATCAAGTGCTTCAATGCCGTCAATATCTCCCGGCTTTCGGACTATCTCGTCCCTTACAGCAGCGCAGTCGTGCGCGCGGGAGTCGTCATAGACAAGGACCTGAGGCTTGACAAATCTTTCGGCACAGTAGTCCTTGAGCGCACCTGGGATGTCTTCTGCCTTGCTTTCTTGATAATCCTCCTGCTCCTCTTCCGTTGGGATATGTTCGGTGAATTCTTCTCCGAAAAGATAATAGCTCCGCTTCTTACCCGATTCAGTGCGAAAGTGTTGTGGGCTGTCGCCGCAGTCCTTGTTGCTGCCGTGGCCCTGGTGCTTATGAACCGCAGAGTGCGCAAGTTCACCCGCGGAATTCTTCAGGGTGCATCCACTTGCCTGCATATGAACCGAAAGGGATTGTTCCTGATTTATACCGTCCTGATGTGGTTTATGTTTCTGATGATGTCGCAGACTATAATCTGGGCGCTGCCTGAAGATTTCGGCCTGACGTTCGTGGATGCCATCTTCATTATGCTTGTAGGCAGTGTGGCCGGTTGCGTGCCGGTACCCGGTGGCTTCGGAGCCTTCCACTATCTGGTCGCGATGGCTCTGGAGACCATTTACGGAATCCCTTTCGAGACGGGTATCGTTTTTGCCACACTATCACACGAGTCCCAGGCCATTATGATGCTATTTGCCGGAGCATTGTCATATTTCCTTGAGAGCCGGTCACCGAAAAACGCCGGGTGATTATTGTTTTGGCCCTAATTTGTGTATCTTTACCATATTATGAGAGAAATCAGACTTACCAATACGCTTTCGCGCAATAAAGAATTGTTCGTGCCTATCAACCCCGGACGGGTGGGTATGTACGTTTGCGGTCCTACCGTCTATGGTGATGCCCACCTGGGACACGCGAGACCTGGAGTGACATACGATGTCCTTCAGAAGTTTTTCCGCCATATGGGATACAAAGTGCGCTATGTACGCAATATCACGGATGTAGGGCATCTTGAGCACGATGCTGACGAAGGGGAGGACAAGATTGCAAAGAAAGCAAGGCTTGAGATGCTTGAGCCTATGGAGGTTGTCCAGACATACACCCTCCGTTATCACGAAGCGATGAGGCTTCTCAATGTCGCGCCTCCTTCCATTGAGCCGCGGGCTTCGGGACATATCGTTGAGCAGATAGAAGCAGTAAAGAAGATTCTTGATTCCGGCTATGCGTACATCAGCAACGGCTCTGTCTATTTCGATGTCGCCAAATATAACGCCGACCACCATTACGGCATTCTTTCCGGACGGACTCTTGACGATACTCTTGAGGGCACAAGAGCTCTTGACGGGCAGAGCGACAAGAAGGCTCCATACGATTTTGCCATTTGGAAAAAGGCTGAGCCTCAGCATATTATGAAGTGGCCGTCTCCTTGGGGAGATGGTTTCCCGGGATGGCATCTGGAGTGCTCCGTGATGGGCGAAAAGTATCTCGGGCACGAGTTCGACATTCACGGCGGCGGTATGGATCTGATGTTCCCTCATCACGAATGTGAAATAGCGCAGAATGTGGCTTCAAGAGGTACCCGTGGCGTCCATTACTGGGTGCACAACAATATGATCACCATCAACGGCCAGAAGATGGGCAAGTCTCTGGGCAATTTCATCACCCTGTCTCAGCTTTTCAGCGGAGACCATCCGAAGCTTGACCAGGCATACAGCCCTATGACCATACGCTTCTTTATCCTTCAAGCTCATTACAGGGGTACTTTGGATTTCAGCAATGAGGCGCTCCAGGCCGCCCAGAAAGGCTTGCGCAGGGTGATGCTCTCTGCAAGAGACCTCTATTCTATGGCCGGTGTCCGGGCTCCGTCGCTATCATATGGCGAATATGTCGATTCTGTGGCTCCGGACAGTTGCATTGCTGACAACGCAGAGGTCAAGGCCATCTTCGAAGGCGTGTATGATGCTCTATGTGATGATCTCAATACTCCTGTGGCTCTGTCCCACATTTTCGATGCAGTGCGCATCATCAATATGGCGAAGGACAAGAAACTCACTCTCTCGGAGAATGACGTCAAGACCCTTGTGCAGCTTTTCAATGATATTGTGTTCGGAGTCCTTGGCCTGGTCGATGATTCCGGCAGCAACGCTCAGACCACGAAGACCATTTCCGGCCTGATGGATATGGTGCTTCAAGCCAGGGCAACTGCAAAGGCTGCCAAGGATTGGACGACGAGCGACCATATTCGCGACAGCCTTAAAGCATTGGGTATAGTTGTCAAAGACACCAGAGATGGTGTCGAGTGGACACTCGAATAGCTTTTCCTCTCAATCGGAGATTACGAGTTCGACCGGACAATGGTCTGAACCGTATATCTCGTTGTGTATATCGGCAGACACTATTCTGGACTTGATATTGTCGGAAACGAGAAAATAATCGATACGCCACCCCACGTTCTTCTCGCGGGCATTCATACGGTATGACCACCAGGAATACTTTACCTCTTCCGGGTGCAGCATCCTCCAACTGTCAATGAATCCGGCATTCTGCAGTCTGCTCATTCTGGCCCGCTCTTCATCGGTAAACCCGGCGTTGAAATGATTCGTGGAAGGATTTTTGAGATCTATTTCTTTGTGTGCAACGTTCATATCCCCACATACTATCACACCTTTCTTCTCCGCAAGGCCGCAGAGATACTTTCTGAAATCCTCCTCCCATCTCATTCGGTATTCGAGACGTCTCAGACCATCCTGAGAATTGGGGACATAGACACAGACAAGGAAGAAATCTTCCATTTCGAGCGTGACGATGCGGCCTTCGTGGTCATGCTCGTCAATGCCCATCCCGTAGGTGACCCCTCTTGGAGAGTGCTTTGTATAAATGGCTGTGCCTGAATAGCCTTTTTTGTCCGCAAAATTCCAATATGACTGGTATCCGAGGAACTCCAGGTCCAGTTGTCCGGCCTGCATTTTTGTCTCCTGAAGACAGAAGAAATCAGCATCGAGTTGGTCGAATATGTCAGCGAATCCCTTGCCGACGATGGCTCTGAGGCCATTGACATTCCAGCTTATCAGTTTCATATTGAGCTTATTATCTTATCCATCAGACGCCTGTTGACAAGTGAGACCTCGTGGGTGTTGATTACGGACTCAATCCTTCCGCTTTCTATGACGTTGATGAACTCCTCGAATTCGTAGAAATAGTCATCCATTTCCAGACCCTCCCTGAGCAGTGTCCGTTCGCTGACAGGGCCGCGCCCGCCGCTGGGTGCCGTGTGAGGCAGGAACTCCGCCTTCTTGCAATTGTGGATATTGTCCAGAATGATATTGCCTCTCTCTCCGCAAAACTCTGTGACTGTATGGGCATCCACTGCCTTGGAGTATGACAGGCTCGCAAGCATTCCGTTATATTGAAGAATAGTCATTCCCTGAAGATTGACATTGCCGCACTCTTCCGGAATGGTGGTGACTTTGGATGTGATGCCGAGAGGCTCCCCGAAAAGGGCTACAATCGGGAAGGTGGTATATACTCCTATGTCCTCAAGGGCTCCGCCTCCCATCTTGGGGTTGAACGAATTTGCCACTATTCCCTGCTTCAGAGCATCATACTTGGTGGAATATTGGCAATAGCTTGCAAATACCTGACGGACATCGCCAATCTCCTCCAATTTGGCCCTCGCTGCTTTGAAATTTGGGTTGATGGTGGAAATCATCGCTTCCATCAGGACGGCGCCGCTCTTCTCTGAAGCTTCAATCATATCTTTCACCTCCTGCTCGTTGCAGCCGAGAGGTTTCTCGCAAAGCACGTGTTTGCCGTGCTCAAGGCACGTGACCGTATAGTCACGATGAGTCTTGTTGGGAGTCCCGATATATATGGCATCCACATCGGGACATATCGCCAGCTCCTCAATTGAGGTGAATATTGCTGTGTCGGGGGAGAAAACTTCAGGATGTTTGGCAATAAAGGCTGCGGCAGCATCCTCGCTACGCGAGCACACTGCCGTTGCCTTGAACCTACGATCCTGAATAGCGCCCTTCAGAACCCACTCGGAGATTCTTCCGGTGCCGACTATTCCAAATCGAATCATATTTCAGAACCTGTTTTGTAGTAATTCACGAAAATCATTATAAGTCGCTAAGCTCCTGAATCATTTCGTCCTTACGGCCCACAATGATGTCCTGATAGTCCTTCAGACCTGTACCGGCAGGAATGAGATGACCGCAGATGACATTCTCCTTGAGTCCTTCGAGATAATCGACTTTTGCGCGGATTGCGGCTTCACTGAGCACCTTGGTCGTCTCCTGGAATGATGCGGCGGACATAAAGCTGTTGGTGCGGAGAGCCGCTCTGGTGATACCTTGGAGCACAAGTCTTGCGGTAGCCGGAAGAGCGTCTCTTACGACCATCATCTTCAGTCCCTGTCTCTCAAGTGAGGAGTTCTCATTTCTGAGGTCGCGGGCGTTGATGATGTTGCCGGCCTCGAATCTCTGTGAATCCCCGGCATCGAGAATGATTGACTTACCGAATATTGCATCATTCTCGTCCATAAATGTCCACTTGTCAACAAGCTCCTCAGGGAGGAAGCGTGTGTCACCCGGGTTGGTGATTTCCACTTTGCGCATCATCTGACGTACTATGATTTCAAAGTGCTTGTCATTGATCTTTACACCCTGGAGTCTATACACGGCCTGGACTTCATTGACGATGTACTCCTGAGCCTTGACGGGTCCGAGAATATTGAGGATATCGGTAGGGGATACACCGCCGTCGGAGAGGCGGCTTCCGGCCTTGACGTAATCGTTTTCCTGGACAAGAATCTGTCTGGTGAGCGGTACGGAATAAGTCTTGTCGACACCTGATTTGTTCTTGACGATGATTTCGCGGTTGCCTCTCTTGACCTTGCTCATAACGACTTCTCCGTTAATCTCGGAGATGATTGCAGGGTTGCTCGGGTTGCGTGCCTCGAAGAGTTCTGTGACTCGTGGGAGACCTCCGGTGATATCACTTGCCTTGCCGATGGCGCGAGGAGTCTTGAAGATGATATCTCCAATCTTGACCTCAGCCTTGTCATCCACCATTACGTGCGCACCGACAGGGAGATTGAACTGCTTGATGCTGACTCCGTTACTATCAAGGATATTGAGAGTCGGGTTCTTGGTCTTGTCTCTGGACTCGATGATGACTCTGTCCTTGTTGACGCTGAACTCATCGGCAGTTTCCTCTCTGAATGTGACACCGTCAACCATATTCTCGAAGTGGATTTGACCTGCGTGCTCGACAATGGTGATGGCGTTGTATGCATCCCACTCGCAGATGAGGTCACCCTTGGAGATTTTATCTCCGTCTTTCTTGTATATGACTGAACCGTAAGGGATTTCGTACTGTGAATAAGTATATCCGGTATTCTCGTCGACAATCTTGACCTCAGTCTGACGACTGACGACAACATTCTCGACCGAGCCGTTCTCAAGTACTCTCTCGATAGTCCTGAGCTCCTCGAACTGGAGCTTGCCATCGTATTTGGACTCGATGGATGACTCGACGGCCGCACCGCCTGCGACACCTCCGACGTGGAAGGTACGGAGGGTAAGCTGTGTTCCCGGCTCACCGATGGACTGTGCGGCGATGACGCCTACAACTTCTCCCTTTTCAACCATTCTGCTTGTAGCGAGATTGCGTCCGTAGCACTTTGCGCAGACACCCTTGCGGCTCTCGCAGGTAAGGACGGAACGGATTTCGACCTGCTCGATAGGCAGACTGTCGATGAGAGTTGCCGCATCTTCCTTGATTTCTTCTCCCGCACGGATGATAAGCTCTCCGGTGAGAGGATTGAAGATATCGTGAACGGAAGTCCTTCCGAGTATTCTCTCTCCGAGAGTCTCGACTATGGTATCCTTATCTTTGATAGGAGTTGCAATGAGTCCTCTCAGTGTCCCGCAATCCTCCTCCGTGATAATCACATCGTGTGATACATCGACTAGACGGCGGGTAAGATAACCTGCATCCGCAGTCTTGAGGGCGGTATCGGCAAGCCCTTTTCGTGCACCGTGGGTGGAGATGAAGTACTCGAGCACCGTCATTCCCTCCTTGAGGTTGGATACTACAGGATTCTCGATGATTTCGTTTCCTACCGATGCTCCTGATTTCTGAGGCTTTGCCATCAATCCACGCATACCGCAGAGCTGCTTGATCTGCTGGGTTGAACCACGGGCACCGGAATCCAGCATCATATATACAGGATTGAATCCGTCCTGATCAGCTGAGATATGCGAAGTCACTATCTTGGTAAGCTCGCTGTCGGTTGCTGACCATAAGTCGAGTACTTTATTGTAACGCTCGCTGTTTGTGATGAAGCCCATCGCATAATTGCTCTTGATTTCATCTACCTTCTTGTATCCCTCGCTGATGAGTTTCTCCTTTTCCTCAGGGACCAGAACATCTCCGAGATTGAAGGAGATACCGGCCTTGAAAGCCTGCTCATATCCGAGATTCTTGATATCATCGAGGAACTGTGCGGTGCGGGTTACACCTGTGTTCTTGATAACTTCCGTAATGATCTTCCGCAGGGCTTTTTTACCGAGGACATCGTTGACATAGGACACCTCTTCAGGTACATATTGGTTGACGATGATACGTCCTGCGGTGGTCTCCACGATGTGGAATCCCTTTGAAGGGTCCTGTTTGTCCACCGGAATGCGGACATTTATCTTTGCGTGCATTTCGATGGCCTTCTCGTCATATGCGATTATGACCTCTTCCGGTCCGTAGAATGTCTTCCCTGTTCCCTTTGCGCCCGGCCTTATCTTGGTGATGTAGTATAGTCCGAGGACCATATCCTGTGAAGGAACGGTGATAGGCGCTCCGTTGGCAGGATTGAGGATGTTCTGCGAACCGAGCATAAGGAGCTGCGCCTCCATTACGGCGGCATTGCTCAACGGAAGATGCACGGCCATCTGGTCACCGTCGAAGTCAGCGTTGAATGCCGTACAGGCGAGTGGGTGCAGCTGAATGGCTTTCCCTTCTATCATTCTTGGCTGGAATGCCTGAATACCAAGTCTGTGGAGAGTCGGTGCGCGGTTGAGAAGGACCGGATGACCCTTCATCACATTCTCGAGAATATCCCAGATTACAGGATCCCTGCGGTCCACGATTTTCTTTGCGGACTTGACGGTCTTGACTATTCCTCTTTCGATGAGCTTCCTGATGATGTATGGCTTGTAAAGCTCTGCAGCCATCAGCTTAGGAAGTCCGCACTCGTGCATATTGAGCTCCGGACCGACGACGATGACCGAACGTGCAGAATAATCCACACGCTTTCCGAGGAGATTCTGACGGAATCTTCCCTGTTTGCCCTTCAAGCTGTCTGACAATGACTTGAGCGCCCTGTTGGACTCGCTTTTGACTGCCGAAGATTTCTTTGAGTTGTCGAAGAGTGAATCGACGGCTTCCTGAAGCATACGCTTCTCGTTCCTGAGAATGACCTCAGGAGCCTTGATCTCTATAAGCTTTTTGAGACGATTGTTTCTGATGATGACTCTTCGGTAGAGATCATTCAGGTCTGATGTCGCAAAGCGGCCTCCGTCGAGAGGTACGAGCGGGCGGAGATCAGGCGGGATGACAGGAATGACCTGCATTATCATCCATTCCGGACGGTTGACTCCCATTGACTCCTTGAACCATTTGACAACAGAGAGTCTCTTGAGTAGCTCAGCTTTCTTTTGCTGGGAGCCCGCCTTGACCATTCTCTGACGGAGATCCTTGCTCAAGAAATCGATATCTATCTCAGCGAGAAGGTCGTAAATACCTTCTGCACCCATCTTTGCGACAAATTTGTCTTCGCTGTCATCCGGCAGATTGCTGTTGTCCGGAATCTTAGCGAGAATATCGAGATATTCGTCCTCAGAGAGGAGATCTTTCTTCTCACAACCGCTGTTTCCAGGACGTGTGACGATATATTTCTCGTAATATATGACGGATTCAAGCTTCTTGGCAGGAAGATCCAGGAGTGCGGAAATCTTGTTCGGAGCTGATTTGAAATACCAGATGTGCGCCACCGGGACGGTCAGCTCGATATGACCCATTCTCTCCCTGCGGACCTTCTTCTCCGTGACCTCCACACCGCAACGGTCGCACACGATGCCGCGGTAGCGGATTCTTTTGTATTTTCCGCAATAGCATTCATAATCCTTTGTAGGACCGAATATTTTCTCGCAGAAGAGGCCATCCCTTTCCGGCTTGTAAGTTCTGTAGTTGACAGTCTCAGGCTTCAGCACTTCACCGCAGGATCTGGATTTGATGTCATTCGGCGAAGCGAGAGAGATGCTTATTTTCTGGAAATTGCTCTTAACTTTATTGTCTTTGCTATTGAAAGTTGGCATATTTCTTTTATTTCAAATAGTTCTGAATTATTCCAATGTAACCTTGAGACCAAGACCTCTGAGCTCGTGGAGGAGCACATTGAGCGATTCCGGTATTCCAGGTGTCGGCATAGGGTCACCCTTGACGATGGCCTCATATGTCTTTGATCTTCCGGTGACATCATCTGATTTGACGGTGAGAATCTCCTGAAGGGCATTTGCCGCGCCGAAGGCCTCGAGAGCCCATACCTCCATCTCTCCGAAACGCTGGCCTCCGAACTGGGCTTTACCTCCGAGAGGCTGCTGGGTGATCAGAGAGTATGGTCCGATGCTTCTTGCGTGCATCTTGTCATCGACCATATGGCCGAGCTTGATCATATAGATGATACCCACTGTGGCAGGCTGGTCGAAATAGTCGCCTGTGCCTCCGTCGCGGAGTCTTGTCTTTCCGAATCTCGGGACTCCCGCCTTGTCTGTATAATCACATATTTCCTTGATGCTTGCACCGTCAAAGATAGGTGTGCTGAACTTGAGTCCGAGCTCCTTGCCGGCCCATCCGAGCACTGTCTCGTAAATCTGACCGAGGTTCATTCGTGAAGGGACTCCGAGAGGGTTGAGCACGAGATCGACAGGTGTTCCGTCATCGAGGAACGGCATATCTTCCTGTCTGACTATCTTGGCCACGATACCTTTGTTGCCGTGACGTCCGGCCATCTTGTCTCCGACAGTTATCTTTCTCTTCTTAGCGATATAGACCTTGGCTATCTGCATCACTCCGTTAGGAAGCTCATCTCCCACCTTGATCTTGTCGCACTCTCTCTTGAATTCTGCGGCCGCCTGCTTGTAGGCGATGCAGTAATTGTTGATGAGCTCACGAATGAGGACATTGGCCTCCTTGTCGTTTGTCCACTTGTTTGAGTTGATGTTCTCATAATTGATGTCCTTGAGCATATCCGGGACAATCTTCTTGTCCTTCGCTATGACTTCGACACCGTCGAGCTCGCTGATACCGGCGCTCTTCTTGTTTTTGGTGAGGACGGCGAGCTTCTGAAGGAAGTCTGCGCGGAGCTTTCCGACCTGTTGGTCGAAGATACTCTGACGGACATCCAGCTTTGTCTTCTGATCCATCTTCGCATTCTTTTTGTTGCTCTCCTTTGCGAGTTTGGCATAAAGGGAAGTCTTTATGACCGTACCGCTCAGGGATGGATTCGCCTTGAGTGAAGCGTCCTTGACATCTCCTGCCTTGTCGCCGAAGATAGCCTTGAGGAGCTTCTCCTCAGGTGAAGGATCGCTCTCTCCCTTCGGAGTGATCTTTCCTATCATTATGTCGCCCGGCTCGATATGGGCTCCTATTCTTACGATACCGTCTTCGTCGAGATCCTTCGTGGCATCTTCGCTGACATTCGGGATGTCTGATGTGAGCTCTTCCGGACCTCTTTTAGTGTCGCGGACTTCTGTGAGATACTCATCCACGTGGACGGATGTGAGGACATCCCACTTCACCATTTCTTCCGAAAGCACGATGGCATCCTCATAATTGTATCCCTTCCAAGGCATAAACGCCACCATAAGGTTGCGCCCGAGGGCAAGCTCACCGCTCTGTGAGGCATAACCCTCCGTCAGCACCTGACCTCCGACGACCTTGTCACCTTTCCTTACGATAGGCTTGAGGGTGACCGTGGTGCTCTGGTTGGTCCTTCTGTAGATAGGAAGCTTGTACACTGTCTCCTCCGGAGTGAAGCTGACGAATTTCTCATCATCGGTACGTGCGTACTTGATGTGGATTTCGTTGGCATCGACATATGTGACTTCGCCTTCACGCTCTGCAATGTACTGGGTTCTGGAGTCGATGCAGACTCTCTCTTCAAGACCTGTCCCGACAATAGGGGCTTCAGGGGAGAGGAGAGGCACTGCCTGTCTCATCATATTGGCGCCCATCAATGCGCGGTGGGCATCATCGTGTTCGAGGAATGGGATGAGAGAGGCCGCTACGGATGCCATCTGGTTAGGAGCCACATCCATATAATCCACCTCTGTCTTGTCAACTACAGGGAAATCAGCCTCCAGACGGCACTGTACCTTTTCGGCTTCGATATGTCCGTCGTCATCCATCTTCACATTGGCGAGGGATACGAGTTTTGACTCTTCCTCTTCTGCACTCATATAGTGCCATCCTTCGTCGGAGAGATCGACTTTCCCGTCCTTCACGTCCCTGTATGGGGTCTCGATGAATCCGAGCCCGTTGATACGCGCATATACGCACAGGGAGGATATAAGTCCGATGTTAGGACCTTCAGGAGACTCGATAGGACAAAGTCTTCCGTAGTGTGTGTAGTGGACGTCTCGTACCTCGAATCCGGCTCTGTCTCGTGAAAGACCGCCGGGACCCAGCGCCGAGAGACGTCTTTTGTGTGTAATCTCCGCCAGAGGGTTGGTCTGGTCCATAAACTGTGACAACTGGCTTGTTCCGAAGAATGAGTTGATTACGGACGAGAGAGTCTTGGCGTTGATCAAATCGATAGGATGGAACTGCTCGCTGTCGCGGACATTCATCCTTTCGCGTATGGTTCTGGCCATTCTTGAGAGACCTACGCTGAACTGATTGGCAAGCTGTTCGCCTACTGTTCTGACGCGACGGTTGCTCAAGTGGTCGATATCGTCAACTATAGCCTTAGAATTGATGAGCTGGATGAGATACTTGATAATCTCGATGATGTCAGTATTGGTCAGGACTCTGACATCCGGAGCGATGGTGAGTCCCAACTTCTTGTTGAGACGGTACCTTCCCACGTTTCCGAGGTCATATCTTTTCTCTGAGAAGAAAAGCTTGTCGATGACATCACGTGCGGTGTTCTCATCAGGCGGTTCCGAATTGCGAAGCTGTTTGTAGATATAGCTGACAGCCTCGTATTCCGTATTTGTGGAATCTTTCTGCAAAGTGTTGTAGATGATGGCATACTCGTTGGAATTTGCCTCATCTTTCTGCAGAAGTATGGTCTTGACATCGGTGTCGAGGATGGCGCTTATGGTCTCATCATCGAGAATTACTCCTCTCTCGACGATAGGGACTGTACGCTCGATAGGGAAAACCTCTCCCGTGTCTTCGTCTTCAAAGTCTTCGATCCAGGTTTTGAGTACTTTGGCGGCAAGTTTTCTGCCCTTGTTGGCTTCAAGGTCTTCTTTAGTTACAGGGACCTCGTCTGCAAGGCCGAAAATGTCAATGATGTCTTTGTCGCTGTTGAAACCGATAGCTCTCAGAAGAGTGGTTACAGGCAATTTCTTTTTACGGTCGATGTATGCATGCATGACATTGTTGATGTCAGTGGCAAACTCGATCCAGGATCCCTTGAAAGGAATGATACGGGCGGAATAGAGCTTTGTCCCGTTGGCGTGCATACTCTGGTCGAAGAAAACACCGGGGGATCTGTGGAGCTGTGATACAATGATTCTCTCTGACCCGTTGATGACAAAGGTTCCTGCAGGTGTCATATAAGGGATGGCTCCGAGGAAAACATCCTGGACTCTTGTATCAAAGTCCTCGTGCTCGGGATCAGTGCAGGAAAGGCGGAGTTTTGCCTTGAGTGGAACGCTATAAGTAAGTCCTCTCTCCAGACACTCCTCAATCGAATACTGTGGAGGATCGACAAAATAATCGATGAACTCCAACTTGTAGTTGTTTCTTGTATCTTCGATTGGGAAAATCTCCTGGAATACGTGGTACAACCCTTCATTCTTTCTGTTTTCAGGGGTGCTCTCAAGCTGGAAGAAATTCTTGAAAGACTTCAATTGTACCTCAAGCAGGTCGGGATAATCCAGGATTTTGGATGTTGCGAAATTAATTCGTTTGCTGTTAGTCTTTATTGACATATTCTGCCTTTGAAAAAGAAATTAAATACGAGAAAAAGGTTTAGAGCCTTTTTGTCCCGGCTCTAAACCTGTTTTTGTTCCCCTGGAGGGACGCGGTCAGTTACTTAATGTCAACTGTAGCGCCAGCGTCCTCGAGAGTTGACTTGAGCTGTTCAGCCTCAGCCTTTGATACTTTCTCTTTGAGTGTTGCAGGAGCGCCGTCAACGAGATCCTTAGCCTCTTTGAGACCAAGTCCGAGAGCTTCCTTGACTGCTTTGATGACACCGAGCTTTGCTGTACCGGCTGCTACGAGAACTACATCAAATTCTGTCTGCTCAGCCTCAGCTGCTGCGCCACCTTCTCCGGCTACTGCTACTACTGTAGCTGCTGCCGGCTCAATGCCATACTCCTCTTTGAGGATGTTAGCAAGTTCCTGAACGTCTTTTACTGTAAGGGCTACAAGCTCTTCAGCAAGTTTCTTTACGTCTGCCATAATTGTATAATTTTTAAATTGTTATTGTTTTTATTCTTATTCTGTTGCAGCTGGAGCCTTCTCTGCGGTTTCCTCTGCATTCTCTTTGTTCTGGAGAGCCAAGACAACTCTGTTGATAGGAGACTGGAGGAGAGTGATGATATCACCGATGAGCTCTTCCTTGGTCTTGATGGCGGCGAGCTGATCAAGCTTGTCGGCACCGATGAAGAGACATTCCTGGACATACGCGCCCTTCACTACCGGCTTCTCGAAACCTTCCTTCTGGAGTTTCTTGATGATTTTTCCCGGAGCGTTCGGAACATTGGTGTACATTATGGCAGTATTGCCTTCGAGGGTAGGAACGAGATCCTTGAGGGCCTCGTTGTCTTTAATCACGTGCTTGAAGAGTGTGTTCTTCACAACGGAAAGTTTCACACCGTTCTCGAAGCAGGCGCGACGAAGTTTTACTGTCTGTGAAGCATTCAGACCGGCGATATCTGTAATGTAGAAATTAGGATACTCGCCAAGCTGTGCTGAGATGCTTTCAATAATCTGATCTTTCAATTCTTTCTTCATAATATTGAATTTTTATTTCTCAGCACCGTTCAAGAATGCCTTGAGGTCAATTTTAATTCCATCACTCATAGTTGAACACATAGCGGCGCTCTTCATATAAGTACCCTTGAGGGACTGTGGTTTGAGCTTTGCCACTGCATCGATGACAGCCGCGGCATTCTCATAGATCTGAGAGGATTCGAAAGAAACCTTACCGATAGCGCAGTGAACGATACCTGTCTTGTCAACTTTAAAGTCAATCTTACCGCCCTTGACTTCTTTGACAGCGTTGCCAACTTCCATTGTAACGGTGCCGGTCTTAGGGTTCGGCATAAGACCGCGAGGTCCGAGGATTCTACCCAGGGCACCTACCTTGGCCATAACTGAAGGGGTGCAGACGATGACGTCAACGTCAGTCCAACCGCCCTTGATTTTTTCAATATAATCATCGAGACCAACATAGTCTGCGCCTGCTGCCTGAGCCTCAGCCTCCTTGTCAGGAGTACAGAGTACGAGCACGCGGACGACCTTACCTGTTCCGTGAGGCAGAGTGACGACTCCACGGATCATCTGGTTGGCCTTACGAGGATCCACGCCGAGGTTGAGCGAGAGCTCAACTGATGCATCGAACTTGGTGAATGTGATGTCCTTTACAACTGCAGATGCCTCAGCAAGTGAATAAAGCTTGTGAGAATCGAACTTCTCAGCGACAGCTTTCTGATTTTTTGTCATTTTAGCCATAGTTTCTGCAAATTAAATGTTCTCAGGGAATTCTCCCGTAACCTTGACACCCATACTTCTCGCTGTTCCGGCAACCATCTTCATTGCGCTTTCGAGTGTGAATGCGTTGAGATCCGGCATCTTGCCCTCGGCGATAGTTTTGACCTGATCCCAAGTGATGGATGCTACTTTCTTTCTGTTAGGTTCGCCAGAACCTTTCTGTACCTTTGCGGCTTCTTTGATGGAAACTGCTACAGGCGGGTGCTTTACCTCAAATGTAAATGACTTGTCTGAATAGATTGTAATCACAACAGGAAGAATCTTTCCTGCGCGATCCTGCGTTGTGGCATTGAATGCCTTGCAGAAATCCATAATGTTCAAGCCTTTGGAACCGAGTGCCGGTCCTACCGGAGGTGCTGGATTAGCTGCTCCTCCTTTGATCTGGAGCTTAATGAATCCGGTAACTTCTTTTGCCATGATTTGTTATTCTTTAGTTACTTGTGTAAAACTGAGTTCCAGAAGGGTCTTTCTTCCGAAAATGACGACGATGACCTTGAGTTTGCTTCTGTCTTCGATGATTTCATCGACTGTTCCGCTGAAGCCGCTGAACGGACCGTCAGTAATCTTCACCTTGTCACCGAGTTCGTAGTTGACCTCGGTTTCGGCGGCATTGCTTGCGTTCTCGTCCTGCTCTCCGAGTATCCTTGCTGCCTCTTCATCCCTGATAGGCACAGGTACTCTTTCGATCTGGGCTCCACTGACTGTTCTCTTCTCTGTCAGGAATCCTGACATACCGGGGATCATGTTGCGGATGATATTCTCAAGCTTTGCGCTCAATTCAGCCTGAATAAGCACATAACCCGGGAAAAGCAGTTTGTCAACCGCCTTCCTCTTGTTATTCTTTGTGACTATCTCCTTTTTGACTGGAACGAGAACCTGAGCTACCTCATCCTGAAGACCGCTTCTTTCAATCTCTTTTTCAAGATATTCCTTGGCTTTTTTCTCTTTTCCTCCGGCAGTTCTGAGAACATACCATTTCATTTCGCCCATGGTATCAAACGGATATTACAACGTGTAAATTGCAGTCATGACAGACTGGAAAACGAGGTCTATCACCCAGAGTGCAACTGCAAGAATGACAGTTGTGACCATTACCAGGAGTGCTGAACTCTGCAACTTGTCCCAGCTTGGCCACGTGGTCTTCTTGGTGAGCTCCACGAAAGACTCTTTCAGATAGTTGATAAACTTTCTCATCTTTACTTTTAATGGACCCCCTTGATTGGAAGCGGATTGGGGATCTGTTAAACAATTACCAAATCGTAACCTTTGATATAAGTGGCAGGGGAAGCAGGATTCGAACCCACATCGACGGTTTTGGAGACCGCTGAACTACCCTTGTTCTATTCCCCTGGGTAATAAGGACCATTCCTGAAACCAGGAACGGTCCTTGATATGTTGAAATTACTCAACGATCTTGATAACCTGTCCGGCACCTACGGTGCGGCCACCTTCACGGATAGCGAAACTGAGACCCTCGTTCATAGCGACTGGGGTGATGAGCTTGACATTGATTTCAACGTTATCGCCTGGCATGACCATCTCAACACCTTCTGGAAGGCTGATCTCACCGGTAACATCAAGTGTACGGATGAAGAACTGAGGACGATACTTGTTGTGGAATGGAGTGTGACGGCCACCTTCGTCTTTCTTGAGGACGTAGATCTGAGCCTGGAACTCTGTATGAGGAGTGATTGAACCTGGCTTTGCAACGACCTCACCACGGCGGACTTCCTTCTTGTCGATACCACGGAGGAGAAGACCTACGTTGTCACCTGCCTCACCCTGGTCGAGGAGCTTGCGGAACATTTCAACACCGGTACAAACTGAAGTCTTTGACTTCTCGTCAAAACCTACGAGCTCTACAGGATCACCTACGTGGATGGTACCTGCCTCGATTCTACCGGTAACAACTGTACCACGACCTGTGATAGAGAAGATGTCCTCGATAGGCATGAGGAAAGGCTTGTCGGTAAGACGTACTGGAAGAGGAATATATGTGTCAACAGCATCCATGAGTTCCATGACCTTGTTCTCCCACTCCGGCTCTCCGTTGAGAGCACCAAGAGCTGAGCCGCGGATTACAGGAGCGTTGTCGCCGTCGAATTCGTACTTGCTGAGAAGATCGCGAACCTCCATTTCAACGAGGTCGAGCATTTCCTCATCGTCAACGAGGTCAACCTTGTTGAGGAATACAACCATCTTAGGAACGTTTACCTGACGAGCGAGAAGAACGTGCTCGTTTGTCTGAGGCATAGGACCGTCAGTAGCTGCAACAACGAGGATAGCACCGTCCATCTGAGCAGCACCAGTAACCATGTTCTTGACGTAATCTGCGTGGCCTGGGCAGTCTACGTGTGCGTAGTGACGGTTAGCTGTCTGATACTCAACGTGTGCGGTGTTGATGGTGATACCACGCTCCTTCTCTTCCGGAGCGTTGTCGATCTGGTCGAATGACTTGACCTCAGAAAGTCCCTTAGCTGCGAGGACCTTGGTGATAGCTGCGGTCAAAGTGGTCTTGCCGTGGTCAACGTGGCCGATAGTACCGATGTTGACATGCGGTTTGGTTCTTTGGAAAGTTTCTTTTGCCATAATATTATGTTTGAATTTTAAGTGTTTTTTAACAAAACAAAACCGGCGTTTAAACCGGTGCAGAGCCGATGATGGGAATTGAACTCATGACCTCATCCTTACCAAGGATGCGCTCTACCCCTGAGCTACATCGGCTTTTGGAGCGGAAAACGAGGTTCGAACTCGCGACCCTCAGCTTGGAAGGCTGATGCTCTACCAACTGAGCTACTTCCGC
>JAZRYB010000087.1:0-9291 GCA_045600565.1 Candidatus Cryptobacteroides sp. | reverse complement strand
GATTTTCGTACAGACGCAAACCGACGCCAAACCGAGCGCAATCAAGCTTGCTTGAACAATCGTGCAATCGAGAGCAGAGGCCAAGCTTGCTTGGACTATGCCGAGAGCAGCCGATTGAAAAGTTTACTTAATTGCCGAGGTGCGAAGGAGGAAAAGCCCGAAGGGGTTAATCATTTGCGTCTGTACGAGTTTAAGGGAAGAACTGCTGCATGTCGTCGTCGCCAAGCTCGCCGGTGAAAAAGCGTTTCGCCGTTTCGGGGTCGGAATCGTACTGCATAGTGGTAAGGTATTTCAAAGTATTCCTGAACCTTCTGAATTCCGGATTATGCTCAATCAGAGCGAAAAGCCTTCGCAGGCCGGGGTCATTTGAGGCCTGAGTCCGCTTGGTCTGCCTTTTGAATCCCTCCAAGGATGTAGCGAATCCAGCCGCCCTCAAATCAACATTCTGCTCTTTTGCCGCATCGAGGATGAATTTGTCCATCGCAGGCTTGACGGTGAACATATACCGTTTCGCGTCCCTATGGACATACATCGTGATATGCTTGGATTCACCGTCTGCCTTCGGATTCTCCACATACTCCTCAAATCCCGGATCCATTGTAGCCGGACGCTTGTCCGCATCAATTATTCCGATAGAAAAACTGTCGGAACCATTCACGGCCTTCACCACCTCATTGCACGAACTCTTGTGCATTGCCGCACCACCAAGGATGTGCCCCACAAGATTCGTATCCACGTTACACTCCGGAAAAACTCTCTTCTGCCTCATTACTCCACAAACGCATCAAAATTGAAAAAAGCATCTGAACCGTTATCATAAATCTGCTGAATCTCTTCTTCAGAAGCAGTCTTGACATTATATGAACCATCCCCTGCCGGATAGGTCAGGAACAGCTTGAACTCCTTAAGATTTTCTTGAAGCAGATGGTTCAGTATGTACGGGCTATGGGTGGCTATGAAGAACAGATTCTTATGTTTCTTTTCCACAGCCATCTCCAATATCCAATCCATCAATTGGAACTGAGTCGGAGGGAACAGATTGCTCTCGGGTTCTTCGAGGAATATTTCCGCGTGATCGGTATTAAGCAGATAACCGGCCTCTTTGATGAACTGCTCTGCCGCCTTGGCGTTATTGAACACGTAATCCTGCCCCTCCATATGAACCACTCTGGCGGCATTCAAATCCGGACCAACAGTTTTCTTGTTATAGGTCCTCTGGTACAGAACAGAAAGCAGGTTCTTGTTCAGCTGCTTCTTAGCCAGAGTTTTGTCTGTATCATTCTCCTTGTCACTGTAGATGCCCCTTCTCAGATAATCCAGCAGCACGAACTGAGGAATCAGCGACTGAAGACCGCTGGAGCCGTTTGCCAGATCAAGTTTCTTGCCACCCGGGGTAATGATGGCATCGGAAGCCGACACATCATCATATTCGTATGATATCCCTGTTCCGAGGATATCTTTTTCCCGCTTCATAAATTTCCTGGCTCTGTCCCAATCCTCCTTGAAGTCCAGAATATTGTCGTAGCCGATTTCCAGCCTGCTCCAGTTTGACACAAGCGAAATCATATTCCTCTCTGCCGGCACGTACGACACCTTCGGCCTTTTGTACCTCCAATGCAGATTCTTCCACTCGTGAGAGAAGACCTTTGTGGAATTGTCGTAACTGAATCGCATAAACTCGGTCTCATACTCGACGTATGTATCCGGATGAACATAGCCCTTCGAGTGGTAGTACGATGTCATCATATCGAGAAAAGCGGAACCTCCCTCGAAATCCGATGGCGACTGCCTGAGGGCAATTCTCTTCTCCACCCAGGAGCAATAACAAGCAAGCATCATAACACAGCTCTTTCCCGAGCTCTGCATTCCGATGATCAGATTGATTCTGCTTATTTCGATATCAGCCTCTCTGATTGGGCCGAAGTTTCGTATTTTTAAAGTTTTCATATTATCGCAGTTATTTATGGGATGCCACCGGCAACTCGCGTCAAAATTGTAAAGTTAAGAGTTTTTGGGGGAATTGGCGCCATTTAGAATGGCAAATCATTACTATCCCTCGATTACAACACCGTAAGCTTGTCCGATGGTTTCATAAATCCACCTTGTTAGATTTTCATAATCCAGGAACTGCTCCTTCTTCCAATCCTCCAGTGTGCCGTCATTTATCTTCTTACGGGTGTACTTCACTTTCGACAGCAGGTTGGTGTGCTTGTTCGGAAAGCCTGTGGTGAGCCGGTTCCTGAGCCTGTCGAAGGAGTCGAACCATGATGATGCTCCTGGACGTAGGTCCGAAGCTCATCAATGAATGCGTTCCAGCTTTCTTCGTGGGTCATATTTCTATGGTTTTCGTACAACCGCAAATCATTGGCGTGTGTACGAAAGGGCTAAATCTCGGCCTTGCCGCTCAAGTGCCACTTCACAGAGTACCACACCCTTTCTCGCATTGTGATGGAGAGGTAGCGGAATTTCCAGTTGTTGCCGGCGAGGGTTTTGAGTTTATATAGGAAGCGAGGGACAAAGTGCTTGGGGATGATACGTTGTTTGTCGGTCAGGATGTATTTGAGTATTGATGAGCATTCCGCTTCCGGAAGTCGATTAAACAGCAGGTCAGAGAAATCAAGGCCGCAGACTTTTTCTGCCAATGACACAAACAGGTCGTTTGTCCGTTCAAGGCCGAACTCTTGAAGTTTTCCACGGACCAATTGCAAATCCAAACCAGCTGCCTCGGCCTTCAAGAACAGGCCCCAATCCAGTATATGCCTTAGCTTGATACTCTCAAATTCGGAGAAGTGACGTGCCATGTGGCATAACAGGAAGAAGAAGTTCTTCAATGGAGATGGGGTATAGTAGCTGCCTTCGCAAAGAACATCCCCGTCCAATGACTCCAAAAAGGCCTGCACTTTTTTCTCACAGCTGGTCTGGAATGAGTCGAGGTACATATAGTGATTCTCGACCGTCACGCACTTGTACTCAAAGACTGAGTGCTTTGGATGCTCGTTGTCAACAGGGATTCCACTGTCGGCAACTATTTTATCCACCTCTAAATGTCTGCCGTATGAGTAGATGTCAAAGTCGCCCGTTGGCCTGTGATTGGGAATCGGGTAGTATGTGGACAATCCAAGCCCCTTCAGAAGAAGCACATTGATATGCTGTTCGGAGAGAAGACTGACGAGCTCAGAAAACACCTTCTGATGCCTGGAATATTCCTCTTCCGCCTGAAAGTTAGAGCCGAACCACTCGTACTTCAAGGCCTCCAACTCCGGGGTATCGAGCGACAATTCTAATGAGGGATTCGACTCGTACAGCTTCTGCAAGCCATCGACAGTAATAGCAGGCACAGCCTGAGCAAATGAAGAATCCACAAGCTTTCTCCACTCCACTCCGGTAAAATCAAAGCCAGACTCAGTATTGTTGCCAATTCCGAGCCTTACCAGATATAGCAATGCCTGTTGTTCGTATGTCATTCTATGAAATCTATTTGTTTCGTATAACGCAAATCATTTGTGCGTGTACGAATCCTCTATTCTGAGCCTTTGAGCCTGAGCTTGAACCTCAATCCAAAGGATACCCACTGGAAGTTCTGGAGGCAGAACATGACTTCGAAGCGGTCGTCCCAGATGTCGGCAATGAAGCCGATGTTTGGGGTGTTTGAATCATACTCAAAGACGAACTTGGGCGAGAACCAGCGGTTTTGAAGCCAAACGGGTCGCCAATCAATGGCAGCTATCACGCCCTTGCGGTTCCAGTCGGTACGTCTGCTGTACTGATAGCCTAGGTGACCGCCGACTGCACCCCAAGGAGTGTCGAAATGTTTGGTGGCCACTGCATAGTAGCGGTTGAAGAAGCCGTTGCCAGAACTGATTCCTTTACCACTTCCGATATAATCACCACCTGCTCCAGATACAGGATCACTTGTGCCAACAGCAATCGATGGGGTCCATTTCCAGATTTCGCCCTCTTTCAACACCAGCAATTTGGCTGCAAAATGACGGTCCTGGTTCACGATAATCTTCTGCCGATAGGTTGTTGCACTCGGGCTCCACTTTCCATTAAAGAGCACGCACACGTATGCTACTTCCAGCCTTGACCAAAAGGTCACATCAAAGCCATAGCTGAATGTATTATAATCCCACGGGAATTCTGTGGCCGCACCTGTCGGTGTAATATGCTCATTCAGAAAGTTATTCGTTATCATAAACGTCCCCGAGGCATTCATATCCGCCGATGGGGCAGAGAGCAAACCGGTAGTACTGTCCGTAAACTGGGCGTTTGCAGATAGCGACAAAAAGGTCAGAACCAGTATGAGGGTTATGCGTTTGATGATGCAAAAGTAACACTTTTTCGGCGAAAGTAGAACACTGTTTTTCGTACAACGCGAATCATTCGTGCTTGTACGAAAAGCTCATAATGGTCTTCGTGAGGCCTTCGCGGGCATCTACAGGGAAGCGGTCTATGCCGAGAGCGGCTTTAATTTTGGCGTTGGAGGAGACATAGTTCTCTGTGAGTTTCTGCATACGCAAGGGATTGAGAGGCAAGTGGAGCCAGCCGCCAACACGAGCTACACCATTCATCAGGCCGCAAGGGATTCGCCATATATGGGCCTTCTTGCCAAGAGCCGAACAGATGACCTCTATCAGTTCGTTGGTGGAAAGGGCATCATCGTCACCCATATTGTAAATCCCTGACGGCACGTCCGAAACGAGCACGCCATTCACTGCAAAGCACATATTCTCAATCGAAGTGAACGTCCTGCGGTTCTCGTACGCTCCCAATGGCCAAGGAATACCCTTCGACACCACTCCATACAGCAGATTCAAATTTCCCTTGTTCCCGGGGCCGTGAATCATACAAGGGCGGAAGATATACACGCCCCTGTCCTCGAAATTATGCGGCCTCGTCTTCAGGCAATTCAGAATATACTGCTCTGCGGCAATCTTGCTCTCACCATAAGGGCCGACAGGCGAAGGAACAACATCCTCATACAGCACATCCGGCACCTTCTCGGCAGCGGCCTTGGCAGTAGAGAAGAACACAAACTTTCTGATATCGTGAGCAGCAAAGTAATCGAAAATCTTGATGGTCAAGTCCCGATTCACCTTGAAATACACATCCGCCACAGTCTGATTCCGTGTATCGTGCGCCTTGCCTGCCAGATGGATGATGGCATCAATCTCGGGCAGCACACCTGCATCCAGATCATCCCAACTGTAAGTCTTCGCCACCCCCTCCTTCTCGGGCGCAATGATATCCAGACCGTATATAGTATTCTCTCCCGAAAGATATTTCACCAGATTCGAGCCCACAAAACCGTGGACTCCAGTTATCAGTATATTCATAGACTCTCAATTAATTCAACGTACTTCTTCGTAACAATCTCCTTGGTATAATTCTCCCGAATCACCTGTTCACCCCTCGCGCCCATCTCGCGCAATTCCTCCCGCGACACGCCAGAAAGCCACTGAGCCATCTCATCCGTCTTCCGCTCAAGGTCGTGGTCCGTCACAATCCTTGCACACCCCACAGGCTTCAAGAAATTCACGATAGGAGTGCCCTCACCGGAGCATACCAGCAGCGGACGTCCGCAAGCCATAATGGTATATACCTTGGACGGGAAGCCCATACCCTCCTGCTCGGGAGTCATAAAGATGAACTGGGCATCACTGTAGGCAAGAATGGCAGGCATCAGCTGCCTTGGCTGATACGGCAGCACGTGCAGCTTGTCCAGCCCGAGTTCCGCCTGCTTCTCCACCACATAATCCCGCTTCACACCCTCGCCAATCACGAAATACTCCACATTCAGATTGCGTGTCTTCTCCGCCAGCCTGACGAGAGGCTCCCAATCCTGTGCAAAGCCGATATTGCCGGCATACAGAAGCTTGATACTGTCCGTATCGGGAAAGAGAGACTTGTCCAGACAATCGGTGGAAACGCCCCCGTGATACAACTCCGTATCCACGAAATTCGGGATGATATGCAACTTGCTCCTATCCTCGAAACGCCCTACAATCGTATCATAGAACACCTGGTCAATGGTGGTGACGGCAGTCGAACGGTCATACACCTTCTTCTCCATCCTGCGGAGGAAACGGTTCACGATGCTGCCCTCCGGCTTGTTCAGAATGTCAGGATAAATCTCCTGCACGTTGTACACCACCTTGCATCCTTTCAGCCGTCCCAACCAGTTGTTCAGCCGTCCGATGGTCAGCGGAGGCGAAGGCGATACTATTACGTTGATTTTCTTTATGCTCAAACCTATGAAGAACGACACCACGTGCCAGTAGGCAAAGCCCATAACCCTGAGAAGCGTACTCTTGAACTTCTTCTGCGGCACGTGATAAACCCTTATCCCGTGGAAGTCCGACACCTTGCAGAATCCCGGAACCAGCCATCGCAGGGGCTGTTCCCTGAGTTGCTCCTCCACCAGATTGAAATGTGGAGTTGCCGTAAGCACCACCACCTCATAACCCGCCCTCTGGAACGCCAGTGCTATGTCATTGTACAGATAGGCCGTTGAGACACCATCCGGACTGAAAATCAGTGTGTGAATTAAAATTCGTTTCATTATGATTCTATTGTCTAATCCCTCACACTGAATTGTGTCCGAACGGTTCCAAAATCAGATTTTGTAATTTGTGAGAACATCCATCGGTTCCCACCCTAACTCTTTTCGGACCTTTTCGTTGGAAAATGTGAGAGTCTCTGTTATTTTTTTAAGTTTCAAACTATTGATTGGTGCCTTCGAACCAAGAAGGTCTCCAACCTTTGCCATACATACAGCCATCCAATATGGAATGGAGATCGGCTTCTTTTTGCCCAACTGTCCCGCCACAGATTCTGATATCTCATTGAAGGTCGGATGGTATGAATCGCATACATTATAAACGCCTCCTTTCTCAGCAACAAGCGGCAACAAGCGGGCAATATCTTCCGCCATCAGGATGCTTTTCCTGATTTTACCCCCCCATTCCGGTTGAAATGTTCATGTAAAAGCCTTTCTTAATGCCATTTACCATTGCTCCGAGATTTCCCGGAGCATTTTTTCCAGCAAGCAATGATGGCCGTAGAATGCCTAAAACAACCCCATTCTTCTCGCACCACTGAGTCAGATACTCCTCTGCCATAATCTTGCTCTTGGCGTAAGGGATTTCGCCATTCAGAGGATGATCTTCGGTAATCAGTTCCCCGGATTCACATCCATATACCGCCACTGTACTGATGAACACAAGAGATTTAGGCGCACCAACTTTTTCCAATGCAGCACACAGATTTACCGTTCCCTGATAGTTCACATCAAAGAATGCCTGCTTCTCAGCTTCCGTCTTCGGCACAACGTGCGCCTTTCCGCAAGCGTGAAGCACTACATCATAGTGGGTATTGATTGGAGGAACCTCCTTTGCCAGATTGACTCTAATATCATCAGCCTCCATCAGCCCCATAGTATGAACCGTCTCATATTGCTTGACCAATATGGGCATAGTATTGTAACCCAGAAAACCCGATGCTCCGGTAAACAATAATTTCTCTTTCATATCGCTTCAACAAATTTATTCAAAATAGTCTCTTTCGAGTAATCTCTTTCGGCTAACGCCCTTGCACGACCGCCCATCTGCATAAGTTCTTCAAGATTCCAGGACGAAAGCCATCCACAATATCCGACACCCTCTTCCTTCACAAGTCGGTCAATCTCACTTCCTTCCGGTCCCAAAAACATCACAGGACGGCCTGCCGCCAATATATTGTACGTCTTGGACGGAACTCCCAATCCATACATCCCTTTTTCAAGAGTCACAAGAGCTATATGGCAATTAGCAAGCACTTCATTCTGCTGACTTCTGAAATACGGTCCGTGGAAGAACACATTGGGATGTCCCAGACTCTTCAAAGACTCCTCCATCGAGCCTGTGCCATAGATATGCAGTTCAACCTCTGACGGCAATTTCTCAATCACCTTGTCCAGTGCCTGCACACGTCCGATATTTCCTGCATACTCCAGACGAATCTTCCCTTCCGGCATAGGCTGAGGCTTTATATTTTCTATGTCCGCCCAGTTCTCAATAACCGTCACTTTTGTCGAAGGAGCCTTTCCGCAAAGAACCTCTGCCATATCCCTACCAATTGCTATCAGTTGGTCAGCTCTGGAATAAGCCTTATCGAACACCTTCTTGAAGAATCCGTACATTGGCAGTTTCAGTCCTGCCGGCTTAGTGTTCTCCGGGAACACATCGTGCACCAGCAGATTCAGTTCAAATCCTCTTCTTTTCTTCAGTCGGCTCATCAGCAGCACCAGTGGAGCCGGATTCGTTACCATCAGCACCTTGTCACCACTGCCGATATGCTTCTTTGCCAAGCGTATCAGGCGACTGCTCATCAGAATAAAACTCAAGGCTTTGCCCTTGGTAGTATTCTTGTCCAGATCTGCACCTTCGGCACGGAACAGTTCTATTGACGGGTCGAGCTTGAAGGAATTGTTCGGATCAAACTTCTTCCGTTTGTCATACACCTCCGGTCCACAGATAACCTTCACCTGATACTTATTGCAGAAAGCGTTGGCTATTTCTCCCAGTATGTATGATGTCGATGTCTCGTCCGGTGGGAAAAGTTCAGTCACGAGCCATAATATTGGTTTGTTCATCGTCTCGTTAATCTTTTATCGTCTTTATTCTTCTCAAATGACTCCAGGCCAGAGTCAGCAGCATCGGCAGCAGCCATTCGTCATACACTAATGGATGCTTCCAGCGGTTGTGCCACCATCTGCGGGCCTTGAACGCCAGCACGGGGATGAGTCCCGAAGGCTTCTGCTGGGCAAATTCAGGGTGAAGCACATCTTCGATTATCCTTCTCTCTAACTCCTCGTTGCGCTCTATTGCAGGAATCCCATCGAGCCGCAATCCGAGATAATCCTCGCAAATGGCGTTAATCTGGTTGAAGAAAGTCCATATTCCCATTTCCCTGATGAAAGGCACAAGCTCGCTCCAATGCACCGAAGCCCCATCCTTCTGCAGGAACAGGCCATAGTCCAGAATCTGCCTCAGGGTGATATGCTCCCCGGCGAAATGCTGCCCCAGATGGCGTATCAGGAATATCACGTTGAAATCCTCTGACGGCAGCAGAATCCTTGTCCCATCCGGCAGCAGATGCTCCCTGCTCTCCATAGATGCAAGCTCCTTCAGCCTCGCCTCAATCCTTGGCGCATCACGATGAGCCTTGGTGTTGATGAAGTCATAGTGATTCTCCACCATCACTTGCCCTGAGCCAAGTTTACCCTGAGCCTGTCGAAGGGAATGGGGTCCC
>JAZRYB010000086.1:0-3400 GCA_045600565.1 Candidatus Cryptobacteroides sp. | reverse complement strand
TGGGGGCCACTTTGCGAATCTGTATTGTCAATGTCTTTATTATCAATCAGATATTGGGGGCCACTTTGGGGGCCATCCGCATCGGCCCTCTTCCTCCAGATGATGGATATGAAATGGTTCTGTTCCTGTTTGTATTCAGGTACAGGGAGTCCGGCTGCCACACAGGTATCAACGACATCGGTGGTTCCTGTCCCAAGTCTCTCGATATATCCGGCAAGATAAGCCGGCAGGGCGATGATCGGATTCGCAGGAATGGAGTTGTGAACGCCTTTCAAACTATCCAGGGTGAGGCCTTGAGGAAGATTTCCCGGATTCCAGACCTCTAGCCTGTCCTTGAATAGCATCACCTCAACGCTTGCATTGCTTTCGTTCCGGCAATGGACAATGGCATTCACAATCACTTCGCGCACAGCCTTGATGGGAATCTCATACTCCACATCAACGGCTGCCTTGTCATGAACGCTCACTGCTGCATCGATGTGCTGCATCACGAACCCGACAGCTTCATCAACAAGTTCGAATATGCCACCTCTGAATGTCTGATATGACAGCAGCGGCTTCGTTTTAACGGTAGTGGGGAATACCACACACTTGACTTCCGTAGTCAGGAAAAAATGCTGCGGATTATTGGCAAACAGAAGCAGGGCTGCATTCGTGAGCCGCCCTTCAGCGGTGGCCAGATCCAGATGCACCAGTATTTTCAGCAGGTTGTCATCCGAATAATCAAGTGGAAACCCTCGTTTCTCTTTTGCGAGAGCCACGAAAGACTTCACTTTCTCTTTGTCAATATCATCAAGTGTTGCAGTCCTGTGCAGGGAAGCATCCCACGGCAGGAATCTCAGATACTCATTGTCTTCAAGAAAGCGAATCAAGGATGAATAGACAGATGTCCGGAGTTCTTCAAAATCATTAAAACCTTTGCGTACAAGCTGCTGCTCAACCCGCTTGATAAACTGTGCTTCCTTCGGATTGCGGTCACTGCATCGCTTGACGAAAACTATTCTATGGTTTCCCAGCTCGGTGGCCTTGTCAAATTCCCGTTCTGTAGGAGAAACTCCTTCAGCATCTTCGTATCCATATTCCTGGCCAAAGATTCCAAGATATATTTCACTTTGGGCGGCCTCTGTCAGATACGCTTCTGGAGCCGAAAGGTTGATTGCCGGCAGTTCCTCAAAAATGAACGGATCAAAGAACCTGCGGAGCAAAGCATCCTCACGAATATATTTTGCCAGAGCCTTCCTCTCATTGGAAAACTCCTTCTGTACACTGCTTATGAAAACTCGCAACATTTATCTTTCTCCTCCACTTTTCAGTCGGATACACACAAAGTCAGCAAAACGTCAAGCATGACGCCTAATAACAAAATGTCCGGCTGCAGTATGGACCGCAACCGAGGCAAAGATAGAAAACTTTTTTCCACGGAGCAACACAGGGGCGGTGAATCCGTGACTCTCCCAAGAATGACCGGATGCTTCTCAGACAACTTCCGTGCAAGGATTCGCACCGTTATGTTCCAATCCGCACTCTACGGTACATTCCCTGGGCGTAACGTTCAAGCACACCGGTCCTGCATTTTCGGGATGGCAACAATCTCGTTCTCTTTGTCACCAACCATCATCTGGTTGAGTGTCAACCTATTCTCTGTAACGAAAGCGTTGAGTAAATAACACCCCTTGTTCCCTTTGGCCTTCGGATTGGAACCTTTGAGCTTCTTCCCGTCAATCGCCACATGCTTCTTTTTGAGAGAACCGACCAGGGCGATTCCGTTTTCCTTGAGACACCGCTGCATCTCCTAGGACTTGATGATGGACATCGCTCAAATTTTGATGCGGTTGCCCTGGGAAAGAACTCAGGTCTTATGCGCAGCTTCATATCCCGGACAGTCGGGATCCGGACGCATCAGGAAGCCTCCGAACCGGTAGCGTTTGAAATGATAGTCCGCTTTCTCATTCCTGAATACCGGAGTATCTGGCAGGTGCATGTGGATGAGAGTGGGCTGCAGATGTATTCCAGGTTCTTTTTGATTGATCAGGTTACCGTGTACAGGAAGATGCTGAAGTATAATGCAGCTAAAACTGTAATACTCACTTGTTCTAATAATCTGGCTATGTGAATGAATATTAAAAATAATTGCTATGTTTGTGACCATACTAAGATTAATCGAACAAGAATTATGAAAATCAGAATACTCTTTGGCGGGATGCTGTTGCTGTCATCCCTTGCATGCATGGCATTGCTTGTCTCTTGTGACAAGGACAAGGATGAAGTGAATTCAGGAAATGTAGAGAATGGTCATGAGTATGTTGACCTTGGCCTGAGTGTCAAGTGGGCAACCTGCAACGTAGGTGCCACTGCCCCTGAAGAATACGGCGACTGCTTTGCGTGGGGCGAGACGAGTCCCAAGTCCGACTACAGCTGGTCAACCTACACGTATTGCAATGGCACATCATCAACCATGACCAAATACTGCACTTACAGTAAATACGGTTACAACGGCTACATCGACAGCAAGACCGTCCTTGACCTGGAGGACGACGCCGCCCGCGCCAACTGGGGCGGCAGCTGGCGCATGCCGACCTATGATGAGCTAACAGAACTTAGTGACACCAGCAAATGCACCTGGACGTGGACCTCGATGAACGACAAGAACGGTTACAAGGTAGTAAGTAAGGTTAACGGCAACTCCATTTTTTTGCCGGCGGCCGGCTACAGGTACGGTTCGAGTCTTAACTACGCAGGTTCCAACGGCAGCTACAGGTCGTCTTCGCTCTTCACGGGCTACAGCTACAGCGCGTACAGCCTCAACTTCAGTTCGGGCAATGTTGGCCGGAGCAACAACTTCCGTTACTTCGGTCAAAGTGTGCGGCCCGTCTGCCCGTAGCAGAACTTATCCTTTGACCCCAAAACAAAACGCGCAGAACCCAACGCAACCAACAGCCGTCTGGCTCAGGGGGTGGCGGAGGCGGCTCCGCCTTCATCAGGCAAGCCGCAGCCGGCACCCTCAGAGCCAGACGGCTCACAATATAAAAATAATCAACATGGCACAGTTAAAAGATCTCAGCCCATTTCACAACCGCATTCACAGAAAGAAACGGGTTATGGAATTCTCACTGTCAGTGAAAACCATAGCGGTGTGATCCGCTTTTGTATGCATCCGCGCCAAATTGCACACTTTTCCAAAATCTGTGCAAAATAATCCCCATTTTGTTTGGTATATATATTCCAAACACATACTTTCGTGAGTGAAAGATTTCATAGTGTAATTACCTTAATGTCAGGCGTTCCAACACTATCAAGCAGTTTTTGCAGATAATATGTCCTTTCAATCAGTTTCATGACAATTGCTTTCTATTTCGCAAAAATAAGAAATTTTCAATTATGCGAAATGTGCTGGCCTTAT
>JAZRYB010000085.1:0-7423 GCA_045600565.1 Candidatus Cryptobacteroides sp. | reverse complement strand
GAGGTACACATTATCAACCTCAATCCTCGTCCCTTTGAACTTCTTGTCCTTCCAGAGATTGTTATGATGATAGCCTTCTGTTTCAGCCGTATATAGGATTGCTTTCAGTTCTTTGACGCACTTGCCGACTGAATTTATGCTGTACCCGTCAAACACCTGCTTTCCGTCCACGACCTTGGTCTTGTTCTTCAGGAAAGTGGTGTAGTCATAGTAGCATTTCATATCGATGTCGTCAAAGTCATACACCCGATGAACGTGCTTCTGGAATGCGGCCCATTGATTCATAGCAGTCACGATGGCGCGAATAGTGGAAGGAGCGTAGTTCCGGCCCTGCTCGGTCTGACGGGCTCCGGACTTGATCTGCTCGATATAGAGCTTGATGTACTTCTGGAGAGTCATCTTCTTCTCCGCAGCTTCCTTCTTCAGTCGGGCCTCTTCTTCAATGGCAGCAGCTTCGCGTTCCTCCTTGTAATAGATGTCATCGATAATTTTCTTCGCCTGGTCAGAAGTGATTTTCTTTCCGGAATCAGTAAGCGAATTGATGGCAGATTCAATCTCCAGCTTCGACCGCTGGATTTTCTGACCTTCGGGTGAACTCATATAAGCAGGGAACACCTTGCCTTTCGGAGAGGCGGTGTACTTTGCGATGTCCACCTTAATGGGAGTTTTGATGAGAAGATTGACGCCGAGTTTTTCGGCCTGGATGCGGGCGGTCAGATAGCCGTCACCGTCCGTTCGCGTAGTACGCAATTTGAAAGAAACAGACATAATTCAGTAGTTAATAATTCGTATCACAAAGATAATGAAAATATCTTAAGTTGATACTGAGTTGATACTGAACTTTGTATTCTGCCGTTTAGCGCATTTTAGAAGCCTTCTTAATATATTATTCTATATCAATGTTTTACGCAAATTCTTTCTTAACCCAACTTTCGCCAAATAAAGCAAAAAAGGTCCACTACGCACCTCCAGCAAATGCCTCTCAGATATCTGAGGGGCATTTCTCGTATCTGGATTTACTACTTCTTTACTACCGTCTTTAACTTCTCTGAAACGGCGCCATTCTCTCCCCCGAATGGTGCTGACAGGGACTTCCGGGGAATTTCCGCCCTAATCTCCCCCGGGCAGACAGGGATTTCCGGGGCGGTTTTGGCTATTGATAAAATGAAAAGCATAGACCTGCCCTGGAAGGCCTTCTGAGAGGGGTGATTGTTTTTCAACGGCTCCTGGATGGGGTTGAAAAGCAAAGAGGTGCTTTCCAGACACTTCAGAGAGGGGTGCTCGTTTTTCAAAATTCGTTTACGGATTGAACGAAAAATCAGATGACGCTTTCCTTACTCGTTATGGTCTTGATGTCCTTGAACCGATTGGATAAATTTCCCATTGTATAATGCAGCCGCGTATTAAGGAGTCACTACCGTCATACAGGAAGAGTCAAAAGAGAAAATGCCTGCCACCACTTTCTATCGATATTCTTCCAGAACTCCCGGCCCTCAGCAGTAAGGTCCCATCTGAACACTCGGCCGAAGAATCCTTCATCGATTACGAGGAAGTCCGCTAAGGTCTCATCGAGCACTTTGGCTCCGCACTGCTCATAAAGGCAGCATCAAATTGCTGCTTGCAACCGTTTTCGCGAAGGAATTGCCGGAATGAATTTCCAATGTCTGTAATGGTCGCTGAGGCTGTATCCGTAGAGTTTGCAGCCCTCCGGCCATATTGAATCCGGATCTATCGGAGTGTCGCGTTTTCCTTCCGGGATGAACCAGGCACATTGGCTGCATTTTACGGATTTCCGGTCATATCTCTTTTCCAATTTGTGTAAGTGTCCTATAAGTGTTTGTATTCTTTTCTATAGTGGCACTCTTGGCACTGTTTCCTCGAAGGTTCCTTTGACTGGCATATGATATATTGCAAATATCATCGATAAATCATAGATTTGTGAGAAAATTCAACTTAGTAATACAATGAAAACGAGTGAACGGAGAAGTATCGGTCCAATGCAGGACCGTTATGTCTCACCTGAGGCGAATGTAATTGATATCACAGCGCAGGTAATGCTCTGTCAAAGTGGAAGTACAATCAAAGGGCTGAATCCTCTTGAGGATGATTCAGACAACTGGGGCACACCAGAATAAGGAGGATTCGGTTATGAAGAAGATAATGCATTTTTCCACAGCGCTGGTTGCGCTTACTATGCTTGTTTCCTGCCAGAAGCCGCAGGTCATCGAGTCTCCTACAACAGGCATCACCCAGTTCTCGGCTACTATCCTGCAGACCAAGACAACAATAGACTCCGACGGCAAAATCACCTGGAATGAAGGTGACGAGATAACGGTGACGGATGCTGCAGAACCGGCAAATTCCGCAATCTATGTCGCCCAGTCAAGTGGCGCAAGCACCACCTTCTCACTGAAAGCCGGCCAGACCGCAGTGACCACCGCGCCATATACTGCCACCTATGGTGATATCAACAATCAGACATACAGCGATACTGGCGCCAACTGCCCTCTCACTTCTGCAGAGACCGACAACACAAACTTCATTTTCTCCAGCCCTTATGCTGTCCTGAGAATCGCTGTAATGTCCGAACGTGAAAAGACGGTAGGTACAGTCAGCGTTGCTAACGGGCTGGATGGCTTAGCTTCACTCGACTGCGGCAGCGGTGTGGCAATCTCGTCCACAGCCAAAGTCTTCTATGTTGCTGTGGCCCCTGGCACTTACGAAAGTATGAGCATCTCAATCAAAGCCAATCCTGACGAGAGCGATCCCCTTGAACTTACGGTAAAGAAGACAAGGTCCGGAGAATTGATTCTGGCAGCAGGTGACCTTCTTCCATTAACGTTGAAATTAACCTCGAGTGATTGGAGTGCAGCCTGTGTTGCCGCCGGAACGATGATTACTCTGCAGAACGGTGAGCAGAAAGCCGTTGAGAAACTGGAGATCGGTGATGTGATCCGCACTGTCGATCATGAAACGGGGATGGTCTCTTCTGCTCCGGTCTGCTTTTTCTTGGAGACCAAGAATGTGGAGAATGCTTTCACCCTCACGTTTGGGGACGGGACCGAGGTCACCGAGGTCACTGTGGTCCAGGAGCACGGGTTCTATGACAAGGAAGAAAGGAAATATGCTTTTATCAACGCAACAAATGCTAGAGACTTCTTCGGACATCATTTCTACGATGCCGACAATGACCGCTGGCTTGAATTGAAGGGCTGCAGACTGTTGAACGAGGGGGTCGATGCATACTCTGTTGTAACCAGCGGGCATCTTAATCACCTGTCCAACGGTATGCTTTCAGTGTGCGATGGAGAAGAAAAGGTACTTTCCAGCATATTCGAGTATGATGACCAAATGAAATTCGACGCCGTCAAGAAAGCTGCGGATATCGAGAAGTATGGCCTTACTCCGCTTGAAAAGGTTCTCGAATACAAGGGCTTCACAGAGGATTTCTATTATGACTATAATCTGATGTATCTGAATGTCGCTGTCGGAAAAGGCCTGATTTCCTGGGACTTCGTCCAAGCACTCAGCGATTATTACGAGGCATACCAATAGAGGTCACATCTACTGTCTAGCAACCTACAGAACATCTTCTTTGGTCTCCAGGTAATAGACGATATGCATTTCGCCTGCGTCATCAATACCCGGTTCAAGGCTGCTATTGCGCAAATCACGGAATTATAGTAACTTCGCGCCGAATTAAGAAGTAAAAAAAAAGTTAAAAGAATTGCAGTTATGGGAACGACAGCTATTGTCTCTGCAATCCTGACCCTTCTGGCTGGAATCGGCATATTCCTCGTAGCGTGCCAGATGATGAGCTCCAATTTGGAATCCGCGAGCTCAGCGAAGTTGAAAAGCCTCTTTGCCAAGGCATCCAAAAGCAAGCTCCTCGGAGTCGGCATCGGAACGGTCGGGACCGCTGCCATTCAGAGCTCCGGAGCCACCACGGTTATGACGATAGGTTTCGTCAATGCCGGAATCATTTCTCTAGTACAGGCGGCAACAATCATCTATGGAGCCAACATCGGTACCACCGTTACGGCGCAGATTGTCGCACTCGGAATGTTCGGAGGCAACTCCATCTCCACCTCGATCATTTTCTCCGCTTTCGCCGGACTCGGCGCATTCCTCATAGTCTTCTCCAAGAAGGCCGGTCTCAAGACCTGGGGCGGGATTCTCGCAGGATTCGGAATGCTTTTCGTAGGTCTTTCGCTGATGAGCGGTTCGATGAAGGACTTCGCGGCACTGCAGGGAGTCAAGGATTTCCTCGCTGGGATCAGCAGTCCCCTGCTCCTGGTGATTACAGGAGCGGTCATCACGGCGATAATTCAGAGTTCGTCCGTAATGACCTCCATAGCGCTTGCAATGTGCGTCACAGGCCTCATTTCTCTTGACCAGGGCATCTTCCTGACGATGGGTTCCAACATAGGTTCCTGCGTGGTGGCCATCATAGCCGGTGTCACCAGCGGCATAAATGCCAAGCGGACCGCCCTCATTCACCTGCTTTTCAACTGCACCGGTGTGTTAATCTTTATGATAGCAGGATGGATGCTGAGCGCCTTTTCAGCCGGGAATCTCAGCTACGGAACGATGTTCGAATCCGCATTCCCCGGTGCTCCGCAGACACAGCTTGCAATGTTCCATACATTCTTCAATGTCATCACTGTTCTCATAATGCTCCCGCTGACAGGAGTTCTTGTGGCGCTGGTCTGCAAGATGATTCCACAGAAAGATGACTCCGACGTGGAGGTTCTGAAACTCAAGTATGTAGATGACAATATGCTCCGTACTCCCCCTCTCGCCGTTGAACAGACCAAGCGCGAGATTATGGGAATGGCCGAGCTGGCGATGGAGAACTTCGACCGGGCAATCAGGATAATCACCGCTCTCGATTTCAAGGAACGCGAACTGTTCGATAAAGTGGAGGATAAGATAAACTTCATCAACCGCACTCTTGTTGACTTTGTAGTGCGGCTGTCAGAAAAGAAGGCGCTCAGCGAGCACGACCACCGGTACCTGTCCACTACCTACAGGACAGTCCGGGATATCGAGCGTATCGGCGACTATGCAGAGAATATCGCTGAATATGCGGATGCCCTTCAGGAAAGCGGCCAGAGATTCTCTGACGACGCGCTCTATGAGATAAGCCAGCTGAAGGTTCTCATACATCAGCTTTACGACAATGTCTATTCAGCGTACAGGGATGAAAAGATTGAATCGCTTGACAAGGCCAACGTCATTGAAGAGCAGATTGACGACTTCACCAAGACTATGGAGAGCAACCACGTTTCACGCCTTTCAAACGGCAGTTGCACCCCTATGACAGGTACGCTCTATCTTGAACTTTCCTCTGATTCCGAACGTATCGCCGACCACCTTATCAATGTGGCTAAGACAATCAGGGCACTGAGAAAGGGTGAGTGAAGAAGCTCGGCCGGCATTGCCTGCGGTGATGGAGCCGACGAGAAACACCTCATTAGAGCCGTTGGCACTTTGGAAGAGCCAATCGGGGCGATATGAACATATCCGTTTCATCAAGACCATTGAAGGAGAGTTCTCAATTTGCAGCAAAGAAAATAACTTTTTGTTCGAAAAATATGCCCAATTTTATGATAGCCAACATAGAAAATATAAATTTGAGAACTTAAATTTCATAACATAATGAACACTAAATTCTATTCAGCCATTACCATTATTTTAATATGGAGTATTGGTGGATGTAAGGAGCAGCGCAAACCTACTGTTGAATTTGATGACCCTGCATTTGAAAGTTATTGTCTTAATGCCTGCGATGCCGATAAGGATGGGAAAATAACACTTACTGAAGCAGCTGATTTGAAAATCATTGATATTGTTGATAAGGACATCCACTCTCTCAATGGCATCGAAGCCGCAGTAAATTTGGAAGAATTATATTGTTATAGAGCAAGATTATCTACTGTCGATCTCTCACAAAACAACAAACTGGAACATTTCTCATTCGAGGAATCATCGTTACAAAAAATCATTCTTCCCGACTCATTAGCAGTTATCCCAAAGAAAGCGTTTGCTAATTGTGTTCGCCTTGACAGTGTAGCATTTCCTTTGAAACTTAAAGTTATTCAAGAGTCTGCATTTGAGAACAGTTCAATAGTTGAGGCTATGCTTCCTGATTGTATTACAGAAATTGCTGATTACGCATTTTGGGGCTGCAAGAGATTGAAATCTCTTTATTTGGGGCAATCACTTGAATCAATTGGAGAATGTGCTTTTGAAGATGTCAAGGTTCCAATAATCACAATTCCTGCGAGCATTACTTTCATGGGCAAATCACCATTCCGTAGTGAAAATATCAAGGAAGTTCATTTCTCTTCTCCTAATCCACCATCTGGCGCCGGAGTTTTGACTCTCTCCCCTAGTTTAAGAGTTTATGTTCCAAATTCTGCCGTTGACAAGTATAGGAACAAATACTCATGGAATTATGATATAATTAGAGGGGAATAATAACCTACTACATTCACACCTTTCAGGCGCCATAGTCCGACGGATTCTGTAGAAATCCGCTAGTCTTCGAAATAATCCCCTACCTCGTTGAAAAAACACATTACAGGAAACGGTAATTGAGACTCTCGCATGACCGCCATAGTACTTCAGCAAATCAATTATTTTAAAAATTTGAATGCCTTATCCAGGCACTTCTTCTTATGCTCCAGATTCGGGTGCACATACAGATTGAGCGTGGTGCCGATATTCGACATCAACGCCTTGTAATAATTCCGATAAGTCCTGGGCTCAATAGGATTCACATCATTGCTCAGCACGAAATAGTCGGCATTGACAACTTTCCTGAAGGGCTTCAGTATCTTCATCAGCTCTCTTGAGATAGGAATGTCCCTGACTGAATTCTGGTTTTTTGGAACGCCTATCATTAATTCAGTGTGACGTTCACCCTCATCCATCACATAAACTCTCTCGATGGTCTTCCGGATTCGAATGACGCCTTCGTCAATGTCGATGTCAGACCAGGTAAGCGCACACACTTCACCGATACGGAGTCCGCAGGAAAGGCAGATGTAAATACCGAGGTTCCGGAACGTAAAATTCTCCCGGACATACTGCATTACTTTTCTGTGGCTCTCGAGATTGCAACCAAAGCAAGATAATTGAGGGTCTGACAACTTTAAGTGCAGACCTACGACATCACAAATCCGAAATCCGAAAAAATACCGAAATGTAGATTATTTATTTAATAATATTATTCCATTCAAAATAATTTCATATATTTGCAGCGTGAGAATTATTGCAATCAACAGTCTTCGCGAGTATTGGGAGAAACATCCTGAGACTCAGCAGCCATTGAGCGAATGGTATTTGAAGGTAAGCAAAGCGGAGTGGGAATCGTTCAATGATATGCGAGCGGATTTCAACTCTGTTGATTATGTTG
>JAZRYB010000084.1:0-31688 GCA_045600565.1 Candidatus Cryptobacteroides sp. | reverse complement strand
AAAGTGAGCTTTGATTTTCGTGAGGGCAGCATTGACGTCCGATCCCTTCTGGCCTTTGGAGTTGACGGTGGCGGGAATTACGTAGTGATGCTGCTTTTGTTCCCGATTTTTCCTATCTTTGTCGGTGAGAGCATCAACCCACTTGTCTTTTGAGATACAGTAACCGGATGTTGTCTGCATCCTCACCTGATGAATGGAAACCGATACTCTTATCGGAAAATCGCCTGCTTTATTCGGGGGTGATTCCAGTGCGAAACTTACTGCCATAAAAAAGTGCTCCTTATTTTTACGCACTAATTTACGCACTAATTTTGATATATCCTAATATATCTAAATATATCGTATTATACTTTAAGTATTTGGATTATAATTAGTTATAAATCTTACGAAACTGAGGGGTTCTGGTTATAATAGTCCGCCCATCTCCACTTTGGCAGGGGCTCTGCCCCTGCACCGTTTATTATGAAGTCCTTTCTCAAAATCACCGAAATATCATCAGCCGCCCTTGTGCTCGCGGCATTTTTCACTGTGACCGCACCGGCAGCATCCAAACCAACGGCCATAGACGTCGAATTCCCCAACGCAGAGACCGAAGTGACAATCGCCACCACGGGTGACATCAGATCCGAACTTCATATAAACCGTTATCTGGGAAGCCTCAAAGTCTCTTCTCAGACTCTATCCCAAAGGAATGGACTCCAATGGTACGTCGGAGTCGAAACTGTTTCAGAGGGACGCATATTCAGTGCCCGTCAGGTCCTCAGTAGCGGTATAGCCCAAGCCGACTACAGACTCTGCACATATGAGGACGGCAGTCCTATCTTCGAGGACGGGAAGTATTTCTTCTGCGTGTCATCCAGGCTCGCCGGAGTTACTCAGACCGTATATGCCTATCACGTCAACACCTGCAGATTCGAGCTCATCGGGATGATGCAGGGCTATAAGGATTCGGTGCCCTTCCCATTCATCGCTCCACATATTATCTACAACCGCAAGGATGGACTATGGTACGTGTTCGCCCACTGGGAGAATCCCCACAATCTTTGCGTCGGGAAATGCTACCGCGATCCCCGCTACGGCTACAATGAAGTGCAAGCGGAGCTGCTGGATTATTCCGACAGGACAAAGGGCGACGAGGACAATTTCGTATTCTTCGATTCTTCAATCGCGAAGTGGGTTCTGGTCTATTCCAAAGGCTCAAGAATGATGTCCAAGCAAAACTCTGACAACATCGACGGCGGTTACAAGCTCATCTGTGAACAGAACGAAGAGAAAACTCTCACCGGTATCAATGTCGTAAGTATCGGAGGAAAAAGATATATAGTGACCGGCTCTATGTGGACACCGGAAGAGGACACATATAAAGTATTTGACTACGACAGCCTGAAATACCTCCATAATCTCGACCTGGACATCCCGACAGGAGGATTCCGCGGCTGGGGGACAGTAATCCCCATAACCGAGGGGCTTCAGACAAAATATCAGCTCCTGACCTTCGACCGAATAAAACCGGACACCGTTGACAACTGGCAGTATGGAAACATCTACATCTACGAGGCCGTGGAACGCAACCCCGGCGTTGAATTCGACATTATCCGTCCAGACGGCAATGTTATAAAGGCCAATGCCACTCAGGAATATTCTCCGTCCGAGCTTCATTTCCGCCGCAAGTCATCTCAGCGGCTCAACTATTCTCAGGAGCTGAGTACAGGGCTTCTGGACCTTTCGTTCCGCATATTTCTTCCGAACGGCAACGTCTACCCTCTCACAAGCTCGGGGAGTGTCAGCTGCAGTCAGGATGGAGCATCCGTCCACGTATGCGGAAAAGGTTGTGCCGAGTTGCTGGGCGGCACTCACCTCCCTGCCTGTGAATATGTCATTGATCTTTCGGGAATGTCCGAGGGAGAAAAACGTTATCTGAAAATCTCCGGAGACGCAGGGGAGGTATCCAGAATCAGTTTCTCACGCGATGGCTCCGCAATCCTGGTCTCAAGCTCTGCAGAAGAAACTCTGGCCATGCCTTCGGAAATCTCCAAGGTGCGCATCATCATAAGCGGGACAGCGGCGCATATCCTTGACGCGACGTCAATCAATTGAATATCCTGTGCCCGGACTCAAATGTATCAGGGACCTGTTTTGGGGACATTCAGTTTGTCTTCAATAAATCTGCCTTGAAGATGTCGAATTCCGCTTTATATACAGGGCTCTCGACGCACAGGAAATGCAGCACGCTATGGAACACGTGATATTGCGACAAAACACCTTCCGCCTGCGGCCTCGCGCTTCCTTCCGATGTCCACACAATGAAAGGAATCTCATACTGTTCCTTAGGGGCTATCTTCAGCGGAACTCCGTGCATATACAGATTGTTTTCTCCTAGAGACTCACCGTGGTCCGAGACATACATCATACAGCTGTTCCAACCATCAAGGCCTTTCAACTCATCAATCAGACAGGCAAGGATATAATCCGTATAAATGATGGAATTGTCATATGCGTTCGCCAACTCTTCAGGAGGACATTTGGACATTTCCACACTGGTATTGACAGGAGAGAACACGCCGAAACGTTCGGGATACTTCTTGCTGTACAACGGGCCGTGGCTGGTGCTTGTATGAAGCACGATGAACACCTTGTTCTTATCACTCTCCGTTATCAGTTTCTTGATGTCATACAGAAGCAATTCATCATGTTCAACGGATATTCCGGACAATTCAGACAAATCCTCCTTTTTCTGTTCCTTCTCGATATGCAGTGGGGGCTCACCCCAGTTCGTAGATCGCCAGATGACATCGACACCGTTGCGGTACAGATAATTAGGGAGTATCTCATACAACTTACCCGTATCCTCATAATCAAGAATCGCCTTCACTCCCGCCGTCGTATAAGTGGCCGCAGAGTTGGCCTCATAACATTTCAGGCCCTCGACCTGTTCCAGCATCGGATTGGTCTGACGGCCGTAGCCGTACAACGAAAAATGGTCTCTACGCGCAGACTCCCCTATCACCAGCACGACCACATCTTTCCGGTCATTTGCGATTTTCGCATCCGGAAGCAGGATTTCTTCTCTGTTGCGTTCGCGCTCCGAGGCCTGATATCTGATAGTATTGACGGTATAGGACCACGGCATCAAAAGGCTCCCTATCACAGGTGCCTCCCTATCGACCCAAGGCCAGTTCGTGATATTCCCGAAGCCCACCACAGCTCCTATTCCCAAAGAAATGCCTATGCTTTTCAGAAACCGTTTGAAGGGTCCGTATTCCACCCTGGTCAGCAACAGCAGTGCGCAAGGGAGCACGCCCAGAAGCAGAATATACAGAAGAGCAGCACCAGACCAATAGCTCGTAGCCTCGGAATAATTGGTATTGAACACGTTGCCCATCATCGTATCATCAATCATCACATCATAGGTATTGATGAAATAAAGGGTGACAGCATCACCGATGAATGACAGCGCGACAATGATTTTCCCGATGGCCCTGCCGAGCCACATCACAAGATAGCAGGCAAAGAAATTCATCACCAGCATCAATATGACCAGGCCTACGGTGATGAAAATCCCGTTGAAACCCTTCTCAACGCTGCTGACGACGTGACGGAAGAAAGGTAAATGGAAACATACGAGCGTAAATATGCTCACAAGGGCCGACACTGTGGTCAACTTGACTTTATTCTTGGACAACATCGATATCGTTTCTATGTATTTTGCAGAACAGTATGACAAATAAAAACAAGACACCGCAAAGCAAAGCCAGGACCATAAGATTGAAAACTATGGTCAACGGCCAGTTGACAGTGTGGGACGGCATCCGGTACGGAGAGTCTGCCGTACCACTGTCATAGCGGGCAAATGCGTTGGAATAAATCACCGCACCGTCTGCGAAATAAACGGTAAAGCGCGCATAATGGTCATCCGGGAGCATCCTATACTCAAGACAGTCAGTATCACAAACCTCCGACAAGGTCGTATGGCCCTGCCCGGTGACAACGATTCTCTCCGCAGGGCGGTCCAGACGTATAAAGACCGTATCCGCCTTCAGACCTATAGTATCCACTTGAGGCAAATGACGGTTCATTTCATATTTCACTTCCCAGTCTCCATCACCATAATCAGGCACCCTCATACACCAATAGCAGCCGTCCAGAAGGCAGGCCCGGATATCTTCGTATGATGCTGACGCACAGTTGAGCCAGCTGCACCTCACGGCAATGCGGCTGCTGCGGTCAGGATAGTGCAGATCATCATTTGCAAGAGCGAATGAATAATGTCCCGCGCTCAACGCCCAATCCCAATATTCCTGTCCGGTAGTGACACCCGAATCCAACTCGATTATTCTGTACCCCTCCAACTTGCTCATCTCAGCTTCCGATGTATTGTTTGTACGGAAAGGATGATTCAACTGAATGAAATCAGAATCCTTTCCCAACAAATCCAATTGCCACTGGCGCTGTGACGTCAGCACAGGAAGCAGATGATCAAAATGATTGACATCATCACTGCCGAAAACCAACTTGTGATATTTGAACAAGTTATATCCGTGTTCATAGACATTGACCTGAAAATCGGCACTGCGTGGATGAGCTGTCAACTCATTATGATTGGAGAAAGTGACTATATCATAATCGAACTTTTCAAACGCCTCCAGAACCTCTTCCGGCCACTCTTCACATTCGTTCAAGGGGCCTTTCACTCTGGTATGAGTGTGGAAATTGGCACGTTTCCAACCAAGGCTGTCAACATAATGGCGGTAAGGGTTGAAAATGTCCGGACCTTCGAACGGGCTATCAACCTCAAAGCAGAATAGAGGAGATACGCTCGTCACCAGAAGCGCAGCAATGGCGAGCAGCAGTATGCCCGCCAGACTCTTGGCTGAAATCATCAACAATTTCTTCATAAAGTTCCAATCTCCTCCCGCCCGGGTTAGATCTCTGAAGTCACTCTTATCACACAAATACGGCCCCGAAGGGCCGTATTGAAAAACTACATTTTATCCATTACGACATAAAGAGAAGCTCTTACCTTGTCAATGCCCTCTTGCCCCGGTCCTCTGTCGCCATTGAACTCAAAATACTTGCCCTCTTTCTTATAAAAATCGATAAGCGGCTCTGTTTTGGTATGATATGTAGCAATTCTATTGTTGACTATCTCGTCATTGGCATCATCCGCACGGCCTTCGATGCTCGCTCTGTGCTTGATCCGCTCGAAAATAGTCTCGTCAGGTATCATAAGGGAAATGCAGGCGGTCAGTTCATCACCGCGTCTGCCGATCATTTCATTGAGAGACTCTGCCTGCTTGATAGTCCTCGGGAACCCGTCAAGAAGGAATCCACTGACGTCCCTGTTCTTGTCGAAAACACCCTCAATCATACCTTCGACCACCTCGTCAGGGACAAGCAATCCGGCATCGATAAGACTTTTCGCCTTAAGTCCAAGCTCAGTACCGGCAGCAATCTCCGCACGCAGAAGCTCACCTGTAGAGATATGTTTGAGATTATACCTTTCAACCAATGCAACGGCCTGGGTGCCTTTTCCTGCTCCCGGAGGGCCAAAGAGAACATAATACTTCATATAAACAATTCTGCTGATTAATCTTTCAAGACATAAATATCCTTGTACTGTCTGCCAAGCTCATTATAATCCAAGCCGAAGCCAAGAATGAATTTTGGCGGAATATTACGTGCTACATAATCTATTTTCAATGGTTTGTCATAAGTGTCCGGTTTGAACAGCATCGTACATATCTTTGCATCTCTGGCACCTATACGCTTCAAATAGTCAACAAGATACATCATAGACAGTCCTGAATCGACGATATCCTCCACAATAATGACGCGACGGCCCGTGATATCGGAAGAAAGGCCCAATGTTTGCTTGATCTCTCCGGTCGAATGGTCGCCTGAATAAGACTTGATCTTGATACTCATAAGCTCACAATCAAAAGTGAGACGTTTCATCAACTCTGAGGTGAACATCATAGCGCCATTCAGGACACATAGAATGATAGGGATATCCTCGGCATCGGCATAATCGGCATTGATGCGATCGGCTACAGCATCAATATCCTTCATCAGGTCCTCATATTTGATGAAAGGGACGAAGGTTTTGTCACAAACTTTTACAGAGTCCATCATTTCGAGATTTTCGAACTTACAAAGTTAGTAAATGAATATAAAAAACCAAACGAATGAACTATGAAGAAAATCATTGTCGCAGTTTTGCCGGCATTGGCCGGCATACTTGCATCGGCTGTAGAGGCCACTGCGATGGCATCAAAGAATGTCCAATCGCCCGACAGCACACTCTTGATACTCACGGGAGCATCCACAATGGAAGAACTTGACGAAACGGAGATCGAAAGATTCGAATATATGTTTTCCAAACCGCTGTCCATCAATACAGCCAACAGGAGCAGACTGATGTCCTGCGGGCTGTTCACCCCGTATCAAGTTGCATCACTCATTGACTATCAGGCTCATCAAGGCGACGTTCTTTCATTTTCAGAACTCGCGCTGGTGGATGGATTCTCAAAGGAGTTCGTCAATCTTATCAGAGATTTCATCATTCTCGACTATACTGTACCCGGAGGTCAGTCATCCCGCAGGCAAAGGAACGATTTCGAACTGGTGGCAGGTCTGAACGGGAAAGGAACTTTCTCAGGAAAGCTGAAATATGTCTCCGAGAACAGATATTCGGCCTCAGTGACATATCGGGACGAATTGTCGGCAAATGTCGCGATATATGGCAAAAGGCATCTGGGGAAAATCATCATCGGTGATTTCGGAGCACGTTTCGGCCAGGGGCTCGCGCTGTGGTCGGGATTTTCCCTCAGCGGAGTATCCTCGATTTCAGCATTCTGCAAACACCCGACTGGCATTTCCCCATCCTGGACATTAAGTCCGGCATCCGCATTGCGAGGATTGGCGGCAGAATTCGAATTCGGGAGCCATTCGGCCACCGCAATCATTTCAGCTTCCCCCGGCAAGGAGGGAGGAGCATTGAACATCAATCATCTGGGCAAAAAAGGAGAAATCGGAATCACCGGATTGTGGAACAAGAAAGATGAGGTGAAGGTCGGTGCCGATTTCAGGTACAATCTCCTTGGAAACGATTTATTCGGAGAGGCGGTGTTCAACGGAAGGGACAAGTCAGTATCCGCCATCTGCGGAATGATTCGAAACTTTTCCTATACCTCGAAAGCAGCCTTCAGGGCAAGTATCGACCAAGGCAAGGCCGGAGCCGCAGGAGGTCTGCAGATAAAGGATCATTTCCTCTCGATTGAAGAATCGTACAAAGTGAAAGACAGGGCGCACACGGTGAAATTGTTGGAACAGTCCTCCTTTCACGTCTCAGAGCATATAACCATCTCTGTCAGGGCAAGTGAGAAATACAAATCCGCGGGCACTCCCGCCTTCAGGCACGATCTCAGGAGCGACTGTTGCTTCTGTGCGGGAGTCTGGAATGCCAATATACGTCTGAATTGTGTCTATGGAAACAAACTGGCAGCCCTGACGTATGCAGAAGCAGGGTACAAAGCCGAAAAGGCAGCCCTGTGGTGCCGGGCCACCGCTTTTCACGCTGATACCTGGGATGACAGAATCTATTGTTACGAACGTGACGCTCCCGGGACATTCAATGTACCCGCATATTATGGAAGAGGATTCTGCCTGTCACTCACAGGCAATCTGAAAGTGGGACACTCACGTTTCGATATGCGCATAGCATATCTGAACTCGAACAGAACCGAGAAATTCGAAATCAAGCTGCAATACCGGCTGAGTCTCTAGAGAGCAGGAATGACTTTCTCCATCTGAACGCCTCTGGAGCCCTTGACGAGGATGGAGCATCCTGAGGGCGTATTTCTCTCAAGATATGCCTTCAACTCATCCGATGTCGAAAATGTACTGAACTCTCCCCCGGCGGCTGATGCAAACTGATCCCCGACAAGCAGAGCAGGCAAACCTTTGTCCCGGAGCAGCTTCACAATGGCGGCGTGCTCCTTGGGAGAATCCTCGCCAAGCTCCCTCATATCTCCGAGAAGAACAAGCTTGGACTCTGCCGAGATGGCTGCAAAATTCTCTATGGCGGCCACCATACTGGACGGGTTGGCGTTGTAGGCATCGACGATGAGCACATTGGAGAGGGTTTTGACCATCTGAGACCTGCTGTTCTTAGGAACATACTCCTCAATGGCTCCGGCGGCAGCCTGCACATCCACGCCGAAGTGTTTCGCGACACACAGGGCAGCGAGAACATTGGCAGCATTATATGCACCTACAAGAGATGTCCTTATGACTCTGCCCCCTACCTTGACGCGCAGGAAAGGTTCATCCGGGGTCTGCGGCAAGACCTCGACGGAATCAAGGCTGAAACCATACGGAATGAGAGACATACCGGGACGGGAAGAAACCATTTCCACAAGATTGGCATCATCCTGATTGATGAACGCTGAGCCTCGATGTTGCGATAGATAATCATATAGCTGACCTTTTGCATTCCTAACTCCTTCGAAACTTCCAAAGCCGAGCAGATGGGCTCTTCCGACATTGGTAATCAGACCGTAATCAGGCTCAAGAACGCTGACCAGACGGCTGATATCATCAGGATGGCTGGCACCCATTTCTATGACGGCAATGTCATCATCCGGTCTTATTTTGAGAATGCTGAGAGGCACTCCGATGTCATTGTTCAGATTACCTTCCGTGGCGCACACTTTCTTTCCGGCAGATAAAGCCGCACGTATCAACTCCTTGGTGGTAGTCTTTCCGTTCGTTCCCGTAAGGCCGAGCACGGGAATTGACAGTTGTCTTCTGTGATAGAGTGCCAAAGAGCGCAGAGTCTCAAAAGTGTCGTCCACTTCGACAACCCCGGGATAACCTGCAGCCGCCGATGCACGATTTACCACTGCAAAAGCGGCACCCTGTTCAAGAGCCTTGAGGGCATATTCGTTCCCGTCAAAATTATCGCCCTTCAGAGCGAGAAACATTTCACCTCCTGTGATGGTGCGACTATCCGTGGTCAGTCTTCCGCCACAGGATAAATATTTATTGTATAACTGATTCATTTTCAGCAAATCAAAAGATACTATCGAACTCCCGTCGAGCCGAATCCCCCTTCTCCGCGAGATGTCTCATCCAAAGACTCGGCCTCGACGAAGTCCGCGACTTCGTGTCTGGAGAATACCATCTGGGCAATTCTCTCCCCGGGGACTATCTCAAACGGGTCGGCTGACAGGTTCACCAGAATCACCTTGATTTCGCCACGGTAATCGGCATCAATGGTCCCCGGAGTATTGAGGACTGTTATGCCTTTTTTAGCGGCAAGTCCGCTGCGTGGGCGTATCTGGCCCTCACAGCCGGCAGGAATTGACAAATACAAGCCCGTAGGGACTATCACCCTTTCCAGGGGCTTGATGACAACAGGGGATACTATATTTGCGTGAAGGTCCACCCCCGCAGACAGTTCCGTTGCATATGCCGGGACTTCCCAGCTCGACTTGTTGACAATCTTAACCTGAATCATATCGGAATAATAATTAATCATAAACACATCGTCTCTCCCGCTTGCCGTTACTTAGGGGCGAGTTTATACAGTACTGCGGCAATAATCGCGAACAGCACATTAGGAAGCCATAGCGCCACCGTAGGAGACAGGGTATCCGTAAACACAAACATCTGGCTGAATTTCATAAACAGGATGTAGGAGAAACTCAGCGCCAGACCGACTACAATGTTCCAGCCCATCCCGCCTCTCTTTTTTCTCGATGAGAGAGACACTCCCATAATGGTCAGAATAAATGCAGAGAAAGGCAGAGAGTATCTGTTGTTCTTCTCAATCTGGGCATAAATGATGCTTGCATCTCCTCTCATCCTCTGCGTCCGGATCAAGTCGTTCAATGCCTTCTGCGACAAAGAAGCCACCGTGTCTTCATTCCTGTGGAAATCTTCTATGGACAAATTGATTACAGTATCCTTGACCTCTCCGGAACGCACCCTGTCCTCAATGCCGTCCACATAATCCCTGATATAATAGCCGCGCAGAATCCAGGCGCCGGATGTACTGTCCCAAGTCGCTGATTCGCAAGTCAATTTGCTGACCAGCTCATTATCCACGACTTCCTCCAGTGTGAGACGGAAAGCTGTATTGTTCCAGGAACTGAATGACTCGACATATACAAACTGTCCGGGTGCAATCTGATAATGGAGATTGTCAATATAGGTGCTGGTGGAACTGCAATACTTCTCCTCAAAGGCGATTCTGGTCTCGTTTGAATGCGGGATTACGAAAAGGTTGAGCATCAAAGACACAAGCGCTATGATGGCAGCGGAGACGATATACGGGACCATCATCCTGTGGTAGCTCACTCCACCGGACAGGATAGCGATGATTTCCGAGTTCTGGGCCAGCTTGGAAGTGAAGAAGATTACAGTAATAAACACGAACAGGGGGCTGAACATATTCATAAAATACGGAACGAAGTTCACGTAGTAGTCAAAGATGATGGCTTTGAGCGGTGCCTGATTGGTGACGAAATTGTCAATCTTCTCACTGACATCGAATATGATGACTATGCCGATGATGAGCAACAAGGCTATGAAGAAGGTCAACACGAACTTCTTCATTATATATTTGTCAATTTTCTTCAGTCTGTACTCCATAGGACAAATTACATTCTCTGACTCACACGTCGGACCGCATCCTCCTTCCAGGAAGCGAAATCACCGCGGGCAATATGTTTGCGGGCCTGACGGGCCACATCAAGATAAAAGGCCAGATTGTGCTCCGTGGCTATCATTCCGGCAAACATTTCACCGGCGATGAAAAGATGCCGCAGATATGCTTTTGTATAAGTATGATCAACGAATGACGTTCCATCCGGGTCAAGGGCGGAGAAATCATCAGCCCATTTGGCGTTGCGCATATTCATTATTCCATTCCAGGTGAACAGCATTCCGTTGCGCGCGTTGCGGGTCGGCATCACACAATCGAACATATCCACCCCGCGCGCTATCCCTTCAAGGATATTCGCCGGAGTGCCGACGCCCATCAGATAGCGTGGACGGTCCTGCGGAATCAAAGGGCAAACAAGCTCCAGCACCTCGTACATCTTCTCGACAGGCTCTCCGACCGCAAGACCACCGATGGCATAGCCGTCAGGATCCAACTGTCTGATATGCTCGGTAGCATTCTTCCTGAGCTCAGGATAGATGCATCCCTGAATGATAGGAAAATAGGTCTGCTCATAGCCGTACAGCGGCTCTGTCTCCCGGAAATGTCTGTCGAAGCGTTCCAACCACGTTTGAGTCAACCTCAAAGACTTTTCCGCATATCTGTAGTCGGCGTCACCCGGGCAACATTCATCAAGGGCCATCATAATATCGGAGCCTATGATTCTCTGGGTCTCCACGTTATTCTCCGGAGTGAAAACATGACGCGACCCGTCAATATGGCTCCTGAAGGTACAGCCTTCCCGGGTTATCTTCCTGATCTGAGTCAGAGAAAAAACCTGAAACCCACCGCTGTCAGTCAATATGGGTTTATCCCAGGACTCGAATTTGTGGAGTCCTCCGACCTTGCGCAAAGTACTCAGACCCGGACGGAGATAGAGATGGTACGTATTGCCCAGAATTATCTCCGCCCCTATGTCTTCCCTCAAATCCCTGTGATAGACGCCCTTGACAGAGCCCACAGTACCCACAGGCATAAATATCGGGGTATGAATATCTCCGTGTGCAGTGCTCAATACGCCCGCACGCGCAGAAGAATGCAGATCCGAAGCCTCGACAACGAACTTCACCATATGGACTTTTGTCAATTAATCACGCAAATCTACTAAAATTAGAGCAAATTCACTTATTTTTGTGGAAATGAAAATCAAATCATGATGAACAACGCAAGTATTCGATTCAAACTCATTGTAATGAACTTCCTCGAATTCGGAGTGTGGGGAGCATATCTCACATCGATGGGAAGTTATCTGGCACAAATAGGTCTGGGAGAAAAGATATGGTTATTCTTTGCCATGCAGGGCATAGTGTCCATTTTTATGCCTGCCATAATCGGAATCATAGCAGACAAATATATAGAGGCGCCCAAAATGCTGTCACTCTGTCACGGCATCGGAGGACTGTTCATTCTCGCCGCGGGAATGTACTGCATGAAAAGCGGTTCCCCTCAATTCGGGATTTTGTTCACTCTGTATTCAATCAGCATAGCCTTCTTTATGCCGACCATCGGCCTGTCATATTCGGTAGCATACAAGGTACTTGAGAAAGCCGGTCTGGACACAGTATCGTCCTTCCCCCCAATCAGGGTATTCGGCACAGTAGGCTTTATCTGCAGTATGCTCTTCACCAATTTCATGAAGAATGGTGACGGCGTCCAATTCCAGAATTCATTCGAGCAGTTCCTGTCCTGCGGCACGCTGGAAGTGATTCTGTGCATATATGCCCTTACACTTCCACGTTGCGAGAAATTGCCGAACAACTCTGGACAGCAGTCTTTCGCCGAAGCCACGGGGCTGAAAGCATTCAAGCTGTTCAAACGTAAGGAAATGGCCATTTTCTTCATTTTCAGTATGCTTCTCGGAGCCTCTCTTCAGATTACCAACGGCTATGCCAACACTTATATTTCTTCATTCAAGGATAATCCTCAGTTTGTTGACGCATGGGGAGCCAACAACGCCAATGCGCTCATTTCCCTGTCCCAGATTTCCGAGACTTTGTGCATCCTGTTGATTCCGTGGGCAATGAAGAAGTTCAAGATAAAGGGTGTGATGCTCATTGCGATGTTCGCCTGGGTACTGCGTTTCGGGCTCTTCGGCCTCGGCAATCCGGGAGATGGTGTATGGATGCTGATTCTCAGTTGCATAGTATATGGCGTAGCATTCGACTTCTTCAACATCTCAGGCTCCCTCTATGTCAACACAAACACAGAGAAGGATATCCAGTCAAGCGCGCAGGGATTGTTTATGCTTATGACCAACGGGCTTGGAGCGACGCTTGGCACCTGGGCGGCGGGACTTGTCGTCAACAATCTCGTATATTATGCGGCTGAACCGTCCTGGTCAAAGACCTGGCTCATCTTCGCTACATACTCTCTCGTTGTCGCCATTCTCTTCATCTTCTTGTTCAAGAGTCCTCAGCAGCAGACAGACAAATGAAAAGAATACTTGAAGCCTGCTGCGGGACAGCCGGAAAAGCGGCCGAAGCCGAACGGGGAGGAGCAACAAGAATAGAGCTTTGCGAGAGCTTGGAGATAGGAGGTGTAACTCCTTCAGAAAGCAATATCCGCGAGACTTTGGCGAGATGCAAAAAGGCGAAGGTCAATGTCCTGATCCGGCCGAGAGGTGGAGACTTCGTCTACAACAGGGCAGAGGCCGAGGAAATGCTTGAGTCTATACGTCTGTGCAAGTCATTGGGAGTGAATGCCGTAGTCATTGGTGCTCTGGACAGGTCCGGCAACGTGGACAAGGTTTTGACAGCAAAGCTGATTGCTCAGGCCAGACCTCTCGAAGTAACCTTCCACCGAGCATTCGATGAATGTGCAGATCCTCTGAAAGCCTTGGATGACATCATCGAGCTGGGCTGTGACAGGTTGCTCACTTCAGGTCACGAAGATACGGCCTACACCGGAAGATTCCGTATAGCAGAGCTGGTCGAAAGAGCTGCCGGGCGCATCGTCATAATGGCAGGATGCGGTGTCAGGGCCGAAAACATAGACGAGATTGAAAGGGATTCTCACACCGATGAATTTCACAGTTCATCTTTGGGTCTGTTCACGCGAGTCTGAAAAGGCAGCAATAAAGACATTTTTTACAAAAAATTCCGTATATTGTCAAAACACACATATACGGATTCATTATGAGAAAGTTTTTGATTTGCGCCGCGGCAGCGGTGGCTTTTGCAGCAAGCGCATCCGCTCAGCCGGGCTATACTCCATCACAAGCGAACATCAAGGCCAGAGAAGTATTCGAGGAAGAACGATTCGGCATATTCATCCATTGGGGCATCTATTCTATGATGGGAGATGGAGAATGGGTGATGAACAATCAAAATCTCAACTACCTGGAATATCCGAGACTTGCCGCCGGATTTCATCCGTCACGATTTGACGCGGACGAATGGGTCAAGGCCATCAAGGCATCGGGAGCCAGATATATCACCATCACCTCACGCCACCACGACGGCTTCTCCATGTGGGATTCAAAGGCAAGCGACTACAATATAGTCAAAGCCTCCCCTTTCAAGAGAGATGTTCTCTCGGAGCTTGCCAAAGCTTGCCGCAAAAATGACATCAAGCTTCATTTCTACTACTCCCACCTCGACTGGGGCAGAACGGATTACTGGCCACAGGGGCGCACGGGACACAATACCGGACGTCCTGAAGGGAAAGACGGAGACTGGCGTCACTATATGGATTTCATCAACGCACAGCTGACCGAACTGCTCACCAAGTACGGCCCGATAGGCGCCATCTGGTTCGACGGCTTATGGGATATGGACGGTTTCCCGGTGGAGAAACAGCCGGAGATATGGAATCTCTACGAACAATACGCGCTGATACACAAGCTCCAGCCTTCCTGTCTAGTGGGCAACAACCACCACCTGACTCCATTCCCGGGAGAAGATATTCAGATATTCGAACGGGACATACCGGGCAAGAATGAATACGGACTGTCAGGACAGGAGGTGTCTCACCTTCCGCTTGAGACCTGCCAGACCATGAACGGGAGCTGGGGATATGACATCCGTGACACCAATTACAAATCAAGCGATTTTCTCATCAAATATCTCGTCCAGACAGCAGGCAAGGGCGCGAATCTCCTTCTCAATATCGGTCCTCGCCCGGATGGTACTCTACCCGATGAGGCAGTTGAAAGGCTTCACGACATAGGAAACTGGATGGACAAGCACGGAAGCACCATCTATGGGACAAAAGGTGGAGTCGTAGAAGAGCAGAAATGGGGTGTCACCACCCAAAAAGACAACAAGTTGTACGTTCACATTCTTGATTATCAGCCGGTAATTCATCTCCCTATAGCATCTTGTAAGGTAACGGATGCCGTATATTTCGAGAACTCAGAGAAGGTCGAATTCGAGCAGACGGCGGACGGCATTCTCCTCAAGCCGGCAAAAATGGCTCTTGTCGACGAGATTGTCACCCTGACTTTTGACAAGAATCTTTCAGAAGCCACAAAGACGGAGCAGGGGCAATACTTGACATTTCTATATGACAATATGTCCCTTCCCGACAAGACCACCTACTCCGCTGAGTTCTGGGTCGGAAATGTCGCAAAGGCACTCGAAGTCAGGGACAAGATGGGATGGGATATTCCTGAGAGAGAGTTCAGGCACTTCGTGCTGCCGCCCAGGGTCAACAACGAGTATCTCGATGATTTCAGAATCACATACGCAGACACACTCTGCAATAGAGTCAAGGGAATGACTATCGGCGACGCCGCCCTGGAAATCAACCACTGGTGTCACGAGCAAGCCACATACAGGCCTTCAGATGCCAGGACATCAGCGCCGATGGCTACTATGAGAAACGGCTTGGGACGTTGCGGCGAAGAGTCCGTCCTGACTGTTGCGGCTCTGCGCGCGGCGGGTATACCTGCGCGTCAGATTTACACGCCCAGATGGGCTCATACGGATGACAACCACGCCTGGGTGGAAGTGTATTTAGATGGCAAATGGTATTTCATGGGTGCCTGCGAGCCGGAGCCGGTACTGAATATGGGATGGTTCAATGCTCCCGTGTCAAGAGCTATGTTGCTGCACACCAAGGCTTTCGGCAATTATCAAGGAGACGAAGGCGTCATTTCGAAGACTTCGGCTTACAATGAGATAAATGTCACCGAAAACTATGTGCCCGTACGGCTCAACACCGTAGAAGTGGTTGATCGTGAAGGACATCCCGTCGCTGGCGCAACAGTCGAATTCAAAATCTACAATTACGCTGAGTTCTATACCGTTGCCCGTTACAAGACAGACGGCAAAGGGCGCGCTTCCATCACCACAGGACTTGGAGACCTGATAGTATGGGCAAGCAAAGGCGACCGGTTCGGGCTGGGAAAAGCCTCAGGCGAGAGCACAAGAATCATTCTCGAGCACAAGACAGGAGACGTATTCGGGCTTGATATCGATATTGTTCCTCCAGCCGAAAATCCCATTCCCGCCAATCCTACAGCGGAGCAAGTCCGCATCAACGCCGAACGCTTTGCTGCCGAAAATGCCATCAGGGACTCTCATCCGCACGGAAATGATGCAGTGCTGAACGCATTCAGGGCCGCGCACAAGGATAGGCCCGACAAGGTTGAATTCATTCTCAAATCACTCTCGGAGAAAGACAGGGAAGATGTTTCGGTCGATGTGCTGGAAGATGCATTCAAGCATTGCAGCGATGCTATGGACAGGTATGTGGATTCGCCGAGAGTCGAATTGGAATATCTGTATCCGTTTTTCTCAGAAATAGGCAAAGGTCTGAAATTCGACAGTCCTGAGTCCATTTCAGGCTGGATACAGGAGAATATCCTGATAAATGACATCGACAATCCGCAGAATCTGAGGATTCCGCCTGTGATGGTATGGAGAAGCAAGGTGGCAGACAGTTTTTCCAGGAATATCTTCTTCGTTGCCATGTGCCGCCGTTTCGGCTTCCCGGCCCGCCTCGATCCTATGACAGGCAAAGTGCAATACCGAAAAGGAGATATCTGGTACAATGAATATTTCGGAGGAGAAGGCGATGCCGTCGTTCCGAAGGGAAATCTGAATCTTCACTACAATCCCGTCCAATATTTCGAGACTCCCGAGCATTATTCGGTAGCAAAGATTGTTGACGGCACTCCGACTGAATATTCCATAGGCAGAGCTCTGTCCGTGGAGATGGAAGAAGGCTATTATATGATGACCAGCGGGACCAGAATGGCAGACGGGAGTGTGCTCTCCCACGTGGAATTCTTCAATGTCAAAGAAGGCCAGACGACCGATACTGAGTTGATAATGAGGATGTCCGATGAGAAATTGACAGTGATTGGCTCTTTCGATGCCGAGCCTTATATTCCGACAACCGGACGCGGATATTTCGCATTCGCATTTCTCGGTGACAAGGACGAGCCGACCAATCACGCTGTACGTCAGCTCAATGAAATCGCATCGGATCTGAACAACTGGGGGCGCAAGCTTCTGGTCTATGGGAAAGAAAAAACCAAGGGGCTGAGCAATGCCGTATTTTACGATATGGACCAAAATGTCCTCAAGGCTGTTCTGGACGGTGTCAAAAGCGAAAGCACTCAGTTGCCAGTCATCGTGGTATGCGACACATTCGGACGTATAGTATATTTCTCCCAGGGATACAACACCACATTGGGATATGACCTGAAAAGAGTAATCAAATCCTTGTAAATGAGCAGGTTGATAATCAAGAACGGGCGTGTCATTACGCCGCAGAAGGTATTGGATGGCGTCAGCGTTTTGATAGACAACGGGAAAATCGCCGCCATAGGCAAAGATATAGAAGCCGTTGAAGCCGATGCAATCGATGCGGAAGGAGCATTTGTAAGCCCGGGGTTCATCGATATCCACACCCACGGAGCCGGAGGAGCCGACTATATGGACGGGACGAAGGAAGCATATCTTGTAGCGGCGAGGGCAAACGCCATTCACGGATGCACACTTTTATTCCCCACGACTGTAGCTTGCTCCAATGAAGATTTGTTCGCTTCATTCGAGACCTTCACAAGTGCAAAGGAATCAAACGTCGACGGTGCTATTTTGGAAGGTCTTCATCTTGAAGGACCATATTTCTCACCTGAGAATGCCGGTGCGCAAGACCGGAAATTCATCCGCGACCCCGAGCCTTCAGACTATCTCGAAATAATCAGGAGAGGGAAAGGCATCATCAGGAGATGGAGTTTTGCACCGGAGTTGGAAGGTGCGGCCGAATTTGCCGCCACAATCTCCAAAGAAGGCATAATAGCCTCCGCCGCGCACACCGGTGCCTCATTTCATGAATGTGATACCGCATTCAAGAACGGATGCTCCCTCCTGACACATTTCTTCAACTGTATGAGCACTATCAGGAAGGAAGGCCCATACAAACACGCAGGCGTCCTGGAATATGGATATTATCAGGACGATATGTTCGTGGAAATAATAGCGGACGGGATTCACGTTCCTCAGGAATTATTATGTATGATTCTGAAAATCAAAGGTTCGGACCATATAGCCCTGATAACCGATGCAATGAGGGCGGCAGGGATGCCGGAGGGCCGCTACATCATAGGCAGCATCAAAAACGGTCGTGAAGTCATCGTGGAAGATGGTGTGGGCAAGCTTCCGGACAGGATGCATCTGGCCAGCAGCGTAGCCACAACTGACCGTCTGGTCAGGACAATTCTGAATATGACCGGATGTTCGATTGTCGATGCCGTCAAGATGGCTAGCACCACACCTGCACGGGCGATGAAGATAGATGACCGCAAGGGCAGCATATCAGTAGGTAAAGATGCCGATATTGTGATTTTTGATGAAAACATCAATATTCGCAGCACCATTATAGGAGGAAGAAAGGTTTATCAAGTCTGAAGCGGCTTGAATTGAAGTTTCACCTCAAATGCGCGCCTTCCCGGCGCGGTCGCTCAACGACTTTTCAGTCGGCTGTCCCAGAAATGATCGACCGGGCCGTGGCCGTGGCCCAAGCGAAAGTCCGCACCTGATTCTATGGCCGAAGCGACATACGACTTGGCGGCTGTTGCAGCATAGTCAAGGGTATAACCTTGAGCAAGATAAGAGGCAAAAGCCGAGGATAGGGTGCATCCCGTCCCGTGGGTGTTCGCCGTATCAATCCTCGCGGATATCAGTTTGGTAATACTGTCCTCTTCGGCATTGTAGAAAACATCTTCCACATCTGCGTCACTGAGATGTCCCGCCTTCATCATTACTGAAATCCTGCCTCCCAGCGAAAGCTTGCGGGCTATACGGGGAAGGTCTTCCTTCGAAGTGATTCTCTCTCCCGACAAAATTTCAGCCTCAGGGATATTGGGGGTTATCACCCGGGCCATTGGGATCAATTCATCGGCGAGCACCCGGATGGCAGATTCTTCAATCAGTTTGTGTCCCGAGGTGGAAACCATCACCGGATCGAGGACGATATTACGGACGCCGAATTCGGTCAGCACGGACTTTATCGCTCTGATCACATCATCATTGTGCAGCATACCTATCTTGACAGCATCAGCCCCTATGTCGCTCAAAACGGAACTGATTTGCTCTCTGACTATCTCCACGGGCACAGGCATCACATCCTGAACACCAAGCGTATTCTGCACCGTGATGGCCGTGATGGCGCTGGCCGCATACCCGCCGGTGGCACTGATAGCCTTGATATCGGCCTGGATACCGGCTCCCCCACCGGAATCGCTGCCGGCAATTGTAAGTACCGTACTATATTTATTCATCTATCCTGAAAATGTTCAAATCCACGATAATTCTTCCCGGATTCGCCCGGACCACCAGTCCAAATCAGACCGCCGCTCTGCACTATCTCCCCTATCACCGTATGACCGACCGGAACGGCAGCCCCCTTCCGGCAAGTAAAAAGCAATTCATAGTCCTCTCCACCGCAAAGAGCGAACTCGACAGGATCCCAACCATAGCGGCTGCAGGCTTCCTGCAAGTCAGCTGAAACGGGCAGTTTGGAAACATCAATACTGGCTCCGACACGGGACTCCGACATAATATGCCTGATATCAGAAGCCACCCCATCGGAAATATCCATCATTGCACCGATTCCATCCATCCCGGAGAGCAGCAGTCCCTCCTTCACGCGCGGCTCCGGACGGCAGTGAGCCTTGGAAAGTGTTTCCGCACAGGATATATTCCCAAGCAGACATTTCAAACCTGCGGCGCTGTCCCCCAGATGGCCCGTGACACATATCAAATCTCCCGGCAATGCGCGGCTCCTGAGTACGGCTGCGCCGTGTTCGCATTCTCCTATGACAGTCACATTGATGCAGAGAGAATCCCTGGAAAGAGAGGTATCTCCGCCGAGCAAGGGGACGGAGAATTTGTCCGACACGGCCGCGTAGCCCTTCATAAAACCTTCCATCCATTCATCATCCACATTTCCGGGGACAGCAATCGAAAGGAAAGTGGCGACAGGCCGGCCTCCCATAGCGGCTATGTCGCTTATATTCACCGCAGCGGACTTCCATCCAAGATCAAATGCGCTGATCTTGTCCATCAGGAAATGCACCTTCTCGACAAGCAGGTCAGCGCTGACAAGCAGATCTTTTCCTGACGATTGTGGTATGACGGCGCAATCATCGCCGATTCCTCTCATTCCCGCAGGAGCCCGGAACAATCCGCGAATGCGGTCTATCAATTCAAATTCACCTTGTCTCATCGTATCAATTCCAACAATTCCGACGCAGCCTCCCGAGGGCTGAGGGCACCGACAATCGCACTGACCACAGCTATCCCGTCAACGCCGCAAGCCATCACATCAGAGGCTGTATCCACATTCATACCCCCTATGCCTACAACGGGATGTCTTGACATCCGGACAGCCCTCTTCAAGCCCTCCAGTCCGAAAGGAGGAGCAGTGTCTGTCTTGGTCGGTGTGGCAAATACGGGTGACACCCCGATATAATCCACATCAAGGTCATCGGCCTGAATTATCTGATTGAAGGACTCGACTGACAAGCCGATAATCTTGTCCGGTCCCAGCAAACGTCTGGCAAGGGCGTACGGCATATCACTCTGTCCTATATGCACTCCGTCTGCGCCACAGGCAAGCGCCACATCCACCCTGTCATTGATTATCAATGGGACGCCCAGAGGCTCGAGCATCCGCTTCAGGCCACATCCCAGGTCGATGAACTCCCTTGAAGTTATATCTTTCTCTCTCAACTGCACCATCGTGACTCCTCCCGCAACCGCTTCCCTGACAATATCCGAGATATCCCGTCCACAAGCAAGTCCACGATCTGTCACCAGATACAATTTCAAGTCTTCACGTTTCATTTCATTCTGATTCTTTTATAAAATCCGGCAGGATCAAAGGTGCTCAGTATGTCCACGAATGCTACCCTCAATGACCCGGTCCCCATGCATTCAGCGGCGGCTCTCTCGCCTGCCACTCCCATCAATGCCATAGCATTGGCGGCTGAGGACATCATATCTGTATCGACGGCGGCGAACGCTCCCGTCAAAGCGGAAGCGACACACCCCATTGCAGTCACGTACGGCATAAGCGGGCTGCCGTTTGACAAGCTCACAACTTCCCGGCCATCTGTGATATAATCCACCTCTCCACTGAGAGACACAACGAGTCCGTACTCCTGCGCCAATTGAGTGGCGGCATCAAGAGCCGAGCAGCTTGAGTAAGCCGAATCCACACCTTTGGACTTCGAGGCAAGCCCGGCAAGAGCCAATATCTCCGAAGCATTCGCCCGGATAACGCCAGGGTGGTATTCTCTGACAAGGCTCAATGCCGACTGAGTACGGAACGAGCTCGCGCCTGCACCCGCAGGATCCAGCACCCAAGGACGTCCCAAGGAGCAGGCCGCCGCCGCCGCCTTATTCATCGCCTCCAACTGTCCTGTCTCTATGCACCCTATATTAATCACAACCGACTGGCTCAAACGGACAAGATCTTCCATCTCACGGAGTTCAGAAGACATAATGGGAGATGCTCCCGCCGCAAGAAGAGAATTGGCGATGAAATCCATCGCCACATAATTCGTAATATTCAACACCAGAGGTCCCCACTCCCTGAGCAGCAGGCAATCCCGTTCAAAATTGTCAAACACGATATTCAAGCCGGCATTTCTCATACGTGCAAATATATAGCTTTTTATTTTCAACTTAATATATTTTGCCCAAATAGCGCTATATTTACAATATGAAGAAAATTCTCACCGCCATAGCTCTCGTCCTCTTCTGCGGAATAGTCCACGCGCAGACAGAGCTCCTGAATTATATTCAGCGGCTAAGTTCCACAGAGGAATTGGGAGAGGCTGTCTGGGGCATAAAGGCACAGCGTTTCTCAGGAGATGACATAGTCGAGCATAACTCAGCGACACGAATGATTCCGGCATCCAACACAAAACTCGTCACAACAGGCCTCGCCCTGTTGGAATTGGGACCTGACTTCTGCTTCAATACCGGCCTGGCCTACAGTGGGACTCTTTGCGAAGGTATACTCAAAGGTGATTTATACATCGTGGGAGGCGGAGATCCGACCATTTCGGCACGCGACAGCATATCAAGGCCATTGCAGGAAACATTCTCCACCTGGACGGACATCATACGGAATGCCGGGATAAATCGTATCGAAGGCAAAATCATAGGCGACGGAAGATTTTTCTCCGAAGAATCTGAACACTATTCCTGGGAATATGGCGACCTCGGTTCCTACTATGCCACCGGCGGCAACGGTCTATGTTTCTACAAGAACATCCAGGATTTCCGCATCACACCAGGCTCCGCTGCCGGAGATTCCGTAGGGGTTGAGACGGTATTCCCGCTTACTCCCTGGATAGATATACGCTCAGTCGCCGTGACTGCCGATGCCGGGACTGGCAACGATCTGGTATATGTTTCCACGGATATGGCTCCTGTCGCTCAAATGCGGGGCACTGTTGAGTCCGGCCGAAAGCCGTTCCGGATGAGCGGGAGCAACAAATACGGATCAATGACCTGCGCCTGGTATTTCCACAAATATCTGGAAAAATGCGGTATCACGGCTACCGGAGGGCCTGCGGATATAGACAATATGGGATATGTGAGAGACTTTTCATCAGACTCTCCATATTTAGCCGGGGAGTCGTCCGACCTGACTGTCATCGGGGAGAGTGCCTCGCCTTCCCTTCTTGACATTGCGAGAGAGACCAACAATATAAGTGACAACTTCTATGCGGAAACCATTTTGAAAGCGCTCTCGCTTGAGATGACGGGCTCTTCCCGGTATGATTCCTGTACAGTAGCGAGAGCCGAAGCTCTGAAACATCTCTCAGAGCAAGCCTCGAGGAAGGGATTATGCTCAATTGCTTCCGATCTCGGCAAAGACATTAATCTGGTAGATGGTAGCGGGCTCTCGAGACACGACTACATAACTCCTTCATTTATTGTGGATTACCTATCAGCTATGATGACAACTGACGTTTTCGATGCTTTCCTTTCTTCCATCCCCGGTCCGGGCATCCGTCTGATGACGGCTACTGAGGACATCCGTGGACGGGTAAGAATGAAAAGCGGCTCAATGAGCGGGGTCCGATGCTTCAGCGGCTACATTACTCCGACATCGGGCAAGAAGGGGGACACCATCATTTTCTCGATAATGACAAACAACACCATCGTTCCGAGGTCACGTATCGATTTCATAATGGACAAGATAATCACCATGCTTGCCAAAGAGAACTGACCCCTCCTGAAGGGCACAGATTTATTTCAGAACTATTCCGCGCTTGGCAAGAAATTCGTCCCCTATCCCGTAGTGCTCGATAACGTAGTCCAGATCCTTGTCGCCACGGCCTGACAGTGTCACTATGACGGAATTAGGACGTCCCTGACGAGCCACCTTGAGGGCATAGGCAAGAGCGTGGCTACTCTCTATGGCAGGGATTATTCCTTCGACTCTGGATAGCAGGAACAGCGCTTCGATAGCCTCCTGGTCATCAATCGCCACATAATTGACGCGGCCGAGATCGTGCAGCAGAGCATGTTCTGGACCGGCGGCAGGATAGTCAAGACCACTGGCATTTGAATATACCGGGGCAGGTGAACCGTCTTTATCTGCAAGCATATAGCTGTTGAAACCGTGCATTATGCCAACACTTCCGAAATTGATACTGGCAGCATTGTCGCCAATGGCCGGACCGCGTCCCAAAGGCTCGACTCCGTATATTTCGACAGGGTCTGCCAGGAAAGGGATGAATGTGCCGATGGAGTTTGATCCTCCACCCACACAAGCAATCACCTTGTCCGGAAGGTGACCTGTCATCTCTATGAACTGAGCTCGGCTCTCATCACCGATAACCTGCTGGAAATCACGGACCATCAGAGGAAAAGGATGAGGGCCGGCAGCTGTGCCGATACAATAGATGGCATCCTTGTACTCACGGGAATAGGCCTCAAATGCGGCATCCACAGCCTCCTTGAGAGTCTTCAGACCTGCCGATACCGGGACAACCCTTGCACCCAGAAGTTTCATTCTTGCAACATTGGGGGCCTGCTTTTCAATATCGACCTCACCCATATAGATGTCACACTCGAGGCCGAAATATGCCGCGGCAGTGGCCAGAGCGACACCGTGCTGACCGGCGCCAGTCTCAGCGATGAGTTTTTTCTTGTCCATATATTTTGCGAGCAGTCCCTCGCCCATACAATGGTTGAGCTTGTGGGCTCCGGTATGGTTGAGGTCTTCCCGTTTAAGATATATTTGCGTCTTTCCGAAAAGGTTGGAAAGTTTCTGGCAATGATAGAGAGGGGTCGGACGTCCCTGAAATTCTTTTCTGATTCGTCTGAGCTCTGCAATGAATTGCGCTGACTGCGCAATTGTGTTGTATCCTTCAGCATATTCCTTAAATGCCTTTATCAGCTCAGGATTGTCCAGATAGTTTCCGCCATAATTCCCGAAGTAACCGTCTTCTGTCGGATATTCCTTCAGATAGTTGTCGAAATCCCTGTATGTATTCATCTTGTTAAAATTTAGTTCGTTTTGTCATTATATACCCGCTATGAGTACATCTGTCAAAATTATACAAAAAAACCGAAAAAGTCCCTTTCCAAGGCAAATTTTGTCTATGTTTTGTGTATTTTTGTACTCGCAAAAACTATTCTCCCCGAAGCGCACGCCAATGAACATACGGAAAGCGACATACGAAGACATTCCTGTCATTATGGATATTTGCGAAGAAGCCAAGGAGATTATGCGCTCGGACGGCAATCTGACCCAATGGACCGGCGGATATCCTCAAAAGGAGGTGATTATGTCCGATATCGGCAGAGGGGTCGGATATGTTATGGAAGATGGTGATGTCATCGCAGCTTATTTCGCATTCATTCCCGGTATAGAAAAGACCTATCTGGACATCGAAGGCGGAGAATGGATTGACAACAGAGGGATTTATGGTACTATTCACAGGCTGGCCGGTTCGAGAAGCAGTCACGGCATCGCAGAGGCCTGCTTCAAATGGTGTTGGGAGCAAAGGCCCAATCTACGCATAGACACCCACAAAGACAATCATATAATGCAGCATTGCATAGAAAAGTTCGGATTTACGTATTGTGGAATCATACATCTTCAAAACGGAGATCCAAGACTCGCATATCAGAAAATATGAGATTAAAATCCTGCATCAAATCAATGCGTCTCCGCACATTGCCGTTGTCGCTCGCCGGAATCATAGCCGGGGCCGCACTGGCTTCAACAGTCGCGGTGTCGGAAAAGTCCGTTATCATCAGTCTGGTTTTCACTACAGCCTTCCTGCAGATTTTGTCCAACCTTTCGAATGAGCTCGGAGACACTCTCCACGGGACAGACACGGATGAGCGTCAAGGCATCCGCTATTCACTCCAGGACGGAGAGATGACTGTCCCTCAGATGAAACATCTCATATCTGTCATAGCGGTATTGTGCTGCATCAGCGGCCTGACGATGGTTCTATGCAGTTTTAAAACTTTATTTTCCCTCCAAGCGGCAGGACTTCTCTGCTTAGGAGCGTTTGCCATATGGGCTGCAATGCACTACACACTCGGAGACAATCCGTACGGGTACAAAGGGCTGGGGGACATCTTTGTTTTCATTTTTTTCGGCCTCGTGTCTGTGCTGGGAGCCGCATATGTCTGTTCGCACACTCTGCGTCTCATCTGGGCACTCCCCGCCGCGGCTATAGGATGCTGGAGTATAGGAGTACTGAATGTCAACAATATACGTGACATGAAGACAGATGCTGCCACAAGGACGACTGTAGCATTGAGACTAGGCCTGCACAAAGCAAGAATCTATCAGACTGCTCTTATCGTCACAGGTTGGGTCCTGATGTTCCTGTATTCATTGAATTGTGCAACATCTTGGCAGCAGTGGATATATTTCATCATAGCCCCGGCCTTCGCAATACATCTGCACGGGGTATGGACCAAGGTAGACAGGGCCCTGGACCCCATGCTCCCTATGCTGGTGCTTTCGACATTCGCAACAACGGTGCTGCTGGCCCTGTTTGTCCGAGTATTTTGAATCCATGTTGATTCCTGCTGAGGCAAGAAGTTTTGTGCTCCGGCCGAGTATCACGATAATTATGGCAAAGACAGATATTGTTGAATTTCTTGAGAATGCTCCCGTTGTGCCCGTTTTTTACAACGGTGATTCAGCTGTGGCTTCCGAAGTGCTGCATGCTTGCTACAACGGTGGGATCAGAGCATTCGAGTTCGCCAACCGCGGCCCTGCCGCAGCCGATGTATTCAAGTCACTTATACCCTCGGCTTCGGCTATGCCTGGGCTGAAACTTGGAGTAGGGTCGATATCTTCCCCGAAAGATGCGATAAGGTTTATCCGGATGGGGGCCGCATTTGTGGTGGGGCCTCAATATGTACCCGGAGTGATGTGGGTATGCCGTCTGTTCGGAGTGCCTTACATCCCCGGATGCGGGACAGTCTCGGAAGCAGGGAATGCCCAACGGCACGGATGTGCTGTATACAAGGTCTTCCCCGGCGAAGTCCTGGGGCCTGAGTTCATAAGAGCGTTACTCGCCCCGATGCCCTGGAGCAAGCTTTTGGTCACCGGAGGCGAGAAGCCGGACAGAAAGAATCTCGAGGCCTGGTTTGAAGCTGGTGCGACTTGAGTGGGAATGGGTTCGAATCTCTTTCCCAAAGATGCTCTTGCGGCCTGTGATTGGAAGCGCATATCGAATCTTTGCCGCTCTTCGCTCGAGACTATTAATGACATACGCAAATAATCATTCTTAAATACTGACGATATGGCTTTTATCAATGACGACTTTATGCTCGGCAACCGTACAGCCCGGGAGCTTTATCACGGGAGTGCCGAAAGGATGCCGATAATTGATTATCACTGTCATCTGGCTCCCAGCCAGATTGCCGGAAACATACAATTCCGTGACATAACCCAACTGTGGTTGGTGGACGGTCACGCCGGCGACCATTACAAGTGGCGTGCTATGCGCGCAAACGGTGTAAGTGAGGATTATATCACAGGAGGGGTCCACAGCGCTTGGGAGACGTTTGAGAAATGGGCTGAAACTGTCCCGTTCACAATGCGCAATCCTCTATATCATTGGACACACCTGGAGTTGAAGAGAGTATTCGGCATTGACAAGATATTGTGTCCGTCTACGGCGCGTGACATTTTTGAGGAATGCAACGCTCTTCTCGCAACGAAGCAATTCCGCGGTCAGGCTCTTATCAAGAGATTCGGAGTAGAGGTAGTATGCACCACCGATGATCCGGCCGATGACCTCCGGTATCACCGTCAGATTGCTGAGCATCCTTTCGGGGTCAAAGTGATTCCGGCGTGGAGGCCTGATAAGGCTATGGCAATAGGTGAACCTCTTGCATATCAGAAATATCTGGAATCACTGAAGGAAGCGGCCGGGATGGAAATCCGCGATTACGACGACTTGATACAGGCGTTGGCCAAGCGCCACACATTCTTTCATTCGATGGGATGTCGTCTGTCAGACCACGGTCTCGAACGATTCTACAGTTCTGGATACACACAGTCGGAAATTAACGCAATATTCGCAAAGGTACTCAAAGGCGACAAGCCTTCGGATGACGAAATCTCAAAATTCTGCAGTGCCTTCCTTTTCGATATGGCAGTGATGGATTCCGAGGCAGGATGGGCCCAGCAATTCCACGTAGGGGCGATACGCAACAACAACAGCCGTATGTTCTCTCTGGTCGGTCCTGATACAGGTTACGATGCCATTCACGACCTCCCAATTGCAGCAGACGGCAACCGTTTCTTTGACCGTCTCGCCTCGGAGGGGAAGCTCGCTAAGACCATCCTCTACTGTCTCAATCCAAAAGATAACGAGGTTATGATGACTATGGCCTACAACTTCAATGACGGCACAGTGCCCGGAAAGATGCAATTAGGATCCGGTTGGTGGTTTCTCGACCAGGAGAACGGGATGAGAAGACAGCTTGACGCACTCAGCAATCTCGGGTTGCTGAGCAGGTTTGTAGGTATGCTCACCGACTCCCGCAGTTTCATCTCCTATCCGCGCCACGAGTATTTCCGTCGCATTCTCTGCAACGTGATAGGCTCCGACATCGAAAGCGGACGTCTTCCGGATTCGGAAATGGAAACCATATCCTCAATGGTCAAGGATATCTGCTACAATAACGCAAAACGCTATTTCGAATTCTGATGAGTATTGATAGTATCATGAAGAAGACGCTCAAAATTGTTCTGTGGTCGCTGGTGGGAATCACAATAGTGGCCATAGTCGGCACCGGGATACTTTTCGGGCCTTTTGTCAAAGCCGCCTTGTCCGTTGAAAAGTTGGATGACGATCTGTATTATATGGAATATCACGGAGACGACGGATTTGATCAGTTGATAAAGCAAGGAGGCATCAGAAACAGTGCAGAATTGAGAACTTATCTCATTTCATTTCTTTCCAGAGGGTTTGCCGAAGATGACAGTCAGGAGTCCTTCTCTGCGAATTATGGCTGCTCCGCCATCACGACCCGCTCCAAAGACGGCAGAGTATTGATGGGGCGCAACTTTGATTTCAGTTATGGCACAGGTATCATATTCCACTCTTATCCTGACGACGGCTATGAGAGCATCACCACCTTCAATTCAGATTTCTATGGATTCGGCGACAATTGGGTTCCGGAAGGATTCGTCAATCAATATATGGCTGTCTCCGGTCTGATGCTGGCCCTTGACGGCATCAATGAAAAAGGTCTGGCTATGGCAGATCTGATGGCCGGTGACGATGTCGAGACACATCAGAGCACAGGGAAGCCGTCACTGACAACAACCGCCGCAATAAAATATATTCTGAACAAAGCGGCGGATGTAGATGAAGCCCTGGAACTGCTCCATAGTATAGATATGCATTCTGACATCGGTTCCGCCCATCATTATGCGATTTCGGATGCTACAGGAAAAAGTGTTGTGGTAGAGTATGTGGATGGCAATATGGTCATTGTTGATTCGCCCGTTCTGGCCAATCACTACCTCTGTGAAGAAAAGTTCAATGTCGGTCTCGAGGATGGAGACAACAGATATGATATCCTTTGCAAGAAATACAATGAAGCAGGGGGAACAATGGACAAAGAGCAGATTACGGAAGCTATTGAATCCGTCTCAAAACCCAAGACCGAAGAGCATTCAGGTACTGTCTGGACTATGGTCATGGACTTGAAAGAGCCCTGCGTCACGTATTATTCCAGAAGACATTTCGAGAATCCTTTCACATTCAAACTTGACAGCAAATAATATGACGGTCAATTACCCAAAGATTATGCTCAAAATCACCTGATGGATGCGTTCCCATACATCTTGTGGTGCTTGGAGAGATTCCAGAAGCGCTGTTGCCGCTGCCTCCGTCATAATCTATGACAGCCCAGCATAGACCGATCTGCTTGCCTTCGTACAACTTGCTCTCAACTGACGCCTGCGGTCCTTCCACCTTATATTCCTGCGCACCAAGCATCACAGCGGACAATATCAGAGTTGCTACCGCAGCTGCAATCTTCATATCTTCAATATTTAAACAGTTCCACTTTCTGCAATTCCGGCATATCAGAGCCAAAGCTCAATCCCTGACTGGAGAGTCCCTCTCCAACGGCATCCAAAATATCATATCTGACCTGGATTTCATCACCGTTGAGCCAACGGCGCTCCACCCATTCTCCGTCTGCGAAATATCCCTCGGTGACCTTGCCCAAACCGACCACCTTGTCACCGGATGCAGGAAGGAACGTCACCCTGACATTGGAGCCAAGGACGAGGAAACGGCCATCACTTTCATCTATGGCTATTGCATATCCCATTGAGTTTCGAGCATTTCCACCGGAATTGAGCTCGAAGCTAATCTTCCATTCGCCCATAATCCTAAAGTCTTTGACCAGATACGGGTCGGAAGCATTCAGCCATACACCGGCAATACGGTCCTCAGCCTGAGCTTTGAGAATGACATCTGTCATATCTCCGAGAGTCTTGTAGAAATCATAGAAAGGCTTGTTGGTTTCCACATCCAGCCTGGAATCCAGTCCGAACGGAGAATAGCCTATTCCATTCATTTCTCCAAAAGTAAATGCGGCATTGGCCGCACCGTTGTAGCCATCCCTCGACTCCGGTACGAAAACAGGATTTTCCGCACGGGAATACCTTCTGAGTATTCCCGGATAATCATCAAGATAAATATCCGGACTCAGAATATCAATGCTTGGCGCCGCCGCACGCCAGACATCGTGATTCTGGGCTTGAGGTCCGCCTGAAGGATAGTCGCCGGGATGAATGTCCTTCGGTTGGACAATCCAGGCATTCACATACACCGGGATATCGTATTCAGCCTTTCCGGCCGCAGTCACATATTCCATATATGAGGCGTAATTCCAGGCCATGAAAAGCTCATCGGTGTAATCGCCTTTGCCGAAAACCTGCTCCCAAGTGCCTTCCTTAAGACAATTGTGGCTCTCCCAGGCTTCGCGCATTTCAGGAATCAACCTATCAAAATTCGCAGAAAGATACTCTGTCAGGGCAGATGGGACCTGTCCTTCAAATGCTTTGACTGCATCCGGATGATAATCACGTGTATATCCGTGCAGGCCAACCTCATTCTGCATTTGTATCATTATGACAGTCTGTTCTTGAGAATCAAACTCACGGATATGTCTCATCAGTGCAGCGTATGCCTTCGCATCGGCATTTCTGCTCTCCTGCCCCAAAGTGGACAGAATAGGGAGCTGCCTGCCTTCCTTTGTCAGCGCAAGAGGGAAACGCTCCGTATCCTTCTGCACCCAAATAGGATCATAGCTGGTGATTCCGTTCTTCCAGCTTGCAAACCATATGAGAACGAGTTTGAGATTTTGGGAGCGGGCCCCTTCGATGAGCTCATCAACCGCGCGGAAATCATATACTCCTTCCTGCGGTTCCACTTGCTCCCAGGAAGCGGAGCCGATGACAGTGTTCAGTCCGGCCGCCTTCAATTCAGGCCAGATGCTTTCCATATATTCGCTGCTGGAGGAAGATGAATTCTTCAACTCACACGCAAGTGCAAGCCAAGGCTTGCCATCGACTATCAATTGAGTGGCATTCCCGTTTTTCTCAAGATGGGGTGCGGAGGCATCAATGACGGAAGCGGTCTGCTCAGAGCAAGAGCCGATAATTGCAACTGCAAAAAGCACAGTCAGGGCAGAGAAAAGTAATTTCTTCATATGATGAATGTTTTGTGATTACCCAAAAATATAATTTTTTTTGTTAATTGAAATATAAGGAAAAATCCCGAGCGGCTTCCATCAAGATGTAAAAAATATTAACTTCGCATAATCAGCATATTCAATAATTAGGCTGTTAAGTTAAACATTTTTTATGGTCACGATTTCAAACTGCATTTCTGAGTATCCGCACTCGTTTGGCCGCAAGGTTTTCGGGGAGATTTTGTCTGCTCCAGGCCTTGAGGTCTGTACTGTGCGTACGCTCCAGG
>JAZRYB010000083.1:0-42159 GCA_045600565.1 Candidatus Cryptobacteroides sp. | reverse complement strand
CAACGAACTCGTCGAGAAGGCATGGGCCCTCATCGAGGAGGTCGAGAAGCTCGGCGGAATGGCAAAGGCCATCGAGGCCGGAGTTCCTAAGATGCGTATCGAAGAGGCTGCAGCCCGCACCCAGGCTCGTATCGACTCTGGCGCTCAGACCATCGTCGGTATCAACAAGTACGCTCTTGATCACGAAGATCCTATCGATATCCTCGAGATCAACAACGCAGAGGTTAGAAAGCAGCAGGAAGAGTCTCTTGCAGCACTTCGCGCCAACCGTGACGAGAATGCTTGCCGCGCAGCTCTTGACGCTCTTACCGAGGTCGTACGTACAGGAAACGGCAATCTTCTTGAGGCTGCCATCGAGTGCGCCAAGCTGCGCTGCACCCTCGGTGAGATCAGCGACGCATGCGAGAAGATCGTCGGCCGTTATCAGGCAACAATCAGAACCATTTCAGGAGTGTACAGTTCAGAATACAAGAAGGACGAGCAGTTCGAGGAAGCTGTCCGCCTCACAGACGAATTCGCAAAGAAGGAAGGACGTCGTCCACGTATCTTCATCGCCAAGATGGGACAGGACGGACATGACCGCGGTGCAAAGGTTGTAGCCACCGGTTACGCTGACTGCGGATATGACGTTGATATGGGACCTCTCTTCCAGACTCCGGAAGAGGCTGCACGTGCAGCTGTCGAGAACGACGTTCACATTGTCGGCGCATCCTCACTTGCAGCAGGTCACAAGACCCTCATCCCTCAGCTTATTGAGGAGCTCCGCAAGCTCGGACGCGAGGACATCATGGTCGTCGCCGGAGGTGTCATCCCTACCCAGGACTATGACTTCCTTTACAAGGCAGGTGTGGCCGCTATCTTCGGCCCTGGTACTTCAATATCATATTCTGCCGCTACAATGATGAAACTCATGTTGGGCAAATAAAAGTCGATTTTTATGAAACAGATAAATTTTGTCAGTGCGGATGAAGCTGTAAAGATTGTCAAATCTGGTGACCATATCCATTTCAGCAGCGTTGCAAGTGCACCGCAGTGCCTGATCCAGGCATTGTGCCGCAGAGGCGATGCCGGCGAACTTGAAGATGTCCGCATCCACCATCTCCATACGGAAGGTCCTGCACCTTACGCTGAGGAGAAATACAATGGAATCTTCTTCCATCAGGGATTCTTCATCGGTGCCAATGTACGCAAGGGCGTTCAGAGCGGTTACGCGGACTACATCCCGGTATTCCTTTCCGAGACTCAGAAGCTGTACCGCTGCGGAGCTGTTCCATGCGACGTCGCAATGATTCAGGTATGTCCTCCGGACGAGAACGGAATGGTATCCCTCGGTACCAGTGTCGATGCAACTCTCGCTGCAGTGGAGTGCGCGAAGACAGTAATTGCCGTAGTCAACCCTCACGTCCCCCGCGCTTTCGGTCAGGCAATGATCTCAATCGACCAGATTGATATCTTCGTTGAGGACGACACTCCTCTTATGGAGGCAAAAGTCGTCGTTCCGGACGAGACCGACCTCGCCATCGGAGAGAACTGTCTGCCTCTCATCAAGGACGGTGCATGTCTCCAGCTCGGAATCGGTGCTCTTCCTAACGCTATCCTTGCAAAGCTCGGAAACCACAAGAACCTCGGTATCCACACTGAGATGTTCGCTGACGGTGTGCTCGACCTGGTTGAGAAGGGCGTCATCAACGGCTCCAACAAGGTTACCGACAAGGGCAAGATCGTTTCCACCTTCCTTATGGGTTCACAGAAAGTCTACGACTTCATCGACAACAACCCTGACGTGATGATGATGGACGTAGGTTACACCAACGATCCTTTCGTGATCGCCAAGAACCCTCGTATGACCGCCATCAACTCCGCCGTGGAGGTCGACATCACCGGACAGGTCTGCGCGGACTCCATCGGTACAAAGCACTTCAGCGGTGTCGGTGGCCAGATTGACTTCATCTACGGTGCATCCCTTGCTGAGGAAGGCGTGCCGATCATCGCAATGTCATCCCGCACAAAGAAGGGCGTATCCAAGATTTCACCGGTATTGAAGGAAGGCGCAGGTGTCGTGACTTCAAGATTCCACGTACACTGGGTTGTTACCGAGTGGGGTGCCGTGAACCTTTACGGCAAGAGCTACCAGGAGCGTGCGCGTTTGCTGACCTCCATCGCCCATCCGGACGACCGCGAGGCTCTCGAGAAGGCTGCATTCGAACGTTTCGGCAGACACTATCTGATCGTGAAGTAATTACCGGTCAATGATAAGTTTTAAAGGGAAGGCCCAATATAAAGGCTTTCCCTTTTTCATTTGTGCATCCTTCCAGGCATTATGCTTATATTTGTGGCATGAAAAAGATAATCTTCGCTTCGTTCCTTTCCATAATCCTTCTCGCAGCCGTATCTTGCAGCAAGGATGAGTATGATCCTTCGGATCCTGTTGTCCCCGCAGGAGAAGTCACCAGAGAATTCCTCTCCGGCATCCGTGTCGGCAAGGACGGAAGATTCCAGTACTGGAATCAGGATTCCCCGGCGCTCAAGGAGTTGAAACACTTTGTCGCCATTGTCACGGACCCGAACTGCAAGGGTTATGTGCCGCCGCAGGACAGAGTTGCCACATTCGATGTTGACAACAAGTACCCTCACATCTCCTTCTGCCTCCTTTGCGACGATACGGAGAGAGAAATAGGGAATCCCGACAAGGCCGCCAAATGCAAATCCGCCTGTGAGCAGAACGGATGGGTGCCTGTGTCGATGAGGGACGAATGGTGGACTATATACGGCCCTGGAGTCAAAAGGACGCAATATTGATGATGAGCGGAATGAATAATCGGATTTAAGCGCGTTGCAGGCTCTTCCGCATCTGGCAGGAGACAGGAATCATTCCTTTCCACGGACTGGAAGCGGAATCTGCGGGCAAGGACGATACTTCAGAAAAAAACTCCACCGAGTTCTTCAAAGGGGCATTCGACAGCATACCATTCCTGAACGACGATGCCAAAAGGACTTTCGTGCATTTGCTCCTCAGGCCCGGATACATGATCCGGGACTATATAAAATCTGGCCCCGCTCACCGCTCTTATCATCTTCTATGCGTTCTTCACGCTGATATGTTCGATGCTGTCCCCTGATTTCCAGAAGAAAGGGATGGTATTCGATGACAGCGTCAACATCAGCACCACCCAAAGCGAAGTGGACACTGTGCTTGTCAAGACATTCACATCAATAAACGACATCTACGTCCTCACTTGCCTGGACCTGTACCCGGACAAGGCCGACGCCCAATGGAAAGTCTCTCCGGCGGCCCTTGAGGCCAGTCTCAGGAGCCAGGGAGTCTATGAGTTCCTTGTGGACTTCCTGCTTATGTGGATAGCATTGAGAATAGGGCTCAGGAGGAAATACAGGTTGTCATTATCAGCGGCGGCAGCCACAGAATAGGACTTGCACTGATGGGCCTCCTGATGGCGGTGGACCTCAAGCAGATGCTCGGAATCACATGGAAGAAGAGCATACGGCTGACTGTCAGGACAGGCATTCTGATGCTGACACTCTTCATCCTCGTCATTACGGCCGCTATCGTTGGTCTCGTAATATTCTACAGTTAATCCCCTGCACTGACAGGCTGGCTGGAAGTCTATCCCAGAGGCTTGACCTCAGTTTCGGCAGGAGCGCCTCCCATGAAATATGGCCAGCCTTCTTCATCCCAGAACACCTGCTGGAGCAGAGTAGGACGTGCTTCGGACGGGAAATCTGTCGCGTGTGAGTGGTAGTACATGTATGTCCTGCCGTCAGAAGTCACGAATACATCTCCGTTGTGTCCCGGGCCGATGAAACGGTCTCCCTTCCGGGAAGCCAGAACCGGCATGGCTTTGCCTTCAGTGAACAGGTTGCCCTCATGGTCATAGTACGGTCCGCCAAGCTCTCCGGAGCGTGCGACAACGAGATGGTAGGTCTCGTCGTAATATGCCCCGCCTGAAGCGAAGAAGTACCACCATCCGTCCTTTTTCATGACATATGAACCTTCGTAGGCCTCTTTGACGAACTTCTGCGCAGGATGACGCACACCTGCCACATGGACCGGTACGGCCCCCTCCTTGACTTTCAGACCGTCGCCGGTAAGCTCTATCAGATGTACACCATCCTCGAGGCTTCCGAAGAAATGCCATACCCTGCCGTTGTCCACAAGGGTGAAAGGATCGATGGCATTGGCAATCCCGAAATCAGGCGTACCGTCAATCAGGATACCCTTCCATTCGAAAGGACCGTCCGGGGTGGAGGAATCCATCACAGCGATGCGGCAATTGTCATCGGACACGTACAGTGAGACATAAAGCACCCATTTCTCACCGATTCTGGTGACGCACGGGGCCCAGATGTTGGAAGTCCTTCCAAAAAGTTCACTTCTGGATTCATCAGTGACAGGGGACCGCCCTGTGTCTGTCCAGGTCACCATGTCCTTGCTCGTCATGAGAGTCTTCAGACCGGTGGCGACTGAATAGTAAGTCCCGTCGCATTCCCATACGGTCGGGTCCGGCCAGTCCCGGTCGATCACGGGGTTGCTGAAATATTCGGGGGCGCTGTTACAGGAGCATAAAGCGGCCGCTAATGCAGCAATGAAGAATAAGGAGAGCCTTTTCATTTCTTATGTCAGCCCATTGGATGCTGTTGCCAGCATCAATGGTTTCAATAAGTTATTATGAGAATGTTATTTCAGGTCCAAGGCGAGCTGGGCGAGCCACTGTTTCAGATCGTTCATCCACTGGTCCCTGTAGACGAAATCCATATGGTCAGTCCATCCGTGCCCTCCTACCGGGTAGACGTGGAGAGCGGCGGATACACCGTTTGATACCAGAGCGTTGTAATACTCGATGCTGTTCCTCACCGGTACAACATTGTCATCGGTATTGGCCATGATGAATGCAGGTGGAGTGTCCCTTGTGACTTTCTTCTCATTGCTGTATTCATCCCTCTCTGCCTGGGAAGCGCCGCGTCCGACCAGGTTGATGATTGACCCCATATGTCCGAATGATGGATCAGCGGAGATGACTGCATAGTGAAGTATCTGGAAATCAGGCCTCTGCTCCGGAGTTGAATAATGTGTCGCGGCAGTGGTGGCAAGATGACCTCCTGCAGAGCAGCCGAGCACTCCGAGTTTCTGGAAACCGAATTCATCAGCGCGGCTCTTGAGGATGCGCATCGCTTCATGCACATCGTCAAGCGGAACTTCCTTATGACCGTTTGGAAGCCTGTATTTCAAAACGGCATATACGATGCCCTGGTTTGTGTACCATCTGGCGTTCACGTATCCTTCCGTTTTGTCCCAGACTGAAGAATATCCGCCTCCCGGGCAAGCGATGATCGCCAGACCGTTGGCCTTCTTCGGGAGAAAGACTGCGAGGGTGGCCTTGGAAATGTTGGAAGCATGCGTGCCCATGTCTATTTCATCTCCGGAAAGGCCGTTTTCGGTCGGGGCTCCGTCCGGCCAGAGATCTATCATCAAATCCGGCTTCGGGAAGGTCTGTGCAAAAGAAATTGAAACGCCAAGCATCAGCGATGCGGCAAAGAACAATAATTTTTTCATAATATAAAGTTTATTTCATAATGTCTTCACAAATCAATTCGAGCCATTTGCGGTCGGACTCGTCAAATGTGCCAGGCTCCCTGCTGTCGATGTCCAGCACGGCTGTAATCCTTCCGTCCTTCCATACAGGTACGACGATTTCGCTTCTGGACTCGCTTGAACAGGCGATGTGTCCCGGAAAAAGCTCCACGTCCGGGACGATGACGGTCCGCTCTTCTTTCCATGATGTCCCGCAAACCCCTTTGCCGTATCCTATGTGCATGCAAGCGACGGGCCCCTGGAACGGCCCGAGCAGCAGCTCATTTCCCGACACACGGTAAAATCCGGTCCACCAGAATCCCATGGTGCTGTGAATTCCGGATGATGCGTTGGCCATCTTTGAAATCAGGTCATCTTCTCCTTCAAAGAGACACTGAAGCCTTTTACGCAGTGCTTCATATTTTGAATCCTTGTCGCTCATATTTCTCAAAGTTAATCAAATATTGAGACTATCAATGACCATTATTGAAAATATTCGATGCAAACCATGATTCACAGACGTCTGACCAAGTACTTTTGCATGGAAAGCACTGAATGAAGTGCTTGAATCAAAACTAAAAACAAAGAACAATGGAACGTTTATCAATTTCAATTCTTATGCTTATGGCATTGTGCTCATTGACATGCAAAGCTCAGAAAGTTGACAATTCAACAGTAGAGCGGTTCATACCCGAGAGGTATGCAGGCAAGTGGTACGAAATCGCAAGATTCGACCATATCTTCGAACGCGGCCTTGAATATGCAAGCGCCGAGTACTCATTCATGGACAACGGAATGATCAAGGTTGTCAACAGCGGCGAGAAGAACGGAGAAAAGAAGACTTCGACCGGCAAGGCCAAGTTGACGGATACTACCGGCCTCCTTAAAGTCTCCTTTTTCGGGCCGTTCTATTCCGACTACCGGATCATGATGCTGTCGGACAATTATGATTATGCTCTTGTGGGCTCCGGCTCCGGAAAGCATCTCTGGATACTGTCGCGGACAAAGACGCTTCCAAGCGATGTGCTGACGGCAATCCTGAACGAAGCCACCGCCCGCGGCTATGACATCGGTGACCTCATCTGGGTGAAACAGGACCGGATGGACAAAAATTAACCGCTGATGCAGGAAAGAACAGCCAATAATGCTATATTTGTGACATAATTCTATCAATTTATGAAACTGTTCTATACAAACATTATCGCATTATTGGCTGCATCCTGCCTTCTGTTGTCATGCAACGGTCAGTCATCCCGTTCCAACACTCGGATAACGGAATATCTGTACGGCGTTGAATACGATGACTATGACTTTGAAGCGGGGGTCAAGGCCCTTGAACACTATAAACCGGCAGCCGCCGGATGCTCTGAAGTCAGAAAAGGTGATTTCGTCGGGCGCAACCTTGACTGGTACATCAACAATGACGCTTCAGCAGTAATCAAAGTAAACCATTCCGACAAGCGATTCGGCTCAATCGGAGTAGTGGGCTGCTGCACGAAGTTCAGCTGCGACTTCGCCGCATCCGGCGAGTATGCTGACATATACAACATTCTCCCGATGTTCACCGTGGATGGTGTGAACGAAGCAGGCCTTTATGCCGGCGTGAATGTCATGCCTACCGGAGAAACAAGTTTCGATGAGAGCAGATGGAATTCCGGCGCATGGGGACTCGGAGCCGCCTTCACCAACCCGGGTGCGGAGAAGTCCTACTGCGTGACATATCTTGTACGCGTTCTTCTTGACAATGCTTCATCGGTGTCCGACGCAATGACCCTTGTCCGCAGCATCAACTGGTTCGAACCTTCCGGTTTCCCGCACGAAGGCGAGTCTCAGTCGTTCCACTGGCTTATCAGCGACTCCAAGACCAGCGTTGTCCTTGAGTTCATTGACAATGTCCCTTGTTTCACAGCCTGCGACAGCATCACGGAGCCTTCATATGGCAATATCATGACGAATTTCACCAACAAACTGATGGCTGATGCCGGGCTTGTGCAGACAAGTGGAGCCGGATACGAACGCTGGGACATCCTTGCCGCCGCATATCCTGAGACCGAAGAGTCTTTTGACGGCATGACGGAACTGATGAAGAAAGTCTGGTACACCCAGTTCTATACAGCGGAAGCCGACGCTCCCGGATTCCTTATGACAGAAATAGCTTCCGCCAAGCATCCTGCCGGCCAGCTTTATGGGAACACCGATTATCAGAATACTGAAGAATGGGAAAGCATAATTGCCGGAGTGAAAGAGGATTTCGCCAATCCCGACAACTGGCATTCCGACAACAGTACCGTATGGTACACCACCCACACAAGCGTTTACAACATCGCCGACAAGGAACTCCATCTTATCCTTCATGAAGGATATGACGACCAGAACGAAGTCCTCTCATTCTCATATTCTGACAGCCATTTCGCAAAGCCAAGGAGGAAGTAGAATCTTCCATTCATAGGTTTTACTGCATTTCTTCGCATTTTCTTACCGATTTCCTACCAAATTTTCGTATCTTGGCTTTTTGAAATGAAAAGCATTCCGGACTGAAGGCAAGGACGAAACTCTTGGACAGGAGGGGACCCTCGTGCAGATGCTGAATTGACGCATTCTGCCGATTCCTTTTTTTCGCTTTTTCGCACGCACCCGCGTGTGAGAAGCATATACCAGCCCGAAGACCGGCAGGACCCACGAAAGAACACAACGGACGAAGAAAACAAATAATTGAAAGTCAAATATGAAAAAAAACCATCTCCTGCCACTGGCAGCCCTGATTCTCCTTGCAGCATCCTGCAGCACTCCCCAGAAAGTCTCGTACTTCCAGGACGGATACTACACCACAGTCAAGGCTCCGGACAAGCTCGAGTCCAAAATCAAACTCAAGCCCGGCGACAAGATTTCCATCATCGTCAACTGCGCTGACCAGCGTCTCACCAACCTCCTGAACCTCCCGTACGTCACCCAGCGTCTCGGCCAGAGTTCACCGAACACATCCACCTATTCTCAGGGAGTGTCAGGCTACGTCCTTGACGCCAGCGGGTGCATCGACTTCCCGCAGATCGGCATGATAGACATCAACGGCCTCACACGCGAGCAGTGCGCCGACAAGATAAAAACCATGATTGTTCAGAGTGAACTCGCCAAGGACCCTGTAGTCACCGTTGACTACATGAACCTCTCAGTCGCAGTGCTCGGCGAAGTCGCCAAGCCGGGACGCTACTTCTTCGACAAGGACAACTTCACCCTCATGGACGCGCTTTCCATGGCAGGCGACCTTACCATCAACGGCCAGCGCGAGAACATCCAGGTCATCCGCGAGGAGGATGGCATTCAGAAGACCTACATAGTCGACCTCACTTCCACCGCCAACGTCATCACCTCGCCGGTCTTCAATCTCCAGCAGAACGACGTTGTCTATGTCGAGCCTAACGATGTCCGCAAGCGCCAGTCCACCGTCAACGGCAACAACGTCCGCAGCACCTCGTTCTGGATCTCTCTCGCATCCCTCGCATCGACTCTCACCCTCACCGTCATCAACGTGGCAGGCCGTGTAGGCAAATAGCCGGAAAATACCATAACACGCAAATGGAAGCAAACGAAAACAACTTCAACGTACAGCCACAGGAGACCAATTCGGTGGACTTCAAGGACCTGTTCGCCCTCTGTCTCAAGAACTGGTACTGGTTCTTCCTCTCCGTCATCCTTTGCCTCGGAGCGGTGACAGCCTATCTCCTCGTCACCCCTCCTGAATACACCCGCACCGCGGAAATCCTCATCAAGAATGACAGCAAGGGCAAATCCATCGCCTCTGCGGCAGCCGGCGAATTCTCGGACCTCGGACTCGTGAGCTCAGTATCCAATGTGAACAACGAGATCCACGCCATCAAGTCGTTCGCCAACATGACGGAAGTCGTCAAGAGACTCCATCTCAACACTGACTTCACTGTTGACGGCCGTTTCCACGACAGAATCCTCTACGGCACCAGTCTCCCTGTCCAGATCGGAATCCCTGAAGGGGAGTCCGACATAGCGAGAACCTTCGACATCGCACTCAACAAGGACGGCCGCTACAAGCTCATGAACTTCACTCTCAGCGGCGAGCCGTTGGATGCCGTTGACAACACCGTCCATGCCCTCGGCGACACTGTCGTCACCCCTGTCGGCACCCTCATCATCGACAAGTCGCAGTTCTACAGAGAAGACAATGTCAAGGACCTCATCCATGTCCGCATTTCCAAGCTCTTCTCCGCCACGTCGAAATACAGGAACCTCGCGAACGTTTCCCTTGCCGACAACAAGTCGGACGTCATCAGGATGTCCATCCAGGACATCAGCACCCAGCGTGCCGAGGATGTCCTCAGCACCATGATCGACGTCTACAACGAGAACTGGGTCAAGGACAAGAACCAGATCGCTACCAGCACATCCCTGTTCATCTCCGACAGGCTCGCAGTCATCGAAGGCGACCTCAGCGCAGTGGACAGTGACATCTCCGAATACAAGAGCTCCAACCTCATCACTGACGCGGCCCAGGCATCCAGCATCTATATGACTCAGAGCACCAACATCGAGTCCAAGATCACGGACCTCAACAACCAGCTTTACATGGCCAACTACATCCGCGATTACCTGAGCTCCGAGAACCTCCAGCTCCTCCCGACCAATGCTCTGACATCCAGCGGTTCGCTGGCCAGCCAGATCAACAACTATAACGACCAGCTTCTCGACCGAAACAACCTTGTCGCAGCGTCCAGTGAGAAAAACCCTCTCGTCAAAGAACTCGACGCCGCCCTGGCATCGCTCCGAAGGAACATCATCATCTCCATCGACAATGAGATAGTCAGCCTGAAGAACCAGATATCCAGCCTCAACAACAGCAACAGCCAAGCGAAGTCAAAGCTCGCCGCCAATCCTACCCAGACCAAGTATCTCCTCTCAGTCGAGCGTCAGCAGTCCGTGAAGGAAGCCCTGTACATCTATCTCCTCCAGAAACGTGAGGAGAACGAACTCTCACAGGCATTCACCGCATACAACACACAGATCATCGACGCCCCTTTCGGAAGCAACAGGCCTAGCGCACCGTCCAGGTCGAAGTTCCTCCTTATCGGACTCCTCCTCGGACTTTGCATCCCTCTTGGCATCATCTACCTTGTCGCCCTCATGAACACCAAGGTGCGCGGCAAGGCGGACCTGAAGAGCCTCACTCTTCCATTCCTCGGCGAGATCCCTCAGATGGACTCAAGCAAAGCCCCTAGCCTCAAGGAAATCCAGAAACTCGCCAGGAAGGGCAAGGTCAACAAGAACTCCGAAGGCCTCGTGGCGGTCAAGCACGGTGGCCGCGACGTAGTCAACGAGGCGTTCCGCGTCCTCAGGACCAACATCGAGTTCATCTCCCAGGACAAGGCCAGGAACGTTTCGATCATCACTTCGATGAATGCAGGCTCAGGAAAGAGTTTCGTCACCATGAACCTTGCCATGGCCCTCGCCATCAAGAACAAGAATGTCCTCGTGATCGACGGCGACTTCCGTCACGCATCATCATCCAGCTATGTGAACAGCCCGAAGTCAGGCTTCTGCAACTATCTCGCAGGCCAGAGGGATACATACAGGGACATCATCGTCAGCTTCAAGGACCAGCCTAACCTCTCGGTCCTCCCTGTGGGCACCATCCCTCCGAACCCTACCGAACTCATCGCCGACCCTAAGTTCGCAAAAGCCATCGAGGAACTTCGTCCGGAGTATGACTACATCTTCATCGACTGTCCGCCTGTCGACATACTGGCCGACACCCAACTGATCGAGAGGTCCGCGGACCGCACCCTCTTCCTCATCAGAGCCAAGCTCTTCGAGCGCTCCATGCTCCCTGAGGTACAGCAGGCTTACGACACCGGCAGGTTCAAGAACATAGGACTTATCCTGAACGGAACTGAAGCAGCCGGAAGTTTCGGCTACAAGTACGGTTATCATTACGGTTACGGATACGGTTCATATGGCAACGACAAGGCTGACAACTGATTATCACAGCCACATCCTTCCTGGAGTGGACGACGGGGTCCGCTTCCTTGAGGATTCGCTGGAGATTCTCGCAAGATATGAGGAGCTGGGCATCACCACGGTATGGTGCACACCGCACATCATGGAGGACTGCCCGAACACCACTGAAGGCCTCAAGGCACGTTTCCAGGAACTCACGGCCGCCTACAAGGGAGGCATTGAACTGCACCTCGCCGCGGAATACATGATGGACAATCTCTTCATCGAAAGGCTTGAAGCCAAGGACCTTCTCCTCCTCGGGGAAAAGGTCCTTGTGGAGACATCCTACTTCAACCCTCCTGCACCGATAGACGAGATGCTGCGTAACATCAAGTCCAAAGGCTTCTACCCGGTCCTGGCTCACCCGGAGCGCTACATGTACATGGACCGCAGGCAGTACAAGGCATTGAAATCCGAAGGGATATTCTTCCAGATGAATCTCGGGTCACTCAAGGGGTATTATGGACGCCACGTCAAAAGAAAGGCGAAGTGGCTGAAAAGGAAAGGATTCTATGAGTATTCAGGAAGCGACCTCCACCGCAGGAGCATGATAGACAAGGTCCTGCTCTGACCAACGAATTACAAACGACTTATACCAAACTATATGCCCCCTATCAGAGCACGCATCAACAGATATCTGGCGAAGTATGTGGACTCGAGAGTTGTCCTGGCAATGGACCTCTTCCTGTCCTTGCTGTCATCGATATGCATATTCCTTCTGCTGAACTATCTGACAAACAATTCCTACAGAGGCCAATTCTTCTGGATATGGATCGGGGCCTCATTCATCGGTACCGTTATCGCCATATTCGTTCTCAGAAGCTACAAGAACATCATCCGTCATCTCGGCATCCGTGATCTGGCCGGATTCATTTATGACGTCTGCATCAAAGGCGTGGTCATGGTCATGGCTATCTGGTATTACACCGGAATCCACAGGGGCTCCACTCTCGCCGTCGCTGTTGACGTCATCCTCACCTTCGTAGTGGTGGTAGGCGTACGTCTTGTGATGATTCTCGCCTACGACACCTTCCGAAGCAAGGCCAAGGAACTCCGCGTCCGCCAGCGCGTCCTTATTTACGGCACCTCCGACAAATCCGTAGCGGCGTACGCGAGATTTCTCAACTCGCCGCACTACAGCATCGTGGGATTCATAGCCGAAGAGTACCGCACCGGAACCATGAGGCTTCAGGACCTCCCGGTGTTCAATTATCGCGACGCGGAATCCATGCAGGCCCTGCTCGACCGCTGCTCCATCGGCGGCGTCCTTTTTGTCAGTGAAGCTGACGCCAAGAGAGAGATGGAAAGGCTCCTGACCATCTGCGCTGAGAACGGTGTCAAGCCGCTCATCGTCCCAAGTGTGGAGGAAGTGGTGGGAGGCAAGGTCATGAACAAGCACATCCGTGACGTCAAAATCGAGAACCTTCTCGGCCGCGACGAGATTCAGATATCCATGAATGACATCATCGCCAATTTCCACAACAAAGTGGTCATGGTCACTGGAGCGGCAGGCAGCATCGGATCGGAACTGTGCCGCCAGCTTGCGGAAATCGGTGTAAGGAAGCTTGTCATCTTCGACAACGCCGAGACCCCTTTGCACTACCTCCGCCTCGAACTCGAGGAGAGATTCCCGAAACTCGTCTTCGTCCCTGTTATCGGCGACGTCCGTTACATGGAGCGTCTGGACTTCGCGTTCAGGAAGTACCAGCCGCAGGTGGTGTTCCACGCTGCCGCGTACAAGCACGTCCCGCTCATGGAGGAGAATCCTTGCGAAGCGGTCATGGTTAACGTGGGGGGCACCAGACTGGTCGCGGACAAGTGCATCGAGTACGGCGTCGAGAAGATGGTCATGATCAGCACCGACAAGGCTGTCAATCCGACCAACATCATGGGCTGCTCGAAGCGTCTCGCCGAGATCTACGTCCAGTCGCTCGGCCTTGCCCTCGAAAACGGCACCCGTGAAGGCAGTACCAGGTTCGTCACCACCCGCTTCGGCAATGTCCTCGGCTCCAACGGCTCCGTCATCCCTCGTTTCCGCGAGCAGATTGAGAAGGGAGGCCCTGTCACCGTCACCCACCCTGACATCACCCGCTTCTTCATGACCATCCCTGAGGCCTGCCGCCTCGTCATGGAAGCCGCCACCATGAGCACCGGAAACCAGATTTACGTCTTCGACATGGGCGAAAGTGTCAGGATCGACGCCCTCGCCAAGCGCATGATCAAGCTCGCCGGCCTCAAGCTGGACGAAGACATCAAGATCGAATACACAGGCCTCCGCCCCGGAGAGAAGCTATACGAGGAAGTTCTGTCGAACAGCGAGAACACCCTTCCGACCACCCACGACCGCATACGTATCGCGAAGGTTCGTGAGTATGAATATGACAGCATGGCGCCTGTCACAAAGGAACTTGTGCGTCTCGCCAAGGACGTGAACATCCCGGACATGGTCGTCCTTATGAAGAAAACCGTCCCTGAGTTCAAGTCAAAGAACTCACCGTTCGAAGAATACGACATCCAAGCATAACGGTCCTTGACGGCATCACCGGCGCTATCATGGCCGGCCGCTATGATTCCTGTATGGAGATGACGTCGGGCCAAGGTTCAAACAAGAGGCAAACAGAGATAAACTATATAAGAAATGAGCATTTTTAACGGCAGAACATTGATGATTACCGGTGGAACCGGAAGTTTCGGAAACGCAGTCCTCAAGCGCTTCCTCCCAACAGACATCAAGGAGATCCGCATATTCTCACGCGACGAGAAGAAGCAGGACGACATGCGCCACGAGTATCAGGCCAAGTATCCTCAGTATGCATCTAAGATCAAGTTCTATATCGGTGATGTAAGAAGCCTTGAAAGCGTCCGAAGCGCCATGCCAGGGACTGATTACATCTTCCATGCTGCTGCTCTGAAGCAGGTCCCGTCATGCGAATTCTTCCCTATGGAGGCGGTCCGCACCAATGTAATCGGTACTGACAATGTCCTTACAGCAGCTGTAGAGTGCGGAGTTAAGTGCGTTATCTGCCTCTCTACGGACAAGGCCGCGTATCCTATCAATGCGATGGGTATCACAAAGGCTATCGAGGAGAAAGTGGCTGTCGCAAAGAGCCGTTATTCAGGCAATTATGATGAGGACGGAGAATTCCATGGCACAAAGATCTGCTGCACCCGTTACGGAAACGTTATGTGCTCCCGTGGTTCAGTCATTCCTCTCTGGATTGACCAGATCCGTCATGGGAACCCTGTTACCCTTACAGAGCCAAATATGACCCGTTTCATCATGTCCCTTGATGAAGCCGTTGACCTCGTCCTCTTCGCATTCGAGCATGGAACCAACGGAGACATCCTTGTTCAGAAAGCCCCGGCTTGCACTATTCAGACTCAGGCGGAAGCCGTTCGCGATCTCTTCAAGCATCAAGCTCCGAAGAATGCGGCCGGTGAGCTTGTCGAACCGGAGATCAAGGTCATCGGTATCCGTCATGGAGAGAAGATGTACGAGACTCTCCTCACCAACGAGGAATGTGCAAATGCGGAGGATATGGGCAACTTCTACCGAGTCCCGGCAGATAACCGTACATTGAATTACGATAAGTACTTCACAGAAGGGGATCAGAAGCGTGTCACACTCTTGGAGTTCAACTCTGACAACACCGTCCGTCTCGACCTTGCCCAGACCAAGGCAAAGATCGCTTCTCTCGAGTACATCCGGAACGAACTCAACGGTCTCGAAAACATCGCAAAGTAGCATGAAGATACTAGTAACAGGAGCGAAAGGCTTCGTCGGCCGCAACCTCTGCGCCCAGCTCAACAACATAAAGGCCGGAAAAGCTAAATGGTACGGCATCAGCCCGGCAGCCGGGACATCGGCTGAAACCGTAGCAGCCGGGCTGACGATAGACGAAGTCTATGAGTACGACATCGACAGCACTCCGGAGCAGCTCGACCAGTGGTGCGAAGACTGCGACTTCGTATTCAACCTCGCGGGAGTAAACAGACCGAAGGACCAGAGCGAATTCATGGCCGGTAACTTCGGCTTCGCCAGCACCCTTCTCGACACCCTCAGGAAACACGGAAACACCTGCCCTGTGATGCTTTCCAGCAGCCAGCAGGCATCCCTCACCGGACGATTCGGAAACTCCGAATACGGACGCTCCAAGAAAGCAGGGGAGGACCTCTTCCTCAAATACAGCGAAGACACAGGTGCAAAAGTCCTCGTGTACCGCTTCCCGAACCTATTCGGAAAATGGTGCAGACCCAACTACAACAGCGCTGTGGCCACCTTCTGCAACAACATCGCAAACGACCTCCCGATCCAGGTCAATGACCCGTCCGTCGAAATGGAACTCCTCTACATCGACGACCTCGTTGACGAAATGATCGAAGCCCTCAAGGGCAATGAGCATCGCTGCGAATTCAATGGATTAGAAGTAATACCTGATGGAGCGGAGACAGCGGCTGAGGCAGCTGAAACCGTGGCCACCCGCGGCCTCGTGAGCGGGAGGGGCCCAGCGACAGCTGGGAAGGATGAGCGAAGCGAAGTTTCAGCGTCTCAGACCGCTGCGAAGCAAGGAAGATATTGTTACTGCCCAATAACTCATAAGATTACATTAGGAGAGATAGTAGACCTGATATACAGTTTTGCGGAACAGCCGAAGACACTCATGATACCGGAGATACCGGAAGGAAGTTTCGCAAAGAAACTCTACTCCACATATCTCAGCTACCTGCCGAAAGAAAAAGTAGCCTTCCCGCTGAAGATGAATGTTGACAGCCGCGGCAGCTTCACCGAACTCATCCACACCCTCAACGGCGGCCAGGTCAGCATCAACATCAGCAAACCGGGCATCACCAAAGGCCAGCACTGGCACAACACCAAATGGGAGTTCTTCATCGTAGTCGCAGGCCACGGACTCATCCGGGAAAGAAAGATCGACTCCGATGAAGTCATCGAATTCGAAGTCAGCGGAGAGAACATCCAGGCCATCCACATGCTCCCCGGCTACACCCACAACATCATCAACCTCAGCGATACAGAAGACCTCGTCACCGTCATGTGGTGCAACGAAATCTTCAACCCGAATCACCCGGACACCTACGCAGAACCAGTAATCAAACAATAACATGCAGCTCAAGACCGATTACTCAGACGTCCACTTCCAGGACAACGGAAAACTCAAGCTCCTCATCATCGTCGGCACACGCCCGGAGATCATCCGCCTCGCCGCAGTCATCAACAAGACACGCCGGTACTTCGACGTCATTCTCGCCCATACAGGCCAGAACTATGACTACAACCTCAACGGCGTATTCTTCAAGGACCTCAAACTCAAGGATCCGGAAGTCTATATGGATGCAGTGGGAGACGATCTCGGAGCCACCTGTGGCAACATCATCAATGCCTCATACAAATTGATGGTGGCTACCAAACCTGACGCAGTCCTTGTCCTCGGTGACACCAACTCCTGTCTCAGCGTGATTGGAGCCAAGAGGCTCCATATCCCTATCTTTCACATGGAAGCAGGCAACCGCTGCAAGGACGAGTGCCTTCCTGAAGAGACCAACCGCCGCATCGTGGACATCATCTCCGATGTCAACATGGCCTACAGTGAGCACGCACGCCGCTACCTCGCTGATTGCGGACTCCCGAAGGAGCGTACTTATGTCACAGGCTCTCCTATGGCAGAAGTCCTTCATGAGAACCTTGCTGAGATAGAGGCATCAGACGTTCATAAACGTCTCGGACTTGAGAAAGGGAAATACATCCTCCTCAGCGCTCACCGCGAAGAGAATATCGATACGGAGAAGAACTTCATGTCACTCTTCACCGCCATCAACAGGATGGCCGGGAAATACGACATGCCTATCCTCTACAGCTGCCATCCACGCTCAAGGAACCGTCTTGCTGCCAGCGGATTCCAGCTTGACCCCCGTGTCATCCAGCACGAGCCTCTCGGATTCCACGACTACAACTGCCTTCAGATGAACGCATTCGCTGTCGTGTCGGACTCCGGCACCCTTCCTGAAGAAAGCAGTTTCTTCACCAGCGTCGGACATCCGTTCCCTGCCGTCTGCATCCGTACCAGCACCGAGCGTCCGGAGGCCATCGACAAGGCTGATTTCATCATTGCCGGTATTGATGAAAAATCTCTCCTTCAAGCGGTTGACACTGCCGTTTCACTTTGCCGTGACGGCCACCACGGTATTCCGGTTCCTGACTACATTGAGGAAAACGTCTCCACCAAGGTCGTGAAGATCATCCAGTCCTATGTCGGCATTGTGAACAAGATGGTGTGGCGGAAGGAATGCTAGACGAAAGCAGCATTTCAAGACCAAGAAAAGCCCGATAGTATTAACAACTGTCGGGTTTTTTGTGTACCTTTGTTGTATGGAAGATATCTTCTATGATGGCCGTGTTTCAGTCACTAGGGACTAGGGCGGAACACTTCAGAGACATATCTGATTGCCGGAGCATTCCCGCTTCGTGTCTTTCCGTATCATGCGGTTTGACACAAATCGAGCTGGGGGAGGGGGAGGACTGGTCCTTTATGTAATACAGCAAAGCAATATGCAAGCCGACAACAGTCAACTGAAGTGGTTCGCCGCACGAATGATAAAGGAAAGGACATACGTGCTGAAGTATCTTGACACCCTGCATGTGAAGCACACGGGAATAGAAGACATCAAGTCGCTTCTGTTCATCCATACCACCGACAGCAACATCAACCTCATCAGATCGGATCTCTTCGACCGCGTGCTTTTCTACCGCAACGCGCAGAAAACAGCGATAGAGCCGGTGCCGGACCGTGTAATGAACACTTTCCTGATAATGGAGCCCTTCCACGATGAGCCTGTCATCTATCTGCCAGTTGACGACCCGCACTTCTTCGAAGGACCGCGCAAACGCGTCAAATCCGGTGTCTTCGCTGGCTGTGAGGGTATTATTAAGCGCATCAAAGGCGATCGGAGGCTGATAGTGCGAATCTCCGACCTAGCGGCAATCGCCACCCCGTACATCCCCCACGACCTCCTTGAAGATGTGGAATAGTTGCACAATACGCGAGTGACTCGCGTAAGCTTCAGGCAGAACTGGGTTGGGAGCCTTCTCTTCAGTTCGAGGAAGGCATTGAGCGTACCGTCAAGTGGTACCTGGACAACGAGGAGTGGCTGGACAACGTGACCAGCGGCGAGTATGAGAAGCATTACGATATATGTATAAGAACAGATAACGGTAACAAGTTAACATTTAACATAAAGCAGTCGAAAAACCATTACCTTTACAAATAATATGGAAGGCAGTCCGATAACATACGAAAGCAATGTGATGCAGTTCTGCGTCATAGCCATACAGACAGCGGCCAAGAAGATGAACATCCCGGCATCTGAGCTCACCAACCGTCTGGAGGCACAGGGACTCATTGACGGCAGACTCATTAAATTCTACGATACACTCCATACCCAGAGTGCTGACTACGTTGCAGATGACATAATAGAAACCCTATATAACTACGAGAACGATGTACATTGATGACCATATACTCTACCACGGAGCCGTGGTGTCCGTACGCGAGCCACTTGCACATGTAGGTCGGTCAGACCTCGACTTCGGCCCAGGGTTCTATGTGACCAACGACCGTGATCAAGCCATCAAGTGGGCAAACACCAAAGCTGGGCGCAAGAGAGGTCTTAAACCTGTTCTGAATATATACAACTTCGATCAGGAACGCTTCATTGCAGACGGAAACTATGCAATGAAAATCTTCCCGGAGTATAATGTGGAATGGCTGGACTTTATCGCATACAGCCGAAAGGGAAAGCAACCGTGGAAGGGACTTGACTGGATAGAAGGCGGAATAGCGAATGATGGAGTCATTTCAACCGTTGACGCATACATAGACGGCCGGATGACCCCGGAAATGGCCATGGGCGAACTTATCAAAGAAGATCTCCGCCACCAAGTCTGCATCCTTAATCAGGAAAGCATTGACAGATACCTCACCTTCGTTGAATCAATCGAAATATGAAAGACTACATACTCTACCGCAAGATAACGCGAATCATAATGCAGCTCTCCGAGGAGCTTCAGATTCCGCCCAAGCGCGCATTGTTGCTCTTCTACGGCACCACCACAGCCGCCCAGCTTCAGGACCCCAAATACGGACTCCAGCTCATGAGCGACACCTACATAGTCAACGACATCAAAGCCGAACTGGCCGAGTAACTGACACCCATCAGCAGGCGCACCGGTGGTGCGACAGCATGCAGTTCGATACTGCCGCTTGCAGCAAAATAATTAACACATAAAGCAGTCGAAACTGCCCCACATCAAAGGCCTGACCGAGAAAAACATATACTATTGCAAAAGATGGTACTCGCTATATATCAACGAATTCCCAAAACTCATTGCCGACTCTTCTACGTTCATCAGGCTTTCCAACACGGCTGGAGCAGAGCCGTCCTCCTCAACTGGCTGGACACAGATTTGTACGACCGCCAGGGAAGAGCCATCAACAACTTCGACCGCACACTGCCTCCTGCGGGCAGCGATCTGGCGAAACAAATGGTGAAAGACCCATACGTCTTCGATTATACAGGCATGACGGAGCAGTACAACGAAGCGATGCTCAAGCAGAGTCTGGTGGATCATGTCGAGAAAACGCTGATGGAGATGGGCCCTGGCTTTGCCTTCATCTCCCGTGAACATCATCTGATGGTCGGTTCCACAGATAATTTCGTGGATTTACTCTTCTATCAGATTCCGATGCACAGATATGTTGCGGTAGAAGTGAAAGTGGATAAGTTCGATTCGGACAATGTGGATCAGTTGGGCTTGTACCAGAAAGCCATAAACGAGCAGATGAACACATAAGTACCGATGAAGTCTATGGCGCACTTCAGATGACCCATTCAGAGGGAATCCCTGCACCATTCACTACCAAGGCATCCTCCGAGGCTCAGCACGAGGCATACGGCGAGGAGTTCTTCGTGGAAACCACCAAGTACAACCCGCACTCGCCCTATTCGGCCAGCAAGGCCAGCAGCGACCACTTTGTCCGTGCTTTCCACGACACCTACGGCATGCCCACCATCGTGACCAACTGCTCCAACAACTACGGCCCGTACCAGTTCCCCGAAAAGCTGATACCCCTGTTCATCAACAACATCCGACACCGCAAGCCACTGCCCGTCTATGGCAAGGGCCTTAACGTGCGCGACTGTCTCTATGTGGAAGATCACGCCAGGGCAATCGATACAATTTTCCATAATGGTAAAATTGCCCGGACCTACAACATCGGCGGCTTCAACGAGTGGAAGAACATAGACATCATCAAGGTGGTCATCAAGACCGTTGACCGTCTGCTGGGACGTGAAGAAGGCGAGGACCTGAACCTCATCACCTACGTCACAGACCGTCTTGGCCACGATGCACGTTACGCCATCGACTCGCGTAAGCTTCAGGCAGAACTGGGCTGGGAGCCTTCTCTTCAGTTCGAGGAAGGCATCGAGCGTACCGTCAAGTGGTACCTGGACAATGAGCAGTGACTGGACAACGTGACCAGTGGCGAGTACGAGAAGCATTTCGATAATATGTATAAGAACAGATAAACAATACAACCATGTCCATATTCAAAGACAAAGTCCTCATGATTACCGGTGGAACCGGCAGTTTTGGCAACGCAGTGTTGAACCGATTCCTTCGTACCGACATAGGCGAGATCCGCATCTTTTCGCGTGATGAGAAGAAGCAGGACGACATGCGCCACGAGTACCAGGCCAAGATGCCCGAGGTTGCCAGCAAGATCAAGTTCTACATAGGCGACGTGCGCAACAAGAGTACCCTCAAGACCGCTATGCGTGGAGTCGATTACATATTCCATGCAGCCGCCCTCAAGCAGGTTCCCAGTTGCGAGTTCTTCCCTATGGAAGCAGTCAAGACCAATGTGATAGGAACCGACAACGTCCTTGAAACAGCCATAGATGCCGGCGTAAAATGTGTGATTTGCCTTTCAACCGACAAAGCTGCATACCCTATCAACGCAATGGGTATCAGCAAGGCTCTCGAAGAGAAAATTGCCGTTGCCAAATCCCGCAACTCCGGCACCTTCAATGCCGATGGCCAGTTCCACGGCACCAAGATCTGCTGCACCCGCTACGGCAACGTCATGTGCTCCCGCGGAAGCGTCATCCCTCTCTGGATAGACCAGATCCGCAGCGGCAACCCCATCACCCTGACCGAGCCCAAGATGACCCGCTTCATCATGTCGCTCGAAGAGGCAGTTGACCTTGTGCTCTTCGCCTTCGAGAACGGCCAGAACGGCGACATACTCGTCCAGAAAGCCCCCGCCTGCACCATCCAGACCCAGGCCGAGGCCGTATGCGAGCTGTTCGGTGGCAAGAAAGAAGACATCAAGGTCATCGGCATTCGCCACGGAGAGAAGATGTACGAGACGCTCCTGACCAAAGAAGAATGCGCCAAGGCTCAGGACATGGGCAACTTCTATCGCGTGCCGGCAGACAACCGCGGGCTCAACTACGACAAGTTCTTCAAGGAAGGCGATACCAAACGCGCCACGATAGATGAGTTCAATTCGGATAATACCAGGAGGCTCAATCTGGAAGAGACCAAGGAGAAGATTGCCAGTCTGGAGTATATACAAAACGAGTTGAAGGGCGTTGGGAATTTGGCGAAGTGAAGATAATGCCCCACGCACTCAATCGCTTCGCGATAGAGTGCTTAAAGGGGCTCGGAAGAGACCGCCACTGCTCCCGATGGTCGCAGAGGCTAAGGAATAAATGAATATGATGATAATCAATTATGTGTAAAAAATGTAGAAAGAGGACACCACTTTACATGCGTATTAAAGGTGATTTTGCCAAAGCTGTAATGTGCCCATTTCTGATTTGTATTTATCGCAAACACCTTATAGAAACTTTTTTATGGGTTATGTTTGTAATCTTTGCAGGTTTGTTGGGCCCTATCATTAATGTAATAAGACGCTCTGTATTTATGGGGTGGGATTTCAGTGTTGCACTTATTCCAGACAGTTTATCGGGTACGTTTTACACATTCTCACTTGTTTTAGTCGCTTCTCTTCTTGCTCCATTATTTATTAGTTTTTCAAAAGATGAGAAACCGAATTATCAGCACATAGGAATGGTGTTGGTTACGTTGATGTTTTTTACAATGATTTTCTGTGCAGTTTTTTATTCATTTGCAGCTTCTGACACGGCACTCGTTCAAGATTTTTCAAAATTGACAAGGGATAATGTTTCCGTTGATTTTTGGCAGCTCTTGTTTTTTATCATTGCTATAGTCTTTGCCATTTATTGCCATGGATTTTCTTTGTTGAAATTACATGAAGCCGAGCTCAATATGGCGAAAGACCACTATGTGACAGAAAATAAGGAAAAAGAGCATATAGTGGAAAAAACCGCAGATATTACAACTGATGGAAATGGAGTAGGTTTATGAAGACAGTTAGTTATTTAGAAATTCAGCAGCCAATCGGAACTTTTTATATGGCTGTTTTGCCAGCAGAAACTCTGTTGAAAATTGTTGAAGTCCGTCCTCGTACCATTCAAGGTGAAGGAATTCAGCGAGAAAAATCCACAAGTCGAATTAAAGCAGTAAGTGAGTTCTGCTCGGATCCTGATGCCATTTTTCCTACTCCTATAATAATAAGTGTAGATATAAATGCGCAAGTAAGACTCAATGAAGATGATAAAACAATTACAATAACGGAGGATTCCATAATTGGTGAAGTTATTGATGGACAGCATCGTCTTTGGGGTATTGATCGTTCTACCAATGTTAAAGATTTTACACTTCCTGTTGTCTTTATGTTTGATTTGACAATGGAAGAGAAAGCCTATATTTTTTCAACAATAAACTGCAATCAGGTTACAGTTAATAAGAGTCTTATATACGAATTGTTTGATGTTTCAACATCGCGAAGCCCTCAAAAAACTGTACATCAGATAGCAAGAGCTTTAAATTATGATTCAAACTCTCCGTTCTATAATCGCTTGAAGATGTTAGGTAAAAAAGAGAAACAGCAAACTGAAGCAACTCTTTCACAAGCAACATTTGCAAAAAGCCTGATGATGTTAATCTCTCGTTATCCTGACCAAGATGCAAGGACTATTAAAAGAGGAGAAAAGTTGGCTCAAGATGATAGATTCCCTTTTAGAAAATATTTCATAGAAGATAAAGATGAAGTCATATTAAAAATAATTTCAAATTGTTTTAATGCGTTAAAAGCTACTTTTACAGAAGAGTGGAAAAACCCAAATAAGAATATTCTGTGGAAAACAACTGGATTCCGTGCAGTCATGTATTCGCTTCCTTCAATAATACGTAAAGGGGTAAGGGAGTCGCAACTTACACAAGAGTTCTTTGTGGCTTGTTTCAAGGCTTTTAATATGAAATTGCAGACGGATAATCTAAAACTGACGAGTGACAGCTTTCCAGGTGGTGGAGAACAAAATCAAAAGAAGTTGGCTTCCATTTTATGTGATAGTATTGCGCATATCAATATAGATGATTACAATAGCCATCGTATAATAACGTACTCTATTCAGGATTTTCTTGATGAAATCGGAGAACCTGATAGATATGAATTATTTGATATAGCTTATGCATTAGAGGGGAATGATGTACCATATCAAACAATACGTGTTAATAATAAAGATAACGGCGAAATAGAATTAACTCATGTATATACCGATGCTTCTATCGGTGTGAAATCGAATGAGGTGGAAAAGTACCTGAAATATCTGGAACAAAATTATATGCGGGGAATGGATGCTGATTCTTGGCTCGGATATGAAGAAGCATTGGAAAAAATGAATAGTTATGAAAATCAAGGAATCTGACACTTGTTACATTTGTGGTAAGAAAGCTTGTTCTTCGGAACATGCACCAGCTAAATCTTTCTTTCCGATAGGAAGGCGTGATAACCTCATTCAAGTGCCGTCATGTTCAGAACATAATGAAGGTACATCAAAAGATGATGAATATGTCAGGTTCATTATATCAGCTCATTTTAGAAATAACACAGTAGGAGAAGGACAATCAATAGATAAAAGCATTAAAACGCTTAAAAGAAGTCCTGCTTTAGCTGCTGCACTTTCTGAAAACAAAATTCCCGCTACAATAATCAATAATGATAACTCTGAAACATCTTCGCTTGCTTTGATGATAGATAGAAAAAGATTTGATAGGGAAATTTGTAAAAATGCTTATGCTGTTTTCTTTCACAAATATCAACGGAGATGGAATCGGGAACTTAACGTGTTTACTTATGAACTTTATGATTCTTGTGGTAAACCTGATATTAAAGGACAATTTGTTCTTGGTGCAAAAAGAGTATTGCAATCTATCGGGATGCAATTACGCTTTGAGGGTGGGAATCCCGAAGTGTTTAAGTATGCATTTGTAGGGGCAGGAGAAATTGATGATAATATTCTCGTGATGGTTTTTTATGAAGGTTTTGAAGTTTGGATTTTCCCTATGGCTAATACATTAGGCCCTAAATTATAACTTTGCTATTTAATAGTTTTTGGGTAACTCCTTGTGGCGAAAGTTGCGTTTCCACGTTAGAGAAAAATATTTGCAAATTTTAAGATTCATAGGAAGTACTCATTCTCATAAAAGACGAATAGAGAAAACCGTTAACTTAACGGTTAACGAGTTAACACTATGATAATAGACAAATCCCTTCTCGATACCCTCTCCTCCCAAGCCAAGGCTTCACCTCGGCTGCGGCAGAGTTATGATTTGCGAAATAGTGAGAACGACAATTCTCAGCGCATGCTCAATGCCCTTGAGCCTGGGACTGTGATGCCTATACACAGGCACATGAAGTCTTCCGAGACCATTTGTATGGTCAGGGGGAAGATGGTGATGAGGCTTTATGACGATAACGGCAATATTACCGAAGAGTTCCTGATGGCCCCCATCTCTTTACATTCTTTACCCTCTATACAGGAAGGCGAGTGTATCGAACCGACCATCCCTATGGTGCAGGTTGAGGCTGGCCAGTGGCATTCGCTGGAGGTGCTGGAAGAAGGAACCGTTGTCTTTGAGGCGAAGGATGGGAAGTATGAGACGTTGAAAGAAGAGGAGTTGATGAAGATTAACAGTTAACACTTAACACGCCCCACGCACACATGCGGCTTGCAGCCGCAAGAGTGCTCTTCGGGGGCTACAGAGGGATTGCCACTGCTCCAGTTGATCGCAGAGGCTACACTAAGTTGAAAACTAATTCTATAGGACTAATAACATTGAATAATGAAACGTATATTGACATTTGGTGTTTATGACATGCTTCATATAGGGCACATGCTCTTGTTTAAGCATGCAAAAGAACTCTTCCCAGGGGAAGAATGTGAACTGATAGTGGCTGTGCAGGATGGAGATTTTATCTTGAAGTATAAGCCGGGGACGAATATGATCTACTCTACTGAGGAGCGAATGTATATGGTTAGCGCTATCCGCTATGTGGACAAAGTGGTGACCTATCAGGATGTGGACAAGGATATTCAGACAATTGACTTTGATGTGTTTGCAAAGGGTCCAGATCAGATTCATGCTGGTTTCCAGCGAGCAATGGACTGGTGTAAGGCTAATGGTAAAGAAGTCGTGGTGATTCCTCGTACGGAGGGTATTTCTTCGACAATGTTAAGGGAATATTGCAAGTTGAAATGAATATTCATAGACCTTTTTCTCGTGACATGTTTATCAAGTTGACGTGTTTCATTCTTTCATTATTTACTCTAGCCTCTTGTACCAATGAAGTATTGGCTCAGGCTCAGGCTGAAGTTGTAGACACTGAATGTCGGCAGGATTACCAAAACGAATATATTGCCATATTCGGTGACATACAATACTATACGCAATCGGAATCTAGTGTAGCAATTTACCGTAAATCCATCGAATGGCTGAAAGATCAGACATCTAAGGCTCATATTGATTGCATTTTGCACACCGGAGATATTACACAGACCAATTCCGCAAGCCAATATGAACGGTTTAGGAAGGTGACTGAACTTGTGGCTTATGATGTTCCTTATTTTTCTGCAATCGGCGATCATGATTATACTTGGGAAGATGGGACTCATATAGATGATAGGAATTCAACTCATTTTAATGAATATATGAATTTTCCCTCCAAGAATCAAATAATAGAACGATTTGAAGAAAACAGGATGGAGAATATTGTGGTTGAAAACACTATCATGGGTGAACGCTATGATTTGTTGATATTGGAGTTTGGACCACGGAAGGAGGTTATTGAGTGGGCCACTAAGTATGTATCTGAGCATTCTGATATTAAGTTTATTCTTATCAATCATGAGTATCTTGAGAAGGGAGGGCAACGCAGAACAATTGGCCTGAAATGTAGGGCCAGACTTAGGAATACTACTTTCACTACACCGGAAGAATTATGGAATTTGCTGGTATATCCTAACGATAACATTGCGTGCGTTCTTTGTGGGCATGTTGGGGGGATATATGCACTGACATATTCATTAAATATCAAAGGTCGAGCAGTTCCACAGATCCAACATAACATACAAGGCTCATTGTACCGATATGACAATTGGATTATGCTTTGGGAATTCCAACAAGGAAGTGATAGTACTTCCGTAAAGATTGTGAATGCAAGTACTCAAAAATATTACAATGACAGTACAACATTGTTCAAGTTTAGATACAGATATTAATGGCAAAACAAAATAATCTAAAGAATAAAGCGGCTGCGGGCATGGTGTGGACATTTCTTCAGAAGTACTCCACAATGTTCATCCAGTTTATATCGGGTATTATACTCGCCCGCTTATTAACACCATATGATTATGGGTGTATAGGTATGCTATCCATTTTTATGGTGTTGGCTGAAGCATTTATTGACGGAGGCTTCGGATCGGCTCTTATTCAGAAGAAGAAGCCCACGCAAGAAGACTATTCCACAATATTCTTTTGGAATTTGGGTATGGCTGCAGTGATGTATGTGATACTTTTTTTTGCAGCGCCCGCCATTGCTCGGTTTTATGATATTCCGCTATTAAGTAAGGTGTTGCGAGTTCAAGCATTAGTGCTTTTTATTTATGCCTTTAATATCATTCAACGGAATCAGCTGAGGAAGAAATTGAACTTCAAGCTCTTGTCGATCGTTACCATTATGACTTCTTTGATTGCTTTAGGCGTTACAATCATAATGGCATGCAATGGCTTTGGCGTGTGGGCATTGGTTGCCCAAAATCTAATTTCTGCTGCTATCCCTGCTATCGTTTTTTGGCTCTATGTGAAGTGGAGACCTATTTTGACATTTTCTCTGACTTCATTTAAGGAGCTGTTTGGATTTGGCTTCTATATGTTTTTGACACAGCTGATTAATGAGTTTTGCACTCAAGTTCAAGGCCTATTAATCGGTCGTTTATATAGTGCTTCGGACATGGGATATTACTCAAAGGCTCGTGGTACGGAGAAATTGGCCTCACAAAGCATTTCCCAAATAATGAATCAGGTTACATATCCATTGTACTCAGAAGTTCAGAATGATAAATCTCGACTTATAGCTATGGTGAAAAGATTGACAAGCACTTTAGCATATTTTACTTTTCCTATGATGTTTATCCTGCTGTTGATTGCCAAGCCTTTGTTTGTATTATTATATTCAGATAAATGGATTGAGTGTGTGCCTTATTTCCAAATATTGTGCATTGCTGGTTTGGCTTCAAGTTTACAATCAGTAAATCTACAAACCATATCAGCAATAGGGAAAAGCCGAACAATGTTCGTTTGGACCATCATAAAGCGAAGTGTTGGATTGTTATTTATTATTGGTGGCTTACTTATTTCAGGAATAACAGGCTTGTTATGGGGCAGTGTCCTAAATTGCTGGTTTTCATATTTTGTAAACATTCGTTTAGTGTCGAAACATATAGGCTATAAATGGTGGCAGCAAATCAAAGATTTAGCTCCTATTTTTTTTGCGTCTTCTTTAATTGCTACTATCTGTTATTTTTGTGGGTTGGCTGCTGGTGTGCAAATGTTCAAAGACGGCATTTTAAAACTTGGGCTGTATATAGTCTTATATTTGGGGTGGTCTATTTTATTCAAGCCAGAAGCTTATCAATTCGCATTAAGCGCCGTTCCATCTAAGTTGCGATTTTGGGAAAAAAAGTAAAGTATTTCGGAAACAAAATTCGTTTTTTTGATGATATTAAGCATAAACATTATATGACACTTATGAGAAGACGATTAGGTAAGGCATTACTGAAGAACTCATTTTTGGCTGCTAAAACTATTTCAGAACAAACTCAAAAACCAATATGGTTTCACTTCATTGATGCTATAAGCTGCTATTTTATACATGGTTGTGAGGTAGAGCAATATGCATCTGGTGGCTTCTACAGGTTAAGGGCTTTTGAGCGAAAAAACACGTACACTAAAGGCCGTGGTTACACAGCAAAGTCAATATTTAATTCTTCTAAGAACGTTTGTATTTTAGCTGATAAAGAGAAGTTTAATGATTATTTTTCCCCCTATGTCAAACGGAAATGGATTTCATGTAAACAAGCAAATGTATATGATCTTAAAATGTTCGTTAAGGATTGTAAAAAAGTTCTGGTAAAACCTATTGGTGGTATGAAAGGGCAGGGCATTCATATACTAAGTGTAGAAGAAAAGAACGATTTGGACCTATTGGTAGGAAGAAATATATTATTAGAAGAATATATTGAGCAACATCCATTATTGGTTTTCAATAACCAATCGGTGAATACTATTCGAATCATCACTTTGTTAGATAAAAATGGTGTTGTACAATGCTTGAAGGCTGCTCTGCGTTGTGGCGTAGGTGATTCAGTAGTTGATAATATGAGTACGGGAGGCGTGGCATATCCAATAAATATCGAATATGGCTGCATTGAAGGTCCCGGGTTGTTGGGCTCCTATAGTATTGGAAATAAAGAATTAATCTTCGTTCACCCAGGTACAGATATTTTTATGCTTGGCTATAAAATCCCTTTCTGGAGAGAAATTATTGAAGCTGTTGTAGATGCAGCTAATAAACTTCAAGATGTGAGATTTATTGGTTGGGATGTTGCTGTAACACCGGATGGCCCGGAATTGATAGAAGGAAATTCACGCCCAGGTCCTGCTACATTTGAGTATTTGGGGATTGAGCGAGGCTTTTACTCCAAAATAATGAAGTGTATATAACATATTTATTCTTCGATATGCAAACGAATGAAATCCTAATTGTTGAGAAACCCGATTGGGTTTCGTGGGAGGATATTAAGCAGTGCCTGTTTGAAGCTCATGCTGTCAATAGGGAAAAGGGAATAATTATGACCCATTATCAGTGGCCAAGCGAGAGAATCATCGAGACGATAGGCGATAATGGTAGAATGTTTGTTGCTTTGGCTAGTGATAAATTAGTAGGAGTAGCCGCTGTTTGTGATAAAACGGGCGACACATGGTATGCTAAAGGGAAATATGCTTATTTGGGTTTTGCAGGAGTACTGCCTGAATACAATGGCCAAGGTATTTATAATAAATTGATAAAAGCTCGTGAAGATTTTGCACGAAAGCAAAACTTTAATACTATTATTTTTGATACTCACCAAAGAAATAAAGTAGTTCAAAATAAGGCATTGAAAAACGGGTATCGGTATGTTCGTTTCTTCAGGGCATCAAGTAAAGACCATTATTGTGTTATTATGGCAAAATGGCCTGATGGCTGTCCATATTCAAAACTCTATTGCTTTTATAAATATATTCTAAGTGGAATAAAAACATTGCTGATAACAAAGATACTTCATCGATAATTTGTTGGAAATGGATAATACTGATAGCGTAAAGATTGTAATAGTCGGAGATTTATTCCCTATTCCTCAAAACTACGATAAATTCATAACAGGTGACATTGAATACTTATTTGGGGATAAAATATTAGGTTTATTCAAAGAAGCTGATTTCCGAATTTGTAATCTTGAAGGGGCGTTGACCGATGGCGATTCAATTGGCGAAAAGACTGGTCCTGTTGTTAAAGCACCGACATCAACATTAAATGGTGTGAAAGCACTTGGAATCAACTGTTGCACTCTTGCAAATAACCATATTACAGATGCCGGTCATCAAGGGATAATTGATACTATTTCAATACTTGATAGCCTAGGGATAAGATATTTGGGTGCAGGGATTAACGTGGATTCTATCCAACATTCAATATTATTTGAGATAAATGGTTATAAAATTGGAATATATAATGTTGGAGAAACAATGTATAATGAGCCCTCCAGTACATACGGAGGAGCATGGCTATATGACGAATATGTCGTGTGCAAAGAATTGGAACTCTTGAGGCAAGAATGCGAATATCTAATCGTAATTTACCATGGAGGAACCGAGAAATTCAGATATCCATCACCTAAGACACGAAAGCGATTCTACCGTATGGTTGATTCTGGAGCGAATATGATCCTCTCTCAACATACCCATTGCGTGGGGTGTGAAGAGTATTATAAAGATGCTTACTTGTTATATGGTCAAGGCAACTTTCTTTTTCGTTCATTTAATAATGAATTTACTGATACAGGGCTCATTATTGAACTGACATTGAGCAAAGATAGTAATCCTACTATCAAAAAGCATCTTGTTAATGCTGTTGGCGATACGGTACGTTATGATGAGCAACAGGACTTCTCTGAATTTGAGAAACGTTCAGAAGAAGTATACGATGAAGACTTGATATTGGGCAAATTCAAAGCATACTGTTTGAATGAAGTTCCGCAATATATAAACGCGTATAAAGGCGGGCGTATTGTTAACAAAATACTGAGTAAACTATTCCCTCATAGGTTAATGCAATATAAAGTTCGCGATTATACAAAGCATCATTTGCTATTTACATTACATTCTTTACGATCGGAACAAAACCGTGAAGTGGCAATTGAGGGAATTAAGGAGTTGCTTAAAACAGGAAATTACAAATGAAGCAAAAAGTTGTTATCATAGGACACGGCTACACTTCCCGTTTGGGAATGATACGGGCTTTAGGGATGGCGAACTATGAGGTCATAGTTATTGTGATGACGTTTTACAAGCGTGATGGGAAGACACTTGACACAACAAAGCCAATTGACTGCTTTAGTAAGTACGTCAGCAGATACTTGTTCTGTCATGCTTCGGATAAAGATGGTTTGATAGATCTTTTGCTTAGTGAATGTGTGGATCCAAACCAAAAAGTCGTGATTATTCCTGATAGCGATGTTTCAGCAGCTGCCGTGGATATGAACTATGATAGACTTTCTCCATATTTCCTTTTTCCACATATCAACCACGAACAAGGTGCTGTTGTGCGATGGATGGATAAAACACGTCAGAAAGTACTTGCTTCCGAGTGTGGCTTGAATGTGGCGAAAAGTTGGACTATCCGAGTTGTTGAAGGCAAATATACTATTCCGAACGACCTGCAATACCCTTGCTTCCCAAAACCTCTTGCCACGATCGTTGGAGGGAAAGGCGGTTTGAAACGGTGTAATAATGAAACGGAATTGCGTGCAGTAATTGCCATGCTTGTTCAGAAGAAGCCTACCATCGACATTATGGCAGAGGAGTTCCGTAATATCCAAACAGAATATGCGGTTCTCGGATTTTCTGACGGTAAAGATGTTGTCATTCCTGGAGTACTTGAAATTATTTCGATGGCAAACGGAGGTCATTTCGGAGTGGCGAAACAGGGACGCATAATGCCGGTTAAGGGCTATGAGGAACTAATAGATAAGTTCAGGTCTTTTGTACAGCAAATTGGATTTGTTGGCATCTTTGATATAGATTTTTACAAGAGTGAAGATGAATTGTTCTTTGGAGAACTCAACTTGCGATATGGGGGGTCTGGATATGCCGTAACGGCAAGTGGTGTGAATCTCCCAGAAATGTTGGTAAAAACACTCATAGGCCAGAGCTGGGATAATTTGCCAAGTGAAATTACAAAGATATCAGTTTATTGCAATGAACGGATGTGTGTTGATGATTGGTATGGAGGGTATATATCTTATCAACAAATGAACAGTATATGGGATTCTTCAGACATCTGCTTTGTATATGACAAAAATGATGTTTGCCCCGAGAAGGTGCTAAAAAAATATATTCTAAATAAAAGAATAAAACTGTTCGTAAAAAGAATAATAGGATTTTGAAAATGAAGGAAATTGATTCAACAGAACTAAAAGAACTGCAGATGCAGCTTCTTGATTACGTGGATGCATTTTGCCAGAAGAATGGCATTAAATATACAATAAGTGGGGGAACTCTCCTAGGTGCAGTTCGTCACGGTGGGTATATCCCTTGGGATGATGATATTGATATCCAAATGGTTAGAGATGAGTATGTCAAATTTAACAGCATTTGGCATAACAATGAAAATCAACATCCATTTGAACTGGTCTCAATTGAAAATGGCACCTGCGCAGGTTATGCATTTGGCAAAGTGTGTAATCCTAAAACATTTACGATTGTAGAGGGTATGATAAGACCAGGAGTATTTATAGATGTCTTTCCAGTTGACAAAGTGCTTGGTAAGTTCGATTTCAAGGTGAGACATAATATTATTAAAAAAATGCACCAAAGTGCATCTGCTGCTTTTTTGTTGCAACAGAGGAAAATTAAAGATATTGGGATTAAAAGAGAGATAAAAGCATATCTTCTTAGCTTGGGCCTACCAAGGACATTTTGGGCCAAAAGAATCAATAGCCTTGCTTCAATCTTTAATAATACTCGATCGGAATACTTATATGAGATGATTGCTGGAATGAAATGCAAGAGCCCAATTCCTATGTCTGTATTTTGTTCGTATGAGAGAATTTCATTCGAAAATAGAACATATATGGCTGTGTCTGATTACGATTCTTATCTATCTGCAACATTTGGTAACTATATGAAATTGCCTCCAAAGGAAAAACAAATAAAGGAGCACGATTTTATTGCATATTGGAAAGAAGTATAGGTTGTATTTGGCGAAAACAGGTATGATAACAGAAAACAATAAGACACTAACAATTTTACTTGCTGTATTTTTTACAGCATTATATATCCCTTTTTTATCAACTCCGTTATATTGTCTATTAATGATGGCTATTTGTTTGTTATCATTCATCAAATATCCTAATGAAGACAATAGAACTGTATTACCGATAATGATCGCATTTTTTGGGGTTGAGGTCATATACTTATTTTTTGGCAAAGGGTTGTCATGGCAAAATACCTTTGTCAATTCATTGAGTTTTTTGACGGGGATGTCAATATGTCGTTGTCTTAAGTACTTGAACAATAGGCAAATTAATACTGTTTTCGTCTGCCTTTTAATTGCGTTAGCTTACACTTTGCTATGGAGTTATTATTATCTTCTATCGGACCCAATGTATGTGCGATATTTTGGTTATTCAGGTAGTGAAGAACTCGCTCAGCCTTTTTATAAACCTGTCATTAAATATGGCAATGGTGAAGCATTATCGATTATGTTGCCATTGGTGTTAGCTTATTGTGTGAATTCGAAAAAAAAGTATGTCATAATAGCCACCTCATTAATAGTGATAGCAGGGATTGGTGTTCAAGTTATGGCTACATTAACCACATCGGCTTTTTTGTCTATTTTCCTTTGTGCTTTTGTAGTATTGAGGAGTGTTGCACATACAACAAGTAAAACAAGATTATTTTCGGCAATATTTGTTGTTTCGATTGTTGCCATAGTTGCACTGAAAGCATTTTCTTTTGAGGTGAACTACCAAATGTTGATGAAATTAGAAGATGTTAATGAGAGCATAAATGAAGGACAGGCTACAGGTCAGGTTGGAACACGTGTCGAATTATATAAGCAATCAATTAATACTTTCTTGCACAATCCAATTTTGGGCTTAGGGGAAATTACGGAATTTGGAAACTATACCGAGAACTCGGTTGGAATGCATAGTGCCGTATTTGATTTCTTTGCTTTGTATGGACTCTTTACATTGCTGCTATATGTGGCTTGGAAGAATATTATCGTAAACTGTGTTTGTCGTTTACAAGATGACAAGAAAAAGTTGTATTCTTGCGCTATTATGTCTCTGGTCCTCTTATTATTCTTGAAAGGACCGGTCTCAATTAGTACCAATTTTATATTCTCAACGGCCGTTCTGGGATTATTTATTGCTCAAGAACAAAATAGAAATAACGTTAATACCATAATTGGACAATGAAGCGAGTTATTATATGGGGTGATGATCATCACAATGCTCTTGGCTTACTCCGCATGTTAGGAAATCATGATTTCGATTTGTTTTTTCTGGTGCATGCAAAGATTACGAATATTGCAACAGCGAGTAAGTATTGTAGAAAGTATGAGGTGGTTGACTCAGTTGAAAAAGGCCTAGATTATCTATTGCATAACTTCCAGGATAGTGAACAGAAACCTGTACTACTATTTACGGCAGATAAATTTTCTGAGGCTGCAAATAATCATTATGATGAACTGTCAAAGTATTTCTACGTAGCAGGGCCTACCAAGCAAGGTCTTCTGAAGAAAGTCGATGACAAGTATACTATGGGCCTTATGGCGGAAGAACACGGAATAACAGTACCTCAAACTCTTTTACTCCCCAATGAAAATGCGCTAAATGTTAAATCATATCCAATCGTTATCAAGCCCTGTTCTCCTGGTCACAAAGATTTTAAAGTGAAAATTATTCGCAATAAAAAGGAGCACACAAAAGCCTTGTCATATCTATTAAAAGATAGAAGGTATGTACAACAGGAGTTCATTAACAAGGATGCTGATGGACTTGTATATGGCTGTAGAGCGATGGACGGAAAGACGCACCTTGCAGGTATATGCGTTCGTAATAGATGGTCTGATGATGGATGCGGATCGTTTGGTTACATCACTCCAAGTTTACCTAATGGAGTAAAAGAAGAATGCATCTCAAGTTTTCTTGAGGGAATTAATTTCTATGGTATCTTTAGCGTTGAATATGCACTTCATGAATCAGGGGCGTTCTTCTATGAATTTAATCTTCGAAATGATGGAACTTCACATTTGTTTTATCAAGGAGGTGCGAATATAGCTCTCGCCTATGTAAATAGCTGTTTCGGGATAACTGAAAATGTTCCAACAAGAGTTAGTGGAAAACAATACCTTATTAACGAATTTTGGGATAAGTATAATGTAAGCGACGGAATAATATCCAAGTCACAATGGAAGAAAGATATGGAAAGAGCCACCATCTTCTTTTATTATGATGAAGATGATATGCATCCGTATGAGATTCAAAAATCCCTCACTTTAAAACGAAATATTCGACGCATCATCTCGAAAAGTTATATCAACAAGAAACGTTTACAATTTAAGGCATGGAGAAGCAGAAGATGAGAGTAATAATAAATGCAGATGACTTTGGATATAATTCTGATGTCAACAAAGCAATCAAGGAAGCTATAGAATCTCACGTGATATCATCCAGCACTATAATGGCAAATGCTCCTGCTTTTGAACAAGCTATCGATATCGCAAAATTTCATAACGAAATTTCGTTTGGTGTCCATTTGAATATTGTTGAATTTCATCCATTGACGAATAAAGATGTCTTTCACAAGTACGGGATGACGGATGAATTAGACAATTTTATTGAAGGGGCTGCATTCGCTATTGAGAATTTTACCGATGAGCTTAAATTAGCAATAAAGCAGGAATGGATCGCTCAAATTCAGAAGGTGTCTGATGCTGGCATTTCAATCTCACATATTAATAGCCATCAACATACGCATACTATTCCACAGCTGAGGGACGTGCTGATTGATGTGATGAAAAGCACGGGTATCAATAAATGTAGGAATCGTCAATATTTCTCTTTGTTTAAAATATGGAGATCCCGCAAGTATAAAAACCCTAAATATGATAAGTCAAATGTTGTCGTTAAACCGAAATCTGGCATATTCAAGAAATTGAAATTCCATCTGTTTGATAAACCTTTGAGACATTATCTGTGGGTAAGAGCAATTAAGAAGAATTTCCAGATAACTGATGACCTTGTAAGTTATCAATTCTTTTTACAAGATTTTAGGTACCATCGGAATACAAAATTTAAAACTATTGAACTGGAATGCCATCCTGGCTTAATCCCCAATAAGGAGGAGACATCGTTGCTAATGAATGACGAACTTCGCAAATTGGCTCCTGACTATTGTTTAATCAATTATTATCAGCTATAAATGAAACTATCTATAGTCGTCACAGTTTACAATAAAGAAAGGTATTTGGCAAAATGTCTTGATTCTTGCCTAAATCAAAAGTGTGCATCTCAGAATGACTATGAAGTTGTAGCAATCAATGATGGCTCAACGGACAATTCATTGGCTATACTAGAGGATTATGCAAAGAAGCATACAATAATAAGACTTGTTAACCAGAAAAACCAAGGTCTTTCGATGTCAAGGAACAACGGAGTTGATTTCGCTTTGGGAGAATATGTATGGTTTGTTGATGCGGATGATGTTATCGCACCGAGTGCAGTAAGTTTGTTGCTTGAGGCAATTTCAAAATCACCTGATGTAATTCCTATATATGCGCAAACTGAGGGTGTTGACAAAATCAGGAACTATATCCCCGAGAATGTAAAGACAGGGCGCGAGTTGTTGTTATCGAATCAGTGGACTCATTGCGGACCATTTTATGTTTATAATAGGCAATTTCTAATTGCAAATAACCTAAAGTATTATCCTGGTATTTATCATGAGGATTCCGAGTTGACCCCTAGGCTGTTGTTTATGACAAAAAATGTAGTTGTTGTGCCACAAATCCTTTACACAGTATTTAGGGATCCGGAGTCAATAACTCAAAAACCAAGAATAAAACGAGCTTATGATAATGTGTTCGTTTGTACTCGCTTGTTCGATTTTAAAGAATCACAGATAAAAAACGACTCTGAATTGTTGAAGGTGTTCGATTATCAGATTTCAGTCTTGCTAAACAATTCATTATCCATTATTAGCCAGTTCGATGAATCTGAGTATAAAAAGTATAACTGTTATTTGTTTGAAAACAAAAGGGTTATTGCGGTTCTTCGAAATTCTCCGACTAAGTATCAATTGGAATGGTTCCTGTTTAACCTCTTCCCAAAGAGATATGTTCAGACTTACCGATTGTTGAAGAAGATTCACTGAAAATGACTCCCTTTCGTTACTACATGAAAACAGTAATAAAATGTCAAAAATACTATTCATAACCCCAATGTGGCATGAGGAGGCAACTCCCCATGACGCGAAGGTGTGCAATTATTTCGTTGACGATTGGATCAAGCAAGGGCATAAGGTGGTGATAGTACATTATCGTTCGTCGTTCCCTTCTCTGTTCCTAAAAGTCGCAAATATGCTACCTGCTTTAAGGAAACGGATTTGTGGCGATAATACGTATGTCAATGAAGCGGTAAAAGAAACTACATACAGCTATAAGGGTTGTGTGGCGTATAGTATTCCAATCTTCAAGTATGTGCCTCATGGAACTTTTAGTAAGGGAGTACTTGAAAAGGAAGCTAAAGCCCTCTTAAAGAAGTTGGAATCAATCCAGTTTACCCCTGATGCTATTATTGGCCATTTCTGCAATCCTACAATCGGCATAATCAATCGCATCAAACCTTCTTTCCCGGAGGCAAAGACAGCCGTTGTGTTGCATGAAGGTTCAGGAACTATCAAAAGAATATTTAAGGAGAATGGCGAAAAGGCTCTGAACTCGATTGATGCTATTGGCTTCCGTTCGGTATCTATAAAGAATGATATAATTGGAAACTTCAAACTGACGAATCATCAGTTCATGTGCTATTCTGGAGTGGCTGCATCATTTATGGAACGTGAATACACCGAGAAAGTATGGACGGGTGAACCAATCAAGAACTTCATGTTTGTCGGCCGTATGGCTATGTACAAGCACCCTCAGGCTATCCCGGAAGCATTGCACAGCGTATATGGCAAGGATGACTTCTCATTGACTTTCATCGGAAAGACAGAAGCTGCATATCAGCCAACAAAGGATGTTTGCGACAAATATGGTATATCGGAAAAGATTGCCTTTCTTGGGCAGATCAATCGTGATGATATCATAGAATGGTACGACAAGTCTGATTGCTTCGTGATGATTAGCGACCGTGAGGTATTTGGATTGGTTTACCTTGAAGCTATGTCTCGCGGGTGCATTGCCATCGCAGGCGATAATGGCGGTATGGTGGGCATCATTGAAAATGGAGTCAACGGCTTTCTTTGTAAGCCTGGAGATGCCGATGCGTTGTCGGACATCATCAGACAAATCAACGCGATGACTGTAGCGGAACGACAGGAAATGTCTCGAAAAGCAAGACAGACTGCTTTGGAATATACTGATAATAAAGTGGCTCAGTACTACCTTGAGAATGTAACAAGTTTAACTCCAATAGATTATAAGGCTATGAAAGAAATCATCCCTTCAATCAATAGGGGGGGGTATAAATCGCAGATAATCAGTAAGATAAAGCAATTAAGGCGCAGATATTACATTAAGAAACTTGGACTGAAGAATGTTGACAAGACGTTTCTTGCTGTCAAAGGTGCTTCAATAAGTAAGGATTTTCGAGCTGGTGCATATTCTTATGTAGGGCCCCATTCCAGCATTTGCCCAAATGTTACTATTGGAAATTTCACAATGATTGCTCACAACGTGATGATTCTCGGTGGTGATCACAATTATAAGGTCGCTGGAACTCCGACAGTGTTTGCCGGACGTCCTGTTACTAAGCCAACAACAATAGGTGATGATGTATGGGTTGGAGCTGGAAGCATAATCATGTCTGGCGTTACTATTGGCGATGGTGCAATCATCGCTGCCGGATCAATCGTGACAAAAGATGTAGAGGCTTATTGCATCTATGGAGGCAATCCAGCAAAGAAGATTAAAGATCGCTTCACAGAAGAAGAAAAACAAAAGCACATTGAAATGCTGAAGAACCCATGGGCTTTCATCAAGACCCCTGACGACCTACTTTGCGGGAATGGGAATGATAGGGCATAGCAATAGCTCTTTACTCGTGAACCAATGACAGCCAACGAACCGCAAATAAGGAACAGAAAGCCTATTGACTGCCTCAATACAATCCGACTGCTTGCGGCAATCGAAGTGCTGTATAGACATACATTTGCCCATCTTGAAATAGATGCCATCCCAGTCCTTGGCGATTTCATCCATTTCTTCCAAGGAGTGCCAATCTTTTTCACCATGAGCGGTTTCCTGATATGGTGGTCGATAGGTCGGTCAAGAAGTTTCGGGGAGTATCTGAAGAAGCGGTTCTGGCGCATCTATCCGGAGTTGTGGGTGGCGGTGCTTGTGGAACTCATCGTACTGCTTCTGCTTTATCACGAGCTCATCGACTGGCCTCAGTTCGGAGCGTTCGCCATTACCCAGGGGACGATATTCCAGTTCTGGACTCCGGATTGCCTGAGGAGTTATGGCTGCGGCTGTCCCAATGGTGCGTTGTGGACGATATGCGTGTTGATACAGTTCTACTTCTTTGCGTATTTCATCTACAAGGGCCTTCACGGGAAGAAGTTGTGGGTATGGTTCTCGGCAATAGCTGCGGCTCTGGCAGTATCGTTGGCATCGTGTGTCATCCGTGGACAACTGCCGGAGACGATAGGCAAACTGTACGGACAGACCTTGCTGCCGTACCTGTGGATGTTCCTGTGCGCGAGTCTGGTGGCAGAGAAGAAAGACGTGATGATTCCGTTCCTGTTGAAATGGTGGTGGGCATTTGTGGTAGTGCTGCTTGTGAAGAAGTACATCATCCATTGGGACATCGATGCCTCATACAGCCTATTCGGCACGCTCCTGCTCTTCCTCGGTCTGGTGGGCTTCGCCTACAGCTTCCCAAGGCTGAACATCAGGACCGACATCTCATACGGAGTCTATATCTACCACATGACAGTTGTGAACGCCCTTATGACCTTCGGTCTGTTCCACAATCTCTGGCTCTTCGTGCTGGTACTGGCAGTCACCTGCCTGCTGGCTTGGATCTCCACAAAGACAGTAGGAGCCTGGGCAGGGAGGATGAAAACAAAGAAAGTTAACAGTTAACGATTAACAAATTAACAAATAATTCTGGAGTGCAAGGATGGAAAGTATGAGGCACTGGCTGATGAAGAAAAATTTAAGAAATAAGCCCCTTGCAGACTCTGGCTGCTTGCCAGAGACTGCAAGGGGTGCTTCGAGAACTTCAGCATAAATTCCAGAACCGCCCGCGAGTGTTGCGCGAAGCGCATCTCTCGCCGGCAATACACTGATTTTGCTTAACGATTAATACAATTAATACATATGTGACCAAGGGCAGAATGTGCGTGAGATGACGGAAAAACATAGATTGATTTATGTTGCATGCTCTCGTGCCAAACAATTTCTTGCTTTAGCCTTAAGATCAGATGTAACAGAAGAGATTATTCGTCAAAAATTAGGTGAGAATGTAACAATAATATCCAATGGTGTTCAATTGGGGCTTTTCTAACTGCAACACACCTCACGCCTTGTATGGCGTGAGGGGGCAATAATACGATAACTTCTTGGTCAGTCTCAGAATCTGATGACGGATGGAAAGGTGAATAGGTGAAAACAGAGAATTTTGAGGTGTTTCTGTAGAATATAACTTGAGGAAATTTAGATGAATAAAATTTAGACTATGAACGACACAGTAGAGAAAACGGAAGGAACGGCAGGGGAGATAGTTCTCTACCAGCCAGATGAGATGGTTAACATTGAGGTAAAACTTGATGTGGAACATAATACGGTTTGGCTGACTCAGGCCCAGATGGCTGAGCTGTTTGGCAAAGAAAGGTCGGGCATTACCAAGCACATCGTGAATATTTTCAAGGAAGGAGAACTGCAAGAGGAAAGCAATGTGAGTTTTTTTCACATTGCAAATTCCGACAAGCCGGTTAAGTTTTTCAATTTGAATGTGATAATCTCGGTTGGCTATCGTGTACATAGCAAACAGGGTACGCAGTTTCGAATATGGGCAACAAGTGTACTTCAGGAGTATCTTCTTCGAGGGTATGCTGTCAACCAGCAACTGTTGGCTTTTCAACGACAGATTGACACTCGTTTTGACGAACAGAATGGCCGTCTGCTGAGGATCGAGGACCGGTTGGACCGGCAGCAGGAGGACATCGACTTCTACATCAGGACAAATCAACAGCCGTCTGAACTGGTTATTCCCACTGGTTGTGTTTGGGATGCCTATTCGTATGTATGCGATTTGGTGCGGAGTGCCACTCGCAGGATTGTGCTGATTGACAATTTTGTGGATGACAGAACGCTGAAGGTTCTGGACAAACGTTCGGCTGGCGTTGAGGCAACGGTTTATACAAGATTCACGGAACATCTTGAACTGGACTTTGCGAAGCATAATGAGCAGTGTGCTCCTATTGCGAAGATTCAACTACCGCTTCACGTGCACGACAGGTTCCTGATTGTCGATGATCAGGTGTATCTGCTTGG
>JAZRYB010000082.1:0-118295 GCA_045600565.1 Candidatus Cryptobacteroides sp. | reverse complement strand
AAGTCGTAACAAGGTAGCCGTACCGGAAGGTGTGGCTGGAACACCTCCTTTTTGGAGTCTGTATGATGGCGCTTAGACGCGTTCGGTTCGTCAGCAGTGGGACAAGGTCTCAGAGCAGAGAGTCTCTCGGGGCTTGTACTTATCTTTCATTATTATATATAGGGGCGTAGCTCAGTTGGTTAGAGCGCCACACTGATAATGTGGAGGTCCGCGGTTCAACTCCGCGCGTCCCTACATCCCGGGGGTATAGCTCAGTTGGTAGAGCACCTGCTTTGCAAGCAGGGGGTCAGGAGTTCGAATCTCCTTATCTCCACAATTCAGAAAGGCGTTGAAATTCAGCATTTTACAATTTCAGCGCCTTTGACAATTTCCCAAAATATCCGGCCATTGCCGTCAAAAAAAACTGATTTTGTGTCTATTTCGGTCTAATTCCGACCAAAAAAGTGCAAAAAGAAGTGCAAGTTTTTGACAGGAGGTCATGGGTACATCAATTTCAATCTATCTCGACACGAGAGCTGTGGAAGCCGGAAGCCCGGCACCACTCAAGGCCGCTATCCGAAGAAACGGCAAGGCGGCGTACATTCCGCTCGACATCAAGCTACTCCCCGAACAGTGGGACAGCAAGAGGGATGCAGCAAAGGATCACCCGAACGCGAAGCAGATAAGCCTGTATGTCACCAAGAAGAAGTACGAGATGGAGTCCGCGCTTCTCAGGCTGATGGACACCGGCGAAATCGCGGAGCTGGACGCAGCGCAGGTCCGGGAAAAAATCCTCGACATCATGATACCTTCCAGGCGACAGCAGGCCGAGGAGGAGAAACTTTTCAGGTCGCGGTTCGTCAGGTATATGAATCTTCAGGGAAACCGGAACACCCGGGACACGTACCTGAACGCCCTGAGACATCTCGACGCCTTCGATCCCAAGCTTGCGCTCAGGAGATTCGAGGATATCAACAAGGATTATCTTCAGAACTTCGAGAAATACATGGCCGGTCACGGCGTCAACAAGAAAAACTCCCGCAACATCTACCTTCGCAACGTCAGGACCGTGTTCAACGACGCGATAGACTCCGACATAACGACCTTCTACCCTTTCCGTAAATTCTCCCTCGCTCCGGAGGAAACGAAGAAGAAGGCCCTGACCGCCGCCCAGATGCAGACGCTCGCGAAATACGACTGCGAACAGAGCCAGGTGGAGTACCGCGATATGTTTCTCCTGATGTTCATGCTCCGGGGAGTAAATGCCGGTGACCTCTTTCTCGCCACAGACAAGGACGTTCTGGATGGCCGCTTCGATTACAGGAGAAACAAGGTCGGCACCCTTTTCTCCGTGAAGATAGAACCCGAGGCTCAGGCCATAATCAACCGCTACAAGGGAAAGCGGCACCTCCTGAAGCCGATGGACTGCTACAAGTCCTACAAGGATTATCTGCACCACATGAACGCAGGCCTGAAGGCTGTCGGCCGTCCGCTCGGCAAGAGAGGCAAGGTCGAGGGGGATGGTCTTTTCCCGGATCTCAGCTCTAACTGGGCCAGACATACCTGGGCCACGGCCGCCTCGAAGATTGATATCCCCAAGGACGTGATAAGCGCAGCTCTCGGCCACCGTCACGGCCTCTCTGTGACGGATATCTACATAGACTTCGACCCGGTGAAGGTTGACGATGCGAACAGGAAGGTTATCGACTATATTCTGTACGGCAGAGACTGGAGGGAAACAAAAAGGGCAGGCGCGCCATCAACGGTTTGCCTGCCCGGACAGAATGAAATGAAAGAAAATATCCGCTCAAGCGCTACGGCCTGAGCCTTATCGCGATCTTGCAGATGAAGAAAAGCACGACTGCTCCGAGAATCCCGAGAAAGACCTTGCCGAGCGTGATGAAGCAACGCTGCCACCAGCTCAGAGGTCTCTCGACCTCTCTCGTTATCGTGATTGTATGGAATGAGTCCTTGTCTGAAACGCGGATCCTGTCATAGACCGGCACGATGACCGGCAGCCTCTCTCCTGACTTGTTATCCAGCGTGTGATGAAGCCTGCCTGTGGTGTCAATCCAGGCATCAGACTCCGCAACGCTCGTCTCAAGGTGCGACGTGTCCAAAGGGGCGGCCGTCACCTCCCGCGATGAAGACTCCTGGGGAATGCTCACAAGGACCAGACTGTCCCGGATCCGGACGCTGTCGATATAGTGGACGACCGTGGAATCACGCTGCTCGGCCACCGGGCAACGCCTGAGACAGCCGCACCCGGTAACAGAACAGACTATGAACAGAAGTGAAATGAGTGAAATGAGGTTTTTCATTGGTCGGAAAATTTGAAGGAGTTCGTGCGCTTGAGCCAGCCGCCGAGAAAAACTCCGAGTTTGGGGTTTCTTCTGACCAGCTCGCGATAGTACCTCTCCCGCGCGTCCTGCATCCTTGAGAAGACAACGGACGACTGGGGCGAGTTGAGAACGCTGAGGGACTTCGGTCCGATTATCCCGTCAGCGTCAAGAAGAATCGACTTCTGCCAGGCTTTGATTGCGGCCACTCCGGCGTTGACGTGCCAGTCAACAAGCATTTCTGCAATCGACTGGTTTCTGATCTGGTCGGCCTTGCACCGGTCCCAGTAGGTTTTCATAATGCGCTCCCACTGTTCATCGGTGATGCGCCTGAGCTCGTCTGCCGTGCGCTCCTGACCGTAGAACTGTCTGAAGGTCGCAAGAGTTACGCCCATCATTGTCGCGCCGCCCGGATCGTCCGAGTGATTCGCCCAGCCTCCTTCCCATTTCTTTAGGGTCGGAGCATATTTTTTGAAATCTGCCATTTATTTTCTCCTTTTTTTTATTGTTCGCTGAACTGCCTTCTCTGTTCGCCGTTCTCTCCGTATAAGGCGATATGCCAATAATGGTTTCCATTATTGTCTATCTCCTCTTTCGATTCATCAAAAGGGATATCGTTGTCTTTGAGCCAGGATTCTCCCTGAGCTATGAGCGACCGAAGGTTGCCGTCAAGTGGAACGACATCCGCCGCGTGCCCCTTGACGTGAAGGGTGTCCTGGCACCCGACGAGACTGTTGAGCTTTTCGCACATAAATCCTCTTGGAATGCCAATGCTTCTTTCAATAGAGTCCGTGAGAGGAGTAAGAATCTTTTTTGTCAATTCATCCAGAGCATACACAGCACAAAATGAAGGGAAATTGTCAAGGCCATACCTCTTTGCGAGGCCTGAGTCCAAATAATCCTTTAATTCTATTTTCATAACTTCTGATTTTTAATTACCATACAAGGAGTGATATGTGGCACCTTTCCCAGTTTCTGTTTGAGTTGGCAGTATAGATTCTTATCTGGGTGGTTGTCATTCTTTGTACTTCAGCAGCAATCTGTTGCGAGTTCGCAGTGACCTGACACGTGGCAATATAAATATCTCCGTCGCCAAATGTTTCGCTTGTGTCATTAGGCAAGTTGAAAACAACACCTCTGTCTTCTTGTGCAGTATATGGCTTGGTTCCGCTTGTTGAGCCTCGCACCATCCATCTTGTCAGGTTATAGGTACTATTGCTGCTGTTCCATAGGAACTTTGCAATCACCTTCGGAACTATTCCAAAATACGAACTACCCATCCTTGCTTCGAGATATGAACCGGAGTAGTTCTGCCCAATCCTTAGACCGGCAAGCCCCGACTGAACTTCCCCCTGAAGGTAGCCGCTCGATGATTTGCTTGCCCCCGTGCGAAGCAGGACAGCATAATCGTTTTGGGTATGCCTGTAACCGGCACCGTTGGCGAATATCTCCAGCTTCTCGGAGATGAGTGATACTTTTGCGGCGGCCGTCTGCAATACAGAAGCGGCGCAGGAGAATATGACATTGTAGTTGATGTATGACCATGAGGACTGAACGAGCAGGGTTGCGTCTCCGTAATACTGAATCCATACGTAGTAAGTCCCCTGGCCTAAGGTTATGTTAAAGTCGAGATATTTGGAGGTGTCAACGTGGTAGTTTGACTGGTAGGCATTAACGCTTCCGAGGTTATAGGTATAACTGTTATATGATGGGCTCGTACTTAAATACACATAGGCGCCGACAAAAGCTCCAGACATCGAATACGCTGGGATTCCATATATGCTCTCAAAAGCTGTTCTCAAATAGATTTGTAGTCTTCCTGTGACTCTGCTTACTCCGACGTTGGTTATCTGAAAACTGTTGCCTGTGTATTCACCAGCTCGTCCACCTTCGCTGTTGGAAAACTCGCAATAAAGGTCTGACAAATAACCGCTTCCGCTATATTCGGAAGTTCCCTTGGCGTCGTATCTGTTTTTCGCAACATCGACGGATGTCTGAGAACCTGAGACTGACACGAAGTCATATATGGACGAGTTGTAATTTCCGTGCATTCGGGCAACAAGGGTCTCGGAGTTATCGAAGATTGAGATTTCGTTATCAGCAACTTCAACCCTCAATCCAGACATTGCGGTCTTTACCATCTTCGCTATAAGCAACTCGGTATTGATAAGAGCGGCGTTTAGCTGACCTCCCTGAATCAATACGCTTGACGCTGCGACCGATGCACTGAAAGACTCCCAAGACGCATAACCAAGTTTTTGCGCGGTTGTCTGTCTTGCTATTTCAGTAAGAGCTTCCTGTGCCTCAGCCTCAGCTCTCGTTATTGTAGGGTCAAGAGTGATTCCTACAGAATCTGCGTTAACAGTCCAAGTGGCACCTCCGTCCGTACTCTCAAGAAGTCTCTGCCATAGATAATATCCGTGATGGTCTGCAACGTCAGAGAAGCTGTTTTTCCATTGGGATTCAGCAGGAGGATTGGTTGTCAAAGTGAGCGCCCACTGGTGCTTGGTGATATTTCCATTTTCTCCCCTGGCGCCCCTTTCTCCGGTAACACGGTAGTATGTTGTGGAGTTCAGCACCCATTGATTGCTTGAATCGACGGTGTAATATCTATCCCTGCACCACAGATAAGGCTTTGCGGACGTGGTGGCCGGTGGCGTATCATGCCAAGAAGAAATGTCACTCGGAGCCCCTGATGCAGACGTGTAGGCTGATATTCCGAACATAAAATCGTGGTACGGAGCTTTCCTGCCGTCAGGTCCAATTTTACCCTGCTCGCCTTTTATCTTCACAGCGCTACCCCAGGAACCCTGCGAATATATTCTCATATACTCATCTCCGTCCTGATAAGCATCGTGCCAGCTTGAGCCGTTAGTGCTGTACTGTACCTTTAGGGGTTCGGCACTGTCTCCCTTGCTTATCCAAAGCTTCCAATAAGTTGTATCTGTAGGGACTTTATTCTTGACTGCCCCAAATTCATAGATACACAAATAGGATGAACCTTGATACGTGACAACATCTCCCCAATAGTATGACCCAGAGGACGAGTATTCTCCTTTTGATACAATCAGCGGAGATTCTGAGCCGCCTCCATCAACGCTGATGGCACCGTGAATCTTGAGGGCTTTGCTTCCTCCTTTGTTCCACTCGATATATGGATCATTCGGGCCAAGTCCGAGCCTTGCCGCATTTCTCACGGTGTCAAAGAAGGATTCTCCGGTAGAATTCCTGATAACCTCCGTGAGCACTTGCCCGGGCGTTATCTCCGTGAAGCCGAACATATTCGCGAAGCTTCTGTCACCCTCTTTCTCCGAGGCGAGAATGCCGACGAGCAGGTGGTAATACCCGGACACTGAGCGCATCGGGATAGCCGTCTCAGACAGGATGAACTGCCCGCTGAGGTGTGACTGGCCATCGTTGGCCGCGTCAACCTTGGCGTAGGCGTAGTATTTCTTCTCAGGGTCAACGAGCACCGCGCTTTCTCCGGCGGACATATTCCATATCTTGTATTCGCTGAGTTCGTGAGACGGGGCCATATCGGAGATGCCGAGCGTCATATGCTGGAGGCAGCAGGCCTCGTAGTGCACCCTCTTGTCTGTGGGATTGAAGCTCACCGGCGCGGCTACAGGTGTCGTGCAGGCCCTCGAAGTCCAAAACTTGAACTGCAAGGATTCATCACCGGCGATGAGCTGCATCGTCTGGATAGCTACCGGCGTAATCTCAGGGTCAAAGCCTTCAAGAGCGGCGTCGATGAGCATCTGTGCCGTCTCCTTTGCATCAGAAAAACCCCTCTTAGCTACCCGGACAGCCGAGGACGTGGCGGCCTCTACGTGGGCCTCCTTGTTTTTGAGCTCGTCAATCTGCGTTGACTTACCCAGAGAGATGATGCCGTTGCTGATTTCTATCTGAGGCTTCTCCGGCTTGTTGATGAACTGTTTCAGAGAGGTGATTCTGACAGCGATCGGCGTCGGCTGCACGTCCGGATGCGAGAAGGATATGTAAGCGCCGAGCCTGAGGTGACTCGACACATTCAGCCAGTTGCGCTTCGCGAAAAGGCTGTCAATTTCTCCCCTGTACGAGCGCTTTTTGTCCTTGTTTTCGTACAGGTACGTGGCGGCCTCGCGGAGTGCGTCGTATTCGACCCCCGAGAACGTCGCAGGGTCTGAGATGTACGCCTGAGGCAGATAGCAGTTCGTGATGATGTACTCATTCTCCGCCGTCGGGAGGAAATTCCTTGTCGGCATACTGATTCCGTCGTGGTCGGCCTTCTTGAGCTCGAACTTGTTCGCCGGTCTCGTGACGCTCTGCGTGCCTTGCTCCGTCACTCTGGTATCGGTCTTTGCCGCCTTGCAGAAAGTGACGTCGAACTCGCGGCCCGCAAGAGGTCCGGACTGGAACGTCAGGAGGAGCGGGGAGCCGTTAGGCAGAAGACAGGCCGAATAGTCGAGGTCAGCCGGGATAGTCGAGTCAACGATATCGACCTGAACGGCGTCCCAGTCCTCATCGGTGAGAGAGGGGAACGCGGCGATAAGCTCCTCGTAGGTGTAGTACCATTTCTTGTACTCGAACCTCAGACCCTTGACGAGTCCCGTTCTGCTCGGATAGATGCTCGTGACGTCGAGACTGCCTTCTGTGGCGTTGACCGCCGCCGTGGCCAGCTTGACGGAATATCCGTCAGCATCGGTCACCATTGAGACGCCTTTCTCTCTGTCATAACCGGATTCACCCTCGAACTTCTCACCGTCAAAGGAGAAAATCAGGTTTTTCGGCAGGTGTAGTATGCTTGCGCCGTATTCTTTCAGGGATATGTTCTTGTCGCCGCCCTCGATCCATACCTTCTCCAGAGCTTCAGACGATTCCTCCCTTGATATGCCGGGAAGAAAGCCGTTCTCGTGCCCGTAGCCGAGCGCGAGGGGGCTGTCCTTGTAGTATTCAACCTTGCGGAGGTTGATTGCGAAGGTGGTGTCCGTGCGGCGTGTTATTTCAAATTCGGTTTTGCACTGGTCGGCCAGCTGCTTCAGGCCGTCGATGCAGTAGGTGTGATTATACGGGATAGAGACTTCATTCTTCTCGATGCAGGTGCCGACAGCCCACACTCCGGCACCGTCGCGCTCATTCAGATTCGCAACGATCATCGCGAGGTGGTCGGCTGGCTTCGCTATCAGGTCGAACTTCAGCCTGTGGTCTATGGGATTGTGAATGATGTAATTCTTGGCTCTCCCGATTGGACCGCTCAGGAGCACCTTGTAACTCAGATCCCGCGAATGGTTGATGGTGACGTTCTCGTCCTTCAGCAGCTCGTACCGGTTGCCCTGAAACTCGACGTATGCGCCGATAGGCAGCTCCACGTGCTCTGTCAGCGAGAATTCAAGCTGGACGTCGTCACTATCCATAATCGACTGGAGGCAGAACGAAGTGTCGTCAACCTCAAGATCTATTATCGGAGTTCCGTTTGGATTGTATATTATCATTTCATTTCTGTTTTTTTCTTGTCAATAAACTTCCTCGGGGGCGGTCCGGTTCCCCGATGGAAGCGGTAGAGTGTTGCGTTGACAGCCGTTGTGATTACTTCCCGGATTTTCCATTCTCCGGCTTGTCTTCTTCAATCTTAATGTCTGAAAGGTCCGCATCGACCTTCTTTCCGAGAATCTTCAAGGCGGTCTCCCATAACCCGGATATCTTCTTGCCTCGCATAACAAAATAATTGCTTATCACGCTGAGCAGCTCTACGAGCATAACCAGCCCGAGTATTATTTTGTTGAGCATCGGAAAGTCGAACGCCACGGCGAGAGAGGCCGATAGAATCACCCAGCAAGTATATGAAACGAGCTTGTCAACGGTCCTGCGTATTGCTCTTGAGGTCCTTACCTCGTCCCCCCTCCGCTTGCTTGCCATACACCCGAAAACCAGGTCAACGAGGATCAGCAGAAGGGCGGGAACAATGAAGGGCAGCGCGAGCTCCAGGCTGTCACGAAAGAAAGCCACCATCAGAATGGACGTGCTTCCCTGAGCAACAGCCTGAGCCGGAGCCGCGATGTATGTCGAATCAATTTGCGGTGTCATCATGGCTTAGATGCATTCACAGATCGGAGTGCCGTCCTTTTCGAAGCCGACAACCTTGAATTTTTCGCCTTTGTTGGTCTCGAATTCGTCTCCAATCTCAAGAGGAAAACCATCAACATACTTCACCCCACGGAAATAGTTGAACAGAGCTATGGCCGTAGGGGCCGCAAAGCATACGAGGACGATCAGACCGATAAGCGGAACGATCGTGTCTTCTGCCTTGATTACACACACAAACGCCCAGACCGTACCGATGAGGGCTACAAAAAGCGCAAACAGAGCACCGATTTTCTTTAATGTTTCCATATTGCTTTAAGGTTTTTAAGGGTTATTCGTCGTCTGAGAGAATCTCCTTGGCCGTTGCCTGGCACTGCTTCACAAAAGCGTCATACTCGGCGAAAGCCTCGGGCTCCTCGTCGCGCAGTCTGTGCCTCTCCAGCTCGTCATCAAGGGAGTACCTCTGACGGATGAGCGCCGGGACGAGATTCTTTGACGTGGGCTGAGAATCGACGTCAACCCAGTCGCACTCCCAGACTTTCCTGGTCTCGGTCTTGCCGGTGGGCTCGTGAGTCTCGGGGTCGATTACCGGATAGGTCTCCTCCTTCTCCTCGATGTTGTAGAGGCACCTGAATTTTCCGTTTGGCAGAGCTTCAACCTTGTTGGGCTTGCTGCCGTAAGTACGTTTACTCATTTCTTCTAATTGTATTTTAAGTTGGTGATAAAGTCTTTTCTGATATTGGCGAAAGAATAATCCTTCGCGAAAACAAACACATTGGACAGCTCTTTAGAGTGGTCGATTATGGATTTCACGCCCTTGAACGCGCGGAAGTGACTGAGATAGCCGAGATACGAATTCATCACGGACAGACAGTCTGTCACGTCGGCCAGAGACAGGGGCTCTCCGGACGCGACGGCATCCCTTATCGAGTACGCCTCATTCTTGAAGTGGCGGAGCGTTCTGTTGAGCGCATACCGTCTGCGGTCCCGCATATCCGCGCCCAGAAATGTCAAATCCCTTCTCGTGCTCTTGATCTTGGTCTTGGCGAAGTTCAGCTCAAGGCCGAGATTGTCGTGAAGGTACTCCGCGATGGCGTACTTGCACTCGTTGAGATATCCAGAATCGGTTGACATCAGGAAGCTGTCGTCAACGTATCTGCCGTAGCAGCCACATTTCAGAACGCGCTTCACGAAGTGGTCATATCCGTTGAGATAGAGGTTGCTGAACAGCTGTGACGGGAGGTCTCCGATAATGAGCCCGCAGTCCGGGGCGGTACCTTCCATCTTCTTGCGAAGCGGAATCCTGTCGAATAGACCCAGATCGCCGATGGTGATGCAGCCGTCAAGAGGATTGCGGAACACGATTTTTCTTGCGATGTCAAGCATGAAGTCAAAGTCGGTCACGTCATCCCAGACGCGGCCCTTGTATTCCCGGTAGCGGTACCTGTCAACGAGGTCCTCTATCTGGGAGTAGAGAATATCGTGCTTGATGTGCATGAAGTAGCCGCTAATATCCACGTTCAGCACAAACGCCTCCCTGGTATAGTCCTGAGTGACGCTGCGCAGAAAGTGCTCGAACCTCTCTATCCCGAAAAGCGTTCCTTTCCCTTTCCGGCAGGAGTAGCAGTCATAGATAAGGCTTCTTTCAACGATAGGGTTAAGCTCGTTGAAAAGGATATGACTGACGATCCTGTCCTGGAACATCGGGGCGAACACCTCCCGCATAGTAGGGTATTCGATAGCGAAACGGATGGGCGATGCCGGTCTCCATGTCCCGTTGCACAGGCGGTTGACGATGCGGTATAAGCCCTTCTCAAACCCTATTTCAAAGTTGAGCTGGGTGTTCTTGTTACGCTCGTTCTTCCTTGCGTCGAGATAGGATCTGTAGGCTCTTTCAAATATGTCGTCTTTGGTAAACTTCATAATAATCGCCTGTTATCCGTTAATAATTTTTAAGAGACGGACGGACAGAGAAGCCGTTCGCACGGTTGTTGTTGTTCAGCGGGTTGACGTTGCCTGAATTGAAGTTCAGATTGTAGGCGTTGGCACGACTGTTGGCTGCGGCACTCCAATAGTTGCCGTTACCACCAACATTGTTCAGACCGCCACTCGTCCTGTTGCGATAGCCAGAGGCGCACAAATCCCTACGCTTTTTAATCGCTCCGTTAGACATAACGAATAACAGAGAAACCGAAGACGACGATGCCGCCTTCTCCATAACCAACCGAAACCGGACTGGTGGTAGGGTAAAATTATTTAATCCCTCGCAAGTCAGTCTTTTTACCGTATGCAATGAGAGAATGATAATCAGGCGATTATTATGAATATATTCATTCATTTTCCTTCCTTCAATAGTGAGTTCATCCAGGCACTAATCTGGACGTTCAGTTCCTCCTCAATCTTGATGAGAATGCCAGCAGTATCACGGACAAACCCGAGGTCGATGAGAATCCTTATATCAATGAAGAAGTCGTACAGCTTTTTCTGAGCGGTTTTCAGGGAGCTGACCCTATGCTCCGCTTCAAGACAGGCAAAGGCCACATCGTGGATTATGTCGAGGACGTCACAATGGATGTCCTTGATATGCTTGTCTTTGATGACCCTCGGACAATTCTCCGTGCTTTTGCACAGCTGCACTTCGAGATCCAGGGCCTTCTTGTAAACGTGGAGCTTGCACAGATGGGGCGTCTTGTTGTGAAACAGCTTCGCTTCACTCCTTTCAGTCTTCCTCCGGCTCTTGCAGCGGTACATCTTCTTACCACCGGCTTTCATCGCTTCAACCTCTCTTGATTCTTCTTCGGAGAGTTGCATCGCATTTTCTCTTGCGAACTGTCTTTCTTCTTGCTCGTCCATGGAGTAAATTGTTACAAGTTTGTCACCGTATATGTGTTGTTCTGCTTTCATATTTTATCATCTCACTTCGAAACAAGGGGGCGGCCGTAAAATGGCCGCCTGCCTTGAGAAGGATTAAATATCAAGAGACGGACGGACAGAGACGCCGCCCGCACGGTAGCTGCCGTACAGCGGGTTGACGTAGCCTGAACCGAAGCACAGATAGTAGGCGTAGGCACGACTGTAGGCTGCGGCACCCCAACAGTAGCCGTGACCACCAACATTGTCCAGACCGCCACTCGCCCTGAAGCGATAGCCAGAGGCGGGGAAGAACTGCCCTGCGTTATCGGCAGCATCTTTCTTATACTTCCAGCCTGCATCGAAGCCGCCCACGACGTTGAGCTCAGCCGGTGTCGAGGTATCGCCGCCGGTTGTCGTGAAGCCCGTGAAGGCGCGACCGGCAGGGACTTTCCAACCCACCGGGCAAGGATCATAGACAGTCTTGACGACATCGTTGTCCGATGCACCAGCAGCTGCGCAATGAGCGTCCCAGAGGTTATAGAATGTTCCACCTGTAAACCAGTTGTAGTATGTTTCGCCGTCCTGAAGCACGAAATTCTGAGGATTGGCGAGAGCGTCGGCAATGCTGCCTGCTGCCTGCGTACCATAGGACTTCGCTCCGAACAGAGCGTGATTAGCGTTACTGTTGTAGGCAGCGGGGCAAGGCATAGGATTAACCCTGCCGTGCTGATACAGCCAGTTCTTGATATGCACGAGGTCTGCATCCAGCTTGCTGCCAAGATTGACAGGCATAAGCGGATATTCAACCCCGGTGTGATTGACAAACTTGATGGGAGCGAGGCTCCGGGACCACAGCCAGATATGGAAAGTCCACATCACGTGGCCGTTTGCATCAAGTACAGAGATGAGAACGTTTGCACCTTGAGCCGGGATAGCAGGAACGTGAAAGCAGAGATACTTGCAGTCTGGACCGTTGGTTATGGCCAAGTCAGTGACTGCATTTTCTGAATCCGAGAGGCACACTTCAGCAGAAACAGCTTTATGCTGATCTGTCTCGATAGAAGAACTCCGAATAATTTCTCCGTAAGTGTTTACGAAGTTTGTCTGGAGCTCACCTCCCTCGTTGGTGTAGGCTTTGGCATTTTCGACGCCGTTCTTTACAGCAGCACCATAAAGAAGCGGAATCCAGTAATACCCGGCATTCTTGACAACATAGCAGTTCGCGGTTGTGCGTCCGTGGAGAGTCGCACCTTCGACGCCTATCATAGACAGGTCGTTTGCGGCAGGTCTCATTGACGAAATTGCGGCTGCAATGTTGTTCAGAGCGGCTGTCATACCTTTTCCGGTCTCATCAAGGAGAATGGGTTTTGTTACTTGTGTCATATTATTCGTTGTAGGTTACACAAATTTTCCCGTCCTGGACAGACAGAGAAACATCGTCCTGTTTTTCGGACAATTTTTCTTTAATCCAGTCACGAAGGGTAGCGACAAGGCCACCCCTCATGACTTTCTTTTCGGTAGTACCCGCCATACAGACTATGCGTTAAGGATTGCGAGCATTTCAGCGGCGGTCATAAACTCGGCATCAGAGATGTCGTTGAAAACGAGAGGGCGGAATGAAGGAACGCCTGCTGTACCGTCAGGAGCTGCGAGAACGGTGTTGGCTGTCTTGCTGCCGTAAGGGTTCTTGGTGTCTCCGTAGGCATCAGCGAGGTCTGAGCCCGGGATGCCGGAAGAAGGCTTGTCGTACTTAGCACCCCAGGCCTCTTTCTCCGCTGCTGACACGAACTTGTGAGTCTTGTCGGTGTCGTCAACGAAGTCGGATGAGATCTTGTGGGTTGCGCTGATGACGTCTTCCTTCTCGTCGAGAGCGGCCTGCTGAGCGGTGGAAACCGGCTTGTCAGCATCGGAGGTGTTGTCAACGTTGCCGAGACCTACCTGACCCTTGGTGACGTTGTGAGGGTTGCTCTCCGAAGCGATGTGCATGTCGTATGCACCGATCTTGTCGGAGGTCGCACCGGAGTTGATAGCCGCCCACTGGTTAGCGGTGAAACTTGAGTTGTTCAGAGCGTACTCGAAGGACCAGGCCGTTCCGTTGAATTTGAACTTCTCATAGACAGTTGCACCCTGTGCATCGGTGTTGACAACGAAGCAATAGTCGTTGTTGTCAGCGGCAGGAGTGAAGGTGTGAGAAGCGAGGGCAGTTGCGATCTGCTCGTGAGTTGCAGGTTTGGTCAGCCCGAGGTCGGTGGCAGCGTCGAGAGTACCCTTGAAGGTAGCGGTCGCCGTTGCGATGCTGGAGTTGACAAACGCCTTGTCAGCAAGCTGATTGCTTGAGGTGGCTTCGCCAGGGATAACGCCCTCTACGGCGTCGAGGCGATTCTTGATACCGAGGTCAATGACGTCCTGGTCACTGGCGGTGCGGTAAGGAGTGAGAGCGTCCGCCTGCAATGCGGAGTCAGCGAGGTCCAGAGATGCCTGAACGTCTGCGTCGAGGTCTTCGTAAGGGATTCCGCCCTGACCTTTCTGGTAAAACTTCTGCTTCGACCAATCACGGATGGTTGAGAGCAAGAGATCGGCTTTTGCCTGTTTAATTTTCTCTGCCATAATTTTTAATGGTTTAAGATGTTAATGATTTGTTGTTCTGACAGGAAATCAATGTCCTGTATATCTTTGATGGAATGACCGTGCTCCTTGGGAGCGTACAGTTGATCGGCCTGTTCCCTTGTTAACGCACCGACGCCCACACGCATATATGTAGGCCTGTCGTAGATGTAGAGGTCACGTGTCTCAACCCCGAGGTTGACATAGATGATCTTCTTGTTGGGAGTGATGGCGGTCTTGTGGGTGTCGTCCTCATAGAACACGCCGTTGAAGAGATAGCCGGAGGCAACTCCGTTGTGAGCACCGACGCAGTCATCAACCCAGTTCTCCTGAATGAACAGCGACTCCAGCTTGTCTCCATAGATGACGGAGTGCATGGTCTGCCAGGTCTGGCCGTCCCGCACCCTGTCCTGATAGGTCTCGTGCGCGGTCTGGTAGATGGCGAACAGCTCCGCATCCGAGGAGTCCTTCGTGGTACCGCGCAGACCGATGAACTCGGACAGTCTGTCCTGAGACTCGTAGGCCTTAGTGAAACGGAGGTCTTGCAGTGCGCAAGGCATCAGATTCCAGCGCTCAATGCCGGTAGGTCTCCTTTGCAGTTCAGAATCCTGTCTGTCAACCTGCTCGGAGGCAACCCAGCGGAAGTTCGTGAGCTTCGGATTGACGGTGATGTCCTGGATCACATAAGGCATACCCTCGCTTGTCGGAGGCATCAGGACGCAGGTCGTCGTTCCGTCTGTGACGAGTACCTGGATGAGGTAGCCCAGAGACGCGAGACCTTCTCCGGCTTCGAGATTATCGAGTATGCCGCTCAGGTCCTGCTCGATGGTGGCCATAGACCTGACCTTGCTCAGCGCGAGGAACGGAAGCCTTGTGAGCTTCACGGACTTGGCGCCGCACCCGGTCCACTGCCAGTCGTTGAACAGAACGTGCGTTGACACCTTAATCCCGTGGTTGTTGCGCCCGTCAACGACTCTGTACGGGAGCTGTGAGACCAGATCGTCAAGCACTGCACCGTCATTCAGTCCGGTAATGAAAGACATTCCTTCGAAGTCCCTCGTCCGGACGATGAACGATGCTGCATTGTCGTAGTTGAAGTCAAGGTTGCGGTACAGCTTGCCGCCCCTGACGAATGAAGAACAACCTCCGTACATCTGACCCTCCGAGCCGTTGTCTTCAGGCAACGAATCGAAGGTGACTCTGTAAAGGTACCTGCGGAGCCTTTCGAGAGAAATGTACGGATGCCTGTCACCGATGCGTTCAAGCTTTTCCTTGAGCTCATCCGTGAAATCGTTTGACGAAAGGCCCTTGCCGGGCTCCTTGTCAACTTTTCCCGCGACTTGCCTCAGGCGCTCATCTATCTGCTCGCCCGAGAATTCGCTTGCGTAAGGCTTGTTTATTTTGCTCATTTCAGTATAATTATTTGTCCGTCTTTCGTGAGAACATCCCTCCCCTGAGAATCCGTGAGCCAGTCAATCCGTTTGCCGGGGATATCGCAAACGGGAGAAGCGCTGACCTGAACACAGGCACCGGCCTGAGAGTTCACCTCGCTCTGAAATCCGTAATCGGTTTCTATATCAAAACATCCCATATTCTCTCCTCCGTTTAGTGTTGACAGATGATAATGTTCGTCGTGCACCCCTGCACCTCGGGTCTGACGCCCTCCTCGAAGTCGTCGTCCGGGATGAGAGCGTGTATCTTCATCCGGACCTCTCCGTATTTGAGGACAGCGGTGTCAACAGCGGCGTAGTAGTCGAATCGCCCGGTCGTGGGGTCAAGCTTCCTGATGAGCTCGTCCTTCTCGAAATGAAGAATCTCCGAACTCCCGATGGCGGAAAAATCCACAGAGAAGTCGATATCGTCAAGCGTGAGCGTCGGACAGGCTGGATAGGAAAAGGAGATGTGTATCTTCTCCACCGTTCCCGTTTTTACAAAAATCTGTTCCATATTCCTTGTGTTTTTATTCAGCGTTAAGGATCGTGAGAAGCTCCTGATTGGTCATAAACTCCATATCAGAAACATCCTCCATTACAAGAGAGCGGAACTCCGGCACGCCGGAGGCCGCTGTGGGAGACGCCAGGACCTTCTTCGGATCCCGGCTTTTATTCAGTTTCTCAACGGCCTTGTCGGCATTGGCGGCGGCCGTGTTGGCGGTGTCTGCTGCGGTCAGGGCTTTCTGGCTTGCCGCATTGGCGGCCTCGACAGCCTTGTTTGCTTCCGTCACGGCTGCCTGAGCCCCATCCACGGCGGTCTGAGCATCGGAGACAGCCTTCTCGGCCTGTGAGACGGCACCGGCTGCCCGGTCTGCGGCATCGTTGGCGCGCGCTGCTCCTTCGTTGGCTAAGGCTGCTTTCTCGTTCGCATTCGTGGCGGCGGCGTTTGCATCGGTGATCGCCTTATCGACACGCCCGGCAGCTGCATTCGCGTTGTCTGCGGCTGTCTGAGCGGCCTTGGCCTTGGTATCGGCAAGCTCCGCCTTTGTGTTCGCAAGAGTGGCCTTCTCGTCGGCCAGATTCGCCTTCGCATTGGCGTTGGATGCTGCGGTATTGGCCGCCTTCGTCGCCGTATCGGCCAGAGTGGCTTTCTCGTTGGCGTTATCCGCCGCACGCTGAACGAAACCCAGGTTGACTTTATGAGACTGCGGGCGGCCGAGGGCATCGTCCTTTGTCCCGAGGGTATAAAGCCCCTCCAGACTGCCGGAGTATTCATCGAGCGCGCTGACTTTTTTTCTTTCGTCTTGCATATTCTCTTTACAATTTTTGTTAAACCAATATGAGATATCCGTCCTCCGTCTCTATGAGCTGGTCGGCTTCGCTTACAAGGAGCGCATTAATCCACTCGCTCGGCTTGGTCACATTGAGAGTCAGGCTGAACTTCATCCATACGCGCCCACCGCCCAGGATCCTGAATTCCTCGACGGACTGGCCGCCGTAGTAGCACTTCACGATTTTGTTAAGCTTCGCGACATACAGCTCCCGCTGGCATTTCAGGAGCGGGTCCGTCTCAGCCGGATTCTGTTTAATCAGATCATACAGCAGCGCCTTGTAATTCGTCCAGAAAGCATTGAGATTGGGAGCAACAATCCCAAGGTTTATGGAGACCTGGAACGGGCCGATACGAACCTCATCAGAAGAATTCGAGCGCACCCACTCCGTACCGTTCCACAAAAGAGGATTCTGGTCGTACTCCGCGCCGTGCACGGTTGACGGATTTCTCAACAGCGAAGACTTGACAGGGCCAAACTTCAGGAGACTGTTATAGGTCCCGTCAAGAATGCGGAAACCGTAATCCGAGAAAGGATGATCATCTATCTTGAGTTCGTTGTTTTCGGGGCAGAGGCCGCCCACAAGAGCAGCCCTTGTGTAACCTTCCAGCGGATTCTCATCACAGGAGAATTTCACGCTGAGCAGAGACAGTCTTCTCGCGCATCTCAGGCTTGACATCGACTCAACACGGAGCGTCTTGACGACGCCGATTGTGTCGTCCGCATACGTCACCTTGGGGGATGAGCCGAGGAACCGGTAAAACGCCTCTATCTGAACGGGTGAGCTGTACTTCAGGCCGAATTTCATCGTAAACTGATGCGTATCCAGCTTCAGGGCCGACAGGTCGGCTTCTACGCCCTCCTGCTCGTGCCAGTTGTTGGTATCGACAGCCTTCACGCCCGGCCATTCCACGATGCCGTCATAACCGCCGTTCTCGACGATTGCTTCATACACGCTGGCGATATCTGTATTGTTGATGAGTACAGCCATAGCATTACAACATTTTTACGCCGCGATCGGTTATCGTTCCGACTCCGGAGCGGATTTCCCTCGCGATGTTATGTATCTCTCCGACGGCGCTTCTTATGGCCATCGTATCGTCGTGGATTCCCATCACCTCCTCAAGTATTGATGAGGACTGGGCCCTGAGGTCAGACAAGATGCCGGACTGCGCCTTCTGCTCCGTGTATATGTCCTCAGCCTTACCCTGAAGTGCGGTCAGACGGCCGTTGCTCTCATCGACGGACTCCTGAGACGCGCCCAGCGAGTTCTTTGTGGCCGCCTCTCTTGCGTTCGCATCCTCCTCCTGGAAGAAGCTGTCAGCCCAGCCGAATTTTCTCTCTACCTCGTCGGCGAGCGCCTGAGCCTGCTGCTCTATCCGGACCTTCTCGTCCTCCGTGATGATATCGTCAGCCATCGCGTCAAGCATCGTCTGGCGGATTCTCTCCATAGCCTGAGACGCCTGAATGTACGCCTTGACAGCCTCGGTGATGGTGTTCTGGAGCATCTTCTTGGCGTAATCCTTCGCCCCCTGTGCCGCTCCGTTTCCTTTCGCCCAGGCGTCCGTGATGGCAGATGAGAAATTGGATATCGCGGATTGTATGTCTTCGCCCAGAATGGCGTCAATGGCTGCGGTCTTGTTATCCTCGATGGTTTTCCGGATATCGTCCAGCTGCTCATTGTAGCCGTTGATGGCATCATTGTCGGTTTTCTTCTTTTCCTCCTCCAGGCGCTTCTGGTCCTCGATGAGCTCCATCTGCCGAACGAGCTTGCTGTTCATCTCGTCAAGCTTGGCGCTGGCATTCTTGCCGAACGCATTGGAGACAGCCTCGGCGAGTTCGTCGTATGCGGTCTTCAGACCGTCGATGATTTTCTGGTCGGCCTCTATCTGCTTCTGGAGCTTCTTGTCGTGGATCTGATTGAAGATGGTGACGATGTTCGCCAGACCCGTTATTATGTCGGAGATACCTCCGAGGATATCGCCGGACATAATCTTTGCGACGCCGCCGGCTGCGGTACCCATTTCTCCGAGAAGATCGCACGCGGTACCGATACCCTCACCGAGTTCCTCATTGCCGAAGCTGGCGAACATATTGCTGAGGGCACCGCCCGCCGTGGTGAGCGATCCTCCTATGCTGTCGAACGACTTCTTGATGCCGGTAATGGCCTGAGACTTCGAGTTTTTATCCTCTGTTTTCTTGTAGTCCTCCCAGAACTTCTTCAGTCCGGCGAAAGGATTTTTCGTTTCAAGCTCAGTCTTTGCCCGGTTGAGATTATCGACGACTGTCTGATAGTCTATCGGAGATAGGTTCAGGCCGTCAAGCTGACTCTCGACGGTGTCGATCATTGTCGAAATCTCCTTGGCCGTCAGGCCTCCGAGGTCAAGGAAAAGCTTCTTCCAGGTTTCGCTGGCCATCAGCTCCTGAGCGTCGAGCTCCGAAATGGCCTGCTGTTCGCCCTCGATGATGAGGCGCAGGCGTTCAGCGTTACCCTCTGCCTCGGCCTGATTTCTCAGGTCCTTGTATTTCTTCTGAATCTCGATGCGCTTCTCCTCGTATGTCTCGAATTCTGCCAGACCGGAGTTTTCGAATATCTGACGGTTCAGACCCTCGATGGCGTTGTCAATGCCGGACGTGTCGCCGGTGGCCTTCTTCTTCGCCTCCTCCAGGAGTTCGAGGTCGCGCCTGAGCTGCTCGTCTATGACCTTGCGTCTGCCGGCGTAGTTCTGATATGTGGAAAGCTTCGCTTCGAGATTTTCTTTGTATGACTTGTTGTCCTCGTTCTCAAGAGAGGAGCGGTCAACGGTGGCAGTTGATGAGACGATCGTCTTCAGCTGCTGAAGCGACGTTTTCTCCGCACCTGTCGATGCGGACTCTATCTCGCGGTCAATGGCGGCCAGCTGATGCGCTTCTTCTTTGTCGATAAGCTCCAACTTGAGCTTGTGAATCTCCTCAGCGTTGGCCAGCTCTCCGTCCTTCTCCATCTGGAGCGCGGAGATTTTCTGCTGAATGCGTTTTCTGTCAAGCTCGTACTGAGCGTCTGCGACTTTCTGCGCGGCCTTCTGGGCCTCTGTGGCGTTCTGCTTGGTCTCCTTGGAGCTGCTGCCCGTCAGGGTGTCTATCTTGCCCTGTGCGGCCTTCTGAGCCTTGGCGTTCTCCGCAAGAGCGGACTCGAACGAGAACGTCGTATCGGCACCGGCGGGGCGCTTGCCTGAGCGAAGGTCTTTCTCCTCTTTCTTGAGCTTGTCGAGCTCCTCGCGTGCCGCCTTGATCTCGTCCGTTATGGTCGTGAAGGTGGTGTCGGCCTTGGCATCCTCCTGAAGCTGCTTGGAGACGGTGTTGTAGCCGCTGGCGAACTCGTTGAACTCCTTGTTTGCCAGAGAGAGCTGATACTGGGTGTCCTTGAAGTCCCAGACCTTGCCGTAGAGATTCCCCTGCTGACGGGCTGTCATATCCTTGCCGCCGTACTTGCCGTAAATATCCATAAGGGCGTTGTATGTCTCGCCGGCATTGTTGTATTTGGAGAACTTGCTGATCCACGCCTGCATCTCGCGCGTCATCGCACCCTGACGTCCGGAGGACAGGCCGCTGGCTCCGACAATCTTCTTGACTTCGCCCCAGAGGTCAGATTCGGCCTCGTTGTAGGAGGTCTGACGCGCGCCAACGGTCTGCTCGCGCATCTGCTCAAGGTATTTCTCCGTGATTGCCGCCGAGAGATTCTTGTAAGCCCCGGTCAGCTTTTCGACAGAGTCCTTCTCAGTGAGGAGATTGTCGAGATAGTCGCCGTATCTGGCGTTTATGGTGTCGATGGCTTTCTTGCGCTCGTCCTTGGAGACCTTCTCGTTCTTTGCGACGGCGAACAGGCGGTCCAGCTCATTCGTCTCGTCCTGAATCTTGGCTGTCGTCTCTCCGATCGCCTTGCTCATATCGTTGTTGGCCTTGACGTGCTTGATTATGGCCATTGTGACGGCTGTGAGCGCCGCTGCCGCGAGAACATAAGGATTCTTCAGGAGAGTGGCGTTAAGAAGCTTCTGCGCCTTTTCTGAGGCCAGCAGGGCGTAATACTGACGAACCTCTGCGGCGGTATATCCGTTCGTTACCATCGTGGCGGCGGCCTTGGCCACAGAAACGGCTGCGACGGCCGCTTTCTCCGCTCCGTAAATGGCAATGAGAATGGCTATCGCCTTGCCGACCTTCTCGTAGTTCTCAACAAGAGAAGAAATGCCAGCCAGGGCGTTGTTGATAAATCCCTCGCTGTTCTTTCCAATCTCGTTGAACATAACGTCGATGGAGTCCTTGATATTGGACATCTGGCCGGTGATGGTCGTCGATTGTTTTGACATCAGGTTGTCAAACTGTCCTCCGGCGTCGGTCATCTTCTTGATAACCTTCTCGACATCGGAGAAACCAATCTTGCCGGCAGAGACCATCTCGTTGATCTCGGCTGTTGTCTTGCCGTACATCTTCGCCAGCTCGTCCAGAAGCGGAATACCGGAGTTGGTGAACTGGAGCATGTCACGGGCATAGAGACGGCCCTGAACGCGGGTGGTACCGTAGAGGTAGGTGAGTCTTTGGAGCGGGAGACCGAGACCGGCGGCCACGTCACCCAGACGGCGCAGGACGTCCGTCACATTCTCCGCCTCGAAACCGTATGCCAGGAGCTGACGCGCACCGCTGGCCACGCCCTGAAGGTCAAACGGAGTCTTTGCCGCGAGATCCACGGCCTGCGCCATCAGCTTGTTGGCTTTCTCCTCGCTTTTCAGGAGCGTCGTGAACGCAACTTCAAGCTGCTGGAACTGACCTCGGATATTGACAACGTTCCTGACAAAATCAGCGGCCTTGTCAATGGTAAACACGGCCAGAATCTTTTTCTCAAGACTGGTGAAGACGGCATCCATCTTGGCACCTTCCTTCTCCGCTGAGCTGCTGATCTGCTGGAAGATATTCTTTGCCCGTCTGCCTCCTCTTTCGAGGCCATCGGTGTTGACGTTTATTTCGTAACTTTTCTTTGCGGCACGGCGTTAGTTTTTGTGGTTTCTATTGATGACCTTGACGTTTCCTGAAACTGACAGAAACCCTCGGTCGTGACGAATGACGGTGACGCGGGCGCTGTCCTTGCAGACAATCTCCACCCTCGGAGTATCATAGCAGCGCACGTTGACAACGGCGTTGCCCCTGGCAACAATACGGAGGACGGACTGATGGCGGACATACACCTGACCGACGGAGAATTCATCGTAGAAGGCCTGGCCGGTCGTTCTGCCGTTGGCTATCACGGTACCCGGATTAAACAGGCGTATCTCGTTGTCGTCGGCGAATATCCCGTGATTCTGCATGACGCCGTTGAAGTGGCGCTTCATAAGACTGATATCCGGGAAGTCGTGCTCGATACAGAAGTCAAGCCCTCTGATGTATTTCTCACAGAGGTCGTCCTTCGTCGGGTTTCCCCATTCAGCCTGCCACTGATCGCACAGACCGAGCTTTATCGCTTCGGCCTTCAGGCTGTCTGATACGTTCTTTCTCCCAAATATGCTCATCTTCTTACAAATTCTTCTTCACAGTCATTAGGGTCGATATTCGCGGGGTTGCAGGCATCGACCGAGTCATCCCACTGCGGCTCTTTCACATCGTCAAACAGCGGAGTCGCGCGCTGGTACATCAGAAGGTTCTCGAAGGTTATGTCGTCCAGTATCTGTTCGAACGTGTAAGCCGGGAAATTCTTCTGAAAGCTGAGTATTATTGCCCAGATGCTGTCATTGTCGCTTCGCCTGTCGGCTTTAGCAGATTTACCTCGTACAGGGAAGCGATAAGCCCGAAAAAACGGTGCACTTTCTGGTAAGAAAGGCACTCTGTTATGAGCTCCTGAAGCTCATCGTTGCCGAGTTCCAGGAGAAGCGTATCTGCAAGCTCCTTCTTTTTATCGACAACGACCTTTGAAGTGGTTTTGATGAGTCCGAACAGGCGCTTCTTCTCGACGATGCGCTCCTCCGTGAGGTGCTTGGCTCCGAGAATGAGAACGGCGGCGATCTCTCCTACAACTTCGCTGTCCTTCGCCGTTTTCAGCCCCTCCATTATCTGTGTCTTGATGTCGGCCGCTCCCGTGTTCACGCCGGGCAGTCTGCTGATCAGCTCGGAGACTACGATCACAGTTCTGACGCGCGGCCTGTCTATGGTGTAGGAGTTGCCCTCTATCTTGATAGTGCCGAGCGGCTGCTGCTGCACGGCCCGAGATACGAGGCTTTCGATGGTGTTGTGATTGTTTGACATTTCAATTTCATTTCTGTTCTGTGAGGGATAAGAGGGACTCGGACCCCCGACGCGCCCGGATGGACCACTCCGGACTGCTCTACCAACTGAGCTATTATCCCAAAATGACGGCCGATTAGGGGCGGCCGTCTGCCCCGCGTATGAGAGAGATTCTGAGGTGTTATTCTTCTGAATCCTCCGGCCCGGGCTCAGGTTCAGGCGTCTCAGCCTGATCGTCCTCGGGCTCACCCCTTCAGTTCCAGTCAGCGGCCTTGACTGGATACTTGATGTACCAGTAGTCGGCAGCGCCCTGAAGAATTTCGAATTCGACGTCAACGTAGTGACCGTCCTCCTCGGAATACCCCGGCTTGAAAGCGATAGAGGTGAAAGGGGCCTTGATGCCCTTCGCTCCGATATTCTTCGGAGTAAGCTTGACGCCCCAGTTGCCGGAGACAACGTGTGTCTTGACCTGAAGCTCAGAGGACGTGGAGTCCACGGAGCCGAGTCCGAGAGTGGCGTAGAAATCGTCAGAAGGCTCGATGAGTCTCGTTTTGAGAACGAGTCCGCCTTCTCCCTCCTCCTTTGCAACCCTGAGACCGCCGGTCTGCTTCATCTCAAGAACTTCTCCGTCAGAAGGCTCAAGAGTGGTGCTCTTGTCCTTGATAACGCCGATGGATGCAAGTGCGGAAGGCATAGCGGCGCCGCCGTTGGCAGCTGCGCCAATCTCTATCTTACACTTGCTCCAGGACATTATGATTCCTGTATTGTTGTTGGATGTAGGCATAATGCAAATTGTTAGAATGTTACGTAGTAAAATTTAAGTCTCAGATTGATGAAGTGCTGTTTCTTATCCTCGTACTGCATCGTTTCAATCATACTGTCAAGCTCGAAGCGATAGCCCTCGGAGTCCGCAGAGGCGAGGGTGTCAGCCCACGTGTTCGCGATTTCTTCAAGCGCTCGACAGCGTGCCGTGTTGGCCACGGGCGCGCCTGCTCCATTGTCGATGTCCGGAACGAAAACGTTCACGTTCGCGACGCCCTCCTGGATCTGATCGGCGGTACCGGAGACAAAGTTGATGACAATGTCTTCCGCCACCCTGTTCAGAGGACGGAGCCCCGACTTGTATATCTCACCTGAGACGGCCGCCTTCAGGGCGCTGCCTGAAAGGGCTGCATACAGCTTGTTGATTACCTGTCCCGAACTCGTTTTCATTTGAACAATCCGTTAATCATTTCCTCGGCCTTGTGGAAGCATTCGATCTCGGAGAGTGTCAGGACGTCATAACCCATTGCCTCGACGTAGCTGGCGTAATCTTCGCCGACGACGAAAAGGAGGGATATATACCCGGCCCTGCATTCTGAGACGAGCTCTCTCAGCCTGTTCTTTCCTGTTGAAACACCGTCAGACCCGGACGCGAACTGTTCGAAGCCTCCGGTCTTCTCCAGACGGCCATTGACGACTACACCGTACCCGATCGAGCTGCGCAGATTGCCGGTGCGGTCCTGATAGTTTCCGCGAGAGACGGCCAGCTTGTAGCCGTACTCGCCTATCTTGACGAACACATCGACGACCTGACGCTTGAGGTCAGATACACCGCCGTCCACGAATTCCGAAAACTCCCTGTCTATGTCCTTGTGACTTATCGGCATTTCTCCAGATATAGAACTGTTGATAATTGAAGCGCGTTTGAGTGATTGATGAGCCCTTCGCAGACAAGCTCTCCGTTCTGACCGTACAACCGTGCGTACTTACCCGCAAAATCCATCTTGGGCCGGATAGAAGGGAGGTACACGACAAAGGCGTATGTCTTCAGCGAGCCGTCCTTCTCAACCCGGATGTTGGATCGTCCATCGGTCTCATACCTGCAAGGCAGGCGCCTCGACCAGTTCGAAGCTGCGGGGACTGGGTCTCCGTGCTCGTCAAGCCTGGGCGAAGCCGGTTGCTCCTTGATGGAGATCATGTGCGGATAACGGTCAATCATAAGAAAGTCACTTTGGGTTTCCGGGTGAGCGTGTCCTTCAGGCCCAGCTCCTTGCAGCGCATCTTGTAAAACTCCGTGATGGAGTCGCGCTGGGTTCTGGAGATGCTGAGGCTCCCTTCGCTGACGCTCTGAGGAGTGATAAGAAGAAGCGGGATGGCCTTCACGACAGCCTTCTCAAGCGTCGAGAAATTGGCGTCCACCACCTCGTCGAACACTCCGAGATTGTCACGCTTGGCGATACTCAGCACGGACGCATCGGAGAGCTTCACCCCGAAATCCATAAAAGTCTGTGATATGTACTCAGAAACAGTCATTGCACCACTCTATTAGTCGAACTTGGAGAGGTCGATGATACCCATCTGGTCGTACTTGTTGATGTCAACGATCCAGTCGCAGCCGTACTCCATGAAGCGGCCTTCCTCGGTGCGCCTGGTAGCGACAAAGAGGTCGTTCGCCTGCTCAGTGTAAACCTTTCCAGGAATCTTGTCCTTCAGCTCGTAAGGCCTGTTGTGGCGGAGATTGCCGATGAAGCCTTCAGGGAGGAGGGCGATTCTCTTGTTAGGCACTGCGTTGATGGCGGTGTCGTCCTGCATGTTGATGTAAACCTCTTTCAGGCGAATCCTGAACGGGATTTCGAGTGCAGAGAACACGTTGTTGACGATAGCCGGAGAGAGAAGAGCCTGTGAGGCGCCCACCTCGAAGCTGCTGACCTTGTTGATGAAGTTGGACTGGAATTCAGCACAACCTGCGATGTACTTCCTGAAGGTGAAGGAGTTCATCTCCATAACAGTAGCACCGATACCTGCCTGACGGAGGGTAGGGATGTTGTTGATGAGGAAGCTGATGAAGGTTGACTTCTGGTCGGCGTTAGGGGTGAGAAGGTTCTTACCCTCCTTGAAAGGAAGCTCGATCTTGTTGATCTTGACGCCGTTCTGGTCAGCCTTGCTGCGCATTTCTGCCTTTCCGGTGAACTTGAGATCGTTGAGCATGAGGTCCATACGCTTGTTAGGAGCGAGGACACACTGACGGAAGTCGTCAGCCATAAAGTTGACGATGGCGTCCATATCTGCCTGGTTGCCGGTCCTGTTCAGGGTCTCGACGAGCACCTGAAGACGGTCGAGGCGGTCGTTGTCCATCTGATAAGCTTCTCCGAGAGAGCCGACCTCGCCCTGGCCCTTGCTCATAGCGTGGCGCTTGCGGATAGGCTTGTTGGAGTTCTTGTCGATGAACGAACCGATGATGACGTGCTTGACAGCACCGGAGAATGTCTTGAAGGTGCCGTCCGGGTTGGTACCGAGAGGCTGAAGATACTCAGGCCAGTCGATGCGGTCTGCGTCCGCGATAGTAACGAGAGCGCGGTTGATAACCACGTTCAGGAACACGGGATTCGCAAGAAGTGAGTCTATTGTATAAACCATAATTCGATTCCTCCTTGATTAGATGAACATGAAACGGTCTGAAAGGCTCGCTTTGTCCTCCGCTGTGAGCGGGATGTAAAGCTCTTTCTCGACAACCTCGAAAGCGCGTCCGAGAGCGGTGATTGACATGCCCTTCTCGAAGCGTTCGCGAGCGTAATTGAGGAAGTTCGCAACACCTTCGCTGACTGCGTAACCTGCGGATTTCTCGTTGATGGTCGTGCCGACGGTGAGCTTGGCTGCGAGTGCAGTCACGGTAACCTCATCGTAATCGGCGTTGGACTTGTCGATCGCGGAGATGACAATGTCGTGAGAACCGTCGGAGAAAGTGCAAGCGCCGTCAATGTTGCTGCCCTTCTGGATTTTTACCGAAGTGGCCTCGGCTGCTGCCTCGGCGTAAACGACTGCGGAGCGCTTTACCTTCTTCGCCTTGGCGAGAACGGCGTCAGCTGCTACTGCAACGGGGAGAGCGGAGACGGTCAGAACGTCATAAGCCTCGTCGCTCTTGTTGATAGCGGAGACCTTCGTTGACTGGCCGTTGCTGATGAGAAATACATCGTTGACTTTGGTGAAGCTGTCCTTGGCGATCTTGATTGAAGTTGCGCCCACGGCGGCATCTTCCACAACCCTGACCCTGTGGAGGACCACTGCTGTACGGGTCTTGAAGTCAACGGCGATAGGACAGAGTACCGGGATGTGCGAAAGTGCGGAGCACTTCTCAATCTCACCCTCGGCAAGATTGAAACCACCTGAGAGACGGTAGCCAGTTTCCACGCGGTACAGTTCTTTTTCGACGCCAAAAGGAGCGTCATAAGTAATTCCTGCTGCCATAGTTGGTTGGATTATTTTTTGTTTTTCTCTGCCGCAATTCTATCTGTTTCCTCCTGTGCGGCCTTCAAGAGTGGATCATCTTCATCGCCGCCGCCTGTGCCTACGGACGGTTTGTGATCCCCGGAGTGATCGGCGTTGGCCCTTGCCTGCTCGTCATCCTTGAAGGACTGCTCCACGGTGTCGGCGTATGCCTTGACCTCGTCCTCGTCCTTGAACTGCCTGCCGGTGATGGCAGGAGTGAAGAATGACTCGCGCACCCCTTTTTCTTTCAGGAGAGATACGAGAGTGTTGTGGAATATGCCCTGCTTTGCAGACTCGTCCTGCTCAGTAAATCGCTTCATGATGGTCTCGTTCTGCTCGCGGAGTTTTCTCGCCCACTCGGGTTCGTCATCCTGAGGCTTTGTGGCAGGTTCCGTCTTATCCTGAGGCTTGGTTGCCTCGACCGGTTTTCCGTCTTTCAGGTTGTGCTTGGTCTCGTAGTCAGTAACCGCTTTGGTGCTGGCTGTCAAGACAGCTTCATTGACTCTGAAATCCGAATAGGATTCCGCTACCTGCTGGAATGTCACCCCCTCGACAGAAGTTGCGACATCCTCTTCTTTTGCCGTCGTCTTCGCGAGTTTCTTCGCGATAGGCTCCAACATTTTGGCGTCAACCCCGGGAAATTTCCGTTGCAGCGCCTCCAGAATTGTTTTGAACATAATCTTTGCGCAATTTTTTGTTTGATGGTCAAAATTAGATTTACGTTTCCGGCCAGAAGACTTTTCGCGCGCGAGATTGGTGAACGCAAGGGGGAGTATTCACCAAAAACAAGATTGGCGCAGTCTCTCGACCACGCCAACCGCCCGAATCGGGCACTACAAACAAGAAAAATAGTCCGTCAGACAACGGATTTTCTGTCAAAGATGCTATTTCTCACCTTCGCCGGGCTTCTGCTTCGGCTGGGGCTCGGACTCGGCATCTTCCGCCTTCTCCTTTTCGATCTGCTCGATCTCCTCGTCCACACGGTCAGTCATACCGACGAACATCATTCCGGACTTGCGGCTCAGGAGCTTGGCGTCCATTGCCTTCGTCGCGTTCTCAAGCTTGTCTGAGAGGCTGTCAATGGTGTACGGAGTGACCTCGACGTTCAGGTCGATGGACTCGCTGGCAGATTTCAGCGACGAACAGAGCTCACCGATGGCCGCAACAAGGAAGTTGTATCTCCTTTGGAGGAACTCGCCGACAGTCTCAGCGTGCTTGTCAACAGCAAATAGCATCGCCATAAAGACGTACCTGAACGATTCTCCGGAGACAGCGTTACCAACACCCTTCAGGTTCTCGAATGTGATTCTCGGAGTGTCCGTCAGTCCGTAGATATTCTCGAACAGCGTCGTGATCTCAAGTTTGATGGCGTCCGGTACCTGGTCCCAGGTGAGATAATATGCGTCTGCTCCGTCCTCAATCTTGATCTGGCGTCTTCTCTCGTCCTGACTGCCGAGACCTGCCGGGCCTGCCAGCTCTCCCTTCAGGATGAGATAGGGGAAGAAGTGGTAGTCGATGCAGTCGGCATAGTCGGACAATGTCTTCTCAAGCCTCTTTCTGAGAGGGCGGATTTTCTTACACAGGGCCTCGGTCTTCGGCATATAGATACACGGGAGTTTTCCCAGCTTGTGCTCGAAGCACTCGTCAGCCACCTCGACCCACTGGCCATCAACCATCTTCCACAGATAGACGTTCGTGGCGGTGACCGTCTGGAAGTACGTCACAGACCTGACCCCGCTGAGGCTCCAGTCCTTTGTCTGATACTCACGGCTCTGGGCCAGATAATCCCCCTTGTCGTCATAGAACGGATAGAGGGTGTCACCCCTGAAAGGCGACCAGATGGCGCAACGCAGCTTCTTCTCAGGACGCACCTGTCCGAAAAGACCGGCAATCTTGGCGGCAATCTTGGACCAGAAGCCCTCGCCACCCTTGGTGTACCAGTATTCCACGACCTCCTCCTCCGAGAACCAGGAGCGGACGATCTTCTTGTTATGGTACCGGATTTTGTTGTCACGATTGATGGCCTGAATGACTGAGTACAGATTGTCCTCCTTATTGCCGTTGGAGACATAGGAGATGGTCGGGTCTTTGCCGACGGTGAAGGCGGTGTGCAGATTGACAATCTCCTGCTCGATAGGCAGCGCGATTCTGTTCACGTCCTCCTCCTGATACTTGGCCGGCTTGATGACGTTGCCGTCCTCGTCCATCTCCGCCTCGGTGACAAGCACACGGCGTTTCTTCCTGATGGAGGGATTCATCACGTCGTGCTCCTCCGGATTCCACATTTTCTTCAGGTCCTTTACGTTCGGCTTTGGAGAGCGCCGGTACTCTTTGAGCAGCTGGATCCGTTTCCCGATATCCTCGACCGCAAGTATTTCTTCAAGTGTCATAATAAGATATGTTTTTGTGAATTATCTGAATGTTCCCGAAGGTACGCCCCTCGGCTTGTTACCTTTCTGTTTACCCATAAGCTTCTCCAGGCAGACGTAGCGGATGCCGTCTATCATGTGGTTGTAGTCATCGACAGGCTCGTTGAGCCACTTGCCGCTCTTGTCTTGCTGGTACGTGTAATTCTTGAACTCCTTGATGGTGTTGACCGAAGCGGCCGTGACATAGATCTTCTGAATGCCCTTCATGAAGTCCACACCGGCGAGAACGGAGCCCGCGTATTTGGTGACGGGGTGAACCCTCAGCCCTCCCTGCTTGAGCTCCGTGACAAGCCTCGGGTCGGCGGACTCACTGATAATCTCCCAGTCGAAAACCTTCTTTCCGGCCTTGATGATGTCGCGGCTGGTCATGTCGGTCTGGTAGAATTTCTCGTCGATATACAGGCAATTCTTGTAGAATCCCACTTCTCCGCCTGCCGTCGGGTCTGTTGTAAAACCGAAGTCCAGGCAGTTCCAACGGCGGGTGACCCAAGCGGGGATCTTGTCGATGACCTCCCAGTTGTCGAACACGAGGCCCTCGATGGTGGCCCTGATGCCGAGACCGTAGATCTTCCACTTGCGGATATCGACGGTGCCGTTTGCGTAATTCTCCTCCGTAGGCTCGTATGACAGAATCTTTCTCCGGGAATTCTCCGGAATGAAAGGATTGTCGAGCATCGTCGAGTGGTCGAAGTAACAGTCCTTGCGCGGGATGACGTTGTCGTATATCCAATGCTCCTCGGCCGTAGGGTTATAGTCAAGAATCGAGAACCAGGCGCAGCGCTGCTCAAGCTGATCGAAATCATCCTTGATAGCCTCCATCGCCTCGTTTATCCAGAAAATATCCACGGTGAGACCGTGAAGCTTCTGGACGTCGTCAAGCCCGACAAACTCGAACGTAGTCTTGCGGATTTTTATCGAGTGAAGCGAGGCGTTTTTCTGGTAATCCCTCTTTTCCACGAGACCAAGCATTCCGAGAATCTTCAGGAAGTCCTTCCAGACGGTCGCGAACAGCCAGGTTCCCTTCTTACGGCAGATGGCCACGCGGTACTCGCGGTCAACGTGCGTGAAGGCGAACATTATGAAAAACTGGATGATGGAGAATGTCTTGCTGGAACGGGAGCCGCCCTCGAACACAAAAACATTGAACAGTCCGCGCGTAAACGCGGAATGCAGCCGCCCGAATACCGGCGTAGCGTTTATGTTCAGTTTCTTACTGGCTCGGCTTCTTCAATTTCTCCTGGAGCTCCAGGTCGGATTTCTGATTGTAGGTGATATTCACGCTGACCTCTGTCTCGCCCTCGTCCTCTGACGATACAAAAGCTGCCTCCTTCTTCTTTCGCCTCAGTATGGCGTCGTGCCACTCGTTGTCGTGGTTATACATCCACGTCGAGAGAGCCTGCATGTTCGGGGCAAGCTCCATCTCCGTCGTCTCGACAACCTCTGCGTCCGGATCTTCAACGTCAAGCCCATCCTTGGCACGGAGCCTTCTTGTGATTGTCGTCTTGACCGTCCTTTGGCCGAGGGCCATCTGGAGATATGTGGCGCGGACGGCTGCGTTCACGTTCACGCGCCCGCGCGCTAAGGCTTCATTTATTAAAGTAGCCCTCTTCGTCGGCTTCCCATTCTTACCCTTCTCGTTCTTGATTGTACTGAACCATACTGGGCTCAAACGGAGGCCTTCGAATTTGTCTCCAAGAGCATAAGCAATGGAGGCATCCGTGTACCCCTGTTCTGCGAAGCTTTCAATGGCAGAAAGAAACTCCTTGTCGGTGTAGTCGAACTTTTCCGGCCTGGTCTTTTTCTTTGTCGTATTTTCTGAATCTGCCATACAAAAAAAATAAGGGAGTCTTTATAAATCAAGCGAACTCTTTTTTTTAATTCGAAAAGGAGGGGAATGAAATACAAGAGCTGTGTTGTGAGTTCTGCTGAAATCAGTCTTGCATCAGCGCCCTGTTTATATTATTATATAATTTATTATTATTTAACTCTCAGGGATTATTATAATAACAGACTTTATCAGCGGGTCTTTTTTTTAACTCCCCCCCCCTCTCTCTCTCTCATTTTTCGCTCTCAGTCCACGCGCTCGATCATATCTGAGAACACCTCTCCGTTTATGAATCTTTCGTCGGGGCCGTAGCCGAACCGCAGCAGGAAGTCTCTCTTAGCCTGGCCGCTCGTGAAGCTCAGCGTGATGAAGCTGTCGGCCTCGTCCGCCTTGCTCTCGGCTGCCGCCTTCATTTCTTCCTTGACTTTCTTCACGGCCTCTTTCTTTGCCTCGGCCCGGGCTTCTTTCTCGGCTTCATTGAGGTCTTCCATAGGTTTCTGGAGCTGGGCGATGTCCTCTTTCATTGTGTTCACCTGAGGAACGTCTATCTTCACTCCGAACGCCGCGAGGTCGAGGTTCGAGAAACCCGCTCTCTTGGGGTCTATCTGGGGAAGAAGAATCTTCACTTTCTTCTCGTTCCAGCGGCCCTGTGCCGACGGGTTGTTCATGAAGAAGTTGATCTCTATCTCCGTCTTCTCGTCCACGTCGATGAGCTCTACCTTCAGGTCGTAGTCGTTCTCGGGATAACCGGCCATTTCGTCCAGTATGCTCACTTTCTGATGGCCGCTGACGATTGTGTAGCCGGTCTGCTTGTTGACCACTATCCCGCCGATGAGACCGAAATTCTTCAGGCCCTTCTTCAGGGTCGCGCGTTCGTTCTCGCCTATCTCGCGGGGATTGTAGTCTGATGGGTGAATCTGGCTTCTCTTGAGCGTCACCGTCTGGGATGCGCTGAGAATCTCTTGCAGTTTTTCGGGAATGCCGCCCGTCTCTTTCTTGTTGTCTGCCATAGTAGGATGTTTGTATTTTTCTTGTTGTGTCTGTTTGTCTGTCTGTCTGCTGTCTTCCTTCCTCTCTCTCAGAGATTATTATAATTATTATATATTATTATTCTCCCGGATGATCGTGCTTGTATAGTATCACCTCGGCAAGAGGAAAGGCTTCGAGAATCTTCTTCAGGTCCTCGGGGTAGTTGTCGCGCATATACACGAAGCAATCCTCGTCGAACGTCAGTCCCTGCGATTTCTTCTTGTAGGAGTAGCGCACCGGCTCCGGCAGTCTCTGCTGCCTGATGTATGCCAGCACCTCGTTGTTTTTCCACAATGACAGGGGATAGACGTTCTTTGTCTTCGGGTGGATTGCCTGGAGCTCGTAGTCCTGCCCCCTGAGCATTATGCAGCGGTTCATGTTGTCCGCCTGCTTCATCCCGTACAGGCACCACTCGACGCCGAATCTGAGGCGGCAGTTGTTCGCCACGTCGGAGAATTTCATCAGCTTCACGTCCGGCTGCGGCACGCAGTACAGCCCGGCCTTCAGGGTGTACGTCAGGCTCCAGTGGGGCACCTCGTAGAACTCCACGTTCGGGTACCTGAGCCTTGAATAATTCATGTACTTCTGGATGTGCTCCATCCCCGGGACAAAGTACATGAACACGCAGACCACGCGCTTGAAATGAGGGGCGACGAGGTCCAGCAGCGCGATGCTATCCTTGCCCGCGCTATAAAACAGCAAAACTGAGTCCGTGCGTTGACGGACCCAGTCGATTACTGCTTGGGTATGTTCCCGATTAGTCATAAACTATCCTGTTGCGAGCCCAAGACCTGCGCGTACCTGGCGATACATGCCCTGACGGGAAACGAAACGACCGTCGCTGCCAGTGAGCCCCCTACGGCTCCTGCTGGAATAGCCACTTGTAGATGTTCTGAAAAGCATAAGGCATCCTGATTTTAATTGTTAAACATGATTTACTCTATGATGTCTCCCAGGGTGTAGTCGATCTGGGCAGCAACATATTTTTCCCCTTTGTACTCGTAGATGACGTCCTCGCCGGCCTCGTCCTGAAGCACGAAGATCTCGGAGCTCTCGACCTTCACCAGCATCGTCTCGCTGTCTTTGTCCCTGCCGGCGCAAAAGCGGATTGCGTCGTAGCTCAGCGGACGTGCGTCCAGGTCCGCCCCCTCGGGAATCTGGGCCGTGTCCTTGTAGGTCTCTCCCGTTGCGGGGTTGAAATACTCGATGTACTTGTGGGCCGTGTTAGGCCGGATTTCGCGCGTCTCGGTCTTCTTCTCGCCGGACCGGATAGCGTCGAAATACTCTTTCTTGATGATCAGAGTGAGAATCTTTTCCATAAGCTTTTTCTTGTTTGTTTCTGCGGTCCATCCGCATTTGTAGCGGGGGCACGGTTCGAACGTGCGTCTCTCGGCAATGCCGCGCCAAGCGAGTTAACCAGCTTCTCCACCCCGCGATGTTGGGGCAAAAATAACAAAGGCCGAAGGCCTGACCCTGACCGCGCCGGGGCTTTTTCGTGAACGTTGCGCCAAAATTCACCGATTTGCAGGCTTCAAGCGATACGCCGGGCCCTGTGAGCGTGTGAACGTGTGCGGCGCTGTGAGTATTGCGCCACGTGTCAAGAAATATACACGAAGCGTCAAGAAATAGACGTTTCGTGCAATAGTGCCAGAATTGCCGTTTTGTGTGCCAAAATTGCCGATAAACGCATTTTTCTTGCCTGTATGCGTACCAAAAAGCCCGGCCATCTCTGACCGGGCGCGCACAAGGTTATGAATTTATTTTTACGTCGTCTCAGACGATTTCGACACAAGTCGCGATGATTTCTGACATTGTTCTCTCGATGCCGTCACCGGCTGTATATCTGACGTTTCGAACGCGGCCGATAACGTGAGCTTTGCGGCCTTTTTCAAGCGCCGTGAGCGTCTTTTCTTTGATACCGGGACCGGCGAAGCCTGCGACGTTGTGCCAGGTCGTCTCGATCACCGGGTCGCCGTTGCTGTTTCTGTAGGCGAAATTCGTTGCAAGGGTGAAGGCGGCGTGTGATACGCCGCCGTTTTCGTTGTTGATTTTTCTTACTGAGCCAACGTAGCCGCATAGCTCGATCTTGTTGATATCGTCCATAATTTGATAGATTAGAAATTATACATGAAACTGTAGGGTTTATAGTTTTCGTTACTGTACCAGCAGCCGCCGTCGCTAATGAAGCGGCCGAAAAGCCTGATCTCGCCGTCGTCTGACATTATCGCAAACCGTGAGCCGCCGATGACGCTCAAGATCTCGTTTTTTGCCTCTTTCGAGTCGATGCCGAAAAGCTTCATTTTTGGGGCTATCAAGCCTCTGAAGGCCGTCTCGCTGTCTGTCTTACCTGTGAACGGTATGATAGGCAAAACGCCGTTGTGAGCAAAAGAAACGCCGAGATCGTCGTCTCTGAACGGGTGACAGTTTGACTTGCAGGGGCGGCCGTGCGTTGCGTATCTGAAATGAACGATCGCCGCCGTGTCAGGGGTTGCAGCCTTTTTCAATTCTCTGTAGAACGTTTCGAAATTCATGCTCTTGTAAACTTTGCCGGGTACGGCGAAACCGAAGCCGTCCGGGTTGCGATGAGCGCAATATCTGAGCGTTTCAATAGGGGGCATTTCAGCCCCCAGGGGTTTAGCTATTATTATGCACATAATTCTGATTTTCTATTGTTGTAGTATGATTTGAGGCTCTGAGGCAAAAAGGGCAGCTCGTCGATGGTCGTCGCTGTGATCGTCTCGTCGTGCTTGATTGACCAGTCGAGAAAGTAAGTCAAGAATGAGACCCAGTTTTCGATTTTTTCAAAATCTGTCGTGCCGCTGTGCTGCCTGAATTCGATCGTCTTGTGTGTTCTGTAGGCCATGACGTTTAATTTCATGAAGCGTGTGCCGAAAATGTTCTGAATATCTTGAATACTTGCCGGGGCAAGTGTGCTGCCGTTGTCGATGTATTCTCTTATTATTCGCGCGCTGTTTATGATTGAGGCGCAATAGTGGTTGTTATTGCCGCGCCTCGAAATAGGCATGAAGCTGTCGATAATAGGCTCTATTGCGGCGTAATTAGAAATTATCTTGAGCCAGTCTTTGAGGCTGAATTTTGAGGCCCCGAAATGAACATGAAGGCCGCATGTCTTGTTGACCTGTGCCCCGGCCTCGTTGATGACCTCGCAAACCTCTTTGAGGCTTGAAAGGTTTTTCAAGATAGGGCTTACAACCTCGCATGAATTGTTGCCGCCGATGCTGCTATCATAACCCAATTTGTAATACTCTTTGCTGTCGTTGTGATTGTAGCCTGTAGTATAGGCCTTGAGACCGCGCGCCTCGATCGCTGCCTTGACGGCCTCTTTGTCGATGTTGAAACACTCGATCTCGACGCCGATCGTGAAACGAAGCCGGGCCGATGAGGCCGGACGGGCCGCCGTGATGATGAGGGGCTGAAGCTGTCTGTAGAAAGTCTGAGCCTCGTAGGCCGTGCAGCCCAATTCACTCTGAAGCTTTTCGATCTTGCTTGTCTTTGTGCCTTTGTCGAATACTATCGCGCGCACCTTGTCAAAAAATTCTGCCATAACCTTGATATTTTTATTTGTTTGTCGATTTATAGAAACTTATTAGAGATTGTCTGATGAATTCATAAACTCGCTTGCATTGATTGCCCGGGGCTTGAAATACATGTCTCTTTCAACAGTCAGACCCCAGGGGCCTCTGACGCTCTGAAGCTGTGACAGCGTGAAATAGCCGAACTCTTTTTCACCTGCATTGTCAACGATGCCGTAGAACTCAAAATCATTGCCCGTCTTGCGCGCCTCGCATACGTACCAAGTGAAATTTGCAAGAAAGAATTTGCAAACTATTGTTTTCTCTGTTTTGCCGTCTTGTGAATAAAGAGGGTAGTTTGCAAGTCTGTTTTCGATTTCTTTTGTGATAAGTTTCATAACCTTTGTTTTTTTAATAATGTAAACTTGTGCTTTGTTTTTGTTGATGCAAAGTAAAGCATTATTTTTCATTTGTGCAATTTTTTTTACAATTATTTTTAAGTAGTATTTTACTTTTTTTTTCAAAATGTATTGCAGCATTTAATTTTTTGCTATATTTGCAGCGTTAAACAATACTTTACATTTTATGTCACACATCAGACTTAAAGAGCTGTGCAAAGAAAAAGGCATGACGTTTAATGACTTAGGCGAAAAGATCGGCGTGTCGCGTGTGTCTCTGTCCGGCATTGCAACCGGCAAACAGAAACCCTCGTTTGATACTCTCGAAAAAATCGCCGGGGCTTTGGGCGTGAACATGTCAGAACTTTTCGCACCGGCCCCCGGTCAGATCAAGTGCCCGAAGTGTGGAGCCGTTCTTAAAATCAAGATTGAGAGAGATGGAGACACCAACTAAGGAAAACACCTTGTATCTGCCGATCAAGCAGCTGTACTTCGACCAGATTGTCGCAGGTACCAAAAAAGAAGAATACCGGGAGTGCAAAACCGGTATCACGATGAACCGGTATCTACAGAAAGACCCGGCTGAGCCTTCAGGCTACAAAATCAACCCTGAGACGGCGACCCCCGGGCAGATGTACTACTGGGACGACTACAACGGCGGCCGGTACCCTTTCACGCCGAAACCGTTCAAGTATTTGAACCTTGCCGTCGGTTATGCGCGCGAGCGCGACACGGCCCTTGTTGCCGTCATAGGCTTTCATTTCAAGCCTGAGGCCCTGAGATACAACAGAAACGGCGAACCGGTTTTCTGTTACTGGGTGATGGCGATCGAGCTGGGCGACGTGGTGAGCGTTCACAGAAAGTAAGCAAAGCCTCCGCGCTACAGCGGGGGCTTTAGATTTTTGCATCATACTGAACCATACTGATCCAAAAAAAAGTTCAGTATCCTGCGGCACTTTATTAGCGATTTTTGCATCATCAGTTCAGCTCATCGACAATTCCGAGATGTTCACTCAGCGCCCTGACGGCCACGTTGCACTCGCTATGGAAAAGCGGATAGGTGTCGTACCAGCTCACGGCCGTCGAGCGCATCTTATAGACGGCGGTGTCCGCCCTGACCCCGAGAGCGGCGGCGATGGCCCGGCGGAGTCTCTTGTTGATGCCCCCGCCACACAGTGAGGCCGGAGAATAGAGGTGCAGCACGGCGAAGACGAACTGCTTGTCATTGTTTCGGCCGTCAGCACGAAAACCGTTCTCTGAGGAGACCTTATCGAAAAGGGTGTGCAGCTCGTCGATTCTCGAAAGGTCTTCCGCCTTTGCCCTGAATATCTGGCTGAAAGTGTAGGACGCCTCGGCCGCAAGCCTGTTCGCCTCGTGGAAGCTCCGGATGGCGTCGTTATATTTCTTCATCAAATCCATAGTGACTGTATATGTTGCGCTGGTTATTGTTTCCGTTTCATTATTCTCATAGGCAGACCGGCGCAGTTCCAGGCAAGCAGCCCGGCGTCCCGTTCCTCCTGATTTGAGACTTTTTTGTCATAAGCTGTCAAGGAGACGAATTCTTCGTGCGAGATTTTCCCGTCCTTTCCTTTCCAGAGGTGAAAACCCCCTATCTTCAGGGGCAGAGGTGGAGTCTCGACGCATTCAATGGCCCAGTGCCGGCACATTTCCGCTATCTTGCGCCCCGTCTCGTGGTTGCGGCCGACATCCCGGGCAATCTTCTCGCCCCGCCGGTCGAAGTGGTACCCGTGATAGTTCGCCGTATCGTTCATCCATCCGGCCTCGATAACGACGTACACGGTCTTGTGCTCTATCATCCTCGCCCTGTCGCTGATACCCTTCAGGTAATCCAGAAGTTCGGGGAAGGAGAGCGTCTTGAGAATCAGCTTGACCGTGGCGCGGTCGAGGAGTGCAACGCCACTCTTGGCCGCGTCCGGGTCAATGCCGATAATGTAGTCTGCGCGGGATTTTATCATAGCGCGCATCAGCTTTTGATTCCGTCCTTCCTGAGCTCAAGCACAAACTCGGGAAACTTCTGGAACATCGCCTTTCTGTACTGTTCCCTGTACTGAGGCGCAATCTTCCTGATGTTTTCCAGAAACTGCTCCTGGAACTTGCCTGACGACTCTCTCGCCAGGACGTGAACGACGACGGAGAAAAGAACGCTCAACGGCGCCTGATTGCGCTTCTCCAGAGCACCGGTCACCCAGTCGGACAGGGCCATCACCGCCTCGTCTGTATTCTTGAATTCTGCATTTATTCCGCCCTCGTCAGAGAACGAGAGCTTGAAAATTTCTTCCTTTGCCATAATTTCAAATTTTGAAGTTTATCGCCAATTCTTCGAGTCCGCACACAAGGAGAGTCTTCTGGAGCTCGTGGACCGCTATCTCGTTATATCCGTATGCGCTCGCCCCTTCGTTTATTCCCTTCTTATGAACCACCTCCCATTGACACACCTTGCCTTTGGAGTTCCATTGTATAGCCACCAGCGGTTCTTTATCTTTTGCATAATCTCCAAGTGTCGAACGGTAATATGAGCCGTAATCCTTTTCGTATCGAAAACCGTTCTTCTCCAGAATTTCGGAAGTAAGAGGGATGCCTTTAATGTGCTCATTTTTCCAGTCATAACCGATATCCTTCCTCTTTGTCCCAATCCTGCAAGCAATCTCTTTAGACCGCTGGAAATGGGTCAGATATCCGTATCTTTCCCCGTCAAGACCGTAGAATCCGAATACCGCATCGAATCTTACGATATCAGCTCCAACCTTGTAGAGACCTCCGTCAATCAGTTCTGTTGCTTTCATACTTCAACCCCCATTCTTTTAGCCAGTCTTGCAAGCTTGAACTCCTTCTCGCTCTCAACGGCCTTTTCGCCATATATGAGCGCGAGCTGCTCACACATAATCATAACGTCAGCAATCTCGGTCACAATCTCCTCGTCGGAGACTCGACGCCGACACTCTTTCGCGAGAACATTGATGAGCTCGGAGCACTCCTCAATGGCCATCGTCTTCTGAGCTTCAATTCCATATTTGGCAATCGCAAGCTTCAGGATGTCTTTCTCTGTCTCAGGTTGCATAATCAGTCCTCCTCAAATTCAAGCAGAATCTGATGCTCGTCAACAAAATCAAGCCCCATATCCACAACAACCCTCTGATCAGTTACTGAGCGAAGGCTGGCAAGTTCTGTCAGCTCTCCATTCTCGTTGCAGGCGGCCCAGTCTTTGACCCGGAACACCTCGCATGAATCCTTGTAGCCCTTCAGGACCTTTTTCAGTTCCCCTACAGTCATTTTTCTTCTCCTTTTTTCGTTTTCTTCTGCTTTGCCTGTTTCTTCTCGTATTCGTCGAGGATTGCTTTCGCTCTCAGGGCGGCAGCGTCACCGAGCACGCAGATGAGGTTCCTAACGGTGGCCGGTTCCTTGCATTTCTTCTCCAGGCTGAGCTTGTACTGCTCCGCGATATAGTCCGCGTTCCAGTTCAGGCGTTCGAAGCCCCCGCGCTTGAGCCTGTACCCCTTCTTGGCAATCTCAGCCTCATAGGCCTCACGGCGCTCTTTGTAGGAGTCCATTTCTTATCTGACGCACGAGACGAACAGCTCGTCAAACGTGACAATTCTTTTTTCCTTGTTTTCCATTTGATTTTGAATTTTTGTGATTTATGTTACTTTCTGATGAATGACGTTACACTTTCCTTGAGCATATAGTTTCCTTCCGGGAGAAGCAGCTTCAGACCCTCGCAGAAGGTGAACACTTCTTTCGGGGTGTAGTTCCTCTTGCCGGACATAAGGCCTATCTTGTAGAAGTCACAGAAGTCCTTTGTCTGAGTTATCATCTTCCACGACGACTCCAGGTCAATTATCGGCTCTATCGAGGCCCAGGTCTTTATTCCGAGGCCGTGAATCTTCTCCATCGCGAGAATGCGGCTGGCGTTGGTGTCGGCCCTTTTCTCCATATCGTCCCTGCCCGTGAGCGTGAAGCCGATGTTGAGCAGCGGGGATTTGGTAAAGAGCAAGTCTCGGCCTTGTATTGTCGAGGTCCACTTTGTGCCCTTTGTGAGGATAGTGCAAGGAACCTCCATAGCCATTGCCGTCTTAATACACTCAAAGAACAATCTGTATGTTCCCGAGAGACACGGGTCTGAGGTAAACGTAAAGAACAGCCCTTCTTTCTTCAATACTTCGCGGAGTTTCAAACACTCTTTGCGGAATGTGACAAGCGCATCCTTCTCATCCTCAAAGCACTTCTTGAGCTGCGGTTTATTCTGTCCCATCGCGTGAGCCAGAACGCCCTTCTTGCAATAGCAGTAATCGCAGTTGTTGGAACACCCGACATAGAGGTTGCAGGCGTATTTGGCATATTCACCGGCCTTCCCTTTTGGTTTGTATATTGCTTTCATTTCAGAATAATGTTAATTGTGATTCTTCGTTGCGGATTCTATCTTGAGCTATTTTGAAATACTTTTCGTCTATCTCCATACCGATAAAGTTTCTCTTGAGCTTTACGCAGGCCACGCCGGTCGTTCCTGACCCCATAAAAGGATCCAGTATTGTACCCCCCCTATTGAGGAATTGTCAACCAGCGTTTCGATGATTGACAGGGGCTTGATTGTCGGATGCTGATACAGGGCCTTGTCTTTCGCATTGACCGGGCGCATCCACCAGCTTCTTGCGGCCTCGTAGCTCTTGGGGGCGCAGTACCCGCCCTTGCGGAAATACAGGCAATACTCTTTGTCGGTGAGATACTTGTTTGAGTAGGTCGGAACGGGATTGTCCTTAATCCAGACGAGGACGTCGAAGGTGCAGCCTCTCTCTTTCACGAAGAAGTCGAGGTACATAGGAATCTGCCTGGCGTTGCACCACAGGTAGATGTTCGGCTTCTTCATCACCCGGTAGCACTCATCGAGCACCTGCTTGTTGAATCCACGGATAATGTCGATATCCTCGCACTCTTTCATGACAGCCGCCACCTTGTGACCCTGAGAGCCGCCGCCCGAGGTCGAAACGAACTCATACGGGGGATCCGTCACAATCAGGTCTATGCTTTTGTCCGGGATGTCCTTCATCAGCTCAAGACAGTCACCCTTGCGAAGCGTAATCATTTCTATTCCTCCTTTGTGGCTTCATCGAAAAGCTTTTCAATCTCTTGGAATGTCTCGCGAACAATCCATCTGGCCCCGGAGATGGTTACGACGCTGTTGTCTGAATAGGATTCTATACCCTTTACGTTGAAACAGACCGGGCCCATCACTTCGTATTTTTTCCTATACTCGCAGGAAACATCCCTCATGGCCGTTAATTTGATAATACCTTTCATACTCAATTTTGCTTTGGAGTAAGGGGCGACCTTGAAATGGTCGCCCACTTACGAAGGATTAAACTTTAAGAGACGGACGGACAGAGAAGCCGTCCGCACGGCCGTAGCAGATCAGCGGGCCGACGTAGCCTGAATAGAAGCTCAGATAGTAGGCGTTGGCACGACTGTTGGCTGCGGCACTCCAATAGTAGCCGTAACCACCAACACTGCTCAGACCGCCACTCGTCCTGCGGCGATAGCCAGAGGCGGGTAGGAAGATAGAGCTCCCGTTGGGACCCACGACCTGCATGCCTTTCTTCTTGATGTCCCAGAGCCACTGACATTCTTCCCAGAGTTCCTTGAAGGCTTCAGGAGGCGGGAGCAGATCCCCGAACTTCTCCACAGCTTCGTCGTAGGTGTAATAACCGTCGGCGTTCTCAGACGCCCAGAGTCTTCCGGAAGGAAGGCCGAGATTCACGTATGTAAATTCTTTCTCTTTCATTGATTTCTAAGTTTTTTGACTTTAAGATTTTCGATGGTTTCCTCGATAACAGTGAGGATTATAAAGAATGCGGCCACAATGATGATAAGCAGGATGATGCCCCAGAATGCGGCCCCAGTAATCAGGCAGAGAGCTTTGAAAACCTCAATCATTTTTCTTGTTTGTATTATGCCCCGCCGCCGATAGACGGCAGGGCGGATGAGTGGCTATTCTTCGATGATTACGAGTCCAGAGCAGAGGTCCCTTATCTTGGTAAGCTCAGTGTCGATGACGGAGTCCCTTATCGTCTCCAGCGTTGCGTTGGCATTGGGGGAGAGGAGAATGAAGCTCACGTCACGGCCGTTGATCTTGGCGAAGGTTTCGACCTCAAGACTTTCAGCCGGCATACCCTTGAAGATAGGGATGTTGAGCGTGAAGCTTTCGGGCAGATTCGAGTTGACGACCTGAGAGAAGTTGTCGGTCCTGTTGCCGTTTTCCGACATTGAACGCTCGATCTGATTCTCTACATTGGCCTTGAAGTTGAGAAGCGTGCTCACAAGCTGCATGTTGACCGTGCCGTCCAGGAAGAAGGCTTTGTTCATCTTGCAGTGCATACCGAGTTCCGACGGGGACCAAGGCGTATTGGAGTTGATGCCGAAGCCCACGAAGGCCGGGTGCAGCTCAAGCTTGCCCGCAACCGTTCCTCTTGTGTACGGTTCGTTCTCGTTGATGACAAGCGTCAGGGAGACTTTCTCGCGGTTCACGATGAGGTGGCTGGCTTTGATGTCGAACTGTCCTGCCGAGACACGCTTTTCGAGGAATTCATACACCGAGCCGATGGTGCCTGAGAGCTGGACCGGGATCGGTGCCTTGATAGGGAGGAGTTCAGGGGCTTGGCCCTGTCTGATGGTGAGTTCTTTGTCGCTGAGGGCGACGTTGAGTTTCAATTCTTCCATGATGTTAAGAGTTTACGACTTTGAATTCTGGTGATTGTGCTTTCTGCTGTTCCACTTTCTCGCGGAGAGAAGCAAAGATTGTAGGGTTGAGCTCGTCTGCTGTAGCCGGGCGGCACTCGATGAGGTCGCCTTCCGCGTTGTAGTAGCCGGTCTCGCGTGTGAGCTGATCCGTGAACTTGTAACAGATTTCGGAGACGTACTCAGCCTTTGCCTTGATGTTGCCGACCATCTGTGCGCGCTGTTCCAGGAGGGGCTTGAGCTGGCCGTTGAAACCGGCGATGGCCGCTTTCTTCTCAGCCTCTATTTCAGAGATCTGAATGGAGACGTTGGCGAGATTCTCCTTGTGGCCCTGGAGCTCGGATGCAGTGTAGGGCTTCATGTAGCCTTTCTGCTCGCAGGCGTCGCAGTTGTCCTTGAGGTAAGCTTCCCTCTGCGCCGCGTTGGCGATTTCTTTTCCAAGATGTTTTTCCATAATGCGAATGAGATTTTATTATGCCTGACCGCCGTTCCCGGGGCCCTGCTGTTTGATTACTTCGATGTTGACGGTGCAAGAGTAGCCCTGAGCGGGGAGCGACGTCTTGAACATGTTGGATATCGCCTTGAGAGCTTCGCCCTCGTTGGCCGCCACGGACCTGTTGCCTATGCCGGTAGTCAGGATGTAGCCGTTCGAAACGTGCTCTATTGTCAGCGAGCCGCTGTGTTTGGATTCTTCCATAATGAAATTTGATAATGTGATACTGTTAATTCTGGTGCATTTCTCTAATCTCGACGCTGTAGGCCGCAGGAAGCGTTGCCAGGAGTTCCGCCCTCTTGTCTTTGGCCTTCGTCTCGTCCGGATAGTAGAAATCGTAGAAGGAGCCCCGGAGGTCATCCCTGTACGCTACAACTCTAAACCGGTTCATTTCTCATCGGAAGCGTCAGCAGGAGGAAACGGAGCGACGATTTGCAGGGACGCGCCTTCAGGCGTCTCGGTGATGTACTGACGGAGGCTGACGGACAGGCGCTCTGCCTTGCGTGAGCTTACGAGACCGACGGGCATCTCGCGTGATACGGTCACAAGCCTGGAGGAAAGCTCGTCATAAACCTTCTGGAGCGCGTCGTATTCGCCTCTGAGGTCCCTGGCCTCTGCCGTGTAGCGCGCGAGTTCCTTTTCTTTCTCGCCGTGCAGCCTCTCGACGTATTTCAGTTTGGACTGTAGGTCGCTGATTTTGGATTGAAGGTCACTGACCTTCCTGTCTCTGCCGGCGATCTCATTCTTGAGACCCTCGTTTGAAACCAGGAGCTCATCGACCTTTGAGCGGAACTGAGCGATTGAATCGTCAGCCTCTTTGAGGTTGGCGGCGAGCTTCTCGATCCGGTCGCCGTACTCGGTGACGAGTTCGTCCTTCTTGCAGGTAATCTCCTCAAGCTGATTGAAGTCGTCCTTGATTGCGTTGAGTTCGCCCTTCTTGATAATGTAAGCCATTAAGGCGAAAAGGAAGAGCGCGAGCGTGATGATAAATGCTGCTGTCATAGTGTTTGATTTTTTTTGTTGTTGGTTTGTTGTTGAAAATTGGATAGTTGTTGTTTGTCTCTGTGGCTGTCGCATAGCTGCCAGAATTCTGTGAAATTCACGTTTGAACCCGGACACCGGCACCAGCCGTCGGTCCAGAAAAGGCAAGTGGAGCAGCTCTGCGACACTGTGCCTGATCTCAGGTTGTTGGGCGGCCGGAGAGTCTTCATGATGTCCTCAATCAGTTCCCGGCTAACCATGTCAGACAGTTTTTGTCAGGACGAATTCCGTCGGCTCAAGATCGTCGCCGTGCGTTATGGCGCATTCGCCGTCTGTGAGGCGATGAGAGGTGAAAAAGTCCCTCAGGTAGGCAACGACCTTTTGACGCGGAAATACGGCCTGATTTATGGCAAATACGCCGTCTTTCTCGGTGCTCTTTGTAGGCTCTCTGGAATCATCAATGAAATGAAACCGGAGTTCGTTGATGGCGGCCTCGACGGTGATATCGACAACCGCAGTTTGATTCTTCTGGTTTTCCTTGTTCATTTTTTGTCTTTCTTTTGTTTTGATAATATGAATTTGACGTATTGGGGTGATTGGAAGCCTTCGCAGTCGTCAGCAAGTTCGGGGTATCTGTTCAGGTCGAACGAGTAGCCGTAGTTGCCGCAGGCCTCGGGCCAGACAGCTTCCGGGTCTATGGTGGACTGTCTCTTGCCTTCCGGCTGGAACCACCCGCACACGGGACACTTGACGCACTTGTGATCGTAATACTGCTTCTTCATCGGGGAGAGGGTGTGAGGGGTTAGAACGGCAGGTCATCCCCGGGCTGGTCCGCGAACATGTCGCCCTGTGCCGGTGCCTGTGTCGGGGTAGGGGGAGCGTAGATGGTTGCAACCTGTCTTGACTGAGCCTGTGCGCCGCTCATCTGACGTGCGCCCGCAACGTAGGGGTCGCCGCCCTGTTCCCGACGGCCACCGAGCAGCTGAATGTTGTCGGCGATGATGTCCGTCTTGTTGTGCTTCTGGCCCGAGTTGTCCGTCCATTGACGGGTGCGGAGCCTGCCTTCAATAAAGAGCTGCGCGCCCTTCTTGATGTACTTCTCGGCCAGATCTGCAAGCCTGCCGAAGGCGACGATGCTGTGCCACTCGGTGTTTTCCTGCGTCTCGCCGTTGCGGTCCTTGTAGCGTTCCGTAGTGGCCACGGAGAAAGTCGCGACCTTGCCGTTGCCGGACTCGCCCAGATAGCGGATCTCGGGATCGGAGCCGGTGTTGCCGATGACCTGTGCGTGATTGAGTGATGCCATATTGTTTCTTGATTATTGATTTGTTGGAGTTCTGTAAAAAAGTTTTTCTATGCCGTTACGATGGAGGACTGATTTGACGAGTCCGACGTCTTCCTCTATTCTTCTCATTGTCTGCACTGTGCAGTACAGGGTGAGATGGTTGTTCTCATCGACATAGCAGGGATATGAGTCCTTGTTGTAGTCGTAGATTTCTTCGAGGAAGCTCGGATTCTTCTTGATCAGAGCATCGGTGAGCGCTGTGAGGGCCTTGCCCGCCTTTTCGGAGTAGCCGGTCTTCTTCGCGCCTTTCACCTTCCACCGCCGGGCCGTGGCGTACCTCGCATATTCGGGGCAGCTGTCCCAAGCTGAGGCCCTTTCAGGTGTGGTGTTCCAGGAAATGAAATTTTCTGCTTCTTCTGAGGGGTTAGACGCACCCTTCAAATAGAAAATAAAAAAGAATTGTTTTTCTTGTTGTTCCTCGCGCGTACACGCGCGCAAAGAAGAATAATAATATATTCTTTTATTCTTACATTCTTTATTCTCTTTGAAAGGGGTGTGGGGGAAACTTTCAGCTTGTTGGTTAGTTGTTGGTTGATTGTTGGTTAGTTGTTGGTTAATCTGCTGGTTGATAGGTTTTTCCTTAATTTGGTAAGTATCGAATTTACAAAGGGTTATGACCGTATATTTATTGGTTATTTGTCGGTTGATTTCGCCGCTTTCCTCTAACCTACTGAGACAGGTCCTTATGCTTTGCTCAGATATACCCAACGTTTCCGACAATTCCTTTCTCGTAACAATAAGTTGCCCGCGCTTGACTGTGATGTTACGCCATTTCCGATCCTCGACGCTGGCGGTGATGATCAGGTACAGCCACAGACGCAGCATGTTGTTGTCTGACCACCACTGCCAATCGAGAATGGAACGATGTATTTTCACCCAGCCTTTAGCCATCGCGCACTACTTCAGAATGAATCTTCTCTGTCCGGGAGTTGTGATGATGTATGACTTGCAGGCGTCGGCGTGTTCTGCCTGGTACCGCTTCGCGTCGAACTTCACGCTGTCCTTGTTGGACTTCCACGTCGCCAGCACGGTGCCGTTGTAGTTCAGCGTCTCGGCGTCGCCCATGAACAGCTTGATCTTCTCTGTGAGCTCGTCCACCTTGCCGGAGGCCACGTCTGCCGTCAGCTTCGCTTCCTTGAGCTCTGCAACGAGTGTCGCGATGTCTTCGTCAGCATCTACGATCTTGCCGGCAACGCTGCGTGGTGAGCGTATCATAACGTCCTCAACGGATGTGCTGTCAGGCACCTTGTCGCCTACGATGTAATCGGTCCAGAACTTGTCTATTTCCTCAAGCATCCAGGAACAGAACTCGGGATCGTATTCGTAGTTGACAAAGCCGAACTCGCGGCCCTGAGTGAGCCAGGCAAGCGCGCCGTGCTGCATCTCTGCGGCATGCAGCTGATACTGGAGCTGCACAAACCAGTGCTGAGGGACATTTTCAGTATCGACGGCCATCTGGGTCGTCTTACATTCCACAATGCCCTTGTTGTCGTTGCTGTGAGGCAAATTAGGCAGCCAGAACGTGCGGTCCGGGCTGACCCTGAGATAAGGCTTCGAGTCGTTGACAATGAGGAACTCGTCCGCGCTGCGCTTGATAATCTGAACGCCTGTCTCGTCCTCGTAGAATTTGGAAACGGCATCTTCGAGATAGTGCCCGGCCTTCATCGCGAAGTTCTCGACCTTCGGGGCGTCGAGACCCTTCTTTCTGCGCCAAAGCTGATAAGGAGTTTCCCAGGGGTTGCAGCCGAGAATGGTTCCTACCTCTGAACTGCCGATGCCACCCTGACGGCCGTTGAGCCATTCTGCGTGGTCTTTGTATCTGATGATCTGTACTGACATAATAGACTATTTTTTAAGTTGTTTGAGAAGATTTGCTATTCCCCTGCCGTCATTTACGGTCTTGCCGGTAAACCACCCGGAATAGGGGTAGATTGTAACAGGGAAGCCTTTGAACACTATTCTTAGAGTATGGGAATCGACAGTCTCAACCTGGAAGCCGAGCTCTGTGAGCTTCGCGATGGCGTAGCTCGTGCGTTCAGGCTCTTTTACAATCTGCTTTTCTTCTATGTGTGACATTTTCTTGTTTGTTGTTAGGAAGACGGACGCGGCGGATTACCGGCTGATTGCATTTCAAGATTTACCGGGTTCCGCTCGCCCCGCCTATGTGATTACTGATTCTGTTCGTTGAACATTTCGCCGGTCTCGGTATCGACGGCTTGAGCCTTTGCGCCAGCCTGAGCGGCGGCAATCTTCTCAGCGGCCTTCTTGTTTGCTTCCTTCACCCTCTCGGCGGCCTCGGCCTGCTCCTTGGGCTTCGTGAACGTTTCCTCGATGGTCGTCTGGCCGTCCTTGATTGCGTTATACACGCCGATCATATTGACAACCATTTCGGCGGTGATTGAGTCCTTGTCTTTGACCTTCAGGTATTCGAGGACCTGTTCCTCCTTCACCCCGGCCAGGGCAAAGCTCTTGAACATGTTCGCTATGCGTACCGGAAGTGCGCGGGCGGCTGCGCCGATGGCCTTCTCTTTGATTGTCTCGTAGCTGCGCTTGAAGACAGCCTCGGGAATTACGCTCAGAATGGCGTTTCTGCGGGCTATGGAAGCGGCGGCGTTGCCGGTGACGACCTGCATGTCCTGGCTGAACGTGTAGCCCTTCTTCGTGAGAATGGAACGCTTCACGTCAACGGCCATCGCGACGTTTGTCTCAAGGTCGTGGCAGGCGCCCCGGGCCGTGATGGTCTTCCCGTCGTTGCCGGCGATGATGGTCTGGATTCTGAGGTTGCCCCAGCAGTTCGCGATAATCTCTGCGAGCCTGATGGAAGGCCCCTCGATGACCGTCGGCTTGCCGTCCTGACCTGTTCTTTCGAGCCTGTAGAAACAGCTCTCGGCGGTCTTGTCGTCCACGGTTGCGAACATCTCGACCTTTGCCAGAGCGTTCGCTATCTGGTCCGGCGTGGAATGCATCGGGTACCGCTTCGCGGTCTCGATCTGAATGTCAACCTCTGCCCGGTTCAGGGCGGTGAGGGTCTCAGCGTTGCTGATTGTCATTACTTCATTGTTGTCCATAAGATTTTATTTTAGGAATTCTGAATTTTCGTGTAGAAAGCCTTGATCGCCGCACCGGTGTACGCCTTACGGCCGTCGAAGCGTGAGTGTGAGTGGATGTAGTTCAGCCTGTCGTATTTCGCCAGCGTCGTGCGCGTGATACCGAGGAGGCGGCAGCACTGCATCACGGTGAAATTGTCGCGATCGTTGACTTCGGGGAACTTCGGGCTTATCATACGGCTACGCTGATTACAATTTGAGGATGACTGCCGTTGCTCTTGTAGATGCCCTTCTTCTGGAGCATATACTTCACGCCCATCGTCGTGAGCTCGTGACGCCTGGCGATCACTTCCATGTGACGGTTGGGGCTGAAGCTCGGGTGCTCGGTGTAGCTGTCGAGGAACTCTTTACAGACGGTGTCGCGCAGCTCGTCGCGCTGTCTTTCTGTTCTGGTGCGCAGGTCAAGCGCGCCGGGGTTGAATGTTGTTTCTGTTGCCATATTTGAATAAATTTTAAGATTGATTTCTTAGAGCAGACCGGCAGAGGCTTCTTCGCGGTGATATTCGTCCACCATGAAGCGGTGCAGAGCTTTGCGCCCCTCGTAGGTGCGGCAGAGCCGCTGAAGCCGGGACCACTCGCCCCAGTCGTAGGCGCGGCCGTTGCGGGCCCACTGGTAGAGGGTGCGATCGTGCTGTTCAGGCGTCGCGTCCGTGAGGCCATAGGTAGCGAAGCCGTTCTCGACGTTGTAGAGCAGCTTCTGAAGGTCAGAGACTATTTGCCGGACGGCCGCAAGCGGCGTTGTGGGCTCAATGACAAAAGTCTTGTAAGAGTCAGGCGCCGAGACCCTGATGACGCGGCGGCCTTTGAGATCGCGCCCGGGGTCGCTTACTTTGAAACCGTAGGCGGCGAGGTGTTCGAGTGTTATCATAGTGTGTGAGTATTGTCGTCAGAAAATGAATAGAACTTGTTTTCGGGGGTCAAGATGATATGATCGACAAGGTCGATGTCGAAAAGCCTGAGAGCCTTTCTGAGCTTTTCTGTCTGTTCGACGTCGGCCTTAGAGGGCCGGGGGTTGCCGGACGGGTGCGTATGACAGATAATAACGCCGGTTGCAAGGTCGGTCACGGCGTACCGTGCAATGATTTTCGTGCTTATTACGACAGCTTCGTCAGAGCCCAGGCCTACAAAGTGAATTTCTTTGATCTGATTGCAGCCTTTCAGGCTCATGACAAACAATTCTTCTTGCTCAGGGTATTTCGTGAGCCCGGCAAATACACGCGCGGCATCGGTGTAGTTTGTGATATTCATAACTTAGCGGCCTTTTCGTTCTAATTCTTCTTTTGTAAAAAATTCGGGGTGCGCCCATTCGACGACGTCAGAGAGAGCGATCGCGCCCGGCATGATGAGGCAGAACCAAGCTATATTAAAGGCGTATTGCTGTGCCTGATTACCATCAAGCCAGTTCATTACGCCGTCAGTGACGACGATAAGCCCGGTTGCTATAGTGATAGTCCAGACGACTATATTGATAAAGAGCTGTGTTTTACGTGTGCGTTTCATAGTCTTAGGCAATTACGAGGTTTGCGCGCTTGAAGCAGCGAAATTCTTGTTTCTCAGTGTCGAAATAGACTTGAACGGTTGCGTTCTCAGTCTTCTTGTCTGTCTTAGGGTCCATCTTAGGCATCAAAGAGGCGTTGAGAGTGCCCCAGGCTTCGCGCATAGTGCCATCGACTTTCTGATAGTAGAACTTGACAATACCGGCGATCATTTTCTTGTGCAGCCGGTAGAGAGCCCAAGCCTGTTTGAGAGCTTCTGAGAGAGTGAAGCCATTTCTTTTTACAAAGGCCCAGGCCTGCCACATGATTTGACGAAGTTTGAGAGAGTAAGAATTGCGTGACATACTATTTTTGTTTTTAAGATTTATCTTGCAAAATATCTTGTCATATCTTTGACAGAGTAGAAAGAGGGTTCAAAAATGCCCTGCGCTTTGTCTTCTGCCTCAAGTGTTTCGATATAATCGTTTGCAGCAGCTTCGCTGATGAAACGTCTGTCGCTGCAAGCGTTTTCGCTGTCTAACTTTGAAAAAATCATGAACACCTTTTTCATATACCTTATATTTATATTGTTACTTTGCTTTTTTAATTTTATTTTTGTCTTTGTTACCAAATGACTTTGCAAAGATAGTGAACTTTTTGAACTTACCAAACTTTTTGCAAAACTTTTTGAACTTTTTTGATAAAAAAATTGATTATGCGCCCGGGTACCCCTTTACAGCAATTTCTTGTTACTAATCATTTGCAGCAGACAGATCTGAAAGATTTTCTCGGCCTGTCTAAATCAACGATCTCTCAAGCTGTATCGGGTAAATCGAAATTGTCCGCGCTCAAACTTATTGAACTTATCGAGAACGACCGGGGGTGGGATACTTCAATGTTGTCACCTGATGCCAGAATAAATCAAGCCGGCAATATCAACACCGGAGATATCATCAACAGCCCCAATGTTCAGAACAGCGTACAGATAAATTCGGAGATCACCAGATTGATAGACATGCTTGAGAAAAAGGATTCTACTATTGATAGTCTCATTGAACAGAACGGAAAGCTGCTCGATATAATCAAGTCTCTCAAAGGATAGTTCGGATGAAGTTCAATAAGTTTATTTGGGATAATTACCGTCAGACTCTGCGAGGACAGAAGAAGATTGAGGAGTTTTCCAAGATCGCTCAAGCTTCTGACCAGGAAATCGTAGAGCAGGTCAGCGCGTTCAATAAAAACGCATTCGGTTTTTTCTCTCCCGAGTCCTTCATTGACGCAATCAGCTTTTTTCAGTACGCCTATGGGAAATTGATAGAGGAAACGCCGGTGAACAGTATCGAGCAGGCCTGCAATCTTTACGAGTCAATAGCCGATACAGAAATTTTGGATAGTGACGGGAAAACAGAAATACCGGCCGGCGATTATCAGTTTCTCCTGCAAGCGAACTGCGCACTCTCATACGTGCTGCACTTTTTTCACCCGGACTTCTTCGTTCCTAATTTATACTGCTTCAATTTCGAGGAATTCATCCTACTGTGCGACAATTACGAGGAGTTAAGTCTTCCACCTATTCCCAAGAAAAGCGATTACAAGGCCCGGTATTTATATTATGCGGAGTTATGTAGGCTTTTCTACGCAACCAGAGAGAAATGGGGCTTATCCAGCGCGGAACTTTGCGCGTTTCTGTATGATTTCGCACCGGCCTCCATCGTTCGGGAGGGTGAGCAAAAGGAATTGCCGCAGCCGTCGGCCATTTGGTGCATAGGAGGTGACGATGACGAGCCGAAAGGCCTCTGGCAGTGTAACGAAGAAACAAAGAGAGGGGATGTTATTCTCTATTACAGGAAAGCACCCACAAGCGCAATAACACATATACTCAGGGCCGATTCGGACGGATTGATTGATCCATTCTTCCACTATTATTCCAGAGTGAAGATTTGCAGCCCGATACGAATTCCCAATATAGGCAGCGACTTTCTGAAAACGGACGGGTATTTCTCCGGGCACCCTTTGATTAAGAAAAACTTTCAGGGTGTTAACGGATGGCCGTTCAGATATCAAGACTATCAGAGGCTGCTTGAAATCCTATCCGAGAAAGGGTTTGATACCTCCGGACTGCCCGATCTTCCCAAGGCAGAAGCGGCTACTGATGTTCATATAAAATTGGAAAAGGACGTTGAGGAGAAGCTGCTGAATCCATATCTGGCTCAGTGCGGCGTTTCACCTGAAGACTATATCCGTCAAATGCCTCTGCATATGGGACGTGGCGATGTCAAATATCCGGATTATGCTGTCTATCCCTGCACCGATGAGGGATATGAGACAGCTCGGATCCTTGTTGAGGCAAAACTGGAGATCAGGAATAATAGAGACAGAGAGGATGCTTTCCGGCAGGCTCGGTCTTATGCGCTGAGACTGCAATCTGAATATATTATCCTTTGCGACAGAAATTTCATGTGGATATATACAGGAGCTGACCGCGTGAATTATGAAAGATACAGCTGGGCCGAGTTGAGAACGGCAGATATTTTCTCCAAGATGAAAAGATTGTTTTCAAAATCAAGAAGCAAATGACAAGCGAGAGCCTCAACGCGCTACTGGAGTATGAGAGGTATATCCCGGTGATGGGGTATGCAGAGATCGCGCAGCTCAAGGCGGGCCGGCGCGACTGGGACATAGAGGATATAAAAAGATGGGAGGTGCTTCTGGTGTTGAGGAACCAGGAGCGGGACAGCCGGATATCGGCCTCGATGCGGAGGTCAAGATCCGGGCAGAAATGCAAAATTAGTGCAAGTATAAAATAGGAACGTTACATCGGCAGACGGTAACGGACTGGTATTCTGTGAAGTATGGGAGTTGCGAAGCGTGCGCCAAAATTGCTTTGCAAGCAGGGGGTCAGGAGTTCGAATCTCCTTATCTCCACACTATTATGGTTCTCAGGCATCTGGGAGCCATTTTTTGTTTTTTTTCGCACCAGTGCACCATGTGTTCTGGATTTTGAAGGCATATTTGCTGATATAACGGAATAATGTACATACATTTGTGTTCATAAGATTATTTGATATGACAACAACGACAGCAACAAACTTCAGGTCCAATGTCAAATAATAAGGGATGGACGATGTCAAAGAATGGAAATTTCTAGGAAATTGACATAGGTGAGTTATAAGCTGGAAAGAGACCAGCCCGAAGACCGCCGAGAAAATCAAGGTGATGCTCCGGGAATTGCAGCGTGCGTGAAGGCTCTGGATGAATGTGGTGGAATCGTGGCACGGACTTGCCATTATACTCCGCCGAATGCACTGTAGCCTCCGTCAACGGGGATGACAATACCGGTGACGAATGATGAAATATCACTGAGAAGATACAGCATTGTGCCTACCAGATCCTCCGGCTCTCCGAATTTGTGGGTAGGGGTGTTGGCTATGATTTTCTTGCCTCTCGGCTTCAATTCTCCGGTATTCTCATCTGTGAGCAGGAACCTGTTCTGGTTGGTAAGGAAGAATCCGGGCGCTATGGCATTGCAACGCACCCCCATAGGCGCAACGTGCACGGCGAACCATTGAGTGAAATTGTTGATGGAGCCCTTGGCCGCCGAATATGCCGGAATCTTCGTCAGAGGACGCATCGAATTCATTGATGAGATATTCAGCACCACGCCTTTGCCGTTTTTGACCATATCGCGCGAGAATATCATCGTTGGAAGCACTGTACCCATAAAATTCAAATCGAATACATCTTCAAAGCCGTCCAGACCCAGACCGTAGAAGCTTGATTCCAGGTCTTCTATTTTCTCCAGTTGCTCCACTTTGCAGGTGGCTTTCGGGCTGTTGCCACCGGCACAATTGATCAGAATGTCAATCTGCCCGAGCTCTTGATGTATTTCTTCGAGCAAACTTTCAAGAGCCGCCCTGTCCAAGACGCTGGCGCTGAGGCCTATGCACTTGGTGTCGGAGAATTCTTCCCGGAGAGCCGCCGCTTTCAGGGCATTGTCTTTACTGCGTCCGATAACGGCGAGATTGACTCCTGCTGAAAGCAATCCGCGGGTGAGCGCTGTGCCGAGAACGCCGAAACCGCCTGTGATGACCGCATTGCGGCCTTTGAGATCGTCAAAATTGAGTTTCATATGATACTGTGCTATGAAATAAAACTATGCGATATATGTACCGGCCACCGTATCTCCACCGTGTCCTGTCCAATTGGTGTGGAAGAATTCTCCGCGAGGTTTGTCTGTACGCTCATAGGTATGGGCCCCGAAATAATCCCTCTGGGCTTGAAGCATATTGGCAGGGAGCCTGCCGCAACGGTAACCATCATAATACTCAAGAGCTGCGCTCAGACAAGGAGCCGGAATCCCGTTCATCATTGCCGATGCGAGGACATTGCGCCATCCTTGCTGGGCATCTGCCAGTTTTTCAGTGAAATATGGATCAAGAAGAATATTGGCGATGCCCGGGTTGTTGTCGAAAGCTTCCTTAATCTTGCTTAGGAACACGCTGCGGATAATGCAACCGCCACGCCACATCAGGGCTATCCCGCCGTAGTTGAGATTCCATCCGTATTTTGCCGCGGCGGCCTTCATAAGAGTATAGCCTTGTGCGTAGGAAACCACTTTGGATGCAAACAGAGCCTTCCTGAGATTCTCGAGAAATTCTTTTCTGTCTCCTTTGAATTCCGTCGGGGACGGGCCCTGAAGAATTTTGGAGGCGGCAATTCTCTCTTCTTTCTGTGCTGACAGACAGCGGGCGAAGACGGATTCACCGATGAGCGTGAGAGGAACACCTTCGTCAAGAGCGGCAACGGCTGTCCATTTGCCTGTTCCCTTCTGCCCGGCCATGTCAAGGATATAGTCGAGCACATAATTGCCTTCCTCATCTTTTTTGGCAAGGATATCTCTTGTGATTTCAATCAGATAGCTGTCCAAATCTCCCTTGTTCCATTCTGCGAAGGTCTGGTGCATCTCTTCGTTGGTCATTCCCAGAATGTCCTTCATTATCTGGTAGCATTCGCAGATGAGCTGGATATCTCCATATTCGATGCCGTTGTGGACCATCTTTACAAAATGTCCGGCTCCATTCTCTCCGACCCAATCGCAGCAAGGTGTGCCATCCGACACTTTTGCGCAGATACTTTGGAAGATAGGCTTGATATGTGGCCAGGCGGCAGGCGAACCTCCGGGCATCATTGATGGCCCTTTCAGGGCACCTTCTTCGCCACCGGACACTCCGGTGCCGATATAAAGAAGGCCTTTGCTTTCAACATAGGCAGTGCGGCGGGCCGTGTCCGGGAAATGAGTGTTGCCACCATCAATAATGATGTCTCCCGGGTCGAGGACAGGTATCAGCTTGTCAATAAAATCGTCCACTGCCTGTCCTGCCTTGACCATAAGGAACACCTTGCGGGGGCTGCTGAGCGACGCGACAAAATCCTCAAGAGAGTGGGCTCCATATATGTTTTTCCCTTGTCCTCGTCCATTTATGAATTTGTCCACTTTCTCGACCGTGCGATTGAACACGCTGACACGGAAGCCTTTGCTTTCCATATTCAGTACCAGGTTCTCTCCCATTACGGCGAGACCGATTAATCCGATGTCTGATAGATCTTTCATATTGTTATTTGAATCTGCTTGGGTGTGCCCACAATCCGAGGGCAGGGTTTGAGATATAGTAAATTTCCTCTCCGTCAGGTAAAGTGTTCCATCCGTCTTTGAGAGAAGAATAATTGTATTTTTGCTTGGTCCTGTCAAGGTCAGCCCAATTGAAGCCTACACTTTCAATTTCGGCCCTGCTCATACCCGGGCCGGGACAGTAGGTGATATTGAAACGTCCTTCGGATGAACCGTGAATCAGGTGGGCTGATGCTCCCAGATTTGCCTGCAGGTCAGCATTGATTCCGGTAGCCTTCAAGATGGCCGGTGTGCCTTTGTATCCGTACTTTCTGATAAGACCGTCAATGGTTTTGTCTTCTCCGAATTCTCTGAGGCCCGGGGCAAGGATAATCAATTCGGCACCATCGTCAAGCGCCATACGCGTGCGGTAGATGCTCTTGTTCCCCAGCCAGGTGGATTTGAATTCTTCCGGGTCGAGATACACAAGACATTTTTTGATAGGCTTTTCAACCATAATGAAGTTGGTCTCCAGAGACAATTCGGATGCTTTCCGGAAGCATTCGAAGTCATTCCCGATGAACAAGCCCTTCAATTCCATCTCCCCGGTCTCATAATTCTTTGCCAGAACGGTCTGGATATAAACAATGGGCAGGCTCTTGAGGAAATGGATGCTGGCATATTCCATCACCATTCGGACAGGAGAGTCGGCGCGGCCCATAATCCGTTCCATACCATAAGTCGCTCCGATGAAATGACTCTTGTTTATGCCTTCGCTGCCTCCGACTCCGACAAAAATGTTCTTGTTGTAGTTGGCCATACCGATTACTTCGTGGGGCACAACTTGTCCTATGCTCAGAATCAAGTCAAAAGACGGATCGAGCAGAAGTTTGTTGACCTGGGCCGGCCAGGAATAATCAAGCTTTCCTTCTGTGACAGTCTTGACGAATGTGGCCGGGACTTCTCCCACTGTGATGACATCGTGACGCCAGTCGTGGATACGGAATTTGTCCGGCGGCACGTCTTTGTACATTGTCCGGATCTGCTCATCCGTCATAGGGGCATGTGTCCCCAGAGCGGGCATCACATCGGTCAGCCTGTCCTCGAAATAATCATTTATCATCCCGGTTATAGGTCCGGCGTATGAGTTCAGGCGGGTGAAATCCGGAGGAAGGGCAAGAACCCTGTTCTTTTTGCCCAACTTGTCGAAAACTCCGTACAATGCTTCACGGACTTCCTGTGGAGTTATGTTGTCGTTTTTGGAACCTCTTGCGAAATATAGCATAACTTATCTTTTTACTCGTGCATTGCCCTGCCAGATGCTCCATATCTGGTCTTCATCCGCCGGGTGGGCATAATCTGTCAGGAATGTGGTTGCAAGAGCTCCACTTGCCCATCCGAATTTGATCCAGTCTGTGCTGTCCCAGCTCCGCAAAATTGAATATAAGAGACCGCCGACAAAGCCGTCTCCGCCTCCGATGCGGTCCAGGACGTGTATTTGGCGGGGCTCCACCACGCTCCATTCGTCTCCTGCCAGCATAATTGCTCCCCAATTGTGAGTGTTGGCATCAGTGACCTCGCGCAGAGTGGTCGCATAGACCAGAGCATCGGGATATTCTTTCTTGACACGTCCGATCATGTCCTTGAAACCGTCAATTTTGGAAGCGATATCCTTGCCTCCGGCCTCCGGACCCTGTATGCCGAGAGATAACTGGAAATCTTCTTCATTGCCTATGAGGATGTCGGCAAGACTGCATATTTCTGAAAAAATGTCGTGCAATTCCTGCTCCCGCCCCTTCCAGAACGAAGCTCTGTAATTGAGGTCGAAACTTATGCGTGAGCCGTATCTCTTTGCGGCCCTGGCTATTTCAAGACAGAATTTGCCTGTGGCGGGGCTGAGCGCACTGATAAGACCTGAGAGATGAACTATCTGGACACCCTCTTCACCGAAGATACGATCGAGGTCGAAATCCTCTACATTCAAGGTCTTCCCAACTTCACCGGCGCGGTCATTCCAAACTCGCGGGCCGCGTGAACCATAGCCGCTGTCGGCTACGTTAATCTGATGTCGAAGGCCCCAGGGGCCGCCTTGGGGAACATCCGGGCCCTCGAAATCCATCCCACGGGAGCGGAGGTCCGCTTTGATGAATGCGGCGAAGGGGCTATCCTTTACAAAAGTGGTGAGAACCTTAACCGGAAGTCCGAGGTAGGAAGATATGCTGGCAACGTTGGTCTCAGCGCTTGTCGCCTGAAGATGCAGAATGTTACTGCTTTGGATTGGCTGCCCGCTTTCCGGGGTGACCCTCAGGCCCATACTTGTCGGGACAAGAAGAGAATACTTGCACCTTTGTTTGAGTTCTATGTGCATAAATGTTATTTTTGTTAAAACAAAGATAATAATTATTATTTTTGTGTTCGGGTAATTTTTAATTTATCATCAATATGGCACTTATTGTTATCATAGCTTTTGTCGTCATTGTTGTCCTGTGGGTGATTTCCCTTCAGAGAAATCTTGTCAGCAAAGATGAGCTTTGTAAGAATTCTCTCAGTCAGATAGGCGTTCAGCAGGCGAGCCGTTGGGATGCGTTGACTGCGCTGGCAGAATTGACAAAATCATACTCGGAGTATGAATACAATACGCTCCGTGATGTCATCGCACAGAGGAGGACTATCACAGGCACCAGTTCTGTTCAGGATGTGAATGAGCAGGAGAAGCTTATTTCAGGCGCATTGGGCAGACTGATTGCTGTCGGCGAGAGTTATCCGGACCTTAAAGCCGACGAAACCTATCTGAAGACTATGGACAGCGTCAATCTCTATGAGAATCAGGTCAGAATGAGCCGTATGGTTTATAATGACTCCGTGACCTCATTCAACCGTCTTTTCCGTCAGTTCCCTAATTCATTAATTTCGGGAGCTCTTGGCTTTATGACCAAAGAATATCTTGTCGAGAATGTCGGCAAAGAGCAGATGCCGTCAATGAAGTTATAAAACTGCGGTGAAGAAATTAGTTTTTTCGCTTTTAGCATTTGTCATTCTGGCCCCGGCCGCAGCCGGGCAGGATGTGGATATTTCCGTTGCCCTCAACGATGACGGCAGCGCTGAGATTTGTGAAAGGTGGGACCTTGAATTGTCGGAGGGCACTGAGTTTTATCTTGTTCGTGAGAATCTTGGAAATATTGTGATTTCTGATTTGAGTGTCCGGGATGAGACGGGTCTGGTATATGTCAACGAAGGCTCCTGGAATGTCAACCGCTCACTTTCTGAAAAGGCCGGTCGTTGCGGTATCTCTCAAAAGCCGGGCGGCTGCGAGATATGCTGGGGCTTGGGCTCGTATGGGAGGCATACATATTATGTGAGTTATTCTATGAGTAATGTCATCGAAGCTCTGCGTGATTATGACGCTCTTCATCTGCAGCTTGTCTCTCCCGGGATAAGGCCGCGAGTCAGAAATGCCAGGGTCAATATCCGGATGGATGGCAGAGACCTCAACGATGACATATCCCGTATCTGGGCATTCGGGTTTGAAGGGGAAGCAGGTTTCGAGCAAGGACGGATAGTCGTGGAAACTCAGGAACCTTTCACTTCGGACCGCAACTCTGTCATCGTGTTGGCGCGTTTCGATAAAGGACTTTTCTCTTCCGGTAATGTTTATGACATTTCCTTTCAGGATAAACTTGACGAAGCCTTCGAGGGCAGCAGTTATAAGAGTTTTGTTGAGAAGCAGAAGCGGGACAATATTCTGAAGGTTCTGTTTATGATTATTTGTCTTGTCGTCTTTGTCTTTGTCATATGGGCGGTGAGAAATTCAATTATTAAGCGGAATCTCAATATGTTCGGTGTCAGGAAGATAAAGGAAATAGGGTATGAGAGGGATTTGCCTTTCGACGGCAATTTGCTTGCCACGGCGCATATCTATAACAAATGTGGCCGACCTTTGCCGGAAAAATCCATAGCATCCGCCATCATATTGCGGATGATTAAGAATGGACAGATTTCCTTGACCGAAGATGCGAAGGGCAAGGTGCTTTTGTCTTTCGACGGGAATAATATTGATAAGTTGACAAAATCTGAGAGGGACCTCTACGAAATGATCAGAGAAGCGGCAGGAAGTGACGGGATTCTTCAGGGTAGAGAGTTCTCCCGTTGGTCCAGAAGGCATGCTGACAGAATCTTGTCCTGGTCGAAGGGCCTTGATGGAGAAGGCACCCGGTATATTTGTGATGGGGGTTTCGTGCAGAATAAAGCTTATTCTCCCGAGGGCCGGATGAATGCCCGCCGTGCAATCGGCTTCAGAAAATATCTTGAAGATTTCACCTTGCTCAAGGAGAGAAAGTCTGCCGAAGTGGCTCTGTGGCACGAATATATCGTGTTCGCCGCGTTGTTCGGGATTGCAGATAGAGTAGCCAAAGAGCTCAAAGATATTGATCCTAAAGCATTTGAGACGGTAGTAGGATATGATTATGTCACAATGAGCAGACTGGTTTATCTGTCAAATAATATGGGGGCATCCATAACTAATACCATTGTCCGGCAGCAAAACGCATCGTCAGTCGGTGGCCACGGAGGGTTCTCTTCCATCGGAGGTGGTGGAGGATTCCACGGCGGCGGCTTTGGCGGTGGAGTCAGATAAACGGATTCGCCACTTATGTGGGGATTCTATCTCAGATATAAGTTTTTTTGTCTTTTTTCTGTTTCCGTACTCTAATTTCGGCAAAAAAGAATATGCTGAATAGAGTTTTTGGAGCGAAATGTGTCGGCATTGATGCCGTAAGGGTTATTGTAGAAGTCGATATCAGTCAGGGAATCGGAATCCATCTGGTCGGGCTTGCGGATACTGCTGTCAAAGAGAGTCTGTTGAGGACAGTGACAGCTCTTCAGTCACTTGGATATAGGATACCGGGGAGGAAGATAACAATCAATCTGGCACCCGCCGATCTCCACAAAAGCGGTAGCGGTTATGATCTTCCCATTGCTCTGGGTATATTGTCGGCATCCGGACAGGAGTCTCTGCCGGATATGGAGAATTACTTGATAATGGGTGAATTGGGCCTGGACGGGTCGGTGCGGGAAATATCCGGGGCCTTGCTTTATGCTGAGAATGCACGTCAACAGGGGCTGAAGGGTTGTATATTTCCGGAAAAATCTGCGCTTGAAGCGATTGAGTTTCAGGATATAGATGTTTATGGGGTCAGAAGTCTGGCAGATGCGGTGAGAATATTGGCCCATCCGGAGGATTGCGCTGACTTTCTTATAAGTAACACAGAAGAATACAGGAGGCGGATGGCAGAGATAGAGGAAGGCGCTAATTCAAAAGAATGCATTGATTTTGAGGATATTGTAGGGCAGGAAGGTGCCAAACGGGGACTTGAAATAGCTGCGGCCGGACGGCATAATGTCATAATGATAGGCCCTCCCGGCGTGGGGAAGAGTTCTCTTGCGAAGGCGCTTGCCGGCATTCTCCCTCCTATGTCGAAAGAGGAGTCACTGGTCACAAGCAAAATATATTCGATAGCCGGAAAGGATAATCTTGCTTGTGGCCTAATAAGGAAACGTCCTGTGAGAAGCCCGCATTACAATGCAACTCTTGCGGCAATAATCGGGGGTGGCAGCGGGGACAATTTGACCCCGGGAGAAATCAGTCTTGCTCATAACGGGATACTCTTTCTGGACGAATTCGGTCAAATCCCCAGATCTGTGGTTGAGGCGTTGAGGGCTCCTATAGAAGATAGGAAAGTCGTAGTCTCAAGGTTGAGATCCAAAGTGGAGTATCCGTCTTCATTTATGCTTGTGGCAGCCTCCAATCCTTGTCCCTGCGGATATTATGGTGAAGGCGACCGTTGTCATTGCACACCGTCCCAGCGCGCCAATTATCTTGGGCGCTTGTCCGGTCCTTTGATGGACAGGATTGATTTACAAATACATATGCATCAGGTAGATTCGTCTTCGATGATAAAAAGGGCATCGGGTGAGCCAAGCTCCAAAGTATTGGAGAGAGTCGTCAAGGCCTGGAATATTCAAACGGAGCGTTTCAAGTGCGAAGACATCAATTCAAATGCCGAGATGAGCAACAAGATGGTCGAAAGATATTGTTTGTTGACCGAGCAGTGCTCGTTGACCTTGACAAGGTTTATCTCAAAAATGGGGCTTTCAATGAGGGTTTATTATAGAATACTCAAGGTGGCGCGTACGATAGCCGATCTTGCCGGAGAACGGGAAATCCGACCGGAGCATATTATGGAAGCGGCAAGCTATCGTTTTCTTGACAAGCAGGACAATTTCTGATGAAATGTTTATAAATTTGCGTAGGATGAAACATTTTTTGACGATAAAGTCTTTGGAATCTATCGATGATGTTGCCGCGCAATTCCTATCTGAGTTGGGCGATAATAAATTAATCGCTTTGTATGCCCCTATGGGTGCGGGCAAGACCACGTTTACGGCGGCAATTTGCCGGATTCTCGGAGTGGCAAATGATGCGGTCAGTTCTCCGACGTTTTCAATAGTCAACGAATACAAGTCATCGTCAGGCGATTCACTTTTCCATTTCGATTTCTATCGGATAGAGACCATTGCGGAGGCTCTGGATATCGGATTGTTTGATTATCTGGACAGTGGGTCTATGTGTATTATGGAATGGCCGGAGAAAATTGAAGATATCCTGCCCGAAGAAACTGTCCGGGTCAGGATATCAGTTGATGATGACAACTTCAGAAATATAGAATGGGAGTGTTGATTGTCAGTTGACCACACAGACTGATGTCAGGAAAATGTTTTCTCCGAATTCCTGAATGCTCCCATCTGACCACAGAATAGGCTTTTGCTCTTTGTCCACAGGATTGGCGATAATGTGAATATGTAGGTCGTCCACGGCCAGATTCCAGCAAGTGATGTAATGAAAAGGCCCTTTCAGGGTTTCTGACTTGTTCCAGGACGAGTTAATCGAGATGGCACCGTCAAGATAACTGACAAAGGAGTGAAATCCTTTGTGCTCAAGTATGATATTATTTTTGCCATCAAATGTGTTCTGAAGGCCGTCTCTTGTCCATATGCCTGTCTTGAACAGCCCACCATTGACAACCGTTGTCCCATAGAAAGCAATCCGCCCGTCATCTTTTACGAGTCTGAAATCTCTCTCATTTTTGGCGGAGCCGCTCAAATCGTACAGCTCGCTGTCAATCAGCAGGACAGGATATGTGGAAAGTCCTTGACTCCCTACAATACATATGTGACCATCAATAATCCGAAGATCATAAATCTCCGTTATGCTGCCGGGAATCATTACTTGGGATTGTATTCCATCTTTGACAAGGTACCACTGCTTGAATTCATAAGGTGCACTCTGGCCGTCTCCGCTTTTGTAATAGCAGAAAATGAGGCTTCCATTGTCTTCGTACAGTGCACCGCCCGGGTAAGAAGTGTCAGCCAGCAAATCGCCCCAAACTCTTCCGCCCTCGCTTTCAAACACTACTTCTCCGTCTGCCCTCAGAGAAAAGCCTTCTCCTTTGAGGTTCTGTCCCAAGGTGTAGATGCTGCCTTCAAATGACAACAAGCCCTTCAGCACTTCACAGGCATCATATCTAATGAATTCATTACCGTCTTTTTTTATTACTGTCATCATCGGAGCGTTGTATTCGGTGAAAATGTGTCCATTGAGAAAATGATGCTGGTCATTTTCGTCACCTACTTCTTCAAGATCGCCTGTCTTGATGCTCATAATCCGCTCTCCATTTTTGAATAGAATGATGTTCTTGCCATCGGGAGATTGCTCCAATCCTGTAATGTACAGGTCTGAAACGGGTGATGGCGTATCAACCGCTGATGAATCCTCCGTTTCGACTTCGACGCGATTGCGGGAGTCTGCCTTTCTGGCTGTTCCCTGACCTTCGTTCAGCGGTTCGCAGCTCAAGGTATAGACGGCCATCGGCATCAGAAAAAATAATTTTGTCTTCATAGTTCAAGTTTTTCTGCAAAAGAAGTAATATAAATGGAAATCCCCAGCTCTTGTGCCGGGGATTTGACCACATTGATATGTTTTTTAAAGAAATTAAGTCATTCTTAAAGATTGAATCTGATGCCTGCCTCGATGTTGAATGTAAATGGTTTCTGTGTCCTGATGCTTTTCGGCTGATTGCAGTCGAAGTAATATCTGGCGTTAGGGTCGAGATACAATCCGGTATGCTCTGACAGGTTGAATTGGATGCCGAGGCCGAGGGCGGCAGACCACTGCATTCCATTTACCGATTCTGAAAGACTTGCTTCTCCGGAATCTCCGAGAACGTTATATTTGTTGTACAGGCATTTCTCGGCGGCACCTCCTGCGTAGGTATAGAAACGAAGAAGATTGGTCTGGAGAATATCATAATAGAGATTGACAGGGATTCCTATATATAACATCTTATGAGTGACATCAGCGTCCGGTATTCTTTCTGTGATCATAGAGCCATCGGATTTTTGATAGGTGCCGGTAAAAGACCTCGTGAGAATCGAAAAGTTAATACCGATGCCTGCTGATAGCCTGTCGGTGAGATACATACGTGCTCCGACACCGAATGAGAGCGGGATACTGTAAAAAGATTCACCCGATTCGATTATCCCTGTGCGCGCATCACCTAATATGGTCGGTGCGGCCGTTCGCCCATTCTCCTGACCTTTGTTGTTGACATTGTCATTTGCTCCAAAAGACCCCAGAAGGGTGGTGCTCAGCCTTTTTGTGGACTTTTGACTCTTCTGCTCCTGAAAAAGAAAAGAGTTCCATTCCTGCTCGTATGTCTGCTTTGGCAAGCCGGCTCCCGGCTTTTCGTCAGACTTCTCAACGGGCTTCTCATCAGGCATATCTTCCTGTCTTTCTATCGCGGCCGATATCGGATCATTCTGTGACACCATTGTCTCTTCCGCCCTCTGCGGTACGTCAAGTGGCTCTACCGTAGATGCTCGTGTCTGAACTTCACGGATAGCAGTCTTTTCTCCAATCTCAGTCTGCTGAACGGCGGGCTCTGATGAATGAACAATTGCCTGTGCAGTCGTCCTCTGCTCATCTTGGGAAACAATGGTGATATGGTCGGACTTGTTAAGGATTCCAGTCAGAATAAAGGCTAAGGCTGCACAGGCGGCGACAACTAAGCCAAGCCTCTTCCACCATATAACGGCGGGGCTCTTCTGTGGAAGACGGGATTCTATTCTATCCCATAGACCGGCCGGAATTTCTTCCTCTGCGTCTTCCATCATCGACTTGACAAACAAGTCGAAATTGTCATCAAATTCTTCGTGCATCTTATCTTTCCTTTATCTTTTTCTGCAGCATTATCCGTGCCCGCAGGAGCTGGCTTCGGGATGATGATTCCGTCATCCCCAGCATCTCGCTGATCTCCTTATGACTATATCCTTCTATGACAAATAGATTGAAAACTATCCTGAATCTGTCCGGGAGAGATTCAATCAGTGCCAGAAGCTCATTGTAACCAATATCTTTATAGACCCGTGGATCGGAAGAACTCTTGTCCTGCACGGTCTCGAGGTCATTGGCGTCCTTCAGCAAATCGGCTTTTCTGAGGCTCATAAGCGCAGTGTTGACAAAGATCCTTCGGGCCCATCCTTCAAAAGAGCCTTCTTCTGAATAAGAGTCCAATTTGGAGAACAAAGTAATGAATCCTTCCTGCAATACGTCTTCAGCAGCATCGCTGTCCTTCATATAGCGTTTGCATAATGCAAACATTTTTGGGGCAAGAAGTTCAAAGACTGTCCTTTGAGCAGAACGGTCTCCGTCCTTGCACCGGCGGATCAGCCGAAGGTCATTAATGTCCCTCCGAGTGTTAAGATGCAACTCAAGGTCTAAATGTTGCATAGCCACTCAAAAATTCAAAAAATATCGGAGGCGAATTTAGGTAAATCTACAATGTTTTCAAAATTGTGCTATTTTTGTATTATGATTAAAAAGTGCATTGCATTATTGTGCGCCGGCTTCTTCGTATTGACTTTCACGCCACTTTCGGAGGCTCAGGAAAGGATTGAAAACAGATTGATAGAAGCGGTGGCTCTCTATAATGACGGAGATGTGTCCGCTGCCCGCGGCATTTTGGTTTCTCTTACCAATTCTGATAATGATGCGGTGTTCTATTATCTGGGGCTTTGTGACGTGGCTTCAGGTGACTTGCAGGAGGCGATGGTCAATCTTCAGAAAGCGGTGGATCTTGACCCGCATAATTTCTGGTATAAATATCGGCTGGCGTCCCTGTTTTCTGCGACAGGCAAACCGGAGAAGACTATTGAGTTGTATGAGAGCCTGTTGAAGAATTTTCCGAAAAAGACGGATTTATATTATGGCCTTGTAAATCTGTATGCAAATCAGAATGAAGTTGATAAAGTGTTGGAGACTTTGTCCGAAATCGAGTCCATTTCCGGTAAGAATGAGATGGTGACCCTTGCCAGATATGATGTGCTGATGTCTCTTGACAAATCGGAAGATGCATATCAGGCGTTGGTAGAGTATAATAATGAATATACTTCACCTCAGATTCTTGCGGCAATGGGAGATTTCAAACTTTCAGAATATGAGGACTCCGTGGCTTTGAATTTCTATAATGAGGCCTTATCGTATGATCAGGGATGCGCACCGGCTCTTCTGGGAAGAGCGGAAGCGCTTCGAATATTGCGCGATTATCCGAAATTTCTCAGAGCCGTCTCTGCACTGATGTCAAGCCCTGATGTCCCTGTCCAGCCGAAAGTCCAGTATTTCAACCAGATAATCACTCACGTCGATTCCCACTTCATAAGTACTTATCGGGAGCAGATGGATTCCGTTGTTAACGTTTGTGTACAAAATCATCCGACCGATACTTCCGTCATCGGGATGGCGGGTACATATTATTATAATACATCCAGAAATAATATTGCCGCAGAGTTTTTCAAGAAGAATGTAGAGCTTCTCCCCGACAGCAAATACGAAAGGGCTATGTATGTTCAGTTTCTGGCATACGTGGAGGATTATCAGAATTTGATAACTGAAAGCGAGGCGGCATATATGAAGTTCCCTGATGAGCTTGCCTTTCTCGATATGAAGAGTATAGCATATTATAATCTTCAGGATTTCGAAGGCCTGATCCGTGAGAATGAACGTATCTTGCGCGCGGCTCCGTCAGATACGGCGGTGACATTGCGGGCATATGCCAATATCGGGGATGCATATCATCTCATCGGAGAGACTCGCAAGGCGTATTCGGCATATGAGAAAGCGTTGAAAATCAATCCTGAATATGTTCCCGTGCTGAATAACTATGCCTATTATCTCAGCGAGGAGGGGCGGAAGCTCAAGAAGGCTTACGCGATGAGCAAGATAACCATTGAGAAAGAGCCGGATAACGCCACGTATCTGGATACTTTTGCCTGGATTCTGTTCCTTCAGGGCAAACCTCTTGAAGCCAAACCGTTCTTCAAACACGCTATGCTTCACGGAGGCAAGGAGAGTGAAACAATCCTAAGACATTATGCCGAGGTGTTGTATGCGTTGGGCGAGGACGATTTGGCGAGATCTTATGAGTTGATGCTGGAAAAGTTGAAATGAGACGTTCCCTAATCATTGTTTTTTGTCTGGCTATACTTTCTGTCTGTGATCTTTATTCTCAGGACAGACAGTCGAAGCGTGCGCAACTTGAGAAGGAAATTGCAAGGCTGGACAAACAATTGAAAGAGACATCCTCTCAGACAGCAACTGCATTGACGCGGCTGACTCTTGTCCGGGACAAGATAAAGGCTCGTCAGAAATTGATTGAAGAAAGTAATAAGGAAATAGCCGGAATCGGGTCTTTGATTACTTCAAAGCAGAACGAAATCAATCAGGTTTCAGCAAAGCTTGACACTATGACCGCTTATTATGGACGGCTGGTCAGAAGTGCATACAAGAACCGGGATGCTCGTGTCTGGTATATGTATATTCTGGCAAGTGATAATATTTCTCAGGGACTCAGGCGCTTCAGTTATTTCAGGAATCTGTCCCGAGAATTGAACAAACAGGCGGAAAAGATTCAGACAACCAGGGATGAGCTTGAAAAAGAGAAAGCAAAATTGCTGTCACTCAAGCAGGAAGCTCAGAAGCTGAGATCAGAACGCGTTGCAGGACTTCAGGAAATGAAGGCAGAGGAGGCGGAAGCAAAGAGAATAACCACACGCCTTCAGAAAGAGAAGTCGGCGTATCAGAAGGAATTGTCATCCAAGAAACGTGAAGCGCAAGCTCTTGAAAGAGAGGTCAAGAAGGCAATCACCACAACCAAAAAGTCCAAGGTGACCGTGGACTATACGTTGAGCGGCAAATTCGCCGACAACAAAGGCAAACTGCCTTGGCCAGTTGATGGCGGCAGCATTGTGTCTCGCTTCGGCAAACAGTATCACCCTGTTTTCAAATCTCTTCAACTGCCTCCGAATAATGGTGTTACTATCGCGGTTTCAAAGGATGCCGCTGTCTCTGCTGTGTTTGATGGCGTGGTCGCTCAAATCTCGGTGCTCCCGGGTTATCATCAATGCGTTCTGGTCCAGCATGGTAAATATTTCACTTTGTACTCGAAAATCAAGAACGTGTATGTCAAGCAGGGCGATAGGGTGAAGACTGGACAAAAAATAGGAGTTGTGGATACTATCAACGGAGAGACAACTTTCCATTTTGAGATATGGAACGAAAAAACCACGCCCCAGAATCCTGAGACATGGTTGAGACCAAGATAGTCTGTCACTTTATTTTTACAAGAGGGACAGTCCCATCTATTATATCATCTTCTTTAGGCGTGAGATAAATTATCCTTTGGTTAGGACTGCCTCTGAACAGGAGATTGGTGTCTCTCTGTGCAAGTATGAACGGTCCGTCAACGAGAACGTCCAGATAAGGCAACATCATAGATAAATGTTCGTCAGCGAGGATTTCTTCGTAGGTGAAGCCTGTCCAGCACCATATGGTCTTGTCCGTTTCTTCCTTGATTCTCCTGGCCAGCTGTGTGAACGCCTCAACTTGGTAGAAGGGATCCCCTCCCGTGAAGCTGACATTGCTGAATCTGTCGGCCTTGATAATCTTGAGCAATTCGTCAACCGTCACCCAATGACCGTTATCCATGTTCCAGGATTGAGGATTATGGCAACCCTCACAATGATGATGACAACCGGCACAATAAATGGAAGTTCTCAAACCCGGACCATCTGCCATAGTCTGTTCGAGAATTTCCATTATGCATATTTTTGCAGTTTCACTCAATGCCTTGAGCGTTTATTTGTGGACGATTCTGTCTTTAAGCTCTGCAATCTTGGCGCTGTTCCATCTGTTGGTCGTGCCGACCAGATATCCGGTGATGCGCTGGAGCGTATCAATATGGTCACTGTGGCAATTTGGACATTCTTGAAGGCCTTCTGTCGCATCTTCATATCCGCAGTCGAGACAACGGTTGCGGTTGTGATTGACACTGCCGTATCCTATATCATAGGTTGTCATAAGGTCCACGATAGTCATAATGGCCTCAGGATTATGGGTGGCATCACTGTCGATTTCAACGTAGAAGATATGACCCGCATTCTCATATTTATGATATGGGCCCTCAATTTCAGCTTTGTGTTGAGGCGTACATTTGAAATATACCGGAACGTGGCTGGAATTTGTATAGTAATCCTTGTCTGTGACACCCTTGATGATGCCGAATTTCTTCTTGTCCATCTTGGTGAACCGGCCGGCAAGGCCTTCTGCCGGAGTCGCAAGGAGTGTGAAGTTATGACCGAAACTTTCCGCAAATCCGTTCACACGCTCACTCATATGCTGAATGATACGGAGACCGAGGCTCTGAGCTTCCATACTCTCGCCGTGATGCTTGCCGACAAGCGCGATCAAGGCCTCCGCCAAACCGATGAAACCGATAGAAAGCGTACCCTGATTGATTACGGATTCTATTGTATCGTCATCGCAAAGATTATCACTGCCAAGCCACAGCCCGCTCATCAGAAGAGGGAATTGCTTTTTGAGCGCTGTCTTCTGGAAAGCATATCTTTCGTTAAGCTGCTTTGCAGCGATATCCAATGCCCAGTCAAGTTTCTGGAAGAACTGCGCGATTCTCTTTTCCTGATTCTCCTCGCCCATACACTCGATGGCAAGGCGCACGATGTTGATGGTGGTGAAGCTGAGATTGCCTCGTCCGATGGATGTTTTCGGGCCGAATTTGTTGCCATATACTCTTGTCCGACATCCCATTGTGGCGACCTCGTGCTCGAATCTGCGCGGATCGTCCGCTTTCCAGGCATCATCAACGTTGTATGTGGCGTCAAGATTGAGGAAGTTAGGGAAGAAACGGCGCGCTGTCACCTTGCAGGCAAATTTGTACAGATCATAATTTCTGTCGGCAGGAAGATAGCTTACGCCTTTCTTGAGCTTCCATATCTGAATGGGGAAGATGGCGGTCGAGCCGTTCCCGACACCTTCGTAGGTGGTGTTGAGTATTTCTCTTATGATGCATCGTCCTTCGGCTGAAGTATCCGTGCCATAGTTGATTGAGCTGAAAACTACCTGATTGCCTCCGCGGGAATGTATGGTGTTCATATTATGGACGAAAGCTTCCATTGACTGATGTACCCTCTCCACGGTCTTGTTGATGGCGTGCTGGATTGTGCGCTCATCTCCCTGCTGGCCGATGAGGTCCCTTTTGATGTAGTCATCAATTTCCACATCGTTGAGATAGGTATAGTCCTTGCCGTCATATTGGCCGATTTGCTTGAGCTCTTCGTGGAAGGTCTTTCTCACGAAAGGAGCAAGGTAGAAGTCGAATGCCGGAATAGCCTGACCGCCGTGCATCTCGTTTTGGACTGTCTCCATAGAGATGCAGGCAAGAACAGCCGCCGTCTCGATTCTCTTGGCCGGGCGCGATTCTCCGTGACCGGCTTTGAGCCCGTTCTCAAGAATTTTGTCCAAAGGGTGTTGGATACAAGTCAGACTTTTGGTCGGGTAATAATCCTTGTCGTGGATGTGAATGTATCCATTCTTGACGGCATCTCTGACATCATCGGAAAGGAGGCATTCATCTACGTAGGTCTTGGTCGATTCTGACGCAAACTTCATCATCATTCCCGCAGGGGTGTCGGCATTCATATTAGCATTCTCCCTGGTAATGTCATTTGCCTGAGCATCGATAATTTCTTCGAAAATCTCGCGGCTCTTCGCAGTACGCGCGAGGCTTCTTTGATTTCTGTAGGCGATATACTTCTTGGCGACCTCCTTGCGCGGGCTTTTCATAAGCTCCATTTCCACGCTGTCCTGGATCTCTTCGACGCTCATCTCATTGATGTCGAGTCTTGCAATGCAATCGGCAATCCGGGCGGCGAGAACGATGTCTTCACCACCATCCGTCACATTCATTGCTTTTAGTACAGCTGCAATGATTTTCTGACTGTTGAAATCAACCTTGCGTCCATCCCTTTTGATGACATATTTGACCATAGTTGTAATTTTTATCTCTTCTCATTGTCTGACGACTCCAAGAAGACAAATTAATAGTTTCAGCTCGTTCTTGCAAAGATAGAAGAATATCCTATTAATAGACTAAAGCGAGAGCAAGAATTTATTAACAAAATATCAAAAAACCTGTTAACTTATTGGATAACAGGTTTTTTGATATTTTGTTAATTTAGAAAAATTCTAAAATACTCTATTCGCAGACAGTCCATACGAGGGCGTGCCCGTCAAAAATCATATACTCAAGATTGATCTCTTCTTCGTGTCCATCCTTGTCAGTGAAAGTGGCTTCTATGTCCCCTTCTTTTCGTGTGTGGAATCTTTCGACCTCAATCTGCTCTGCGAAATCAAGATTGTACTGACTGAATTTTTTGAAGATGGCTTCCTTGGCGCACCAGTAGATCGCCAGCTGCTTGTTGCGGCTCCCGTCATCCTCAAGGTCGTCTATTTCCTCTTCGGACAGAGCTTTCTTCTCGACGGCGGAGAAATCTCTGGACAGGGATTCTATGTCGATGCCGACATCCTCGTTGTCATTGAGAATGATAGCTACATAGCTGTCTGTGTGGGAAATGCTGATGTTGGTGACGCAATTCTCAATATAAGGCCTTCCGTTGTCGTGGTGTGAGAGGTAAACTTTCTCCTCAAATAAAACATCGAGCAATGCCCTGACGGCAAGCTTCTGCTTGCGTAATGATTCACTTTTTATATATGAAATCTCCTCGAGCTCGTCTGTCGGGATAGATGTCAATGCGCGAAGCTCTTCTTCGCTCTCTGTAATTTTCCAAACGCCCAGGCGCGATTGCGCGGGGTCATCAAGATCTTTTGTAAGAAATAGTGCCATAAAAAATTTATAACGCCACAAATATAGTGAAAATTTACAATTCAAAAGAAAAATAGACTATCTTTGTATGCTTTTATGAAAATAAGAGAATAATAACCAATATTTTATATTTATCATGAAATTTTTGACTGAAGAAAAACTGACTATCGTAGGCGCAGGTGGGATGATTGGATCCAATATGGCCCAGACAGCTCTTATGCTTGGTTTGACACCGAATATTTGTCTTTATGACATTTTTGAGCCCGGTGTGCACGGTGTTGCAGAGGAAATCTATCATTGTGCCTTCGAAGGCGCCAATGTTACCTGGACGACCGATCCTGCTGTGGCATTCACAGATGCAAAATATATCATTTCATCAGGCGGCGCGCCACGCAAGGAGGGTATGACCCGCGAGGATCTTCTCAAGGGCAATTGCAGGATTGCTGCCGAATTCGGTGATCTTATCAAGAAGTATTGTCCAGAGGTAAAGCACGTTGTCGTTATCTTCAACCCAGCAGACGTAACAGCTCTTACAGCACTTATCCATTCCGGACTCAAGCCTGAGCAGCTCACATCTCTGGCAGCTCTTGACAGCACACGTCTTCAGGAGGCCTTGGCCGCCGAGTTTAATGTCCCTCAGTACACTGTTACCGGTGCATACACCTATGGCGGTCACGGAGAAGCTATGGCAGTATTTGCAAGCAAGGCTCTCATCAATGGCGAACCGCTGTCAGAGTGTACCCTTTCTGCTGAGAAATGGGCTGAAATCAAGCACAATACAATCCAGGGAGGCTCAAACATCATCAAGCTCCGTGGACGCAGTTCATTCCAGAGCCCGGCTTATCAGGCAGTGAAGATGATTGAAGCTTCTATGGGCGGAGACAAGTTCACCTGGCCCGCAGGATGCTATGTCAATTGCGACAAGTGCGGCCTGAAGAATGTAATGATGGCGATGCCTTCAGTTATTGATTCTACGGGTGTCCATTTCACCGCTCCTCAGGGAACCGAGCAGGAAATGGCTGACCTCAAGGCTTCTTATGAGCACCTCTGCAAGATGCGTGAGGAGATCATCGACCTGGGCATCATCCCACCGGTGGATCAGTGGAAAGAGTCAAATCCTAATCTTTAGAATCTTTTTTTCGGATAATGAGGTCGGCTGTGAAAACAGTCGGCCTCATTGCATTGTGTGGGGGGAGTTGTTCAGTCCAAGGGGTAGATTCCGGCGGAAATGTAGGAAATCAAGTCGCCGGGATTGATTTTCAATTGCAGGCCCCTGACACCGGCACTGATGAATATATAATCATATAGAAGACAGCTCTCGTGTATGAAAGTGGGGAAATTCTTTTTCATTCCGATAGGTGAACAACCTCCCCGAATGTAGCCTGTGGTGGGAAGCAATTCCTTCATATGCAGCATTTCGCAACTTTTGTTGCCGGAAATCTTCGCCGCCAATTTCAGATTTACCTCAAAATCTCCGGGAATGACACAAACGAATATTCCACTGCGGTCACCTCTGAGCACCAAGGTTTTGAATACCTGGTCAATATCTTCGCCAAGTTGGGCGGCGACGTGCCGGGCGGACAGGTCATCTTCAGTATAGGTGTAAGGAATGAGTTCGTATCTGATAGAGGCCGCATCCAGAAGACGTGCGACGTTGGTTTTCTCGATTTTGCTCATATAAGAACCTGTTCTAAAACTGCAATACAAAATAAAGGCTGACCAAATTAAGGTCAGCCTTATATAGTCGGGGTACAGTGACTCGAACACTGGACCCTCTGGTCCCAAACCAGATGCGCTAGCCAACTGCGCCACACCCCGAATATTTCAAGCCCCGTCAGACGGGATGGCAAAGATACATCCGTTTTGAAAAAAAACAAAATTTTAATATGTTTTTTTATATCTTTGGGTGAAATTATAAAGAACAGTGATGTAATGATTATCCGTGCAGAATCAATAACAAAATCATTCGGGCCTCTGACTGTCTTGAAAGGGATTGATTTTGAAGCACAAAAATCAGAAGTAGTATCGATTATGGGAGCGTCCGGAGCCGGGAAAACCACCCTGCTCCAAATTCTGGGTACCTTGTCCACTCCGGATAGCGGCTCTCTGGAGATTGACGGTACGGATGTTTTCAAACTCGGGAGCAAGTCTCTGTCCGCATTCCGCAACAAGTCGATAGGCTTTGTATTTCAGTTTCATCATCTTCTCCCCGAATTCACATCTTTGGAGAATGTGATGATTCCCGCCTTCATAGCAGGGAAATCCGAGAAAGAGGCCAAAGCGGCGGCATCCGGATTGCTCATTGAGCTTGGTCTCGCAGAAAGAATGTCGCATAAGCCTTCGGAGTTGTCCGGGGGGGAACAGCAGAGAGTCGCAATAGCCAGAGCTTTGATAAACAATCCGGCAATTCTTTTTGCTGATGAGCCATCCGGCAATCTTGATTCTGTCACAAAAGCCGAATTGCATAATCTTTTCTTTACACTGCGCGACAAGTTCGGACAGACTATAATCATAGTCACACACGATCCGGAACTTGCTGCGATGTGTGACAGGACACTTGTAATGAAAGACGGTATGTTTGTCGGGCAGTAGAGAAAGAAAAGGTAGTAGGTGTATGCCTGAATTCAGATTCAAGAGGTTCAGTTTGAGCAATGACCGTGCTGCAATGAAGGTCAATACTGACGGCGTGTTGCTCGGTGCGTGTGTGTCAACGGCCGTTTCGGATTGTCGTATTCTTGATGTCGGGACAGGAACCGGCTGTGTTGCCCTTATGCTCGCCCAACGCTATTCTGATCTTGGCGTATCCGCTCTCTCCATAACCGGAATAGATATTGATCCGGCTTCTGCGCAGGAAGCTTCAGACAATTTCTCGAAGTCCACCTGGGCTTCTTGTCTCGAATCCCGGTGTGTGGCATTACAGGAGTATTCTTCTCAAGAGCAATTCGATTTGATAGTGTCAAATCCTCCGTATTTCAGAGATGATTTGCACGCTCCCGAGTCACGTCGTGACTTGTCAAGGCATGCGGATGATTCTTTCTCCTATGAGAATCTGATTGAATTTGCCGCACTGTATCTTTCAGACAAGGGCAGGCTTGCGGTCATTTTACCTGCGGAGGACGAGCTCCCGCTTTTGCGGGCAGGGCTTGAGAGCTCCCTTTTTGCGTCCAAAATATTGAGAATCAGGACGACAACCGCAAAGAAATGGTCTAGAATCATTGTCGAGATGGGGAGAGAACGCCGGGATAAGGTGATCGAGACTCTGACATTGCAGGAAAACGGGCGATATACTTGTGAATATATCTCCCGTGTCTCTGACTTTTATTTGTTCGCTTGAGAAATCAGCGGTGCCCCCCTAAAGCCGGCCCATCCTCGATTCTTCCCCTGAAATTCAATTTCTGAATCTGCATTTTCCTGAAATCTTCTTCAGCGATGAAGAGGCGGGCAATCTTGCTTGCCGGAAGAATCTTGTCGTATTCTTTCGCATACTTGATATCTATGCTGTTGGCTTCGGACTGTGCCTTCAGGTAGTCATCGAGCAGACCGGAAATCTCTTTGTCGCTTTTATTCTCATTTATAGCGGTTTGGAGCATTTGTAGGGCTTTGAACATATTGTGCATGGCTTCATTCCGCGCATCTGAAATCTTGTTGTAAACCGGCCAGAAGGATTGGGCTTCCTCCGGGGTCAGTCCCACAGCGGCGGTGATAAATCCGATTTTTTCACTTTGGATACGCTTGCCCCATTCATTGCCGTGATTTTGCGCGAAGCTTGAAAGGCAGACAATTGACAGCAGGATTGTGAGAACCGATTTTGTCTTCATAATGCTATTCCGAAAAATAATTGATTAACTCTATTGATGTGCCGGTATCGATGAGGTAGGATATGACATCTTCTTGAGACTCAAAAACATCGGTATCCATTGATTCCTCTGCGATAAAAATGGCATCTGGCTCGCTGTGGGGAATCATATCGGCATATATCAGCTGCTCATAGATTGTGTCGGATGCGTCCGGAGCGGCAGTCCTCCCCAGAATTATTTTGCCGATGATGAGAGCGCTGCAGAAACAGGCGGCGAGAGCCAGATACGGCTGGGCCTTCTGCCAGCCGGATACCTTGCTCTCAGGCATATGCGGAATGTCTGACAACCTTGACTGCAGGTCATCAAAGTATCCTTCAGGAACCGAATATGGACGCTTTCTCAACATATGGTGTTAGACAAGCAATTATAGGGAAAGTTTAATTTCTTTCTTGATTTTCTCGCAGGCGAAGTGATAGGAGGCCTTGAGTGCTCCGACGGAGGTCTCCAACACTTCCGACATATCCTCATAGGACATATCCTCATAGTATCGCAGCAGGAATACGAGTCTTTGCTTTTCCGGGAGTCTCAGGACTGCTTTGCTCAACCTCCTCTGGATGTCATCGCCACTGAAAAACGGGTCTTGGTCTATCTTGCTTTCCATCTGTCCGGAGAGGCTTCCGAAAGACAATGCCGAGCGTATTTTCTTCTTGTGAAGGAAATTGACAGCTGTGTTGGTGGCTATCCTGTAAACCCAGGTATAGATTTGGGCATCACCTCTGAATGTGGGGAGAGCCTCCCATATTTTGATGAAGATATCTTGGAGGAGATCATCCGCGTCTTCGTGAGAGCAGACCAGAGAACGGACGTGCCAATATAGGCGCTCTGTGTAGTCGCGTACGATTTCGTTGAAGATGCTCTCCAAATTATCCATTACGAAGATCTCCCGACGGCTCTTTCTGCAGCGTCTGCGATATGTTCAGCGTTCAGGCCGTATGCGCTGATCAGCTCTGCCGGTGTGCCGGACTGTCCGAAGCTTGTCCCGCCGTTAACAAATTCCATAGGAGTGGGGACGCTGGCCCCAAGCACTCCGGCAATCAGTTCTCCGAGGCCACCGGCCATATTATGCTCTTCCGCGACCACTACCGCACGGGTCTTGAGGGCGGAAGAAATGATGGTCTTTTCGTCCAGAGGCTTGATTGTGGCGATATCTATCACTTCTGCGGAGATGCCTTTCTTCTCAAGTATTTCTGCGGCTTTGAGGGCTTCCCAGACCAGATGTCCGGTGGCGAAGATGGACACATCCGTGCCTTCGTTCATAATATAGGCTTTGCCGATTTCGAAAGGAGTATCCGCTGCGGTGAAATTGGGCCAGGCAGGCCGTCCGAAGCGGAGATAGACCGGTCCCTGGTATTCGGCGGCTGCAACTGTGGCCGCCTTGGTCTGATTGTAGTCGCAAGGGTTGAGGACAACCATCCCGGGGATTGCACGCATCAGGGCGATATCTTCCATAGTCTGGTGAGTGGCGCCGTCTTCGCCCAGGGTGACTCCCGCGTGGGAAGAGGCAATCTTGACATTGGTATGTCCATAACCTATTTCCTGACGGATCTGGTCATAGACCCGGCCGGTGACGAATTCGGCGAATGAGCCTACAAAAGGAATTTTGCCTGCGACAGCCATTCCGGCCGCAACGCCTATCATATTTGCTTCGGCTATGCCGCATTGGATGAATCTTTCCGGAAATTCGTTTGAAAAGGCTCCCATTTTGAGCGAATCCCTAAGGTCTGCGACAAGAGCAACCACACGGCTGTCTTTTCTTCCCGCCTCGACCAGTCCTGCTCCGAAGCCGCTTCGGGTATCAATCTTACCGGTATCTGTATATTTTTTCATATCAATAATCTCCTAAAGTCTCTTCAAGTTGTTTCATTGCTTCCGCACATTGCTCCTCAGAAGGTGCTTTCCCGTGCCACAGATGTGTGCCGGCCATAAAATCAACACCGTGCCCCATCTCCGTGTCAAACAGAATCATTGTCGGCTTCCCTCCACCCTGTGCCGCTTTTGCGAGAGCGAATGCCCGGAAAATCGAATCAAAATCGTGCCCGTCCGCCGTGATGACATTCCATCCGAAGGCGCTCCATTTGTCGGCGAGATCTTCCAATTCTGTGATTGAAGAGGTCTTGCCATCGATTTGCTGCCCGTTCCTGTCAGTCATCGCGATAAGATTGTCCAGGCCCTTATGTCTGGCGAACATAGCGGCTTCCCATATCTGACCTTCTTCGCTTTCGCCGTCTCCGCACAGGACATATACAAAATGGTCATCACCGTCAAGTTTTTTTGCAAATGCTATGCCTGCGGCGGCTGACAACCCCTGTCCCAGCGACCCTGAGGGCTGGAAAATTCCTCTCAGCTTCTTTGCCACTGACGGATGCCCCTGGAGTCTGCTGCCATACTTTCTGAATGTACCCAATTCTTCTACCGGGAAGTATCCGGCTCTTGCGAGGACGGAGTAGTAAACAGGCGTGAGATGTCCGGCGGAAAGGATGAAGGCATCTTGATCTTTGGCATCTCTTGTCCAGGTCCTTGGATTGTGAGTCATTACGCCGAAATATAGGGCGGTGAGGATGTCAGCGCTGCTCATAGAGCCGCCGGGATGTCCGGATTTGGCACCGGTGACCATCCTTATGATGTCCCGTCGTACTTGTGACGCGATTTTTTTCAATTCTTCTTTGTCAACCATCATATGTTCGGATTAGTTTTTCTATTTTACAAAGCTACTAAAAATTGTAGTTATATTTGCATTCGGAATAATGTATAGGATATGAAACACATAAGGAATTTCTGCATCATTGCGCATATCGATCACGGCAAGAGTACTTTGGCTGACCGTCTTCTTGAATTGACAAGCACACTTGCCGAGCGTGATATGGAAAATCAAGTTCTGGACGATATGGACCTTGAGAAGGAGAAAGGCATCACCATCAAGAGTCATGCAATCCAGATGGAGTACAATTATAAGGGTGAGAAATACAAATTGAATCTGATAGATACTCCCGGTCACGTGGATTTTTCTTATGAAGTATCACGCTCCATAGCTTCGTGTGAAGGAGCGCTTCTGGTTGTGGACGCCTCTCAGGGCATTCAGGCCCAGACTATTTCCAATCTTTATCAGGCCATTGACCACAATCTGGAGATAATTCCGATTCTGAACAAGATTGATATGGAGTCGGCTCAGGTGGAGGTGGTCACAGATCAGGTGTGCGACTTGCTGGGGTGTGATCCTGATGATGTCTTTAAGATTTCGGCCAGGACGGGGGAGGGTGTTCCTCCGATTCTGGATGCCATCGTAGAAAAGATTCCTGCACCTCAGGGCGATCCGGATGCCCCTCTGCAGGCTCTTATCTTCGATTCAGTATTCAATCCGTTCCGAGGAATAATCGCATATTTCAAAATCAAAAACGGCTCGATACACAAGGGGGACAAGGTCAAGTTCTTCAATACCGGAATGGATTATGAAGCGGAGGAAATAGGTATTCTCAAGATGAAACTCAATCCTACGGCCTCAATTTCCTGCGGAGATGTCGGGTATATCATATCCGGAATCAAGAATGCTGCGGAAGTCAAGGTCGGAGACACAATAACCCATTACTCCAATCCTTGCGACAATGCTATCGACGGGTTTGAAGAGGTGAAGCCTATGGTTTTTGCGGGTATGTATCCGGTGGATGCTTCCAAATTCGAGGAGTTGAGGACTACTCTGGAGAAATTCCAGCTCAATGATGCGTCCTTCGTATACGAGCCGGAGTCTTCTCTGGCGCTCGGCTCCGGATTCAGGTGTGGATTCCTCGGCTTGCTCCACTTGGAAATCGTTCAGGAGAGACTTTTCAGAGAGTTTGATATGGATGTCATCACAACCGTCCCAAATGTGTCATACAAGGTATATACGACTCAGGGAGAGGTTTTGGATGTCCATAATCCTTCCGGTTTGCCGTCACCTACTCTGATTGACCATATTGAAGAACCATATATCCGCGCCCAGATTATTTCCAAGTCTGACTTCTTTGGACCGATAATGAAGTTGTGTCTGGACAAGAGAGGTATGCTTGTCAATCAGCATTACATCACGGCGGACCGTGTGGAGTTGAATTATGATATGCCTCTTTCAGAAATAGTCTTTGATTTCTATGATAAGCTGAAATCGATTTCAAAGGGGTATGCTTCCTTCGATTATCATATGACAGGATTTCGTCCGGCCAAGCTTGTAAAGTTGGACATTCTTTTGAACGGAGAGCCTGCCGATGCCCTTTCCACGTTGATTCACGAGGACAATGCCTATGATTTCGGCCGTAAGATGTGCGTGAAATTGAAGGAGTTGATACCTAGGCAACAGTTTGATATCCCTGTACAGGCTGCTATCGGGGCAAAGATTATTGCCCGTGAGACTGTAAAGCAAGTCCGTAAGGATGTTACGGCCAAATGCTATGGCGGAGATATCACAAGAAAGCGCAAGTTGCTTGAGAAGCAGAAGGAGGGAAAGAAGAGGATGCGTCAGATTGGCACGGTGCAGGTGCCGCAGAGTGCATTTATGGCTGTTCTCAAGCTGGATTAAGGTACAGGATCATAGCCGGAGCCTCCCCAAGGGTGGCACCTCAGGAAGCGTTTGAGACTCAGCAGAAAGCCTTTTGCGGGGCCATATTTCTTGAAGGCTTCCAAGGCGTACTGTGAACAGGTTGGAGTGAATCTGCAGGTCGGCGGCTTCAGGGGCGAAATGCAGATTTGGTAGAATTTGATCAGCAGAAGGAAAGGAGCTGTGATTATTTTTCGGAAGCTTCCCATTGACTGATATTATTGAGAATCTCTTGAATCATTCCGCAAATCCGGCTGAAGGAAAGGATTTCAGATGTGTTATATTGGAATAGAATGTCTGCGTGAAGGTCTCCCATGGCCGTTTTATGTGTTCTGTATGCTTCGCGTATCCTGCGTTTGAGCAGATTTCGCTTCACGGCGCGTTTGAACAGTCTTTTAGGTACGGAAATCATTATTCTGGAATAATCTTCCCCATTCGGGCTGAACACACAATACCTGAAGCAGGCGCAACTGCTCCATTTCCCCTTGTTCATAAGTGTGGAAATGGAGGTCTTGCCGCGTAATCTTTCTTTTCTGGAAAGAGTATTGGACGGAAGCTTGTCCTCCATTATTCAGATTGTTTATTTCGCTCGAGGTATATCTCGATGGCTTTTGCGGCGGAAGGCGCTTCAGGTGTGGGAGCCTGAAATTCTATTTTCAACCCGACTTCTTGCATCGAATTGACAATGGATTTTCCGTAAGATGCAAACTTGATGTTCTCCTGCTTGAAATTCGGGAAATTCTCATAAAGTGACTTGACATCGGCGGAAGCATAAAGCATCACCAGATCGAAAGAGGTCAGGTCAATGCTTTTGAGGTCTTGAGGAACGGATTTGACCAGGACGGCTGTTGTATATGACAGGCCTTTTTCGTCAAAGCATCTCGTGATGTTTTCGCTCTTGGACTGATCTGAGGTTGTGATGAGGAAGTGCTCTGAGGCGTGCTTGCTGCCAATCTGATCGATTATTGACGCAGGAGTCCCGTTGCCGAAGAAAATCTTGCGTTTTCTATATATGATGTGTTTCTGCAGATACATCGCCACCGCTTCTGTCGTGCAGAAATATTTCATCGTCTCCGGGATTTTTATGCGCAATTCGTCGCTCAGTGAGAAAAATGCATCTATGGCGTGCCTTGAGGAAAATACTATTGCCGTGAAATCCAGAATGTTGATTCTTTGAGATCTGAATTCCAAAGATGTCAGAGGCTTTATCAAGAAGAAAGGCTTGAAAACTATATCAACATCATATTTATCCTTCAGAGAGGAATATGGGGTCAGATTGGATGGAGTCTGCTGAGATATAAGGATCTTCTTTATTTTAGCCATAAGTACACCAATAAACCGCTTGGTAAAAATTCAAGCGCGCAAAGATACAAAAATGTTGTGAATCTGTGAAACTTACATTTTAAAAAATGCATTCTCCTCCCAAAACACAGAGCGTACACCGACAGAATCTCGATTATGATTATACGACTTGGAAGTCCGTCCGGGGGATTGGAAAAATGGAGTACCCCCGCTGTCAAGAAAAGAATCAAACTCAATACAATGAAGTAGTTATAAACACATCTGTGAGAAAACACCAGATATTCCTCATCATATAGTCTATATTTGAACAACAGATAAACAATCAGCCTTGCCAGATAATAGACCGAGAATAATGTGAGACAGACCAGAATGTCGCCTGACGGCGACAGATATGAATTGACAACGAGACAGAACGGGAGGATGAAGGCGGCCGATACCCAGGAACGGGTCCGGCTCTGTTGCACGCTGGTCTCCAGATTCAGACCTTTTTTCCATCTGAAAATTGACAGGCATACCGTGGGCAAAATCCTGTATATGTTGTTGAGGCTAACGAGAAAAACGACTGCCGCGAGAATGGATACAACTGCGAGTGCCGGATCTTGCTGCCAGATGGTGGGCGACACAGAAGACGGTGCCGTCCACTCTTGCGGCATCATCAGTGTGCCGAAAACAAATGTGCTGTCTGCCGGCATCAGTTCCCTCGTTTAGCTTTGTATCCCATAGAAAGGAGAAGATGGGTGACTTTGTCCCTGAAATCGCCCTGAATGGTTATTTCTCCGTCTTTTGCGGTGCCACCAACTCCACATTTGACTTTCAAGGTCTTGCCCAGGGCGGCCAAATCTTCCTGAGCCCCTGTGAATCCTTTGATGAGTGTCACTTGCTTACCGGCTCTCCCGCTTCTGTCCAAAGTGACGGTCAACTTCTGAGCGGATGGTGCCGGGGTCTCGGCAGAGTCCTCCGCATCAGATTCTTCATATGCGAAATCGGGATTTGTCGAATACACCACTCCGAGTCTCTTTTTCCAATCGTTGTCTGCCATAATAAAAGTGTCGGGCTGTTTGAGAACCTGTTTTTGAGTATAATTTTTGCAAAGATAAGGATTCCTTTTGTATCTTTGCAGGTTATGGTCAATAAGAAATTCAATTTGTGGAACAGATTGACAGCGGTGTTTGTGTTTGCTGTGTCGGCTTTTACATATCTGTCCACCATTGAGGAGAGCGCCTCATTCTGGGATTGCGGGGAATTCATCGCATCATCATATAAACTGGAAGTGGGACATCCTCCCGGGAACCCTGTATTTCAGTTGATTGCCAGATTATTTACTATGTTTGGCGATAATATGCACGCGGCGGTCCTTGTAAATGTGATGAGCGCCATTTGTTCGGCCTTGACCATTTTCCTGCTTTATCTGACCATTGTATTTTTTGTCAAGAGACTCATTAAAGTCGGCTCTGACGGCTTGTTTCGGGCGGGAGACACTATCGCCATCTTAGGAAGCGGTGCTGTAGGGGCCTTGGCGTATTGTTTTTCAGACACGTTCTGGTTCTCGGCTGTGGAGGGAGAGGTCTATGCGATGTCATCGCTTTTTACCGCTCTGGTTTTCTGGGCGATGACCAGATGGTATGAGACAGCTGACCAGCCATATGCCAACAGGTGGATAGTGCTGATTTCTTTTCTGATGGGTCTGTCTATCGGGGTTCACCTCCTGAATTTGCTTGCCATTCCCGCTCTTGTCTTTATGTATTATTACAGGAAGAAGGAGGATGGAGAATATACAATGTGGGAATGCGTGAAAATAATGTTTGTGTCGATCATTATTTTGGGCGTCATATTGTTCCTTATTATCCCGTACCTTCCGAAAATAGCGGCGTATGTGGATTTGTTTTTCGTGAATGTGCTGGGACTTCCATACAACAGCGGCGCCGCGTTCTTTATGGTCGCGCTCCTCGCGCTCTGCTTTGTCGGCCTGTTCTACACGCTGAGACGTAAGAAGGTCTTTTTGAATACGGTTCTGCTTTGTTGTACGACTATCATAGTGGGATTCTCCATCTTCAGCGTTGTGATCATAAGGTCTTGTGCAAAGACTCCGACCAATGAGTATCAGCCTGATAATGCGTTCACTCTGGTGAGATATCTGTCCCGTGAACAATATGGCTCCGCGCCATTGATTTACGGTCAGTATTATGATGCTCCATACGAGTTGCACACCGGTAAATATTGGGCTCCGCTCGATGGCAAATACAAAAAGGTCGATGCTCCGGTGGATGCCAGATTCAAGTCTTCCGGAAAGATGCTTTTCCCTCGTATGTGGAGCTCGAGCGCAGACGGCAGAAACGAAGAGTTCTATGAGACATATACCCTGGGACGAGGCAAGGCAATCGAAGGCCAGAGTCACAGGAAGCCGACGATGGGTGCCAATTTGCTGTATTTCTTTGATTATCAGTTGAATTGGATGTATTGGCGCTATTTTATGTGGAATTTTGTGGGGCGCCAGAATGAAATCCATAGCCCTTCACCGGGGGACTTGTTCTATGGTAATTGGGAGAGCGGTATCAAGTTTATTGACGATTTCAGGCTTGGGGATCAATCGGATGCTCCGAGTCTGCTGAAAGACAATAAAGGGAAGAATCATTATTTCGCTCTGCCGCTACTGCTGGGATTGCTCGGCCTGTTCTTCCAGTTCGGCAGGGACAAGAGGGGGTGCTGGTTGGTCTTTCTCCTGTTCTTTATGACAGGTATCGCGATTGTGGTTTATCTCAATCAGCCTCCATATCAGGTCAGGGAGAGGGATTATGCGTATGCCGGATCATTCTATTCGTTCAGCATATGGATAGGCTTGGCCGTCGCGGGCATATACACGTGGGCTTCTGATGCTATTAGAGGCAGGAGGACAGCCATACTCGCCGGAGCCGCCACTCTTGCGTGTCTTTGTGTCCCGGCATTGATGGCGGAGCAGAATTGGGATGACCACGACAGGAGCAACAGACGCACAGCGCTTGAAATGGCTCACAATTATCTGAATTCGGTCGGCCCGCAGGGAATATTGATTACCCACGGGGATAATGATACTTTCCCTCTGTGGTATGCTCAAGAGATAGAGAATATCCGCACCGATGTCAGAATATGCAATACTTCGCTGTTGGGTACAGATTGGCATATCGACCAGATGAAATATGCCTGCAATGAATCCGCTCCGCTGCCTCTCTCCGTCAGCCCTGAGCAATATCTGTATGGTACGAACGAGTACATATATCTGTACGATACAAGGAATCAGGCACTACCGATTGCAGATGTTATGGCTGTGTTCAAGCATCCTGATGCAAAGGTAGGGCTCGCCAGTGGCAGAAAGGTGGATTACATCATGTCAAGGAAGCTTATCGTACCGGTCAACAAAGAGAATGTCATAAAAAGTGGCATCCTTGATGCAAAATATGCCGATATGATTCCGGACAGGATTGTGCTGGAGATTCCCAAAGAAAAAGAGTTCCTGTCCAAGCCGGAGCTGTTTATGCTCGATCTCCTGTCGAATTACCAATGGGACCGTCCGATAAATATGCTTAATCAGGGTGGGGATATCAATATAGGATTGAAGGACTATCTGGTCTATGAAGGGTATTCATACAAGTTTGTCCCTATCAAGAACAGAATATCATCCACGGACATAGGTTTCGTTGATACTGACCATTTGTATGATATGATAAAAAATGCATATAATTGGGATCAGGTCAGCCGCCAGGATTATTTTGTGGATTATCAGAATATGTACACCCATCTGGGAGTGATGTCGTTGAGAGGCTTGTTCGTCAATGCGTCGAATGCTTTTATTAAGGCGGGAGAGCCTGACCGGGCCCTTGAGATGCTCGATATGTGCCGCAAATATGTCCCAAAGACCACTTATCCTCTGGAAACCATTCCTGTGGGCTTCTCAGGCAATGATTATATGGTTGTCAATATGGTAGAGAATTATTATACTCTGGGCCGGATGGATAAGGCAAGAGAGCTTGCGATAGACCTTGCCAACGAGCTGATGATTTCATCCCGTTTCTATCTTGAGTTTTATGAATATGCCAAACCTGAATTCGAGCTCTGCGGGAACTATATCTATTATCTGGCAGACGCTATGAAGGCCGGCGGGGATGAAGATTTGTCGGATAAGCTGATGAAGAATTTCTCCACTCTGGTGAACACTATGACCAATTCATCTGCCCCGAAAGCAAAGGAGGGCCCGGAGCATCTCGAACTGAATTAACGTTTCATCCGGACGAAGATACTGAGCGGGAGGGCTTTGCCGTAGCGGTCACGCAGGGCGAGCTCTCCGTTTTCCATCTCAACGCTTCCGTCGAGGCGGAAAGCTTCACGGACGAGCGTCTCTCCGAGAAGCGCAGAAAATCCGTTGGAATACAGATTCAGGACCATAAAGCTGTTGTCCGGCTCGAGAATGTCAGAAACGGTTTTCAGCATATCATACAGACATTCGTCAAGTTTCCATTTCTCGCCGTCAGGGCCGTGGCCGTAGGCGGGAGGATCCAGAATGATGCCTTGATATTTGTTCCCTCTCTTTTTTTCCCTCTTCGCAAATTTCATCGCGTCCTCAACTACCCAGCGTATGTCTTTCATTCCGCTGCGCTCCATATTGCCGTTGGCCCAGGTCACTACCTGACGGACCGAGTCCAGATGGGTGACTGCTGCTCCGGCAGAGCGTGCGGCAAGTGATGCCGCTCCTGTATAGGCAAACAGATTCAAAACTTTCGGGTGTCCTCCCAGAGCTTTGGTTTGACGATAGATGTATTCCCAGTTGGACGCCTGCTCAGGGAAAACGCCAACGTGCTTGAATGATGTGAGACCAAGCCTCAACGAAAAATCAAGTCCGTCCTGAGCACCTCTGTACCGGATATACCATTGGTCTTCCATCGCCTTCAATCTCTCCCAGGTCCCGCTGTCTTCCTTCCCGGCCTTGGCGAAGCCTGCTCCCGGACGAAATCTGGTATGGGTCAGACGCGCCCAGTCCGCATCGCTCATCGTTTTGTCCCAAAGCGCTTTAGGCTCGGGGCGGGCAAGGATGAAAGAACCGAAGCGCTCCAGTTTTTCAGAATTACCGCTGTCAATCAATTCGTAATCTTTCCAGAATTTTCCGGGATATTCTATAGTCATTTCTTCTTTTGAATCATTTATTTTGCAAAGATAAGGAAGAAATTTATTAATTTTGTTGTTGCGAAAATTTAAACCAATATCATAAAAATATGCAACAGTACATTGATTCTTACGATTTCGCCGGCAAGAAAGCTATTGTAAGAGTGGACTTCAACGTTCCTCTCAACGAGAATTTCGAGATTACTGACGATACTCGCATCAGAGCCGCTATGCCTACCCTCAAGAAGATTCTTCAGAAGGGTGGTTCAGTCATTATTATGTCTCATCTTGGACGTCCGAAGGGCGTGGAGGCCAAGTTCTCTCTCAAACATATCGTCGGACACGTCTCTGAAAAACTCGGCGTTCCTGTCAAGTTTGCCGATGACTGTATGAAGGCTGACGAACTTGCCGCAAGTCTTAAACCCGGCGAAGCTCTCCTTCTTGAAAACCTCCGTTTCTATGCTGAAGAAGAAGGCAAACCGCGAGGACTTGCCGCAGATGCCAGCGATGAGGAAAAGGCAGCCGCCAAGGCGTCCGTCAAGGCCAGCCAGAAGGAGTTCGTGAAGCATCTGGCTTCATATGCTGACTGCTATGTCAACGATGCTTTCGGCACAGCTCACAGAGCGCACGCTTCCACTGCATTGATCGCCGAATACTTCCCTGATGACAAGATGTTCGGCTATTTGATGGAAGGCGAAATCAAGGCTATCGACAATGTTCTGCACAATGCCCAGCGCCCTCTCACTGCAATTATCGGCGGTTCGAAGGTCTCTTCCAAACTTGCTGTTCTGAAGAATCTTGCGGGGAAAGTTGACAATCTTATCATCGGTGGCGGTATGGGTTATACCTTCATCAAAGCCCAAGGCGGCAAGATCGGCCTTTCTCTCCACGAGGATGACCTTATGCCGGATGCTCTTGCAATTCTTGACATAGCAAAGGAAAAGAATGTGAAGGTCTATCTTTCCACAGAGGCCGTCATTACTCAGGAGTTCTCCAATGATGCTGAGACCAAGGTCGTTTCTTCTTATGAGATTCCTGATGACTGGGAGGGTATAGATGCAGGCCCTCATTCTCTCGCTGCCTGGAAGAAAGTTATCAATTCGTCCAAGACTATTCTCTGGAACGGACCGGTGGGTGTATTCGAGATTCCTAATTTTGCCAAGGGTACGCTTCGCATTGCCCAGGATCTCGCAGAGGTTACAGCAAACGGTGCCTATACTCTTGTCGGAGGTGGCGATTCTGTGGCCGCTGTCACTCAGATGGGCTTTGCTGATAAGGTCAGCTATGTCTCCACCGGTGGCGGCGCAATGCTTGAGGCCATCGAAGGAAAAGACCTTCCTGGCATCGCGGCAATCCGCAAATAATTTTACGAAAAAATATCTTTTATCTCAGGGCCTTCGCATAATGCGTGGGCTCTGATTTTTTCCTTGTATCCCGATGAACGATTGCTGCAGGAACCGCTTTTCTGTGGGAATAAATCAGGATGAAGATGCCGGCGATTATGAAAGGAATGGACAACAACTGTCCCTGATTCAAGCCGATGGTTGAAAGCATTTGGTTCTCGAAGTCCACTTGAGGCTCTTTGATGAATTCTATGAGAAATCTGACCCCGAAGCAGCCGACCAGGAACAGACCGAAGAAAAAGCCTCTGTGTGCCTTGTCCAGCCGGTACTTATATATTGCCGTCATCACAAGCCCGAGAATCAGATATGACAGAGCTTCGTATATCTGTGTCGGATGTTTGGGCTCTGTTTCATTGTTGCGCTCGAAAATAAAACCCCACGGAAGAGAGGTGACGTCACCGTAAATCTCCGAGTTGAAGAGGTTGCCGAATCTTATCATACATCCTGCGAAAGCGACGGTGATGCAGAGGTGGTCCATTAACCAAAGGAAACCGATATTATACTTTTTGCCATAATGCTTTGAGAACCACCACATTGCGAGTAATAGGGCGATTGCTCCCCCGTGACTGGCAAGCCCACCTTTCCAAGTCATAAAGATTTCCAGAAAACCCTTCCAACTTGTCAGATAATAGTCAGGCTGATAGAAAAGGCAGTGTCCCAGTCTGGCGCCGACAACGGTGCCGATGAGCACGGTCCACAGAAGCGGGTCGAACAGATTTTCAGATAATCCCTCTCTCTTGAAAAACCATTTGAAGAGATATGAGCCTATGAAGAAGCCGGAGACGAAGAGCAAAGAATACCAGCGAAGACCGAACGAACCGATGGAGAATATGATGGGATTTACATTCCAATTGACAAACAATACGTCCATTTGACAAACATTTACATTGCAGATTCCGCAAATATAGTAAATATCTTTCTTACCTTTGCGCCGTTTTAGAACCTGTTCTAAATAAGTGGAACGGATTTTGCGGCTGTTTCAGCAAAAACAATTAAGATGAGAATAATCATTAATGCGGCGGCCATATTGCTGCTTTTGTGGGGTGGAACAAACGTCGCTGACGCTCAGGTGCGCACTGGAGTCGTGCCGCAGAACGATTCATCCCTTGTGCTGACTCTTGATCAGGCATTGAAGATAGCACTTTCCGAGAATGTGTCTGTCAAAGTGGCAGACAGAGAGATTGAGCGTAGCGAATATGCAAAGAAGGGAACGTATGCGTCACTTTTTCCTCAGATAGATGCTTCTGCCAGTTATCAGCGCACTATCAAGAAACAGGTGATGTATATGGATTTCGATATCTCTTCGCTTGGAGGTATGGATATTCCCGGTATGTCGGATGCTGATATCCCGAGTTCAGAATCATCCGGAGGGATAGAAGTTGGGCGGTGGAATACCTTTATGGGAGGATTCTCCGCGGCAATGCCTTTGGTAAACGCCCAACTGTGGCGGAGTCTGAAGATATCCGGACAGGATGTCGAGCTGGCTGTCGAGAAGGCCAGAGGGTCACGGCTGGAGACAGTGACTCAGGTGAAGAAAGCGTTCTATGCCGTATTGCTTGCAAAGGAGAGCCTCAAAGTCTATGAAGAGGTGCTTCGGAATGCAATCGACAATTTCAAGCAGACGGAGAAGAAATACAATGTTGATAAAGTGTCCGAGTTGGATTATATCAGGACCAAAGCCAATGTGTCGGGAGCGATTCCGGCGGTGAATGAGGCTGAAAACAGCGTATATCTGAGCCTCTGGCAGTTGAAGGCCGTGATGGGAATTGACCTTGATACCGATGTGGATGTTGAGGGAGCTTTAGGAGATTATGCTCAGAGTATGTTCTATGACATCCATCAGAATGACGGTTACAATCTGGACGGGAACAGTACTATGAGGCAGCTTGCCATTCAGGCAGAGGAGCTGGCGAACACCATCAAGTTGCAGAAGGAGACTTATTTGCCGACTCTGTCACTGTCATTCTCCTATATGATGAATGCGATGACCAATGACTTCAAGTTCAAACAGTTCCAATGGTCTCCCTATTCGTTTGCAGGATTGTCCATCTCAATACCGGTGTTCTCGGGAGGGAAGCGCTATTCCAATGTCAAACAGGCAGAGATTCAATATGATGAGCTGAAACTTCAGACAGAAAATACCGAGAGACAGCTCCGAATAGCGATTCAGAATTATCTCAGCCTGATGGAAACGGATATGAGGAGTTATTCATCGGCTCAGGAGACAGTTGAGCTTGCGAGCAAGGCATATAGTATAGCGGCCAAGTCATATAATATAGGACGTAATACTTTGACGGATGTCAATGACGCGCAGCTTACTCTGGTCCAGGCGCAGTTGAATCAGTATATGACAATTTACGATTTTTTGAGTGTCAAGGCCGATCTCGAGCAGACACTCGGTTTTGATTTCACTGAAAAAGAATAGAAAGAATATGAAGAAGGTATTCACTGTTATTTGTTTTGCTGCATTTGCTGCAGCACTTTCAGGGTGTATGGGAAGTCCGGAGGGCAAAGTGGACGGGGAGCAGGAGACTGCGGTAAGAGTGGAAGTCGCTACTGCCGGTTATGAGGACGTCCCTCTGGTTGAAACATATTCATCCACCATACAGGCCTTTGTGGTCAACAACGTAGTGCCTCAGAGCGGAAACCGTATCACACGTATCAAGGCAGAGGTGGGAGACTTCGTGAGAGCGGGTCAAATTCTTGCCGAAATGGATCGGTCCAATCTGAATCAAGTGCAGCTTAAACTCGCGAACGATTCCACAGAGCTTGGCCGCTTGAAAGAGTTGTATCACGAAGGGGGAATATCCAAATCAGATTACGAAGCTGCGGAGCTCGGCTACAATGTCAGCAAGTCATCATTCCAGAATATGCTTGAGAATACCATATTGCGTTCTCCTATCAATGGTGTTGTGACTGCCCGCAATTATGACCAGGGTGATATGTACTCTATGGCGTCACCTATCTTTGTGGTTCAGCAGATTACCCCGGTGAAGCTTCTAATAGGTATTTCTGAGAAGGATTATACCAGAGTGTCTGTCGGAGAGTCTGTCGATATAGAGGTGGAAGCCATCCCGGGAAAGCAGTTTGAAGGGAAGGTGAGCCGTATATATCCTACCATTGATGCCGCATCTCATACATTTATAGTCGAGGTGCAGGTCCCTAATACGGACAGAGTCCTCCGTCCGGGTATGTATGCCAAACCGACCATCACGTTTGCAACAAATCACAGCATTGTAATACCGGATACAGCTGTCGTCAAGCAGCAAGGCTCAGGACAGCGTATAGTCTATGTGGTCGGCGGTGATGATACGGTGTCTGCCGAGGTGGTGAATACCGGCAAACACTTCGATGGCAAATATGAGATTCTTTCCGGTCTGACAGAGGGGATGAAGGTTGTCACCAAGGGACAGTCCGCTCTCAAGTCCGGATCCAAAATTGAATACTGATTATGAGTATATATAGGAAAGCGGTCAATAATCCGGTGACCACGGCTCTGGTCTTCGCGGCGTTTATGATATTCGGAATCTTCTCGCTGATGAGGACTTCAATTGCCCAGTTCCCTGATTTTGATGCGAATGTGATAATGGTGATGTCCTCATATCCGGGAACGAATGCTTCCGATATCGAGAACAATCTTACAAAAGTACTTGAGAATTCCCTCAACGGAGTCGAGCATCTTAAGCATCTTACCTCCAATTCCAAGGAGAATATGGCTATCCTCACCCTGGAGTTTGAGCAGGGGACGGATATTGACGAAGCGACCAATAATGTCCGGGACAAATTGGATATGGTAAGTACCGCTCTGCCGGACGGCGTGTCTAATCCTACCATTTTTAAGTTCAGTCTGGATGATATGCCTATTATGATTCTTTCCGCCACGGCGGAAGAGAGTCTTCCGGGGCTTGATAAGATACTTGATGACAAGCTCACCACTTCTCTTGCCAGGGTGTCAGGTGTCGGTACCGTGTCTGTGACTGGAGCTCCGACCCGAGAGATCCAAGTCTATTGCGACCCGCACAAACTTCAAGCTTTTGGGTTGAGTGTCAGCACAATATCTCAAATCATAGCTACGGAGAACAGGAATATTCCTTCAGGAAATATCGATGTCGGAACTGAGACCTATTCTCTACGTGTGCAGCAGGAGTTCAATGATCCGCAAGAAATACTGAACATCTCTCTGGGGTCATATGACGGAAAGGTCATCTATCTGAGGGATGTGGCGAGCGTTGTTGACGGTGGCAAAGAGAAAGAACAGCTAGCTTATACCAACGGTATCCGTTCTGCCTCCATCTCCATTCAGAAGCAGACAGGGGCAAATACCGTGGATGTCATCAGGGATGTCAAGAAGCAGCTCGAAGTTATTCAAGCGGAGCTGCCGTCAGATATCAAGATCGAAACAGTCATTGATTCGTCCACCAATATTATCAACACCATCAATTCCCTCAAGGATACTATCATCATCACTTTCATCGTGGTGATGCTTGTGGTGTTCATTTTCCTTGGCAGGTGGAGAGCCACTTTCATTATCATTCTGTCTATCCCTATTGCACTCCTTGCATCTCTGGTATATCTGTTCGCAACAGGAAATACATTGAATATCATTTCAATGTCTGCTCTGTCAATTGCAATAGGAATGGTGGTGGATGATGCTATCGTAGTACTTGAGAATGTATCCACACACCTGGAGAGGGGAGAAAAACCGAAAGAAGCCGCGGTTCTTGCGACATCCGAGGTGGGTATTTCTGTCATCGCTTCCACGCTTACTATGTTATGCGTATTTCTTCCGCTGACGATTGTGGGAGGTATGGCAGGTATCTTCTTCAAGCAGTTGGGCTGGATAGTCAGCCTTATTATGATAGTGTCTACGACTGCGGCGCTGACTCTTGTCCCGATGTTGTGCTCGAAATTCCTCAGCACGAGTCCGAAGACGGGCAAACTGTATGTGGCAATATTCGGAAGAGTCAATCGATTCCTTGATGGAATTTCCAATGTGTACGCCAAGATGATATCATATTCGGTACATCATAGAAAGACCATCATTTTCTCAGCGTTGGCGGTTTTTGTCGTTGTCATCGGCCTTTGTGCCCCGGGGATGAAGACAGAACTCTTGTCAATGGGTGATTCCGGACGAATCAGTGTATCCCTTGAGCTTCCTGTCGGGACATCTCAGGAAGTGACCGGAGAATGTGCCAAGCGCATTTATGACCAGATAGTAGAAGCGGTACCGGAGATTCAGATTTCAAGTTATTCATATGGCCAGGCAGACGAGGATAATGCGTTTGCAAGTATGATGAACAACGGCTCTTACATCGTCTCGATGAATATCAATGTGGGCAGTGTCTCTACCCGAAAAAGAAGTTCCTCAGAGATTTCAGATGTCATTAGAGATATTATTTCCCAGTATCCTGAAGTGAGAAAGGCTAATGTGTCCGGAGGAATGGGAATGATGGGAGGAGAATCTTCCATCGATGTGGAGATATACGGATACAGTTTTGAGACATCAGATCAGGTGGCAAAGGCCATACAGTCCGAGATGCTTCAGAATCCGGCGTTTTCACAGGTTCTCTTGAGCCGCGATGAATATACTCCTGAATATCGGATTGTGTTTGACCGTACTAAATTGTCTTTGAACGGTCTCACTTCAACAACGGTAGGGAGCGCTTTCAGTGCGGCAATGAGCGGGTCGGTCGGCTCGTTCTACCGGGAAGACGGAGAAGAGTACAATATCAGAGTCAGATATGCACCGGAATTCAGGACAAGTCTTGAGGATGTGGAAAACGTAGTGGTGTACACTTCTACAGGCAAGGCTGTGAAAATTAAGGATTTGGGTCAAGTTGTAGAAGCTAAGGTGCCTCCGACTATCGAGAGAAAAGATCGCCAGCGTCTTATTACTGTTACCGGTACGGTGTCCAGAGGCTACGCATTGAGTGAGGCTGTCGCTGATGCTCAAGCTATAATTGACAGGACTGATATTCCGTCCGAGTTGAGTACCGTCGTTGCCGGCGATTATGAGGATCAGAAAGATATGTTCGGAGACCTCATCACTCTGATGGCGCTCATCATTATCCTTGTCTATATGGTGATGGCATCCCAGTTCGAATCATTTATGAGCCCATTTGTCATTATGTTCTCGGTCCCGTTCGCTTTTGTCGGAGTGTTCCTCGGTCTTCGTGTGACGGGCACTCCGCTGGGCGTGATGGCAATGATTGGTATTCTCATCCTTATCGGTATCGTGGTCAAAAACGGTATTGTGTTGATTGATTATACGATTCTTTGTCGTGAGAGAGGAATGAATGCCATCGATGCCTCTGTGACTGCTGCCAGAAGCCGTCTCAGACCTATTTTGATGACTACATTGACGACCGTTTTGGGTATGCTTCCTATGGCGCTTGGTACCGGTGAAGGCTCTGAAATGTGGAGATCTCTCGGTATGACCGTGGTATGGGGATTGTCGATTTCCACGCTTGTCACGCTCGTGCTTATCCCGACGATTTATTGTGTGTTTGCCACAAGGCAGGAAAAAAACAAGTGAAAAAGATGAAAGCGGTTTTTATTTCATACGATCAGGCTTACGGCAATGAAATCATTGATTTGCTTGAAAGCAAGGGGCAGAGAGGGTTTACAAAGTGGATTGACGCCGGCGGACGAGGCAGTATCAGCGGTATTCCGCATTTAGGCAATCACGCCTGGCCTGCGATGGTGGATGCTGTCCTCACAGTCATCGATGATGAGAAGTTGGATGACCTTATGTCGTCGTTGAGCTTAAAAGACAAGGAGTCTCCGTCTCTGGGCCTCAGGGCTTTTGTCTGGAACATTGAAGCTTCAATTTAGAACCTGTTTTGAAATGATTAATTTCGTTTCTTTTGAACCTTTTTCAGTCTTTTGTTTCTGTCATTCGGTGCGCTTTCGGTAATATTGCTGATAATATTCGCTCTTCCGGCGCTCCTGGCCGCGTCGAACAGGCTGATTGTGCGTGTACGACAGGATGGAGAGAAAGGGGAGTGAGATGACTGCTCCCGCTCTATTGAGCTTTGTGCAGCAGTGCGATTGCCCAGACTTCGCAGCCTTCCTTGCGTCCGACGAAGCCGAGCCGTTCAGTCGTTGTAGCCTTGACGCTGACGCGTTCGGGATGTATGTCCATTACGCCGGCCAGAGTCTCCCGCATCAGATTGATGAACGGCGCTATTTTGGGTGCCTGAAGAGCAATCGTGATGTCCACGTTTGATATTTTCCACCCCAGAGAATATATTCGGGCTGCCACTTTATCCAGCAGAATCTTGCTGTCAATTCCTTTCCACTCATCGGAAGTGTCCGGGAACAGATGACCTATATCTCCCAGGGCGAGGGCACCGAGCAGAGCATCGCACAGCGCGTGTATGGCCACATCTCCATCTGAATGCGCGACAAAGCCGCAGGGGCTGTCTATTCTGACACCGCCGAGCCACATCGGAAGCCCCGGTGCCAGGGCGTGGACATCATATCCTTGACCTATCCTGAATTCCATATCCTTAATCAATTTCCGCAAAAGTAAAGAAAAAATTATGTATTTTTGTGTTTTATGAATGACTATAACCATTTTGGGACGGATTATTAAGGAAAAGTCATATGGGAATTTTCAATATTTTTGGTGAGCAGGAGCACAGAGTGTTCAATTACAAGCCGATATACTATGATCCTGAGAAGGAGGAGCTCAGACGCAAATTCGGCAAAGTTGATGGTACTCTTGACAAGGAGAAAGAGTCCGGCACTTATGTGCCCGGCTCATACATCAAGGGCTCGCTCAGAGACGGCAATTACCGCAACACCCGCTCTCACAATACAAAGGCTCAGAGTATCATCGGTCTTGTCGGACTCCTGCTGATATTTGCCGTATTGTTCTATATCGCCAAATTTTACACCTTGCTCTGATGCCTAGACTCCAGGTCCTTCCGCCCAATCTCGCAAATCTGATTGCTGCCGGAGAGGTGGTCCAGAGACCGTCTTCGGTGGTCAAGGAGTTGATGGAAAATGCAGTGGATGCCTCAGCGACATCCGTGAAAGTAATAGTGACCGATGTCGGGCGCACCTTGATTCAAGTTATCGACAATGGCTGCGGGATGTCCCCCGAGGATGCCGTATTGTGCTTCAAAAGACACGCGACATCCAAGATAGCGACTCCGGAAGACCTCAATGACATACTTACTTACGGATTCAGAGGCGAGGCTCTCGCGTCAATTGCGTCAGTCGCGGATGTGACCCTCCGCACGAGGCGGGCCTCGGACGAGGCGGCAACGGAGGTCACAATTGAAGCATTTGATAAGGTGACCGTCAGGGAAGTTGCAGCTCCTGTGGGCTCCAGCTTTGCTGTGCGCAATCTTTTTTATAATACTCCCGCGCGGCGAAAATTCCTCAAGTCGGACAACGCAGAGCTCAAACACATAATCGAAGAATTCACGAGGGTGGCTCTTACCAGACCGGAAATTGCATTCTCCCTGACCAACAACGGGAAGGACATTTTTGTTCTTAAGGCAGCCAAATCTTTGAAATTCAGGATTATGGATATTATGGGCACCTCGGTTGTCGGAGAAGTGATCGATATTGATACCGAGACATCCGTAGCAAAGGTGAGCGGCTATCTGGGCAGACCTGATGTTGCCAGAAAGACTTTGGGCAATCAGTTTTTCTTTGTCAACGGGCGCTTTTTCCGCAGCCCATATCTTCACAAGGCTGTTATGAAAGCCTATGAAGATTTTATCCCCCAGGGTGTTACGCCGTCATATTTCATTTACCTTGAGGTCGATCCTCATTCGATAGATGTAAATATCCATCCGACCAAGACGGAAATCAAATTCGAAGAAGATACTGTGCTTTTCCAGATTCTATTTGCCTGCGTAAAGGAGGCTTTGGGTAAAAATTCATTCGGAGCGAGTATCGATTTCGAATCTGCCGGAGCCGTGGAGTTGCCGGTGTTCACCAAAAACTTCGACGAATTCCACCCTGTCAGTCTGCCTTCGGCAAATGTTGATCCGGAGTATGATCCGTTCACATACACATCCGCTCCATCGCGCTCTCAGTCATATTCCGGGGACATTTCCCCGAATTATGATTTTGACCGGCAGCCACTTCGACACGAAAATTATGGCAAACTGTTCGAGGAAAGGACTCTGGCGACAACACAGATTCTTATCCTTCAGGGAAAGTATATAGTAGTCCCGTCCAGGTCCGGAGTGATGGTTGTACATATACGCAGGGCCCTTGAACGCATCCTCTATGAGGGCTTTCTCAGAGCGGTGTCCGCAAATGAGCACGTCGTCCAGACGGCTCTGTTCCCTGTCCAGGTGAATATCGGCGTGCACAACAAGCTTGTTATAGACAGGAATGCAGAGATTCTTGCGAGTCTGGGATTCGACATATCACCGTTCGGGAATGACACAGTCGTGGTCAACGGAGTGCCCGAGGGCTATTCCTGCGACGAGGGAAATGTGAGAAAGATGATTGACGAGCTGCTGATTATTCTTTCCGATCAGAAGCAAAGTCTCAAGGAGACTATGGCTTCCTCGACAGCGGCCCGGTTTGCGTCGTTGGGTGCGGCTTCAGCTCCGGCCATAACATCGCCGTTCGAAGCACAGAAGCTCATTGACCGCCTTCTGAGTTGTGAAAATGCTGAATTTACCTACAACGGGAGGAGAATCATTTCAATAGAAAGTATAGAAGATTTGGATAAAAGATTTTAATCATTATGATGGAGAATATACCGCGAGTGACCGGGAACCTGATCAGTATCAATGTGATTATGTTCATAGCCACCCTTTTGAACGAGAAATTTATGATTTCATCGTTCGCAATGTATTACCCCACCTCGTCCTGTTTCAGATTGTGGCAGCCTGTCACGCATATGTTTATGCATGGAGGAGTCTGGCATATTTTGTTCAATATGTACACCCTGTACATATTCGGTTCTGTGCTCGAACGCCTGATAGGTGAGAGAAAGTTCCTTATTTTTTATTTTGTCTGCGGGCTGGGTGCCGCCGCTCTGCATACGGGAGTGGAATATTTGCAGGCCCATCATTTGATGAATGCCATAGCTGACGGCTCTATGGATGCTGTCCAGAAATATGCAGAGATGAAGCGTATCCCTACACTCGGTGCTTCGGGTGCCGTGTATGGTTTGCTGATTGCTTATGCAATGCTCTTCCCTCAGGCCACTCTGACCCTGATTTTTCCGCCCATCTCCTTGAGCGCAAAGGCTTGGGTGCTGATTTTTGCCGCGATAGAGCTCTTGACCGGAGTTACCGGGACTGTGGGAGGCGTCGCTCATTTCGCTCATCTGGGAGGTATGCTCTTCGGCTTCCTGCTCATCAAATATTGGCGTAATAAAGGGACCCTGTTTGACAGATATTGATTATGAAGACAAGTGAAATAGTTCAGCAGGCTTTGAAAGTCCTGAAGGAAGGAGGAGTCATCCTGTATCCTACAGATACTATTTGGGGCCTGGGTTGTGATGCCACCAATGAGGAGGCGGTCAAGAAAATCTACGAAATCAAGCGTCGCGCGGACAGCAAATCGCTTGTCCTGCTGGCCTGCGATATGGATATGGTGGCCAGACACGTCAAGCAAATCCCAAGTATAGCCATCGATCTGGTGGATGTGAATGACCGTCCGATGACTATCATATATCCTGAGGGCCAGTATCTTGCGCCCAACGTCCTTGCCGAAGACGGCTCGGTGGGCATAAGGATTCCGATGAATTCTTTCTGTGTGGAGCTTGTCCGAAGACTCCGCCGCCCTGTTGTCTCGACTTCCGCCAACATTTCCGGTGAGCCTTCCCCTGTCGGGTTTGATGAGATTCCTCAGGAAATCAAGTCGGCGGTTGACTATATTGTCGAGCCGCGGCTTGAGAAAGACTCAACCGGTTTCGCTTCTCAGATAATCAAGGTGGGCCTTGACTCACAGGTCCGGATTATCAGGCCGTAAGTAATAATAATCAGAATCTGATGGAAATATTCTATTCTCAAGATATTGCTGACGGTATTTGTCATCTCGGAGAGGAAGAGTCCTGTCATTGTGTGCGTGTCTTGAGACATCGCGAAGGGGATGAGATTTTCGTCATTGACGGAGAAGGCAGCCTTTATACCTGTCGCCTCATCGATGCTTCTCCCAAGGCGGCGGAGGCTCAGGTGATGGAGGTCGAACGCGGTTGGGGAGGGCATCCTTATCATTTGACGATGGCGGTCTGTCCCACAAAGAATACTGACAGATATGAATGGTTTGCCGAGAAGGCGACGGAGTTGGGGGTGGATGTCATCGCTCCGGTGATAGGAGATCATTCTGAGAGGAAGCAGTTCAAGACGGAAAGGCTCAAGCGCATACTCCTTTCGGCGGCCAAGCAATCTTTGAAGGGTGCCGTCCCGCAAGTGGCCGAGCCTCAGTCTGTGCGGCAATTCATCTGCTCCGGTGCCGGGAGTGCCGATGTTCTTAAATTGATTGCCTGCTGTTTCGAAGGTGAGGTCCCCCGGACATCCGTCAATGAAGCGTTGCACTCTTTTGAGGGTAGTGAAATCGTTGTCCTGATAGGGCCGGAAGGGGATTTCTCTCAGGATGAAGTCGCTGCCGCAGTCAAAGCGGGATTTGTACCGGTACATCTGGGCCCGTCCAGACTCAGGACAGAGACTGCGGCGATGACCTCTGTTGAGGCTGTATATTTGAGTAAAATCTGAGTTTATGCCATATATCGGACTGATTTCAGACACCCACGGTGTCTTTGATGAAGAGTTCAAACGCTTCCTTGAGCCCGTGGATGAAGTCTGGCACGCCGGAGATTTCGGTGCCGGTGCTGATTTTGCCCGGTCAATCGCTGATTTCAAACCGCTTGTCGGCGTGTACGGCAACTGTGACGGACTTGATGTCCGCGAGATTCATCCTCATCATCAATTCTTCGAGCGGGGAGGAATGTCTGTTCTTATGATGCACATAGGCGGCCATCCGGGACATTATGACTTGCGCGCCAGGGCTTTGATTGACAACTACCGTCCGCAGATTTTCGTCTGCGGGCATTCTCATATTCTGAGAGTGATATATGATCATGAATATGAGATGCTTACACTGAATCCTGGTGCTTGCGGCATTTCCGGTTGGCACAATATACGCACGGCGCTGCGATTCCGGATTGAAGATGGGGAAGTGAGCGGAATGGAACATTTCGATCTTCCGCGCTCCCGGACTATTTGAACAAATTCTTGACCAGGGCGGAGATGTCCGCTACTTTAAGTATCCTGATATTGTCGAATTGCTGATCCAGTTTGGTGAAGGATGAAATGTAGATTTTCTTGAATCCCAGTCTTGCGGCTTCGGAAATTCTCTTGTCCGGCTGGCTTACGGGGCGTATTTCTCCGTTCAACCCGACTTCTCCGGCGAAGCAGACATCCTCAGGTATGGCGAAGTCGAAATTGGAAGACAATACTGCGCAGACCACCGCCAGGTCGCAGGCGGGGTCCGTTATTTTCAGCCCTCCGGCCATATTCAGAAACACATCCTTTGCACTCAGACAGAAGCCTGCCCTTTTCTCCAACACTGCCAGCAGCATATTCAGCCTTCGCACATCAAATCCTGTGGCTGAACGTTGCGCCGTGCCATACACCGCGCTGCTGACCAGGGCCTGGACTTCGAACAGAAAGGATCTGGCTCCGTCCAGCAACGCGCAGACAGCCGTGCCGCTGAGCCCCTCTTTGTGCATCGGAATGAGTAGTTCGGACGGATTGCTGACTTCCCGCAGCCCTTTGCCTGTCATCTCGAATACTGCGAGTTCGGATGTCGAGCCGAATCTGTTTTTGATGCTTCTGAGCAGTCTGTAGGAACCGCGGTTGTCTCCTTCAAACTGTAGGACGACATCTACGATGTGTTCCAGAATCTTAGGACCGGCGATGTAGCCGTCCTTGGTGATATGCCCTATCAGAATGATGGCTATGCCGCTCTCCTTGGCAAATCGCAGCAGGGCGGCGGCCACTTCCTTAATCTGGGTGACGGAGCCCGGAGTCGATTCCACCCCCTCGGAGAACATAGTCTGGACGGAGTCAACGATTATCAGTTGGGGATGAAGTTTCTCAGCTTCTTCTATGATATTTTCGATGAGAGTTTCGCTGAAAATCATACATTCGGAGGCCCGCCCCCCGAGTCTGTCCGCCCGCATTTTCACTTGTTTGACACTTTCTTCTCCCGTGGCATACAAAGTCCTTAGATTCGGGCAGTTGAGCGGTATCTGAAGCGAAAGAGTGGACTTGCCTATCCCCGGCTCTCCCCCTATCAGGACAAGGGAGCCCGGGACGATTCCTCCTCCGAGTATCCTGTCCAATTCGGCATTGTGGAGGGATATACGTGTCTCATCTGTGGATTCTATTTCTTTGAGTGCCACCGGCTTGTGGACAGATCCCGCTGAGCTTTCGCGAGCTCGTTTCGTCCCGGTGTCAATGGTCTTTTCCACCATTGTGTTCCATTCTCCGCACGCAGGACAACGCCCCATCCATTTGGGACTTTCGTTGCCGCAGGCGGTGCAGTACCATACTGATTTGGTCTTGCCGGAAGCCATAGAGACGTTTATTTTTCAGCAAGATATTTCTCCCAGGCCCAGGCGGCCGCGAGAGTCTCTTCCACGGACCTTTCAGCTTTCCATCCCAATTCTTCGTTGGCGAGTGTAGGATCGGCCCAGATGGCGGTGACATCACCGGCGCGACGCGGCGCGAAATCATAGTTGAGCTTGACGCCGTTGACTTTCTCGAAAGCCGTCACGAGCTCCAGTACTGAGACCGGACGGCCTGTGCCTATGTTGTACACTTCATAATCTTCCTTCATCCTGCCTCCCAACATTCGCGTGACGGCGCAGACGTGTGCTTTCGCAAGGTCAACGATGTCGATATAATCACGCAGGCACGTCCCGTCTGCTGTAGGATAATCATTTCCGAAGATGTGAAGGCATTCGCGTTTGCCGATTGCCGTCTGGGTGATGAAAGGCGCCAGATTGTTCGGTATGCCGCGCGGCAACTCGCCTATCAGAGCGGACGGATGGGCTCCGACCGGATTGAAGTAGCGGAGCGATATCCCCTTGATGTTGTCTGTTGCGGCAACGGTGTCACGGAGTATATCCTCGCATATGCGTTTGGTGTTGCCGTATGGCGATGTCGCTTCCTGTCTCGGAGTCTTCTCGGTCACGGGCGTTGTCTGTGGCTCGCCATAGACTGTGGCTGAAGAAGAGAAGAGAATGTTGCATCCTCCGTGACGTTGTGCTGTTTCCAACACATTAAGGAAGGACAGAAGGTTGTTTTTGTAATATTTGACGGGCTGCCGGACTGATTCTCCGACTGCCTTGAATGCCGCAAAATGTATGACAGCATCTATTTGCTGGCTGGAAAACAGATTTTCCACAGCTTGTGCATCGCAGAAATCCATCTTGACGAACGGAAGTTCGCGGCCGACGATTTTTGTGACGCCTTCATAGCCGGACAGGTCGCAGTTGGACAAATTGTCCGCTACAACAACATCATAGCCGGCGTTTACCAGCTCCACTGTAACGTGACTGCCGATAAATCCGGCTCCTCCTGATACCAGGACTCGTTTGGAATCTGTTTTGAAATTGTTCACGAAGATTGATACAGCTTATGTGGATTTTATTCAGCCTTGTCAGCTGCGGTGCAACTGCGGATAAGGTTGCTGAGTTTTTCGTAGAGCTCGTCAGTCTTAGCGAGTGTCTCCCGGCGAAGGGATGCGAAATATGCTTTCTTGCTGCCGTCCACCTTGGCATTGATTTTATCCTTCAGTTCGTTGTAAAGTACGACAGCCTCATCGAGCAGTTTGCCCAACTCCTCATCTGATGCGTTTGGATTGATGGTGGCGAAAACTGAGCAGTCGTCAATGAATGCACCGAGTACATACTCGATGTCTTTTTTGATGTCTCTTAAATTCATAATATGCGCTTATTTAAAATAACATTAAAGCAGAAGCAAAATTACAAATTTTTTAGTAAATTCGCAGGAATATCTTTGATTATGTCTAAAAATACAAATAAAATACTCCTTGTGGCAGCGGGAGGTCTGGTGCTCGGAATCTGTCTGACTCTGTTTTTGAGTACATTATACCACAAAAGTTCTACCAATGACTTCTGTATGTCCTGTCATATGCATCCTGACTCGGATGCCAGTTGGAAGCAGTCGATGCATTACAACAACGGGAGCGGTACCAAGACGGACTGCGCGGCCTGCCATCTGCCGCCGCAGGGCACATTCGCCTATTTCAAGACCAAGGCCAAGACAGGAATGAGAGATGTGTGGTCTTATATCACTAAGGATACGGAAGAGATTGACTGGGAGGCCAAAAGTGAGTTGGACTATGCTACAAGGATAGTTTTCAACGAGTCTTGCGAGGAATGTCACGTTGACCTGCTGCCTTCCGGCATCTCCGATGACGGTATCACTGCTCATCTGTATTATCAGGAGAATGCGGAGAAATATGACCTGCAGTGTATCAGCTGCCACCTTAATGCCGGTCACTACAATCCGAACTACTCTCACGCAAAGGTCGCCAGCGTGGAGGAGGATGAAGAGGATGATCTTTTCATCTATGACGAGCCTGCGCAGATTACCTCTTTCGGGAACTTCACCGAGACCATCCCGGGTACTGGAGTCAGTATGAATATGATAGCTGTTCCGGGAGGGTCATTCAAGTTGGGAAGCCCCGATAAGGAACCATATCATTCCGATAATGAGACTCCTCAACGCACGGTTACGGTTTCTTCATTCTTTATGGGAGAGGTTGAGGTCACCTGGCGTCAATATTGGGCATTCTACCGTGAGACAATGTCAGAAGGCCGTATCGATCCTGAGGATGTGTATGCCAACAATTCCCGTCCTGATATTGATGCGGTCACCGGCCCTACGCCTCCGTTCGGAAATCCTGACCAGGGATGGGGTATGGGCAACCGCCCGGCCATCACGATGACCCATTATGGCGCGCAGACATTCTGTCAATGGCTCTCTCTAAAGACGGGCAAGACGTATCGCCTTCCTACCGAGGCGGAGTGGGAATATGCGGCTAGAGGCGGCACTGAGACTCCGTATTTCTTCGAGGGCAAGACCAAAAAATTCCTCAAGGATACCACCACAATCAACACATACGTCGTGTATGACAAGAACAGCCGCAGCCGTTCACAGACTCCTGACAAGGTCAAGGCTAATCCTTTCGGTTTGAAGAATATGCTCGGAAATGTCCTCGAATATTGCTCTGACTGGTACGATGAGAATGCGTATGCTTCTCTCGAGGACGGCGCTGTGGACCCTAAGGGACCTCAGACAGGTAAGGAACACGTTGTCAGGGGCGGACTCTATTCCGACGATGCGTCCCGTGTCAGAAGCGCCGCCAGAAGCCATACCAGACACGATGATTGGCTCAAGACCGACCCTCAGATGCCAAAGAGCATCTGGTGGTATTCTGATATCAAAGGTATCGGCTTCCGTGTGGTATGCGAGGTCCCGGAGAATGTAAATCAATAATCTATAATATAATTAATCAACACTTTTATGGAAGAAAAGAAAATAGGCAGAAGAGAATTCTTGACCAAGTCCACTGCCCTTGGTATCACCGGCATCGTCGGTACGTCAGCACTTATTTCAGCTTGCTCTTCAAAGGAGCCTGCACTTGTTCCACTTCGTCCGAGGGAGGACTATTATGTCCCTGCGCTTCCTGACAAAGCCGATGACGGAAAAGAGCTCAAGGTCGGTCTTGTAGGCTGCGGCGGACGTGGCTCGGGTGCTATTGTCAATCTTCTCAATGCAGCAAATGGCATCAAGGTCGTAGCTCTTGGTGACACTTTCGCAGACAGACTCGGCAGTGTCCGCACTATGCTCAAGGAGAAACACAACCAGGATGTCCCTGATGACAAATGTTTTGTCGGCTTCGATGCATACAAGAATGTCATCGATTCGGGTATCGATATGGTTATCCTCACAACTCCGCCTGTTTTTCGTCCGGTTCATTTCCAATATGCGACTGAGAAGGGTGTCCACTCATTCCTTGAGAAGCCTATCGCAGTTGATCCAAAGGGATACCGCAGCATTATGGCGACTGCAAAGCAGGCTACCGCAAAGGGTCTTGCAGTCGTTACCGGTACGCAGCGTCACCACCAGCGCCCATACGTTGAGGCTTTCCAGAAGATTCAGGAAGGATACATCGGTGAGATTACCGGAGGTAACGTATATTGGAACCAGGGTATGCTCTGGTATAAGGAGCGCCAGGCCGGCTGGAGCGATATGGAATGGATGATTCGCGACTGGGTCAACTGGAAGTGGCTCTCAGGAGACCATATTGTCGAGCAGCACGTCCACAATATTGACGTATTCCTTTGGATGTCAGGTATGAAGCCAGTCAAGGCGACAGCTTTCGGAGCACGTCATCGCCGTATCACAGGAGACCAGTACGACCAGTTCAGCGTTGATTTCGAGTTTGAGAACGGTATCCATATGCACAGTATGTGCCGTCAGATAGATGGTACAAGCACAAACGTAAGTGAGTTCGTTCAGGGAACAAAGGGATCCTGGAACAGCCAGACACACGAGATCAAGGACCTTCAGGGCAATGTCATCTGGAAGTTCGACGAGGAGGCTGCGAAGGCTGAGTTCCAGCAGCACGACCCATATGTGCTCGAGCACGTTGACTGGGTAAATCATATCCGTAAGGGTGAGGCTCACGATGAGGCTACCGAAACGGCAATCTCTTGTCTCGCCGGTGTTATGGGACGTGAGGCCGCTTACACGGGAGCTACCGTTACTTGGGATGAGATCAGCGCATCCAACCTCGACTATATGCCGACAAAGCTGGAGCTCGGCAGGATGGATATGTCAGAGTATGTAGTCAAGGTCCCTGGAAAGGCTAAATAATCCTGTTCCTATGGATAGAAGACAATTCCTTAATAGATCAATAATGGGTGCGGCGGGCGTTGCAGTGGCAACAAGCCCGCTCAGCCTTGCTACTTCATGCGCTCCTGCCAAGAAGAGTCCCGATGTGGAGCTCAAGCTCTCCTTTCAGGAAGGCATAGCTCCCGGAGAGACACTTGCCCAAAAGCTCGACTATATGGAGAACCTCGGCATTGTCGGATTCGAGCCCGGCGGAAGAGGTCTCAAGGACCGTGTGAGCGAAATCACTCAGGCACTCAGCGGCCGCAATATCAAGGTTTCGGCAATCTGTGCCGGATTTGAAGGCTTCCTTCTTGCCGAGGATCCTGAAGTCAAGGCTCTTTTCGACACGACCTATCGTGAGATACTCCAGGCTGCCGGCGAGTTGGGCTCTACGGGAGTCATAATGGTCCCTGCTTTCAATTCCCAGAAGCCTTGCAAACCTCATACGCTTGAGACACGCCAGTATCTCGTAGAGCAGCTCCACGAGCTTGGGGAGTTTGCCTTGAAATGCAACACCACCGTCATCCTCGAGCCTCTCAATCGTCGTGAGGCTCATTATCTCCGTCAGGTCCCTGATGCCGCGGCACTCTGTCGTGATGCCGACAGTGCCGGAGTGAAGTGTATGGGAGACTTTTGGCATATGCAGGAGGAAGTTTCTGACTATGCTGCTTTTATGGCGGCGGGAAGCAAATATCTTCAGCACGTTCACGTAGCCAGTCGAGGCCGTCGTGTAATGCCTGGAGAGGATCCGGAAGTGGACAATTATGTAGAAGGTATGCGGGCTCTCAAGGAGATAGGATACCAGAACTACATCAGCTTCGAATGTGGTACCAAGGGTGATCGTAACCAGACCGTTCCGGCAGCTGTCGCACTTCTCAGAGAGCAATGGAAACTTGCTTGAGATACCCTTGGAGCGTGATTGCCGCGCTCGTATTCATATATTTGCTGATAATGGTACATGTTCTGTCTGACAGATATGCTTTTCTGAAGCGTCTGTCAGGCAGGACATCCGTTATTGTATCATTGGGTCTGATTGTGATATGCACTCTTTTCCAGGGGTTTGCCGGGGGAGTGAGACTTGTCGGATCCTGGTGGTTCGTCTTGGCCCTGCTATACTTTGAGACCACGCTCGGACTTGTCGTGGCAGATGATCTCTGCCATTTCCGCAGCCGACCGAAGGGGTCGGTTTTGGCTCATCTGGGAGTCTTCCTTGTTCTGCTTGCCGGAGTCTTTGGAGGTGCAGACAAATCGAAGGTGACTATGTCAGCATATCAGAATGAGACAACCGCTGTGGCCTATGATGAGGCAGGAAATAAGGTTACTATGCCTTTTATGCTCACTCTGAAGGAGTTTATTTTGGAAGAATATGAAGATATGCCTGTCCCGAAGCGATATCTTTCCATCATTTCCGTTGCTGATTTGAAGAAAGGTATGCGTACTCTGGAGGTAGAGGTCAACCACCCTGCAAAAGTAGGACAGTGGCGTATCTATCAATATAATTATGATTTATCTCATGGTGAAGGACATAGCGTGAGCATATTCAAATGTGTCAAGGATCCGTGGTACTGTCTGGCGGCTCCTGCTATGTGGTTGATATTGTTGTCCGGGCTGTCTGTTTTCTTGACCGCCGGGAAGAGGAGGATAAAGAAATGACGTGGGATGTTTTTGTCTGGTTTGCCGCGGCGGCGGCACTCTGCTGGCTTTCAGCCTCCGTATTGGCCTTTTTTGTCAAACGCGCTGCTGTCCCTGCAGCCGTCAGCATCATAGGTTCCGCCATTTTCCTGGTGTTCATTTCCGGGATGTGGATTATGCTTGGAAGACCTCCTATGAGGACTATGGGGGAGACCCGTCTGTGGTATTCGTTCTTCCTGTCCATAGTGGGTGTGATCATATATATTCGCTACCGATACAAATGGGTGCTTTCGTTCGGGGCGTTGATGTCGGTGATGTTCGTATGCATCAACCTTTTCAAGCCTGAAATCCATACGAAGGCACTTATGCCTGCGCTTCAGAGCGCCTGGTTTGTGCCACACGTCATCGTATATATGTTCTCCTATGCAATTCTGGGCGCAGTCACACTGCTTGCTGTATATTTCTGGCTCAGAAATTCCAGTGAGCCTGTGACGCAGGAGGAAATGAAGATCTGTGATACTATGGTCAGGGTAGGATGGTCATTTCTCACTATGGGTATGGTTATGGGAGCATTGTGGGCCAAGGTGGCCTGGGGTGACTATTGGACGTGGGATCCGAAAGAAACCTGGGCGGCTGTGACCTGGCTCAGTTATATGTTTTATCTGCATTCCCGCCCGCATATCAAGCGTCCGGGAGTAGCTTTCGCCATTCTTCTGTTCAGCTTTGTGATGCTTCAGATGTGCTGGTATGGAGTGAATTACCTCCCGTCTGCACAAGGCTCCAGTCTTCACGTTTATTAGTTTTCAGAATGTTTTCTCAGTTTAGCAACAAGTGGGAAGATACAACAGTTTTGTCGGTTATTATAAGGAAAAATATGGGGAGCGTCTCCAGAAATTGGTGCTCGATGCCGGTTTTACCTGCCCCAACAGAGACGGCACCATAGGGCGCGGAGGCTGTACTTTCTGTGATAATTCCGCCTTTCATCCGGGCTACAGCACTCCCGGCAAGTCTCTGCATCAGCAGATTGATGAAGGTATTGAATTTCATCGGGTACGCTATCCGAGAGCTACTCGCTATCTGGCTTATTTTCAATCTTTTTCAAATACATACGCTCCGCTTGATGTCCTACGTGAGCGCTATGGGGAAGCTCTCAGCCACCCCGCAATTTCCGGTATTGTCATTGGGACCCGTCCCGATTGCGTGGATGGTCCGAAACTTGATTACATAGCATCAATACGCGAAAGCCTTGGAGACAGGGGACCTGTGGTGGTTGAGTATGGAATTGAATCCTGTTACGATGCTACCTTGAAGCGCATTAACCGTGGGCACGATTTCAATTGTGCCCGGCGGGCTGTCGAGCAGACTGCTGCCAGAGGGATTGATGTGGGGGCTCATTTTATTTTGGGACTGCCCGGAGAAACCCGCCGTATGCTTTTGGACCAGTGCTCGCTTATCAATGATCTCCCGGTCTTGTCGGTGAAGTTCCATCAGCTTCAGTTGATTCGCGGGACGGTGATGGAACGCGAGTATTATGAGAATCCGTCGGACTTCCTGCGCTTGCCTCTGGATGAATATCTTGACCTTGTGATAGATATTCTGGAACGTCTCAGACCAGACTTGTATATAGAAAGGGTTGCGGGAGAGGTCCCGCCGCGTTTTGTCAAGCAGACCCAGTGGGGTCTGGTGCGCAATTTTGAGATTCTTCGTATGCTTGATGTGCGAATGCAGGAAAGAGACAGCTATCAGGGCCGCTTGTATAAGTAAAATTATTATATTTGTAGATTATTAACTATTAGTAAGAAAGACAATGAAGAATGGCTTGAAGACAATGCTTTTGATTTTTGCCGTCAGCAGTACTTTTCATTCGTGCGATTTTCTGAATAGCCTGATTCACGATGATAAAGTAGTGGCAAGGATTGGCAAGCAGAAGCTCTATATCTCCGAATTGTCTGAGGTCATTCCTTCCGGGGTGTCTGCTCAGGATAGCGTGAGTATGGCTCTTCAGTACATCAACAACTGGGCTTCCGAGATTCTCTTCTCTCAGGTGGCGGCTACCCAGCTTTCTAAGTCCGAGCAGAATGTATCTGTCGAGTTGGAGGATTATAAGCGGTCCCTCCTCAAGTACAGATATGAGCAGAGATATATCAACGAGAGGCTCGACACTGTCATCAGCCACAACCAGGTGGAGCAGTATTACAACTCTCACAAGGAATTGTTTATTCTTGAAGTGCCTATCGTGAAAGGCCGTTTTCTGGACATTATGCAGGAATCTCCCAATCTTGAGGTGATTAAGGCAAAAATGTCCTCGGAGGATTATTCGGATCTTTCCCAAGCGGACAGCCTTGCATATTCTTCAGCCCTCAAGTATTCGGACACTTCTGACAAATGGGTGGATATGGTTACCTTCGCGCGAGGTTTCGGTGAAGATTACGGCACCCTTCTCTCCCGAATGGACAGACAGGGTTTCATTGAGATTCCGGATGAGCGTGGAGATGTCAAGATTGCTTATATTTGCGAAATGCAGAAAGCCGGTACTCTTGCTCCTCTGGAGTATTGTGAGGACAGAATCCGGGATATCATCATCAGCAATCGCAGGCACGCTTTGCTCACTGAGCTTGAGCAGGATTTGCTGAAGGATGCTCAAAAGAAAAACAAATTGGTGATTTATTGAATATAATGATGAATCGTTTATTGAAGACTGCCGTTGTGGCACCGTTGCTTTTTATAAGCATTGCTGTTTCGGCACAGAAGTATCAGAATGGTGTAGTGGACAAGACCGTTGCCGTGATAGGTAATGAGATGATTGCCTTGTCCGATGTGGAGCAGGAAGCACGAATAGCTCAGTCTCAAGGACTTGTCTCTGACAAAAATCAGAGATGCGACATTCTGGAGAATCTTATGACTACAAAGATTTTCCTGATGCAGGCCAGGCTGGATTCGTTGACATTCAACTCGGATAATGTCGAAGGCCAGCTTTCCAACAGAATGGATCAGATCAGAACATCTCTCGGTGGGGATGAAGAAGTTGAGGAGTATTTCGGCATTTCTATGCTGAAGCTCCGTCAGGAGTGGAGACAGCAGTTTGAGGATCAGAGCCTGACGATGCAGGAGCAGCAGAAGATTGCCGGGCAGGTGCCTGAATTGACCCCCAGGGATGTCGAGCAATATCTTGATACCGTCAGCACCGATGACCTTCCTATGGTCCCGATAAAGTATCAATTGAGTCAGATATGCATCTATCCCGACAGGGAAGCCGCAAATACTGCGGTCAAAGAGAGATTGCTTTCGCTTCGCGAGCGTATCATCAATGGAGAGAAATTTTCCACCCTGGCGCGTCTTTATTCGGAGGATCCGGGGTCTGCGCGTCGTGGCGGAGAGTTGGGAATGGCATCCAAGTCCATTTTCTGGCCGGCATTTTCAGATGCCGCTATGTCCCTCAAGCCCGGCATTATCTCCCAAATTGTGGAGACCCCTGATGGCTTTCACCTGATTGAGGTTATTGAGAAGAAAAGTGATATGTTCAATGCCCGTCATATTCTGCTCAAGCCTAAATACACTGATACTGACAGGGAGAATGCATTCAGAGTCCTGGACAGTCTCAAGACAGAAATCGGCAATAAGGCCATTACTTTCGATCTTGCCGCAAGATTTTATTCCCAAGACCCTGCCACAAAGACAAACGGAGGCCAGATGGCTGACCCGAATACTGGTTCTGCATACTTTGAGATTGATCAGCTCAAGCCTCAGGATTATGAAGCCATCAAGGATCTCAAGGTGGGCGAATTGTCTGAGCCTGTTGAATCTCTTGACAATGAAGGCAGAAGTGGAAACACTGTATATAAGATAGTCAAGGTCGATGCCATCATTCCGGCGCACCCCGCCACTCGTGAGAATGACTTCAGCCTTCTGGCGGATCTGGTCCGTTCCCAATTGGAGAATGAGGTCATCAAGAAGTTTATAGAAGAAAAAATCAATACCACATATATCAGGATTGATCCTATCTTTAAGGATTGCGAGTTCTCAGAGCCCAACTGGGCAACCAGAATTGTTGAATAGAGTTGCCGCCTGATGCATAGCCTGCTGACTTTTCTCCTCACAATCTTGTCTCTGTCTGCCCCGCAAAATGAGAAGACGGACAGTTTGGTGCGTCTTCTCAGTGCACAGTCGGCGCAGCTTCTGGAGGACGAGGGGAAAACTATCCGGAAAGTCATAGGCCCGGCCCGTTTTCTCCATAATGATACATATCTCTTGTGTGATACCGCCTATTGGGATGTCGACAACAAGATAATCAAGGCCTTCAGCAATGTCCAGATTCTTCAGGACGAGACAGTGCTGACCAGCGACAAGCTCGACTACCTTATCGATGAGAATCTGGCTGAGTTCAGAGGCAGCGTGGTACAATTGCAGGATAAGGACGGTAACACTCTTAGAACCAGATATCTGGATTATAATACCAAGGATAGTGTAGCCGTGTTTTCGCGCGGCGGCTCGATGAGAGACAAGGATGGGCAAATCATCGAAAGTTTGAAGGGAACATATGATTCCAAAATCAAGATATTCACCTTCAATACTGAGGTGAATATGTTCTCTGATTCAGTATTTATCAGCACTTCTTTTATTGAGTATCAGGCAAATAGCGGAAAAGCTCTATTTGACGACGGCGTCAATGCGTGGAAGGAGGATAAGATGCTCTCATCCAATAATGGCTATTATGACAGCAGTGATTCCACATTCTTCTTTACAGACGATGTCCATGCGATGTCTGAAGACCAGGAGGGGTGGGCTGATTCGCTCTATTTCTACAGGCAGTCCAAGAATATTCTGCTTTTGGGCAATGCGCAGATTGTCGATACGACGAGGAAGAGCTCCGCTATGGGCGATTATATATTCTACGAAGATTCCATTTCTACAATTACGATTGAGAAGAATGCTGCGATAATAGCGGAATTGGAGCAGAACGGTCAATTGGATACAACTTATCTTGGAGCGGACAGGATAAGGTATTGGACCAGGAAAAGGTGTGACATTCCTGAACAGCTCATTGCCGATGCCGGTAAGCGTTTGACAGATCTCGCAGGAGATCCCGTGACAGCCTATAGGAAAAAGGCCGCGGAGGAATTGGCTGCCGCCGCAAAGGCGAAGGCTGCCGAAGAGGAGAAGAACAATCCCAATAGACCTCCGGTCAAGGCCGAGGCCCCATCAAATGAAAAGAATGAATCTATGGAGGTTGCTCCACCTGCCGACTCTCTGACTGTCGCGGCCGCTGATACTCTTGCTCCACCTGCCGACTCTCTGACTGTTGCACCTGCTGATACTCTTGCTCCGCCTGCCGACGCTCTGGCTGTCGCGCCTGCTGATACTCTTGCTCCACCTGCCGACTCTCTGACTGTCGCACCTGCTGATACTCTTGCTCCACCTGCCGACTCTCTGACTGTCGCGGTTGATACGACCAAGGTAGGCTTCGCCCTTGCCTTGGGTGATGTTCGAATGTACAAGAATGATATGCAGATGCGTTGCGATTCTTTGGTATATTCGGACTTGGACTCCTTGATAAGAATGTTTGTTGACCCTGTGATATGGAATGAGGGCGTGCGGCAATATTCTGCGGACAGTCTCAGTATAATTGTCAAGGATAAGAGAATGGATAAGGCCAGCCTTATGTCTAACGCGTTTATTGTCATACAGGAGGACTCTCTGTTGTATGACCAGATCAGGAGTGTCGAGATGATGGCGTATTTTGATTCCACCGGAGCGTTAACCCGCTTCGATGCCCTTGGAGGCGCCACGGCAGTATTCTATCTCGAAGAGCAGGAAGCCTTGGCTACGGTCAACAAAGTAGAATCCAAAATGCTCTCCGCGACCTTCAAAGATGGCGAAATACAGAAGGTCTATTATTTCGACAGCCCGAAAAACGATGCGTACCCTACTGTTCAGCTTCCGCCTGAGGACAAACGGATGAAAGGTTTCAAGTGGAATCCTGACATAAGGCCCAACGGGCGGGAAGACATCACGTCTCTTGTTCCCAAAACATCTGAGAGAAATAGATATGAGGCATATCCTCAGCCGGAGTATAATCAGACGTCCATTTATTTCCCGGGCTATATGGCTGACATCTACAGACAGATTGAAGTCAGGGACTCTCTGCGTGTGGAGCGTGAAAGAGCCCGTGAGGAAATGAAACGTATGAAGGAAGCGCAGAAAGCATCATTGGACACTCTGCTTGCCCTCAATGATAGTCTGGTTGTCAAGTCTCTTGCTGACAGCTTGCAACGTGATTCTCTCTTGACTCGGCCGGACAGTCTGAGCGTGGCATCGGATTCGCTGTCAAAAGCAGAAAATGACAACCTGACTGCGGCAGAACTCCGTAGGCTCGAAAAACAGAAATTGCGTGATGCCAAATGGGCCGCCCTCGATGAAAGGGATGCTGCAAAAACTGCCGCAAAAGAGCAGAAGAAGCTGGAAAGGCAGAGACGCCGGGCTCTCAGGCTGATCAAAGCCGCCGAAAAAGAAGCGGCCAGGGATCAGAAGAAACTTGACCGCTACATTCTTCGTTATCAGAAACGCAAAGACCGTATGATGGAGTCAGGCGGGACGCCACCACCTCCTCCTCCAATCACAGCCCCTGAGCAAACAGAGAAACAATATTCAGAATAACTTTCGAAGCTTTCTCCATCGATTCTATCGGCACAAATTCCATTTTGCCGTGAAAATTGAGCCCGCCTGCGAAAATATTCGGACAAGGAAGCCCCATAAAAGAGAGATTGGCACCATCTGTCCCTCCTCTGATTGGCTGAATCTTCGGCTTGATTCCTTCCATCTCCATTGCCTTTATGGCTTTTTCCACAATATGATAGTGGGGCTCGACTTGTTTGCGCATATTGTAGTATTGGTGCTTGATGGTCGCAGTGGCCACTCCTTCACCATATTTTTCGTTGATCAATTCAGCGCAGCGTAGCATCAGTTTCTTCTTCTCCTCATATTTGTCAATGTCGTGGTCGCGGATTATATATGAAAAATCAGCTTCTTCAACACTTCCCTTGAAACTGATAATATGGAAGAATCCGTCATACCCTTCTGTATATTCAGGTTTCTGCTCTGCGGGCAGAAGGTCATTCAACTCCATTCCTATGCGTATGGCATTGAGCATCTTGCCTTTGGCATAGCCCGGGTGTACATTTCGGCCTTGGATATGTATGGTGGCGGATGCCGCATTGAAATTCTCGAATTCAAGCTCACCGACCTCGCCTCCGTCCATCGTGTACGCATAATCGGCACCGAACCTGCCGGTATCGAATTTGACGACACCACGTCCTATTTCCTCGTCAGGGGTGAACCCTATCTTGATTTCTCCGTGCTTGAATTCGGGGTGCTCCACTATATATTGTACAGCATTCATTATTTCGGCGACACCGGCCTTGTCGTCGGCTCCCAGAAGAGTAGTACCGTCGGTAGTTATCAATGTCTCACCTTTGTGGGCGAGCAACTCAGGAAACTCTGAAGGCTTGAGCGAAAGTCCTTCCACGCCTTTCAGCGGGATGTCGCTCCCGTCATAGTCAGTAATAATCTGGGGCTTGATATCGGCTCCGGAAGCATCCGGAGACGTGTCAACGTGAGCTATGAAGCCGATTGTCGGCACCTCCTTGTCAGTGTTTGACGGGATTGTGGCCATCACATAGCCATATTCGTCCAGCTCGGCTTGAATACCTGATGCCTGCAACTCGTCTCGAAGAAGGGTAAGAAGTTGCAGCTCCTTTGCTGCAGAAGGCTGCGACTCTGATTCCTCGCAGGACTGTGTGTCTATGGACACATATCGTAAAAATCTGTCAACTAATTTTTCCATTGTTTTTGTTTTTTCATTGAAGCCCAAATCATATATGCGCACAGAAGAATGAAAGGTACGATGGCGACAGCCTCTCCGTACGCACTGTTCCAATCATAGAGGAACCAATCGACATTGGCGAATTTCAGCACTGCGCTGACGACTCCCATAAGTGCACCGCCGGCGATGAAGCCGGATGCGATGAGAGTACCTTTGTCCTGTCGTTCTGTATTGATTCTCTGATCCTTGCTTCTGCTGCCGACCCACCAGGCAATGGCTCCTCCTACCAGAAGAGGGAGGTTCAAGTCTATAGGAATGAACATTCCGAGACAGAATGCAAGGGCAGGGACTTTGCAGAAATTCAGGGTGAGGGCAATGGCCGCTCCGATGCCGTACAACAGCCAGGGAGCATTCCCTCCGTTCATCATAGGCTGAATCACTGCGGCCATCGCATTCGCCTGCGGCGCTACGAGTGCATTGTCTCCGACGAATCCGTATGTCTTGTTGAGCACCATCATAACTCCCCCTACAGTCGCCGCGGCAACGAGGGTACCGAGGAATTTCCAAGACTCCTGTTTTGCCGGAGTGGTGCCCAGCCAATATCCTATTTTCAGATCTGTGATGAACCCTCCTGCCATTGAGAGCGCTGTGCAGACAACCCCTCCTATCACCATCGCCGCAACCATTCCCCTCTCGCCCTTGAGCCCTACAGCGACGAGTACCAATGAAGTAATAATCAATGTCATAATGGTCATTCCGCTGACGGGATTGCTGCCCACGATGGCAATGGCGTTAGCCGCGACGGTGGTGAACAGGAATGCGATGACCGCCACGATGACAAGACCGATGAGCGCCTGCCAGACATTGTTCACGACACCTCCGAATGCAAAGAATGCGAAGATGGCCAGAAGAGCGAGTATGACTGCGAAAACGATGGTCTTCATAGAAAGATCTTTCTGGGTTCTCTCGACCTCGCTTGTCTTGTCGCCCGGTTTCTTTCTGAATTCGCCGACGGCGAGCCCGACAGCTGACTTGATGACACCTGAGGACTTGATGATGCCGATGATGCCGGCGGTGGCAATGCCGCCTATGCCTATATGGCGGGCGTAATCCTTGAACAGCTGATCGGCGGACATCTCGCGTATGGTCTGAATGACCCCGGTGTTCATAAGATCAATGACCTGTCCTCCCCAGATAAGGTTGAGCAGAGGAATGATCACCAACCATACCAGGAACGAGCCGCAACATATCACGAAAGCATATTTCAATCCGATGATATAGCCGAGACCGAGAACCGCCGCTCCCGTGTTCAACTTGAGCACGAGCTTCGCCTTGTCAGCCACAATCTGCCCCCAATGGGTCACGGTGGTGGTCACAGTCTCGCTCCAGGCTCCGAACGTGGCTACTATGAAATCATAGAGCCCTCCGATGAGGCCGCTGACCAGCAGAGTCTTGGCCCCTTTGCCTCCACTCTCTCCGCTGATAAGCACCTGAGTGGTCGCTGTAGCTTCCGGAAACGGATACTTCCCGTGCATTTCCTTTACGAAATATTTCCTGAAAGGTATCAGGAAAAGAATTCCCAGGACACCTCCGAGCAGCGAGGAGAGGAACATATGCCAGAAATTGACATTGAGCCCGAGAATGTAAATGGCAGGCAGGGTGAAAATTGCTCCCGCGACGATAACTCCGGAGCACGACCCTATGGATTGGATTATCACATTCTGCCCGAGACCCCCACTTTTGCCGAGAGCTCCTGTTACGCCCACCGCGATGATGGCGATAGGGATAGCCGCTTCGAACACCTGACCGACCTTGAGCCCGAGATACGCCGCGGCCGCAGAGAAAATGATGACCATCACGAGCCCCATAATCACCGAATACGGGGTGACCTCCGGATAGGTCTTGTCAGCTTTCAGGAGTGGTTGATACACTTCTCCCGGTTTGAGCTCGCAGTGAGAATTCTCCGGCAGGCTCATATTTTTCGTATTCTTCTCCATATTTTATTTATATAGTCACACTACAAATATAATGCATCTAAATTTTAAAAAATAATTCAAAAAGATTTGTGGAATAAAAAAAAGTACGTATATTTGCAGCCCGCTTTGAGAATAGCGGGCGAGTTCTTTGAAAATATTGAGAGAGACAATAGATAACGAGGTAAAGAAAAAGAATTGATTAGTCTAATAAATGGATCTATTTCGTTTATGAGGGCTGCAATTTCATAGGCAACGAGTAAAGATTAGAGAGACAGAAGAGTCGCAATGATCTAAATCGAGTACAGAGAAAGAGAATAAGAGCGAACGGAGGATGCCTAGGCTTCTGGA
>JAZRYB010000081.1:0-121603 GCA_045600565.1 Candidatus Cryptobacteroides sp. | reverse complement strand
CACCTGAAGCAGATACGCGGCGGCTATGGCCACGACTGACCAGTCCCTGTATCTTCTGTAGACGTCCCTGTAATAGAGGGCGGTCTCTGCGGAGATACTCTCATGGTATGAGCTTTCAGGGTCTGTGGCTTCGTTATGTATTCTTTTGAATCTCAGGTAATTGGTCTTGTTCGCGTCGTAATAGTGTATGGTCCCGGCGAGCACTCCCCAGTAGATGGGGATCTTCCAGTACTCTCCGTTGTAGGCCTGTCCGAGTCCCGGCATGAGAATGGAGTAGAGGGTCGCCTTCCCGGGATGGTGAGGATTGTCGGTGGGAAAGTTTATCACTCCGTCCATCATCGTCCCCCAGTAGATGAGAGCGCCTCCGGCAAACAGATACGTACTCATCCTCTTTGACTTGTCATCCACCGTGAGAGTGGTCATCGGATCGGCTTCAAAGGCTGCGTTGTATGCGTCGAGCGACTGCCTGTACTTGTTCCTGTAGTAGAAACCTCCTCCTACCGTCGCGCCCAGTCCTCCGTATATGACAGGGAGCTTCCAGTATTTCTTCTCATATATCTGCTGTCCTCCAATGAATACGGCGGAGCCTCCTGCAAGATTTCCTATCTTGAGCTCCTGCTCGTGCTTGAGTCCGGCGAAGTATTCCTTGAGGGAGAATATGGCCTTTGCCGAGTCCAGCTGGGCGTTGGGGTCATTGGACCCGTAGCCGTTTCCGAACGGTTCGGTCTTGAACTGGGCGGATGCGGAAAATGCCGACGAAAGAGCCGCCAGCAGGATGCAGACTATGTATGTCAGCCTAGATCTGCGCATCTTCGAGTGCCTTGAGGAATGTGCGCATCTCGTCGTCGGAACTGAACTTGATGGTCATCGTGCCCTTGCCCGAGGTGCTGCGCTTGAGTGAGATGTCCTGCTGGAAATATTTGCCGATGTGCTCCAGCACACGGCAATAGTCATCCGGCAGTTCCTGGGCCGGGGCCGCCTTCGGCTCCGGTTTCTCTCCTGTGAGATCGCGTACCTTGTCTTCAAGCTGGCGTACTGAGAGTCCGTCCTTCACGACGAGGTCACAGAGCCTTTCCTGTATCCTGCGGTCCTCCACTCCAAGGATGACCTTGGCGTGCCCCACGCTGAGGAGCCCGACTTTCAGGTCGTGCTGGACCTTGGCCGGAAGCTTGAGCAGACGGAGGTAGTTGGTGACGGAAGCACGCTTCCTCCCGACCCTGTCCGCCAGCTGCTCCTGGGTGAGATGACATTCATCGATAAGCCTCTGATATCCGAGAGCGACTTCGATAGGGTCGAGGTCCTCTCTCTGGATGTTCTCGACTATCGCCATCTCCATCATGCTCTGGTCCGATGCGGACCTGACATACGCCGGAATCATGTCCATTCCCGCCGCCCTGCAGGCGCGGAAACGTCTTTCTCCACTGATTATCTGGTATCTGCTCCCTCCCAGCGGCCTGACCGTGATGGGCTGAATGAGCCCGAGCGACCTGATGGATGCGGTGAGTTCCTCCAGGGCCTCCGCATCGAAGGACATTCTCGGCTGGAACGGGTTAGGCTCTATCATGTCCACAGGGATGCGGACCACGTCAGCGCTTTCCTTTATCTCGCTCCTGCTTCCGACGATCTCCTTGTTCACATATCCTACGGGCTTGCGGAACTGGTCCAGATTCGCGTTCTCGCCCAGAATGGCTCCCAAGCCTCTTCCGAGGCCTCTAGGCTCTTTATTGCTCATAATCTACTGTCTGAATGATTCTGGTTCGTTTCTGTCCATCACTTCCTTGGCCAGGTTCAGGTAGTTGGACGCTCCGTTGCTCATGATGTCATAGAGTACGATAGGCTTTCCGTGTGACGGGGCTTCGCTGAGACGGATGTTCCTCTGTATGATGGTCTTGAACACCATATCTTTGAAAATCTCCTGCAATTCGCTTACCACTTGCGCGTGAACTTTTGTACGTCCGTCAAACATAGTTACGACAAAACCTTCTATCTCCAGGCCTGTATTGACCTTGCTTTGCACGATTCTGATGGTTTTCATCAATTTGCCAAGACCTTCGAGGGCAAAAAACTCAGGCTGGACAGGTATCATCACGGAATCGGCTGCTGTAAGGCAATTCACAGTAATGAGCCCCAGAGAAGGAGAGCAGTCGATTATTATGTAATCATAATCGTTTTTGACAGGTGCCAGGGCATTCTTGAGTATGGACTCCCTGTCTTGAGCCTCGAGCATCTCGATTTCCGCACCGACCAAATTGATGTGCGACGGAATCAGGTGAAGATTGGCAATCTCAGTTTGAATCAATGCATCTTGTACATTGAGATTGCCTTCCATCACTTCGTACAATGTCCTTTTCTGGTCATTTGAAGGGGAGAAGTTGAGGCCGGAAGTCGTATTGGCTTGAGGATCTGCATCAATGATGAGCACCTTCTTCTCAAGCACAGCAAGAGATGCAGCCAAATTGATGGCTGTTGTTGTTTTGCCGACTCCTCCCTTCTGATTGGCTATGGCTATTACTTTTCCCATTTGTATGTCTGTGATTTGTTTATTTTAAACTTTCCTGTTTACTGTTCCCATAAGAAAGACTAATATCTCACAAATTTAGGAAAAATACCTTAATTTTTACTAAATTTGTTCCTTGAGTTTATCTTTCATTGTTCGGATTATGGAGAATTATACGGAAGATTGGATTTGTATCGTGAATCCGCAGGCCGGTTCCGGTCAAACATTTTCAGAATGGAAAAAAGCAGAAAAAGAACTTACTGACAACAATATTCCGTTTCAGGTTCAATTGACCAACTACAAGTATCACGCTACAAAGTTGGCCTATGAATCTGCCGACAGAGGTTTCAGACATTTTCTGGCCGTTGGTGGAGATGGCTCCGTCCATGAAGTTTATAACGGTATCCTTCAGTTTTGTGATGATAAAGAAATCGACCCTAAGGAGTTCTATCTGGGCGTGATTCCTATCGGATCAGGCAATGATTGGATAAAGGCGACCAAAATACCTAAAGATGTCATTTTCGCAGTCGGCTTGATCAAAATAGGCTCCTTCGATGTTCAGGATGTTGTCAGAGTGGAGACTTCCGACAGTGTATCATATATGCTCAATGTCGGAGGGACAGGCTTTGACTCCCACGTTTGTCAGCGCGTAAACCGTCAGAAAGAGCGGGGCCAGCGCAAAGCCCGGATATATGCTTCTGCGCTTATGCATACAATAAGGTGGATTAAGTCATTCAATGCTCGGATAGAGACTGAAGAAGGCGAGATATTCAACGGCGCTATTTATTCGCTCGCTCTTGGCAACGGGCCGTATTCCGGAGGAGGTATGAGACAGGTCCCGAAAGCTGTCCTCAATGATGGTCTGCTCGATTATATGATAGTCCCCAAATTGCCGGTCAGGACTCTTCTGAAAGAAGCTCCACGCCTTTTCAAAGGAAATGTCGATGAGTCCGAATATATCATATCCGGTAAATGTCGTTCGATTACAGTGACCGGGGACCGTAACGATTTTGTCGAGGTTGATGGTGAAATAAAAGGAAACCTGCCATTGAAGGTATCAATGACAGGCAAACAAATCAATATTCTTGTAGGGGAAATCTTATAGAATTCCTTAAATCATAATTGAAGCGATAAGAGAAAGGATAGCGTAGAACTCAGGGAGTGCCGCGTAAATCATTGTGTTGGTCATTACGTTGTGGCCCTGTGATACGCCCACGATACCGTTAGCGCAAACCTGGCCCTGACGGATTGCTGAAATCATACAGATGACACCGACAGCAAGTCCGAGACAGAAGAGTTTGAGCCCGTCTCCCGCGAAATCCCTGCTCAGCCAGAGAATGAATGCGAGAAATCCGTAGAGACCTTGAGTTGCAGGAAGAGCCGAGAGTATCATATAAGTTGATGATTGCTCAGGATTGACCTTCAATGCACCTTCTGCCGCATTGCCTGCGATAGTCGTTCCGATAGTTGAGCCGATGCAGGCAAGTGCCAGCATAAGCCCAAGACCAAGATAACCTAAAATTAGTGTAAGCATAATTATTAATAGTTTTTATATGTTAATATTTTACTTTTAATGGACGATATGCAGCGCCTCGTCCGTCATATCCTGAATTTTTGAAGAATTCCACGAAGTTGAGTCGCAGCGGATGAACAAATGCGCCAAGACAACTCATAGCAAGATTCAAGGCGTGTCCGACAATGAGAACCAATGCGAACGGCAACCATTGCCAGGTAGGGTCGCTTCCCAGAACCATTTGGCCGATGGAGTTGAAGGTCGATCCGAGCATTCCGCCTGAAAGACCGAGAGCATACAGACGTATATAACTCAAGACATCACCCATAAGGCCGGATGCCATATTGTACGTATCCCACAGACCTGAACCTATGTTGGCCAGAGGATTCCTTCCAATCTTGTTGAAAATATAAATACCCAGTGCAGAAATGGACGCGATTCCAATGATGAGCCATTTTGCCTCCGCTTCGCTCACTAGTCCGGCCAGCGTGATTGTCAGAACCAGAACTGTACCTACTATGAGCAAAGTCCATCCCAGACTGCTCAGGCTATTCTTGAACCCGTTGATTTTGACGGAATAGACGGCCTTCACTATCATAGCCAGACACAAGTGGAAAATACCTATGCCCAATGCAAAGACCATCTGTGCCGAATACCCGGCAATCTCACCTGTAATCATACAAGATTTGAGACCTTCCGGTATCCAGGACAACCGGGTCAGGTCCACTCCGAATGCGGCACCCATAAAGATGCCCACGATGAAAGTACCAACTCCCAGTGTGATAATCAGTTTGTATAGTCTGGCAAGCCCCCCTTCTTTGCCCTTGAGGAAGAATCCTATGATAACGAGCAAAATGCCATAACCGGCATCCCCCATACACATAGCAAAGAAGAGCAGGAAGAATATGCTTAGGAAAACAGTAGGGTCGAACTCGTTGTACACAGGCATTCCATACATTCCGGTGAAGACCTCGAACATTGAAGAGAATTTATTGTTCTTCAACTTGATAGGAGGATTGTCCTCCAATTTCGCATCTTCTTTGAAATAGTATGCATCCAGTTTGTCAAGCTCGGCGCAGACTTTTCCGTCATCCTCGGTCGGTGCAAAACCTACCATCGTTGTGAGAATTTCTTCCGCCGCTGTCTCTGAACTTAATTTTGCGAGATTCCGTTCCAGGACTGCATTTTTGTCGGATATGGCCGCCTTCAGGGTAGGAATTGTTGATTTCCTGCTTTCCAGAACTGCCTTGTATCGCTCTATTTCCTGGTCTGTCCCGGCAATTCTGTCGAGCAAGTTATTAAGCGGTTCATCAGGAGCGGCGCACGCTTTGATTGGGAAGTCCGCAGTTTCGCCTTCTACGGAAGGGATGACGAAATATGTCCACCCGTCAACTTCATTGATTATCTGCAGAGGGTATTTCTGCCCCCAACTCTCATCGAATTTCTTGGAAGCTGTCTTGAAGAAATGCAGTTTGATTCCCTGTTCTGCAAGTTTTGAGAGCTTTTCCTGATCATAATTTCCCCATATTTCAAGCGCTTCGGCTTTCTTTGCCAGAGACGAACGACGGGAAATCATTTCTTTGAGTGTCTCATCTTCTCCTTTTTCAATGCAGGCTATCTCCTTTTTGAGTGCCTGTATTTCGGAGAGAAGACCAAGTGAGAACTCATCGACCGGCTTGGATCGACGTTGAATGTCCACCAGACCTATTTCCGATATTTTCTGAAGAAATCCTTCCGTCTGCGCGGAAAGCAGAATGAAGGAGTATTTTGTCATAGGTGTAATCATAACTCAGCCTCCTTTTCTTCTTCCTCGGCGTGACGTGTCTTGACTATCTTGGATGAAGCCTTGGAAAGATTCTCCTCGTCTTCCATATATCTCTTGATTTTCCTTATGGCTTCCTGATATCCCGGAATCTGAACCTTCTCGTATAGGTTTACTTTCTGCGTGGTCTTTTTTCTCTGGTGCTCCAGAAGTCTGCTCTTGTATTGAAATACTTCAGAATTGATTCCGAGATAGGTGAGCTCCTTGAGAATCTGAACTCCATCTATGTACCAGGCCGGCTTGCAGAAAGCGTTGAATGGCTTGAGCTCATAGCGTATATCCTTCAATTCCGGAGTCTTGACTCCTGCCACTTTGACGGTAGCCAATTCGACGTCCGTGATAGAAATCAGCCCGGGGTCGAATTCATTCCACAGAGATGCCAGATAATCATATTTGTTCAGAGCTTGTTCAAGTTGTTGAATGAGTGACTCTGAAACGTTTTTGGCTTCAAGGACGCTGACGCGCAAAGCTGATTCCTTGTTTTTTAAGGTTGGCAATGCGTTCTTACGCACCTTGAGCTGCTTGTTCAAGTTGTTCAGAGACGTCTTGTTGTATTGAAATTTGATTGCCATCTAGAATCAGTGCTTAGTCCTTCCAGTATTTGTCTATGAATTTTTGTTTGATACCGGTCTCGGCTTTGGAGAAATATTTGGACAGGAGTTCCCATCCGGTGTCAAGCATTTCATCAATATTGATGTTGACATCTATGGACAGCAGCCTTGTCGCGTATTCTTTTGCATATTCGAGACATCTGTGGTCGTAGTCTGACAAGTCGAATCCGTTTTCCAGCTTCGTTTTTGCGTTCTGAGCGTCAGCGTAGAGACGTACGGAAGCGTTCATTATCTGTGAATGGTCTTCTCTTGTCTTCTTTCCCTGCACGTGCTGTTTGAGTCGGCTCAATGAGCGGAAAGGGTCAATGATGACCTTCCCCGTGTCTGAATCTGAACGGAGGAAAAGCTGGCCCTCGGTAATGTATCCGGTGTTGTCCGGAATCGCGTGGGTAATATCTCCTTCATTGAGAGTCGTGACTGCGATGATGGTGATGGATCCTCCTGCAGGCAGTTGTACCGCCTTTTCGTAAATCTTGGCGAGATCCGAATAGAGCGAGCCCGGCATTGAGTCCTTTGAAGGAATCTGATCCATACGGTTTGATACAATGGAGAGGGCGTCGGCATAGAGAGTCATATCTGTCAGCAGCACGAGAACTTTCTCGTTCTTGTCCACTGCAAAATACTCTGCCGCTGTCAATGCCATATCCGGAATGAGAAGTCTTTCTACAGGAGGCTCCTCAGTCGTATTTACGAAAGACACAATCTTGTCAAGCGCTCCTGCACCTTCAAATGCGTGTTTGAAGAACAGATAGTCATCGTTTGACAGGCCCATGCCTCCAAGGATAATCTTATCGACATCAGCGCGCAGCGCTACATCTGCCATGACCTGATTGTAAGGCTGGTCAGGGTCTGCGAAGAACGGAATCTTCTGACCTGACACCAGAGTATTGTTGAGGTCGATTCCGGCGATGCCGGTAGGTATGACCTCTGATGGCTGGCGTCTCTTGTATGGATTTACGGAAGGCCCTCCGATCTGACGCTCCTCTCCTTCAATATCAGGGCCTCCGTCAATAGGATTTCCATATGCATTGAAGAACCGTCCGGAGAGCTGATCGCTGACCTTAAGGGTAGGAGGAGCCCCCATAAAAGCAACCTCCGCATTGGTAGGTATGCCTTCAGTGCCGGAGAAGACCTGCAATGTGACAAGGTCTCCCTTGGTCTTCACGACTTGAGCCAACCTGCCGTCAACAACGGCAAGTTCATCATTTGATACACCCTTGCAATTAAGGGATACCGTGGCCTTGGTAATGGCCTCCAGTTGAGTGTAAACTCTTTGAAATGCTTTATTTGCCATTATTTTCGAGAAGTTTATTAAGATCGTTCAAGTATTTTTTATAGTCATCGCTGTCTTCCTTGAGGAAGTTCATCTGGCGCAGGATATTGATGATTTCCTTGAAGTAATTGCGACATTCCTCGTAATCCTCGAATTTGAAAGACCTGTCGCAAATGTCGAGGACAGTGTTAAGCATAAATTTCTGTCTCTGAAGCGGACAGAGCGAATCTACGGCATCGAACGCATCCTGCTGGAGGAGAACGAAATCGATGAGCTCACTCTTCCAGAAGATTTCGTGATAACTCATAGGCACACCATCGTCTCCGAGGATGTTGATCTGCTCCTGGGTCTCCTTGCCTCGTCTGACAAGATTCTTTGCCTTCAGAACCTTTTCTATCCAGTCCTTCTCTATTACTTTCTGGAGGTAGGCCTGGATTTCAGGATATTCAAGATATTTCGAATAAGAGTCAATAGGATTTACGGCAGGATATCTCTTCTGGTCTGCACGGTTTTGCTCAAGGGCATAGAAACAGCGTGCCGCCTTCTTGGTCGATTCTGTGACAGGCTCCTTGAGGTTACCTCCGGCCGGTGAAACCGTTCCGATAAAGGTGACGGCTCCGGTCTTTCCATTGTTGAGGATTACCATACCGGCTCGGGCGTAAAAGTTTGAAATGATGGCTGACAAATCGACAGGGAATGCATCGGCGCCCGGCAATTCCTCCATACGGTTACTCATCTCTCGGAGTGCCTGAGCCCAACGGGATGTCGAATCGGCGAGAAGAAGACATCTGAGCCCCATTGCGCGATAATACTCGCATATTGTCATAGCCGTATAGACCGAAGCCTCGCGAGCCGCGACAGGCATATTGGAAGTGTTGCAGATGATGGTGGTACGCTCCATCAGGTGACGGCCCGTATGCGGATCAATCAATTCAGGGAACTCTGTGAAAATCTCCACAACCTCGTTTGCGCGCTCTCCGCAGGCCGCCATAACGATTACATCGGCCTCTCCCTGCTTGGCGATGGCGTGCTGAAGCACTGTCTTTCCGCAGCCGAAAGGTCCCGGAATAAAACCGGTGCCTCCTTCGGCAATCGGATTGAATGTGTCGAAGATACGAAGTCCGGTCTCCATAATCTTCTGAGGTCTCGGCTTCTCCTTATATCCCTTTATCGCGACTTTGACCGGCCATTTCTGAGTCATAGTCACATTTACATCTTCGCCATCTTCATCGGTAAGAACAGCAATCACAGTGTCAACATTATATTGCCCGGCGGCCAATATGCTTTTGATTGTATATTCTCCCTTGAATGAGAACGGCACCATGATTTTGTGAGGGAGCCATCCTTCCTTCACTTCACCCAGCCAGTCGGCTGCCACGACCTTGTCTCCGACAGTCGCAATCGGAGTGAACTCCCATAATTTTTCGCGGTTGAGCGGGTCTGTGTATTCTCCTCGCTTGAGGAAAACGTTCTCCATAGTCGTAAGGTCATTCTGGAGCCCGTCATAAACGCTGGCCAGAAGTCCAGGGCCCAATGTCACTTCGAGCATCTTGCCCAGAAACTCGACGTCATCACCGTTCTTGAGCCCTCGTGTACTTTCAAACACCTGAACGGATGCATTCCTCCCATTCACCTTGATGACCTCGGCAAGAAGATTCGTGCCACCCAGATTGATGTAGCAGAGCTCATTTTCCGCCACAGGCCCGTTGGTCTGCACTGTTACAAGGTTTGAAACGATTCCCGTTACCTTTCCTGTACTTTTCATATTGGTTATCAGTTTGTTATCGGTATATTAGCTTTCTTCGAAATCAACGCCTTTGAATGTCCCCCTAACCTCTTCAACAAGTTTTCGGAACATTTTGCGTCCTTTATCTTCATCCAGTTGGAGCCAGCGGTCAATGATGTGGAGCTTGGCTATGAATGCGAGTATGACTGTCATATTGAAATAATTGAACAATGTCATTTCGCTCAACTTCCTCCAAAGAAAATCATCGATTCCGCGTTCTCTGGCCAGCAGGTCCGGATTTTCCAGAACAGCTTGAAAATCTGTACTGTTCTCAAAAGTCCCACCGTCCAGATCAATGATATCCATTTCCGAGGGTCTTTCCAATTTGCGGTTGACAAATCTGACTTTCTGGTTGCGCATATTCAGGTCAAGCCTGAAATACTTCGAAATGAACGCTTCTTTATGCTGAAACATCCTTTCGTAGAAATCCTTGGTGAGATTATCGTCCACAAATCCGTCCAGAAGACAGTCAATAGTCTGGCGGTCTTTCGCGGAGCATTGGCTCTTGATTTGCTCGATCACCTTGCCCGCACTGAACTGGTCAGGCATTCTACCTCCATTGGAAATAACTGGAAGTCCGGCAATTATGTATTCGTAATTATTCATTAGCCGAATAATAATTTCTTTGTTACCGGGCGCAGATATTCTCCGATAAGACTCTTGAAATTCTCGTCGGTAAGACTGATGAAATATCCACCGTTCTTCGGACCTATGGTGAAACCTCCGGCAATCTTCTTTGAGAATCCGGCCTCAATATTGCCCTTAAGCACGGCTGCAAGCTCATTCTTTACGAACGGCTCCAGACTCTCTTTCAAAGACTCCGGAAGAATTGCCTCCAGATCAACAGCCTCTTCGGCATCGAATTTTGCCGCAACAAGCTTCAGTATCTCTTTGATAAAGTCTGCAGACTGCAAGGCTGCACTGACCTTTTCATCGGAAATCTTTGAAATGACAAGATTCTCAATGTCTTTTCTGGTAGCTTGAAGGGTCTGTGCTGATGCCATCTTCAAATCGCTCTCAATCTTTACCTTATAGTCTTCGGCTTCTTTGTGGGCCTTTTCGACTATGGATGCAGCCTCGGTTTTCGCTTCTTTCAAGATAGCCGCCGCTTCCTGCTTCGCTTTCTCAAGAATCAGCTCACCTTCTTCCTTGCCTTTTGACAAACCGGCATTGTAAAGTTTGTCTGTCAATTCCTGTAATTTGTCCTGCATGTTATAAACTGAATGTGATCGTTAATATATTTTTTCTTAATTAGTCACAGGTGAATATTGACCTAATTCTCACAAATATATAATATTATTAGAATATTTCAAATAATTGAGTGAACAGGCTTTTATTAAATTAAAGGCTTGCTCGCCGGAAAGGATCAACTAAAAAATGCAATATCGAAACCGATATTGCATTTTTTATTAAGAATTGAAATCAAATCTACTCGACAGGTTTCAAAGTTGAATATACGTGAGTTACATCTTCATCGTCTTCAAGAAGATCTGTCAGCTTGTCAAGAGCCGCTCTCTGATCCTCGGTGACCTCCTTGAGATCCACATTAGGGATTCTTTCAAAACCTCCGGAGATCATCTCGTATCCATTCTCCTCGATATATTTCTGGATGGCTCCGTATGATTCATATGCACCGTATATCGCGATAATCTTTGTCTCGTTGTCATCCTCATCGACTTCAATTTCCTCAAAAAGTTCTTCCACTCCATAATCGATCATTTCGAGCTCGAGCTCCTCGATGTCCATACCGTCATTCTCCTTAATGCGGAATACGCACTTGTGGTCGAACATGAAACTTACGGAGCCGCTGGTGCCCAAGGAACCGCCGCATTTAGTGAAATAGCTGCGAACGTTTGCGACTGTACGAGTATTGTTGTCTGTAGCAGCTTCCACAAGGTAGGCAATGCCGTGAGGACCGTAGCCTTCATATACGAGCTCCTTGAAATCACCCAAAGACTTGTCCGTGGCTTTCTTGATTGCTCTTTCGACATTCTCTTTAGGCATCGATTCCGCTCTTGCCTCAGCCATCAATGCTCGCAGGCGAGGGTTCCCCGTGACATCAGGTCCTCCTTGCTTGACTGCGATGGTGATCTCTTTTCCAAGCTTGGTGAAAACGCGGGCCATATGGCCCCAACGCTTCATTTTCCTTTCTTTTCGAAACTCAAAAGCTCTTCCCATATCTTACTTGTTTTCGATTCTTGATATATATTTGTCAACATCGTAACCCTCTACGGATTGAGGATATTTGTCCTTGATGGTATTGTAATATACGAGAGCTTTCGCAGTATCTCCCAATTCTTCGCAAACGACACCTGCTTTGAGGAGATATGTCGCGGCGAACATATTGTCAATTGCCTTGGAAGCCTTGTCGAAATATCCGAGTGCCGTGTTGTAGTCCTCAAGCGCTACATATGCATCGCCTGTGCAGGCAAGGGCGCGGGCGGCGAGTATCTTGTCTTTACCTTTATATTTTTTAAGATAACTGATGGCTGATTCGTAGTTGCCGAGCTGGAGCTCGCATACACCTGCATAGAAATATACGCTTACGCCGGCTTTCTTGCCGTAGTTCTTTGCTATCTCTGCAAAACCGAGAACATTTCCGTCTCCGTTGAGAGCGAGTTCGTATTCACCGCCGGCGAATGAAGCCTCTGCAGGAAACATCTGTTCCTGGGCTTCGGCAACCTTCGGCTCATAAATGAACTGGTTGTAGGCAAGGATGACAAGAAATAAAGCCACTACCGCAATGGCGATACCCCATATCGTTTTTTTGTTATTGTTGTAGAATTGTTCTGTCTTTGACACAGTGTTTTCGATTATCTCCTGCTGTTGTGTCTTCTCTGCTTTAAGTTTTGATTTTGTAGCCATAATTATTTTTTTTATTTCTAATAATCGGAATAATTGACAAAAGTACAATTTTTTAATGCAAATTCACAATTTTCTCGTGCAAAATTGTTATATTTACCGAAATTGACAATAACACATTTAATTATGAAAATCAAAAATTTAATTGTTCTTGTAATTACGCTTTGCCTGTCGCTTGCTTCCTGCTCATCACCGAAGACCATTGATTTGTTCAACGGCAAAGATCTTTCCGGGTGGATTCCTGTCATCGAGAATGATGCCGCTCCCTCCGGAGATGTTTTCCGGGTGGAGGATGGCGCAATCCGTATTGCAGGGCAGCCTTTTGGATACATATATACAGAAGATGTATATACTGATTATACTCTTGAGGTGGAATGGCGTTGGCCGGAGGAACCCGCGAACAGCGGTATTTTCCTCATAATAGCGGATCCTTCCAATCCGTTCCCCAATGGGGTGGAGTGCCAGTTGAAGGCTGGTAGCGCCGGGGATTTCGTCCTTCTGGGCGGGTCCGATCTAAAGGAATATGAGTTGCCTGCCGATGGCGTACGTCCCAAATTTCCTGTCAAGCCAAGATTTGAAGAGTCAAGCGAGCTGCCGGCCGGTGAATGGAACTGCGCCGAAATTATTGTCAAAGGAGGCCATATTACAGTCTATGTCAATGGTGTGCTCCAGAATGAAGGTACAGATCCTTGCGTGAGCGGTCATATCGGCCTTCAGAGCGAAGGCGGCCCTATCGCTTTCCGCAGTGTCAAGCTTACCCCTGCCAAATAAGAACTTGTTTTGAAACACTGTCAGAAATGCCGGTTCTCAGACATATAGTAGTGCGTGATTTTAGGAATATAGTCCTGCAGGAGCTTGATTTTTCCAGGAATATGAACTGTATTTCCGGAAATAACGGAGAAGGTAAGACGAACTTGATGGATGCCATATACTATCTGTCTATGACGAAAAGTGCTTTCAGCACTTCCGACAAATACAATTTTCGCTACGGAACGCAGAGTTTCGCGATTTCCGGCCTGTATGATATGTCATCGGGCATATCGTCCAGATTCAGTATACAGGTGGAAGATAGCGGCGAGAAGAAGATACGGCGGGATGACAAGGTGGTGATGAAGGCGTCTGACCACATCGGCCTTCTGCCTGTCGTTATGGTGTCTCCTTCTGATATCTCGCTTGTGAGCGAGTCCGGAGATGAAAGACGTAAATTTGTCAATTCCGTCATTTCTCAGCTTGATCGTGAGTATCTTGTGTCGCTGCAGAAGTATAACAGACTGCTCGCCCAGAGAAACAAGTTTCTCAAAGAGCGGTTTACCGACAATCTTCTGCTTGAAACCATAGATGAACGTCTCGACAGTCTGGCCGGTCCGGTATTCAGAGGCCGCGCGAAGCTTGTTGAAGATCTCAATCCCATTGTATCCGAATACTATTCGGGACTTTCTTCCGGAAGGGAGGAAGTGCATATCACGTACAAATCCGATTTGCACAAGTCCGGTCTTGCGGATATCCTCAAGGCTTCCAGAGAAAGGGACAAGTTGCTCAAATACACTTCCGCCGGCATACAGAGGGATGACTTCATATTTGAAATGAACGGATTCCCTATCAGGCGCTGTGGCTCTCAGGGACAGCAGAAATCCTTTCTGGTCTCACTGAAGTTCGCCCAGTATGAATTGATGAGAGAGTCATACGGCTATCCTCCTATACTGTTGCTTGACGATCTTTTTGACAAGCTGGATATGGACAGAATCTCCAATATGCTGAAGATGGTGGCCGGCAATGACTTCGGCCAGATTTTCCTGAGTGACAGCAACAAGATTCGTCTCCGGTCTATAGTTGACGGAATCACTGCCGACAGGACATATTACGAGACGTCCGGAGGAGTCTTCACCAGAGTATGATATGAGCGGTGGCATACAGATGAAGCGCAAGACTGCATATTCAATGCAGGATATAGTACGGATGTACATAAAGTCTATGAAACTTTCTTCCGGACTCAACCGCCAATGTGTATTCAAAGCCTGGGATGATGTATCCGGAGCTGCCGGATATACTCTGAAGAAATACTTCCGTGACGGTAAGCTCTACATTACTGTCAGTTCCTCGGTGCTCAGAAATCAGTTGTATTTCCAGAAAGATGTGCTGTTGGCGAAGATGAATCAGCTATTGTCCCAAAACGAATTGCTTACTTGCGATAAAGATCGGGATTCGTTTGTTAAAGAATTGATACTTAAATAAATATGAAATTTGTTATTGATAAGGCTATTCCTTTTGTTTCCGGAGTGCTGGAACCATATTCTCAGGTAGTCTATAAGGATGGGCGCGAAATTTCCCGCAATGATATTATGGATGCGGATGCCATCATAATCAGGACCAGGACGAAATGCAATGAAGATCTTCTCGAAAGCACTTCCGTGAAGATGATAGCCACTGCCACTATCGGTATGGACCATATAGATCTCAACTATTGCTTATCAAGAGGGATAAAGGTTGCCAATGCAGCTGGATGCAATGCCGGGGGAGTGATGAACTATGTATTCTCTGCTCTGTACGGGGCGGCGGCCAGACGTGCCATCAAATTCACAAGAGATACGGTAATAGGTATAGTGGGTGTAGGAAATGTCGGAAAGAGGGTTGAAAAAATGGCCCGGCATCTTGGTTTCAAGGTATTGCTCAACGACCCTCCGAGAGCCCGGGAGGAAGGCCCGGATAAATTCGTGAGCCTGAATGATCTCCTCCTCAATTCGGACATAGTCACTATGCACGTGCCTCTTGATGAAACGACCCGTCTGATGGTGAATGCCGAGTTTTTTGCCAGAATGAAACCCGGAGCATTCTTCATAAATGCCTGCCGCGGAGAAGTTGTCGATGAGGATGCCTTGCTGGACGCCATTCCCAAACTCGGTCCTGTCATATTGGATACCTGGAACAATGAGCCGAATATCAATCCCATCCTGATGGAAAGTGTGGATATTGCAACACCGCATATCGCAGGATATTCATATCAGGGGAAGCAAAACGGCACAGCCGCCGCTATTCAGGCCATTGCCCGCAATTTCGATATCCCGCCTCTTTTCAAGTTTTTCCCCGCTACCGAACACGAAGACCTAAGAGCCATCAAACTTGATCTCGCGGAAATGTCTCAGGGACAGATTGCCTCTGTTTTTCAATATAATTATCCTATCTTCACAGATGACTTTATGTTCAGGATGACTCCCGGCAGCTTTGAAAGGATCCGCACCGATTATAAATATAGAAGAGAGTTTTACATTGATTGATTATGGATACAAAGACACTAAAGGAGATTGAACGCTTTCGCAACGGTTTTCCGTGGCTGGACATCATAGCTCCCGCCACCCCCCAAAACGGTATCACTTGCATGACACAAGCTCAGGAAACCGAAGCTCAGGAATATGCCGATAATGCTGAAGTTGCCGGAAAATGCAAGTTCGTTCCGGCGTCAGGAGCCGCCTCCCGTATGTTCAAGGACATTTTTGCCGGACTCCGGACACCCAATGATGCAGTGCACATTCTGACTGAGAATATCAAGAAATTTGCTTTTTATTCTTCGGAGGTGTTTGATGGCAAGGATGCCGCTAGCCAGTTGCTTGAAGACTCCGGACTGGGGTATGGCTCAAAGCCGAAGGGCGTCTTGAAATTCCATCGCTATCCGGACGGGGAGTGCCGTACTGCTTTTGCGGAACATCTTGTCGAGGGACAGAGTTATATGAGAAATTCTGATGGCACCGTGAATCTGACTTTTACTATCTCTCCGGAGCATGAATCTCTTTTCAGGGAAGCTCTTGATGAGGTTAAAGATAAATATGAAGACAAATACGGTGTCCGATACAATGTCCGCTTTACCTATCAGGATCCTTCCACGAATACAGTGGCGGTGGATATGGACAACAAGCCTTTTCTGAAGGACGATGGGGAGATTCTGTTTCGCCCTGCCGGCCACGGTGCCCTCATTCATAACTTGAATGCCATAGAAGAAGAGCTCGTGTCAATCAAGAATATTGACAATGTCGCCAACGAATCATTCTTGCCTTTGATTTCCAAATACAAGAAGGTCTTGATAGGACGTTGTCTGATGCTTCGGGATAGGATATTCTCATATCTTAGGGAACTGGACGGGAATTCATCTGTGACTTTATGCGAAAGCATAGCCGGATTTCTTGAAAAAGAGCTCTGTGTCACTGTCGGGGATCATTCTCCTGAAGTCCTTCGCTCCATTCTTGACCGTCCCGTCCGCGTGTGCGGAATGGTTCGAAATCTCGGAGAGGCGGGAGGCGGCCCTTTTATCATCAAATCGGCTGACGGAAGCACATCCCTTCAAATACTCGAATCTGTTCAAATAGACAAGGACAATCCGGCTTCGGCTGCGGCTCTTGCAACTTCCACTCATTTCAATCCGGTTGATATAGTATGCTGTCTTCGCAATTATAAGGGGGCTAAATTCGATTTGTTGAAGTATGTTGATGAGGATACCGGATTTATCAGCAGTAAAAGCTATCAGGGACGGGGACTGAAGGCATTGGAGCTTCCCGGACTGTGGAACGGCTCTATGAGCGGGTGGAATACGGCTTTTGTCGAAGTTCCGCTTGAGACTTTCAATCCTGTCAAAGTCGTCCTTGACCTTTTGCGTCCTGCACATAGCTGATAGGACGGTGCTGTGAGGCTCGCCAGGCTTTTTCATTTGCCTTGATGCGTTCCTTGCATTCGTCTGGAATAGCAAATTCCGCAAATTTCTCCCATATATAGTCCACGGCCTGCGATGAAGGATGCGTGAGGTCTTCTGCGTAGAATCTATAGTCTCTAAGCTCGTCCAGCATAATCTCGTAGGCCGGAAAATACTCGGCGTCCCTGATTGCATCCACACCGAGCAGCAATGTGGCTTTGCTGATTTGATTTGCGTGTGCTCCATCGGCAAGATGCCGGATAGGTGAGACTGTGAATATGAATTTCTTGTCAGGATGTCCGGATACTATTGCTTTGAGTGTGGATGATGTCTCCTCGAGACTGAGCGGCTTTCTCTTGAATTCGGAAGCAGGCCTTTTAAGACAGTTTGCCACAATGACGCCGTCTCTGCTGTAGCAATAAATCGTGCCCGTGGATATGATGACCGTATCCGCATTTTTCCAGAAAGCGGAAGCTTCTTGTAGTCTGGCATTAGCATTCTCCAGAAACTGTTGAGCTGTGGGCCTTGCGAAGCTTGTATGGTGGTGGAACGAACATATCAGGTCTGACCCCGAGCCCATCCGGATGCAGTCGCTTTCGGAGAATGCCTTGTTGTCTTCCAATCTCTTGATTGCATTTGAAATGGACAGGGGATTGTACAATGTGCCGAACGGATTGATGCACACATCAAACCCGGAGCGGACCATTTTTGTGCCTATATTGTCGGCAAAGCAACTTCCAAGAACAATGATCCGGCTGTTGAAATCAATCTGGAATCTGCTTTTATCTATTTCTGTTGTCGTGAAGAATTTCATTTCCATCAATTTCTGCAAATTTAAAAAAACTCTTTTCTGGAATATAAATTTGGAGAATAGAATTTTGTATGTATCTTTGCAGCGTACTATTAAACTAATACACTACAACGGATGATAGAGATTAACAATCTGGCATTCAGTTACGGGAAGTCACTGGTGCTGAATAATATCACGATGAAGCTCACGGAGGGGCATATTTATGGCCTTTTGGGTGAGAATGGGGTAGGAAAGACCACTCTTCTTTCTCTTTTGTGCGGCCTCAATACTCCCAAATCCGGCACAATCACTGTTGACGGCCAGAGCCCTTCCGGACGGGGGCCTTCACTCTTTCAGGAGCAATTCTTTCTTCCTGATGAACTCGAAGCCCGCAATGAGACTGCAATTTCTTTCGCAAAGTCTTCCGGCATATTCTGGCCCGGTTTCAAACTTGAAGTGTTTTTGCAGATAATGGACGAATTCGAGAATGATGCCAATAAGGTGATGAAAAAGATGTCTGCAGGCCAGCTGAAGAAAACATATATAGCATTCGCCCTTGCAAGCGGGGTGAAGTATCTGTATATGGATGAGCCGACCAACGGACTGGATATTCCGTCAAAGGCGCAATTCCGGAGCGCGGTGATGAAGTATACCGGTGAAGATTCTGTCATTGTCATTTCCACTCATCAGGTCAGAGATCTTGAAAACATTATCGACCCTATCATCATACTCGACTGTCAGGATGTCTTGCTGAATGCCACGATAGAAGAAGTCTCTGAGAAACTGTATTTCGACTATGGCACAGTGGTCAGACCTGATGCATTGTATTGCGAGCAACTCCCGGGAAGTCTGATTCAAGTCTGCCCGAATATCGAAGGCCTCGATTCGAAAGTCAATATCGAAGCGCTCTTCAGCACTGTACATAATCATAAACAACTGATCAAGAAGCTATATGAATAATGTATTCAATCCAAAGAGGTTCGCCTGTTATTTCTTGTACGACCTCAAGAACGGTTTCAATAATTACGGAATCAGCCTGCTGGTATTGGGCTTTATGCCGCTCTTGACATATCTTATCTGCTCGACATTCCGACTTATATTTGATGGCTCATTCAATTGTGATTTGGGTTCGACTCAGAAAATCCTGACCTCCGCGTGTTATGTCGGTCTGATGATAGCATATCCTACCAAAGTGTACGGCAGGTTCACTGAGAAAAGAGCCGGTGCCAACTGGATTACTCTTCCTGTGTCTTCTTTTGAAAAATTCTTGTCGATGGTATTGATACTTGTCGTGGTGCTCCCACTTGTTTTCACCCTGCTGATGATGCTTTCGAACGGAATTCTGGCCCTCATTTATGGAGATTCTTCCAAAAATCTGTTCTCAATGCTGTTGTCAGCATCATATGCCGACAACATCGATGGCTCCATACATGTCTCTAAGAATGCGTTTATTTTCTTCAATTGGGCAAACTCGGTACTGCTTTTTGCTTTGGGCGCCATAATATTCAAGAAGGCGAAAGTCGCAAAGACTTTTCTGTTCACGTTTCTTGCCGTGATGTTGTTGATTTCTATTATTTATTTGATTTTCAATAGGTTGGGTATCGTTATTGAATATGATTTCAATCTTGGCGTACGGGAAATCAACTTGTTGTTGAATTTGGTTATGATTGGAGAATTTCTTGTGCTGTGCGGCGGCCTTTATTGGAGGATTACCACAATTAAAGTTTGAGAATATGGAGTTCGACAGTAATAAACCAATATATCTGCAGATTGTTGACGGAATTTGTGAGAAGATTCTTTCGGGGGATTTGACCGCGGAAGACAGGATATTGTCTGTCAGAGAATACGGTGCTATGGTGGGCGTGAATCCGAATACAGTGGTGCGGGCTTACGAAAAGCTCACCAATGATGGTATCATTTATATGAAGCGTGGCCTTGGATATTATGTCAGTGCCGCAGCCTTGGATGTGATTCTCGAGAAAGAAAGAAAAGAACTCATCGAGAATGAATTGCCAAGATTGATTAAAAGAATGAAATTGTTGAATATTAATCCAAAAGAAGTTTTGAAATGAAAAGAATCTTTTTTTATTCACTTGCTCTTACAGTCTGTTTGTCAAGTTGTTCGTTTGTGAAAGCAAACTGCAATGAATCAGAATTCCGTATCTCCGGTTCTGTGGTTAGAGGCAGCGGTAGAATCACGACCGAAAAGTATAGTGTTCCTGATTTTGACAAGGTGTCAGTTGCCATTTCATCTGATGTCAAATATATAGTGACAGACGGTGAGCCTTATGTGATGATTTCCGCAGATGACAATATTCAGGAGTATCTCAAGTTCAATGTTAATGGTTCAGAACTGAAAATCAAGTTTACGGAGAAGAATGTCAGGTTCAGAAATTGTGATATCAAGATAGTTGTGGCATCCTCCTCCCTTAGAGGCATAAGTATTTCGGGAGCCGCCGATTTTGAGGTTGACAGCCCCGTCAGAACCGACAATTTTGATTGCAGCATTGCCGGTTCCGGAGATGTGGAGATTGACGGCCTTGAGGCGTCTGTAGCCAATTTCGTAATAGCAGGCTCCGGTGACATCGATGTTTCCGGCATCAATTGCAAGGAACTCAAATGCTCGATTGCGGGCTCGGGAGACATTGATCTTTCCGGTTATGCCGAAAATGCCAGTTATAGCATCGCCGGCTCAGGAGATATCAATGCTTCCGACTTGAGGACCGGGCACACAAAGACTTCTATATCCGGTTCAGGGACAGTTCATGACTGATTCCGTCCCGTCATTGTACTTTATTGTTTGACTGACCGCCGGATGCTCTCCATTCATAAGGATAGCATCCGGTGATTTCGTGAAATTGCCTTCTGAAATCTGATTTGTCCGGAATCCCGACCAAAGTGCCTATTTGTGTGATTGACAGGTCTTCTCTGGTCAGTAACAGGACCTTGGCATCTTCTATTCTTATGCATTTTCTCCAACTGAAAAATTTTTTCCCAACTTTGTGTGAAAAGAAATACGTCAATTGTTCTTTGGAAACATTAAGTTCTCCAGCTATTTCATCAAGACTGTCATAATGGTCCCGATGATGCCCCAATGCCACCCATTCGTCAAGCGAATAGCGTATGCGGCGGTCCAGGACATCCTGCATCCTCTGTTTATTGTTCCTGATTTTCATTTTTTCTCAACATTATTTTTATTTCGATATGGTTGAATAGTATTTTCATTTGCCGTTTCAATCCTTTTCAGCCATTTTTGATTTTGGCCCTTTTTTGTTTATTTTTGCCACCCGTTCATAAAATCGTTTTCAAATGTTCGATAATTTGTCAGAAAGACTGGAGAGGTCTTTCAAAATACTCAAGGGAGAAGGAAAAATAACCGATATAAATATTGCCGAGACCCTCAAGGATATACGCAGAGCGTTGCTTGACGCCGATGTAAGCTACAAAGTTGCGAGAGATTTCTGTGACCGGGTCAAGGAGAAGGCGATAGGGCAGAATGTACTGACTGCAGTCAAACCTCAGCAGATGATGGTGAAGATTGTCCACGATGAACTCACCGAGTTTATGGGCAGCAATTCTTCCGACATCAATCTGAAAGGGAATCCTGCTGTCATACTCATAGCCGGTCTCAACGGCTCCGGTAAGACTACATTCTCGGGGAAGCTCGCCCTGAATATCAAGAGCAAAAAGGGAATGAAAGTTCTTCTTGCGGCCTGCGACACTTTTCGCCCCGCCGCTGTGGAACAGCTGAGGATTCTCGCAGAGCAAGCCGACGTGCCTCTCTATGCTGAGGATGGGGAGAAGAATCCGGTCAATGTGGCCCGGAATGCCATCCGGAAGGCAAAATCCGAAGGCTACAGTACAGTTATTATTGATACTGCCGGCCGGCTCGCCGTCGATGAAGAACTTATGTCCGAAATTTCAGAACTTCACCGGACTGTCAAGCCTGATGAGACCTTGTTCGTAGTCGATGCAATGACAGGGCAGGATGCGGTTGCGACAGCCAAGGCTTTCAATGACAGACTTGATTTTGACGGCGTTGTCCTGACAAAGCTCGACGGAGATACAAGAGGGGGTGCGGCGTTGTCAATCAAGGCAGTTGTCGGCAAGCCGATAAAATACATCTCTACTGGCGAAAAGCTTGATGCCCTGGATATATTCCATCCGGCTCGTATAGCAGACCGTATTCTCGGTATGGGAGATGTCGTCACTCTCGTTGAGAAGGCTCAGGAGCAATTTGATGAGAAACAGGCTCGCGAGTTGAAAAAGAAACTGGCACGAGACCAGTTCACTTTTGAAGATTTCTATAATCAGATACAGCAGGTCAGAAAGATGGGAGATATCAAGGATCTCGCAGGGATGATTCCTGGTATGGATAAGGCCATCAAGGATGTGGATATTGATAATGACAAGGCATTCAAATCCACAGAGGCTATAATTCTCTCGATGACTCCTTACGAAAAGCAACATCCTGAAGTGCTCAACGGCTCTCGCCGCAGACGTATTGCCGACGGTTCGGGCACCTCTCTTCAGGATGTCAACAAATTGATCAAGCAGTTCGAAGGTACCCGCAAGATGATGAAGATGGCTGCGACTGGCAATCTTGCACAGCGGCTTCGAGCTTTCAAAAGATAATTATATGCTGCTGTCCGTCGGCGATTCCATTGTCTCGGGCAGCTTTTTCTTTGGATTGATGCTGATACCGAGTCTTACGACTTCCTTTGCGGCGCGAACGATGCTTTGACCTCCATCTTCGAGCTTTCTGGTCCCTTTTTCGTGTATATCGATAGCCTCCTGCAATTTCTTTCCTACCAGGGCGTTGGCTTCGCAGTAATCGGCAACCCGCTCCACCATTATCTGAGCCGCCTTGACTATCTTCTCCTGATTCCGTATCTGGTCCACATTGACCCAGGCGGTGTGAATCATTCTCAAAAATGGCATCAGAGTCTCTTCTGTAGTGATCAGAACATTTTTCTTGAAAGCCTCGTTGACTATATCAGGTTCCCTTTGACGGGCAAGCTGGAGAGCCCCGTAGTTGGAAACATACATTATGACGTAGTTGAGCGTGCTGTGTCCGTTCATCACATAGTCCGAATAACGTTTGCCGGACAGGCTTTTTATCTGATTCTTGATGGCTTCAAGATTGCGCTTTGACGCTCTTTCTCTCTCTTCGTCATTCTTGGCGTTGTGCCAGTCAACGTATGCGTCCAGATTCATTTTGCAATCTATGATGATGTCTGTATTGTCAGGGAAATGAAGGATATAATCAGGCCTCATTCTGGCGCCGGTGTCTTCGTTCCGTATGATACCGCCCATTTCATCTGTGAGGTATTCTTCTCTGTCATAATCCCTCCCTGCGACAAGGCCTTCCTGGTCGAAGATGTTCTTCAGCATTCTTTCCCCCCAATTGCCCTGCATTTTGTTGTCGTGCCTGAGGGCATCAGCAAGTTTGTCGGCCTTGCCTCCTATTGATTCCGTCTGAGCTTTCAGGAGCTTTACGGTCTCCTCGAATTTCATTCTGATAGTGGCGCTTTCCTCGACATTGGTTTTCTTCTGCGCCTCGAAGGCCTCTTTCATAGTCTTGATTTCCTTGTCAAGAATACCTGTGATATTCTTGAAAGTCTCTTCCGCTTCTTTCTGGAGAGCATCTTCGCGCTCCTTCAGAGTCTGCTCGCTCTTGAGCTCAAGAGCGCTTCTGGCGGCTTCGAGAGCATTGGCCTGACCAGTCTTGACTTCATCCAGCAGAATGTCGAAATTGCGCCTTTCAACTGCGTGGAGATCACGATAATGCGACTTCATCGCAAGGTATGTTATGGTGAAGGCTATGAGCGCACCGCCTGCAAAGCAGATAATGAACAACATATTATTTTCCATTTTTACTTATGACTGACTTTGTCGGTCTCATTGAAAATTATTTGAATTATTGTTGTGTGTCGGCATTCTTGAATATTACAAACATCAACGGCATAGCGATGATTGCCATAGTCGCGCTGACAGGGAGGTATATCCCGAAACTGCAATATTCGACAATGATGTATGTTATCAGCAGTAGCGCTATTCCCATCCCGGCTGACAACGCGTATTGCTTCCTGATATCTCCCGGCTTGATTATTATGCGGGCGAGATTAGGAATTCCTAGACTTACGAAACCTATTGTTCCGCATATGCTTACAACGCTCGTGACAAGTATGCTGATCATAAACAGTATCCCCGCCTTGGAGATGTTTGACAATTCGATTTCACCGTTGAAATGCCGCGTGAGTTTCTTTGCGCAAAGCAGCGCGACTGCAATTCCTGCACAGAACATTATCAGACTCAGCACAACATCAAATGTGGTCACGCCTTGCAGCTTGAAATTAGCCGCCCCCCAGAGATAATATTGCTTCAGTAGGTCTGAAGTAGGAGCGTTGGTCACGACTATGGTGCCGACTGAGCCGATAAATGTGCCGAACAATATTCCAAAGGTGATGAGACGCGAAGTGCTCAGTCTAAGGGCAACGAGCGACACGATTATGGCGCACAACCCCTGGCAGATGAATGCTCCGACAGTGAGAGTGCACCAGCCCGACATAGTCGCGGCGGCTGCGCCGAGGCAGGCTGCACTGCCGAGCCCGAGTGAATAAATGTCCCCGAGCTGGTTTCGCCAAAGGTATTGCATCTGGACACCGCCCACAGGCAGCGCGATACCACAGAGAATAACATATAAAATGTTCAGCATAATCCGATTTGATGTTTTCAGATTCGAATCAAGAATTCAAAAGTTTGGTAAATTTACATAAAAATCCTTTGATATCGGGCTTCCGGGGATATAATAATCTGCCTTTGTAAAAAAGGTCAGCCATTTCAAAAAAGTTTCCAATAATAATCATTAAATTTGTTCTCCTGATTATGCTTGGAACAACATAAAATTTATCATAAATGAAATCGATTCTTGGAATAGGCAACGCCCTTACCGATATTCTGGCGGTTCTGCCGGATGATACTCTTATGAAGAAATTCCACCTCCCTTCAGGCAGTATGCAACACGTTGATATGGAGACCGGTGACAAGATCTGGTCGGAGCTGAAGCCTCTCGGGGTGCACTATGTGGCCGGAGGGTCCGCCGCCAATACCGTGACCTGCACTTCCATACTCGGAATGCCTTCCGGCTTGATCGGCAAGGTAGGTGATGATGAGCTGGGGCATTTGTATGTCAGCGATGAAACTCAGTATGGCGTGAAATGCACGATGTTTACCGGAAAGAATTCCTCCGGACGATCTATGGTTTTCGTCAATGAAAAAAATGGCGAAAGGACTTTCGCCGTATATCTCGGCGCAGCCCTCGAACTGGTCCCGGAAGATTTGAGGCAGGAATATTTCGAGGGATATGATTATTTCCATATCGAAGGGTATCTTGTCCAGAATCAAGATACTATCAGAAGGGCGGTGGAGATGGCCAAGGCTGCGGGGTGCATAATAAGCCTTGATATGGCATCGTATAATGTAGTGGAGTCCAACAATGCATTTCTTCACGATATAGCGGAGAATTATGTGGATATTATTTTCGCCAACGAGGCAGAGGCCTTTGCTTTCACGAAGAAAGAAGACCCTGTAGAATCTCTTCACGACATTGCAAGTCTCTGCAAGATCGCTGTGGTGAAGATAGGCAAGAAGGGAAGTTGGGTGCAAGAAGGCGACGAAGTGTTTTTTGTGGAGCCGTGGCCTGGTGATGCAATTGACGCCACAGGAGCCGGAGATACTTATGCCGGAGGCTTTCTGTATGCTCATTCCAGGGGCTGCCCTGTGAATGTGTGCGGAGAGATAGGCTCTATACTTTCAGCACAAGTCGTTCAGGTTATTGGAACGAAAATTGATATCCCGCGCTGGCGTCAGGCAAAGAAAGAAATTAAGGAATTACTTGCAAAAAGAGGATTGTAGAGATGTTTGTAGAGAAATTCAATAATCCGGGCAGAATCGAGGTGATATGCGGCTCGATGTTTTCAGGAAAAACCGAAGAACTGATACGCCGTCTCAGAAGGGCGGAGTTTGCCAATCTGCGTGTTGAAATATTCAAACCCGGGCTTGATGTGAGATATTCTGAGACGGCAGTGGTGTCGCACGATGCCAAGTCCATCCGTTCCACGCCGGTCTCTTCTTCATCAGAATTGGTCAGTCTATGCAAAGATGTTGATGTGGTGGGTATTGATGAAGCTCAATTCTTCGATATGGACATAGTGGATGTCCTTCAGGACCTTGCCCGAAAAGGTATCAGAGTGATAGTCGCCGGTCTTGATATGGATTATCTCGGCAATCCGTTCGGACCGATTCCGGCTCTGATGGCGGTGGCGGAAGATGTCACCAAAGTACACGCAATCTGTGTTCATTGCGGGGATCTCGCACAATATTCGCACAGACTTTCAGACAGTGACAAGCTTGTGGAGCTCGGGGAGAAAGATATTTATGAGCCTTTGTGCCGCCGCTGCTTTGAAAGGGCGCAACATAAGAAATGAGCTCCCTTGGGAAATTGACAATGAGATCAGCTGTGATGGGAGAGAAAGGTTTTTCAAATAAGATTCATATTGCGTTTCTTGTTTTTTTCGCTGCTGCCTGCTGTTGCTATGCATCGGACCGTCAGCAGAACGTGGTCAAGGCACTCTGGGATAAATATGAGAAAGCGGAGGCTCTGGACAAGCCGGGGACGGCTCTGACTTATTTGGATCTTATCAAATCTTACGCCCTGTCAAACCGTTTGCCTGTAGATTATTACAATGCCTGCAAGAAGGCATATCAGGTGGGATTAAGAACTGATTGGAAATCGAGAGATACTCTTGTTCGGAGGTTGGACCTCGATGTGGACGGATATTCAGATCCTATGGTGACTGTATTCCATCGGCTTTTCTCTCCCGCCGGGAGGGACCGTGATTTCTCTGCGGACTCTCTGAGAGCTTATATTAATAATAACGAATCATCCCTTCGCAAATCGTTTACACCGGGATTTCTGACAGAGGCATCTGTCTATGTGAAAGTCCGGTCCCTGCTTGAGAAGGGAAAATTCTTTGAAAACAACTATCAGAATGCTCTCTGGCTCCTTTCTGTGGCTGCTTCGGACAGAGATGCTCTTCAACTTCTCATAAAAGAAACCGGTCAGTCCTATCCGCAGGCTGCCTGGCTTGAGTATTATTCTCTTTCCACGTCTTCATATACGGATAGAAATGGCAGAAGAGATGCCTTGGCCGATTTTGCCGCCAGATATTCGGGCAAGGCTGCCGCACTTCTTGCACAGGAGGATATCCTTGATTTGAGAATGGATGAGCTTGAAACGGACGGCAAGGGGACTTCTCGGGATTATCTGGGACTCCGGGAAGACTGCAAATCATTGATTGCCCGTCAGAAATCATTTTCCGGTGATGAAAAGGAACTTGCTGCCTGCTGTGTATATGCTTCGAATCTTTTGGAAAGGCTGGAAGGCCGGGAGGCGTATGTGTCGGCCGAAGACGGGGTGGTGACTGTGACTATGCGCAATCTCAAATCAGTGAATCTTACCCTGAAGAAGGGCGACATTGGAGATGAAGTCTGGAAATGTATCGTAGAGAACCCTGTAAACAGCTTTTACAGAGTCGATACGGCAAAAGTTAACATTCCTGTCATTGATGATGGCGAATATATCCTGTATTGGTCGGCCAGGGATATGCGTCAAAATAAGATAGAATATCACAAGTATTCCATCTCTGTGGCCTGCAGAATCAATGATGGCAGATATGAAATTTATGCCGCTGATGCCCTCTCGGGCAAGCCTCTGGATAGTGTGTCCGGATTCGGCCTGAACGGTTTTTCACCTGTGCCTCTTAGTATTGCCGCAAAATTCAGCTCTCGTAGATATGAGCCTGTGACATTCACTTCTGTGGGCGAGGACGGCAGGAAGATGTTGTCAAGGGCTGTTTCGGGATATGATTTTTATTCCAATGACCGTTTGTCCTCTCCGTATTCATCGATACAGGCTGTGATTCTCACGGATTGCGCAGCATTCCATCCCGCAGATACCGTGAGATTCAAGGTCATAGCATATAAGCTCAATGTCAGGGAGGATGGCTCTTCACAGATGACTGTTCTTGACCGGGGAGAGACAGTCAAGGTGGAATTGATTGACCCGGAAGGCGGGAAGACGGCAGAAAATTCATTGACCGTGAATGAGTATGGCTCAGCATCTGGAGAATTCTGTCTCCCTGCGGATAGAAAGAACGGCCATTTCCGTATTTGTGCTCTTGTGCATGGTGTGACCGTCGCTTCTTCCGGGATAACGGTCGGTCACTATGCGCTTCCTTCGTTTGAAATACTGGAAGATAAATCCGAAATTGATCTTTATCCCGGGGATACCATTCGTTTCACAGGAAAAGTGAAGTCATATTCAGGACGAATCATCTCCACACGGAGATCGCTATATAAAGTTTCCGGCCCGGAAGGATATTCCGATTCGGGTAAATTGGAGCTCGCCGGTGACGGCTCATATTGTATTACAGTCCCATCAGTGAAATCCGGCTGGTATTCATACGAATTGATTGTTTCTGATGCCACTGGCGAGACAATGGTGTACAATGGCGGATGCGGAGTCAACGCCCTCCCCGGTCTGTCTGTCGAGATTTGCGACTCTGCCGACGGTATCTGCTCGTGGGATGGCGATTACAGGAACGGCGGTCCTGCTAAACTTGTTTGGGGTGATGTGCTTAAACTCAGATTCGGGCATCGCAATTTTGAGGGTAATCCGACTCCGGCTGTCGTGAAATATTCCGTGACGGGCCCTGATGGGCAGGTAGCAATCGGTCAATCGGCAGCCAATAAAGAGATTGACTTGATGATTCAGGGTTCGTCTTCCGGCATCTATACAATTGAGGCTGAAACTGAAGTGATGTCTGCTTCAGGACAGACGCTCAAATCTGTAAAACGCTCTGCCGGGATTTTGCTCATAAGGAAGGATTCCGATACCCTGACCTCAGATGTGGAGTATTTTGTTATGGCGGGGGATAAACCTTATGAAGCCGTGCTGGGGACTACGGACGGAGACTTGTGGGCCATCGTGAATCTTGTGTCATCCGACGGGCGTCTGCTGAAAGAAAAGATATTCCATATGGATGGACAGCTTGGGCGCGCAGGGTCAATATGCAGGGCCGGATTTGACTATGAAACGGTCTGTGAAGGGACAGCCACATTGAATGTCCTATGGTTCAAGAATAATGACTTCATCTCTTGGAACCATTTGTACGGCAATGTTATTGAAAATGATTCCATCCCTCTCGAGATTGTAAGATTCACTGACCAGACAGCCCCGGGCCGGCAGACTTATGTATCTTTCAAAACCGATCCGTCATCGGAATTGGCTGTGACAGTATATGATAAGGCTACGGAAAATATCTCAGTCCTTCGCTGGACACCTGTGCGGAAGCCCGACCCTCAGACTGTCAATATCGCTGTGTCTTCCGTGTGCGGAATCAACGGATATGCTGGACGCAAGATGCTCCGAGGCTATGCAACTGCCGCTAATGTGTTGACCAAGTCCGCCTCTGAAATGGCTCTCGCAGATGGTATGGCAGCTGAGGAAGAATCAGCATCCGTTGAATACGGAAATTCATTTGAAAGTGCGAGAGATGTCTTCCAAGACGTGGTCGCATTTGAACCTGCGTTATATCCGGATGCAGATGGCACAGTTTCGTTCAGCTTCGTTCCGACGGGAAAGCTTTCGACATATATAGTCAAGGCTTATGCCCACGACACTGAGGTGAATACCGCTCAGACTTCGCGTGAAATACTGATATCCCTTCCTGTGGAAGTATCGTTGCAATCGCCCCGGTTCTTGTATGTCGGGGATAAGTATATCGCTCGTTGTTCCGTCTCGGATACGAAAAAGTCCGGCATATCCGGTGGAGAAGTCTCCTTGACAGTATTTGATGGAAATGACAGGGAGTCAGCTCCTTTGATGAGGCAGTCGAAGCCGGTCGAGTTCAAGGACGGACTTGCATATTGTGACTTCGAACTTTCGTCTGTCCCGGCCTGCTCTTCAGGAGAACTTGGGCTTCTGATGGCTTATCACGGCAGGGATGCGCAGGATAACACTGTTTCTGACGCAGTGATGAAGACTGTCCCTATATATGATGCAGTGCAGCATATGATTGAGAGCCATTCGTCTGTATTTGAGGCTGGGGTGGATAGGAATGCTCTTCTGGAGCAACTCAGCGCATCATTTACCAACATTGATCCGTATGGGGCGAAAGAGTATGAAAGCAAGATAGCAGATATGCTTCCATCTGTACTTGATGAGTCATCGGCTGCAAAGGGCGATGATGTGATTTCTCTTATGAACGCATTGATTGTCAGGGAATTGTCGGCAAAATTGAATTCTTCTGTAGCGGAAGTCGGCGATTTGCCCGAAAGAATTTCAGAATGTCTCAATCCTGATGGCGGATATGCCTGGAGGGCCGGGATGGAGTCTTCTCAGAAGATTACCTCATATATGCTTGCGACCATCTCGATGCTTAAGGAGAAAGATGCGCTTCCTGGCGGTCTCCCTGATGTAGAGACTTCCGTGAAATACCTTGACAAGAAGCAATTTGAAGAGAAGCCGCAGTGGTATGGCCTGAGTCAGGAACAGTATCTGTTTGTTCGCAGTATGTTCCCGGAAGTCAAGTTCGGGCAAGCCCTTTCGAGGGAGCAGAAGAATGCTGTGAAAGAATATTTGAAGGCCGGGGATGAAAAAAACCTGAAGGGAAACATTATGGGCAAGGTCAGACGTGCCCTCACTTTGGAAAGACTATTCTCGGGTGACGGTGGGACTGCCCTTGCCAGAGCCTGGGGTATATCTTCGGGGGCATCGCGCAGATTGGCACTCACACGCGCTATGGACAGAAATTCCATCCTTCAATATGCGGTAAGACACAAATCGGCGGGTCTGTATTTCCCGAATGCAGTGATTCCGTTCCGGGGACTTCTGGAAAGTGAAATATATGCGCATACACTTTTGTGCGATTATTTTGAAGGAGTTGATGATGAAGTCGCTGACGGATTGAGATTGTGGCTTATTCTCCAGAAGGAAACTCAGGAATGGAAAAGTGATCCCGTATCTGTGCTTGCTGTTGCCGCAATTATGGGTGGATCACCTGATCTTTTGCAGACATCTGTCATATCCCTGACGGCGGAGGAAGATTGCAAGTTTGATAGTATCAAAGCCGCATCAAATGGATTTGCAGTAACTTGCAAGTATTATGCAGATTCTTCTTATGAGAGCGGTGACGGGAAGGGATGGGTGGAACTCAAGGATGGAGACACGGTTTCTGCCGGCAGGAGGATCATGCTGGAGTATTCTGTCCACAACGATGAAAACCGCAGTTTTGTCAGAATGAATACGCCTCATCCGGCCTGTCTGCTTCCGGAGGAACAACTGTCAGGTCCGTATGGCTATCGTCTGTATCGTGATGTCCGGCTGAATGAGACACAGTGGTGGTGGGATGTTTTCCCTGAAGGAGATTCTATATTTTCGGAGACCTTCACGGTATCTCAGAGCGGAATCTTCCAATGCCCGGCGACGGAAGTGACCTGCCTTTATGCTCAGCATTGGAGTGCAAATACTGTATCTTCCATATTTCGAGTTTCCAAATGATTTCATATATTTGTATATTATGGCAAAAAAAGGGACCAACGTTGAAGCTCAGTGCGCAGAACTTATTTCAGATGCCGGAAAAGGTGAGTTCAGAAAGGTGTACCTGCTTATGGGGGACGAGCCATATTATCCTGATATGGTCTGCGATGCCCTTCTGGATACTGTAGTCGCAGAAGAGGCGAGAGATTTCAACCAATTTGTCTTTTATGGATCGGATACGGATGCGGATACTGTTATTTCCGCGGCCAGAGGTTTCCCTATGTTCGGAGGACGTGTGCTCGTGGTGGTCAAGGAGGCTCAGTTGATGAAAGATATCGAGCAATTTGCGATGTATTGCGAAAATCCTCTCGATTCTACGGTTTTTGTCGTCTGCCTTCACGCTGCGACAGTGGATAAACGCAAGTCGTTCTATAAATCGGCTTCAAAAGTGGGCGTCGTCGTCGAATCACCTGCTGTCAGAGAATATGAAATGCCCCGTTGGATACAGTCATATTATTCATCCAGAGGACTGTCCATTGAGCCACGCGCTGCACAACTTCTTGCTGAGTCGGCCGGAACTGAGCTCTCCAAAATTGCCGCAGAGACTGACAAGCTTTTGAAAAACCTTCCGGAAGGTACAGTGACAGTGACTATTGGGGATGTCGAAAAGAATATTGGTGTCAGCAGACAATTCAGCATTTTCGAATTGACCAGGGCTCTGTCGCTCAGAAACGCATCTTCGGCGCTCCGTACCGCCTCATATATCGGCAATTCGGCAAAATTTGCCATGCCTATGGCTGTAAGTGCCATATTCGGCCATTTTTACAAAATACTCAAGTGTGAAGCCTATATCAAGTCTAATGGAAATGCTGATTCTGCGACCCGAGCCGAAATTCTGGGAGTGAATCCATATTTTTTGAGGGAATACGATGCCGCAATGGCCAATTATCCTATCGGAAAGACTATGGCTGTCATTTCCTTGCTGAATGATTATGACTACAAGGGAAAAGGTGGAGATATAGGTCCCGATACCCCTCCGGGAGAAATCTTGATGGAGCTTGTGACAAAAATCTTGAATATTTAGAACCTGTTTTTGAAATGATTAACTTCTTTTCTTATGAATCTTTTTCAGTCTTTTGAAACTGTCATTCGGTCACGTAGCTACGGCTACGCTCCCTCATTCCAGTCCCAAAATTCAAGAAAAATCTCCTATAATAAAATTCGTCAACCATTTCAAAACAGATTCTTAACAAATAATTATTGATAAACGATATATTTTTATATATTTGCAAAAAATATTAAACGATTAGCGTTATGATTGAGTGCAAAAATGTCTGCAAGAATTTCGGAGATAAGCTTGCTCTGGATAATGTCTCCCTGACTATTCCAAGCGGCAGGATTTTCGGCCTTCTCGGTCCCAATGGAGCAGGCAAGACTACTTTGATAAGGATAATAAACAGGATTACCATTCCCAATTCGGGGGAAGTCGTTTTCAACGGACATCCTATCACACAGGCTGATGTGGAAAAGATAGGATATATGCCTGAAGAAAGGGGACTCTACCGCAAAATGGAAGTCGGAGAACAGGCTATGTACCTGGCGCAACTGAAGGGAATGTCATCTCGTGATGCCCGGAATGAACTGAAGAAATGGTTTGTCCGTTTCGGGATTCAGGATTGGTGGAAGAAGAAAGTTGAGGAGCTCTCCAAGGGTATGGCTCAAAAACTCCAGTTCATTACCACAGTGGTGCACAGACCCAGTCTTCTTATTTTGGACGAGCCTTTCTCCGGTTTTGATCCGGTCAATGCCGATATCATCCGCAAGGAAATCCTGAGATTGAGGGATGAGGGGGCCACGATAGTCCTTTCTACCCATAATATGGAGTCCGTCGAGGAACTTTGTGACGAGATTGCCCTTATCAACAAATCCAGACTGGTGATTACCGGAGGAGTGGATGAAATCCGCCGGAAATATGGCAACAACAATATCGAATTGGTATATACGGATGCTGACGGACGCCATTCCGAAGTACTGTCAATTGATTCTGATCTCACGGCGAATGAGACACTCGGGAAATATATTTCCCGTGGTGTGACCATCAATTCATATCGTGAATTGATGCCGCGTATGAACGATATTTTCATCAAACTTGTAACGGGGGAGGAATAAGTTATGAATTTCAAGACTATAGGAATTATTATCAGGCGTGAATATCTGAACCGCGTCAAGAAGAAAAGTTTCCTTGTGACCACATTTGTCGTGCCCGTTCTTATGGCGGCGCTCTGCATTGTCCCGATAGCGCTGATGATGACATCCAAGGAGAAAGTCAAAAAGATTGCGGTAGTGGACAAGTCGGGGATTGTCTTGCCGGTTCTGGAGGATACTGAGACCATAGATTATATTGACTTTTCTGATTTTGAACTCGACTCCATCAAGGCTGGAATGTCTCTCGAAGGCCTGGATGCGGTCCTCGGAATATCTGAACTCAACGAAGAAGAGAAGTCGGTCACCGCTGACCTGACATCTCTCAAACCGCTGGGAATAGAGATGACTTCCAATATCAACAGGAGCATAAATGATGCTGTGGAGGCCTACAGAATCGAATCATACAATATCGACGGACTCAGCCGGATAATGGATGATGTCAAGGCCAATATCAAGATGAAAACATTCACGATGGATGAGGATGGCAATGAAACCGTGTCGGAATCCGGCGTATATGCCGCTCTTTCGATGATACTGGGATTGATTTTGTTCCTGTTCATCACCTTGTTCGGAGGAATGGTGATGTCCGCCGTCATCGAGGAGAAGACAAGCAGAGTTGTGGAGGTCCTCGTCAGCTCAGTCAAGGCTACTGAGTTGATGTTTGGCAAAATCATCGGAGTGGCTATGGTGGCTCTGACCCAGTTTGTTCTGTGGATAGTGCTCACTCTTGCCATAGTCGGAGTCGCCGGTACCTTCTTTGGAGATGACCTGATGGACTCAATCAGACAGGATCCCGTCGAGATGGTGCAGGGTATGGGTGTCGAAGCTGCCCAGCTTGATGCTGTCACGGCTGTGGCAGGAGAGCAGAGCGAAGTGTCAGTCATCCTGTCAACCATCAACAACTTGCCGTTCGGACGGATTCTTGTCGTGTTCCTTGTCTTCTTCGTTTTCGGCTATATGTTGTACGCATCTCTCTTTGCGGCAATCGGCTCGGCTGTTGAGAATGAAGGCGATAGCCAGCAGCTTCAGCTGCCTGTGACTATTCCTTTGATGATAGGTTATTTCATCGCGATATATGCATTCAACGCCCCTGATTCATCGATTGCATTCTGGGGCTCGATGATTCCATTCACATCTCCGATTGTGATGCTGTCACGTCTCCCGTTCGGCGTCCCTGATTGGGAGTTGTTATTGTCAATGTTTCTTCTTATTGCCACATTCGCAGTTTGTGCCTGGCTTTCAGCAAAGATTTATAAGGTGGGTATTCTGATGTTCGGCAAGAAATCAACTTGGAAAGATTTATGGAAATGGATAAGGCAAAATTAGTTTTAATTGCTGTATCATTGCTTATTTCGATACCCGGGGCCTTTGCTCAAGGTTTTGATTTCGAATGGGAACAGCTGATAGTCGATGCATCACGCACTGGAGTTTCTGCCCCCAATGCGGAGAATATAGCCGAAGCCCTCGGCCAAATGAAAGGGCGGAAATATATTGCGCCTAACGGACGACGTTTCTCAAAAGGGGCGACCCCGAAAGCTGCCGGGATAGTCATTGACGCTCAGGACAAGATGTCGGAGGTCTATGATGTCATCGGATATGCGTCCACGGATATGGTCAAGCGGTATCCTGAGAGTGAATTGTCCAATTGGTTCGTAGATCATCTGATGGATGCTGTGGAGTCGGAAACGGGAAAGAAAGTTGATGTAGGTATAGTCAATTTCGGAGGCATCAGGACTGATTTTTATGAAGGACCTATTATCAAGGATGATGTGCTGTCCATGTTCCCGTTCAAGAATTATATCTGTCACGTGACCTTGAAGGGCTCTGATCTCAGGTATTGGTTCGATTATATGGCGAAGAACGGTGTTCAGGCCGTCGGAGGTGTCAGTCTCGTCATCAAGGACAAACAACTGATTGAAGCCAAAGTAGGTGGTGAAACTCTTGATGATGACAAAGTGTATGGTCTGGCCACTGTTGATTTCCTTTTGGAGGGCGGTGATGGTCTTTCTTTGGTCAGGAATGCCGTGGACTTGGTCGTGAGTAACAAGAAAATCATAGATGTTATGCTTCCTTATGTCAGGGAGATTACGGCTGCCGGCAGAAATGTTGAATACAAGACAGACGGGAGGGTGAAGATATTATGAGAAAGATATTGCTTTCGGCGGTAGTCTTGCTGCCTCTGGTTACGGTTTCAGCTCAGCATAAGTTGACGATTATCCACGTCAATGACACTCACAGTCACGTTGACCCATTGCGCGGTGGAGAATTGAAAGGGCACGGAGGAGTCATAGAGAGAGCTGCGATAGTTGACAGTGTACGCAGGGCCGATGGCCCCGGGAATGTTCTGTTGCTGCACGCCGGAGATTTCAGTCAGGGTACATCATATTTTACGATACTCAACGGAGATATTGAAGTGGACCTGATGAATGCACTCGGATATGATTGCACGACATTGGGCAACCACGAATTTGACAACGGACTTGAAGAACAGGCCCGGAGGCTGGCGGAACTCAATTTCCCTGTGGTCTGCGCCAATTATGATTTTTCTTCCTTCGAGTCAGGCAAATATGTCAAGCCTTTTGCCATAATCAGAAGAGGAGGAATGAAGATTGGCATAGTGGGTCTTTTGACAGATATTACCTCTGTGGTATCCAGGGCCGTGGCTGACAGAGTGCCGAAACTCGATCCGGTCGCGGCAGTCAACAAGTGGGCGACTTACCTCAAGAAGGATGAGAATTGCGATATGGTGATAGTCTTGACGCACATCGGATATGATGATGAACTGCCTGTGTCAGACGTCACTCTCGTACCTCAGATACATAATGTGGATCTTGTAGTCGGAGGTCATTCCCATACGTTTTTGGATGAAATCAAATATGTCAGGGATCTTGACGGAATCAATGTCCCTATAGTTCAAGACGGTAATTGGGGACTTCAGCTCGGCATACTTCACATCACTCCCAAGAAGTGATGAATGTTAAAACAGGTTCTAAAGAATATTCAGTGATTGTTCACGAATTTTCTCCAATTCATCTTTCATCTTGACGACATTTTTCTGGATGAGTGCGTGGTTGGCTTTGGATCCGGTCGTATTGATTTCACGTCCCATTTCCTGTATGATGAAGCCCAGTTTCTTGCCCGGGAATTCTTCATTGTCAATGGTGTCCATAAAATATTTACAGTGCTGGCGGAGGCGTACTCGCTCTTCGTTGATGTCCATCTTCTCGAGATAATATATCATTTCCTGCTCGAACCTCTCCTTGTCCAATTTGATGCCATATTCCTCGGCCGCCTTATTTACACGCTCCTTCACTGATGCCAGACGCTCGGCTTCCCAGCCTTCAATTTCTTCTGAATAATCCAAGATGGCGCGGACTCTGGATGTGACATCATCATAAAGAATCTTTCCTTCATCTTCCCGGTACTTGTTGACTTGGTCAAGACAATTGACAAATGCAGCCTCGACATCCGGCCAATTGTCCTCTGTGATGATGTCCTGCCGCGATGTCTCGAGAACGTCCGGCAACCTGAGGATTGTTGAAAGAATATCTTGACTGTCAGAGCAATTGATGCCAAGAAGCTCGGAAGTATGTCGTATCTGCCCATAATACTCCTTTGCCAGCTCGCTGTTGATCTTCTTTGCGCTCTCCGCCACCTTTGCCTCGAAGTTGATGTAAACATCTATGGTGCCTCTCGTCAGCGATTCGGCGATTCGGCTGCGTATCTTCAGCTCTTTGTCCTTGGGAATCAGGAATGTCTTGATATTGATGTCTGTATTCTTTGAATTGAGAGTCCTGATTTCAATAGTCAGTTTTCCTGCTTGGAGATTGGCTTCGGATTTTCCGTAGCCTGTCATTGACTTTGTCATATTTTTCATAAATTTGGTGTTACAAAAATACTAATTTATTATGAGAAAAAGTTTTCTTGTTTCGCTCCTTGCTTGTCTATGTGTGTGTTGCTTCGCTCAGGACGGCTCTGAGAACGGCCTTGGAAAGTTTATTGAATTGTCTATTGACAGACCTGACGGTCAGTACGTTTCCGGCGAAACGGTGAATGTGTATGCCAATCTGGACAGCCTTGCTGATATGACGGTAAATATGTCAGTGAGCCTGAACGGAATACGCGGACAAGCGCAGCCTTTGTCCCTGAAAAAAGGCAATCAACTGATTTTCAGTGGCTCATATGCTGAATCCACTGCGGTAATGGTCTCTCTATCGGATCCTGCTTCACCACGGCTCAGACTGGATATCGGTTTTGTCGTGGAACCGCTTGGCTTCCGCCCGGGTTACAATGCTCCGGGGGATCTCCGCCAATATTGGAGAAAAGAATTCAGAGCTCTGAAACAGGAAAAGATGCAGGTCCGTATGATTCCTGTTGCCTTGTCCGGAGCTGATGCTGAAAATTATGAGTGCTGGGATGTCGAACTCAGCTGCCCAGGTGGTGCACCTGTCCGCGGATATCTTGCCCGTCCCAGAAATGCGGAGAAGGGCTCTTTGCCTGCTGTTCTCCAGTCTTGTGCCGCAGGAGTTGCCGGGAGCTGGTGCAGGGCTACCGTGAAGGAGACGGTGTCTATGGCGAAATGGGGGAATGGAGCTATGGCTTTCTTTATCAACGCCCACGGAATGTATAATGACCGTGATGAGCAGTACTACAGGGATCTTGAGAATGGCCCGCTCAAGGACTATTCTGTCAGGTCAGTGACCACCAGAGATGATTATTATTTCCGGGCTATGTTCCTCAGAATGGAACGGGCAGTGGAATTCCTCTGTTCAGATAAATTGTGGGATGGCAAGCGGCTTATGGTGGTCGGTGAAAGTCAGGGAGGCGCTCAGGCAGCTGCTATTGCGGGGCTTGATGCGCGTGTATCGGCTGCCGTACTCAAAGTGCCTGCTATGATTGATATGGGTGGCTATAAGGCCGGCAGGGCGAGCGGATGGCCTCAGCCTGCAGAAAGGGAGATGGACAATCCGTCAATTGATGATGTCATTCCGTATTTCGATGCCGCTCTTCTGATGAAGGGGTGCAAAGCCAAAATGTTTGTGGAAATTGGTTTGATAGACACGACCTGTCCACCGAGCGCCGTTCTGGCAGGCGTCAACAATACGGCAGGTGATGTGATAGTGTCCACGTTTCCCCGCAGACCGCATCATGAGCCTTCCGATCCGAAGATCAGACAGATATGGAGAGAAAATGTGTATGAACAGAGAATGAATTTTATCAACGGATATCTTAAGTGACGGGAATTCTTTATAAATTTGCAAGTTTGAAAAGAAATCTGAAATGGAAGAGACCAAGAAACTTAATTTCCTTGAGGAAATAATTGAAAATGACCTTGAATCAGGCAAATACAAAACAATATTGACACGTTTCCCTCCGGAGCCGAACGGCTATCTCCATTTGGGACATGCAAAGAGTTTGTGCATCAATTTCGGACTTGCTCAGAAATATGGCGGCAAGACCAATCTTCGCTATGATGATACCAATCCTGTGAAAGAAGATGTCGAATATGTGGATGCGATAAAGGAAGATATCAAGTGGCTCGGATTCCAATGGTCAGAGGAGCATTATGCTTCCGATTATTTCGACCAGTTGTACGAATGGGCCGAAGACCTTATCAGGAGAGGTTTGGCCTATGTGGATGATGAGACGCAGGAAGAGATTTCCCTTCATAGAGGTACAGTGGAGAAGCCCGGTGTCGAGAGTCCTTGCCGCAACCGTACTCCTGAGGAGAATCTCAGACTCTTCCGGGAGATGCGTGACGGCAAATATGCTGACGGACAGAAAGTTCTCAGGGCAAAGATTGATATGGCACATCCAAATATGATGTTCCGTGACCCTCTTCTGTATCGCATAAAGCACGCTTCTCATCATCGTACAGGGGATAAATGGTGCATCTATCCGATGTATGACTACACGCACGGTCAGTGCGACTCCATCGAGCATATCACCCACTCCATTTGTACTCTCGAGTTTGATGTGCACCGTCCATTGTATGATTGGTTCATCGAGACTCTCAATATCTTCCCTTCACATCAGTATGAGTTTGCCCGTCTGAACCTTACATATACCCTTATGAGTAAGCGCAAGCTTCTCGAACTTGTGCAGAACGGCCTTGTTTCGGGCTGGGATGATCCTCGTATGCCTACGTTGTGCGGAGTTCGCAGGAGGGGCTACACTGCTGAAGCTCTCAAAGCTTTCTGTGAGAAGATAGGTGTTACCAAGCGGGATCAGCTGATGGATATCCAATTGCTTGAGTGGTGTGTCCGTCAGGATCTCAATGCACGCAGTAATAGATATATGGTTGTCTCCGACGACCCTGTCAAAGTCACTTTGACGAATTGGCCTGAAGGACAGGTCGAGTGGTATGACTGTCCTCTGAATCCGGCCGATCCGCAGGGCGCGAAGCGCAGGGTTCCATTTACCGGTGAGCTTCTTATAGACAGGGCCGACTTTATGGAAGAAGCTCCCAAAAAGTATTTCCGCTTGAAACCTGACGGAGAAGTCCGTCTCAAATACACATACATCATCAAGTGCAATGAAGTCATTAAAGATGCTGACGGAAAGGTAGTTGAGCTCAAGTGTACATACGATCCGACCACTAAGCCCGGTGGTGGTGAGTGGAGATCTGTGAAAGGTACAATCCATTGGGTATCAACTCAATATATGAAAGAAACAGAGTTGCGCAACTATGATCGTCTCTTTACTTTGGCTGATATGAGTCAGGTACCTGAGGATAAGGACTACAAGGACTTCCTCAATCCGGAGTCACTCGTCGTCTCCAAAGGCTATGCGGAGCCGGCTCTGCTTGATGACAACAGCGGTCTGGCAGTCCAGTTCGAGCGTGTCGGTTATTATATCAAGGACAAGGACAGTACTGCTGAGCATCCTGTATTCAACAAGACGGTTGCTCTGAAGGATTCTTTCAAAGTCGAATAACAATCAATAATCTAATATGCCTATGTTCAGAACCAAGTACCAGTGGGAGTATTGCTCAGTCGGAGGTGTCGTCAGAGTTAAGATTGATAGAGGTGAGGATATTGCTCATCTTGAGGAACTTGATCAAAAGCTGTGGACAGTGCTCAGTTGTCCTGTCGACGGACTTGAGTTTGACAAGACAACTCTTAAGCTTCTTGATGTCGATAACGATGGTAAGATTCGTGTAAATGAGGTTATTGCCGCTTCCAAGTGGCTGACTTCCGTGCTGAAGAGCAATGATGTCCTTCTTGAAGGAAAGAGTGAGCTCTCTCTTGACCGGATCAACACAGAGTCTGAAGCCGGAAAGGCCATTTATGACTCCGCCCGTCAGATACTAAGTAATTTGGGGCTTGAGAAAGATACCATTTCTATTGAGGATACATCTGACAGTGTGAGGATTTTTGCCAAGACGGCACTTAACGGAGATGGTATCATCACTCCCGAATCCACTGATGATTCAGCCCTGAAGGAAACTATTTCCGCCTGTATAGAGAAAATCGGCTCTTCTGTAGACCGCAGTGGCGTAGCCGGTGTCAATGCCGCTCAGGTTGAAGCCTTCTATGCGGCTTTGGCTGATTATGTGGCCTGGAAAGAGGAAGGCGAGAAATCTGCCGACAAGGTTTTCCCTTATGGAGAGAATACTGATGCGGCCTTCAAGGCTGTTGAGGCTGTCCGTGAGAAGATTGATGATTATTTTATGCGGTGCAAGCTGATTGCATATGACAGCAATCTGTCCGATGCTGTAGAGGTGTCGAAAGATGCTGTGGCTGCAATCAGTTCCGTCAGCCTTGTGGGGCAGATGGACAAACTCGCCGATTGCCCGGTCGCCAATCCTGTTGTTGATGCTTTACTGCCGTTTACCGGTATCAATCCGGCCTGGCAGGAAGCATTCGCGACATTCAAGACTCTTGTCCTTGATGTCGATTTCAAAGGTAATTCCGGCCTGACCGAAGACGAATGGAAGATGGTAACGTCAAAACTGGCTCCATATGCTGACTGGCTTGCATCTCAGAAAGGCGCCGTCATCGCAAGTCTTGGAGACGAGCTCATCCTCAAGTATTTCAAGGAAAACAAAAAAAGCGCTCTTCTTGATCTGATTGCCGCTGACAAGGCACTTGAGACCGAATCAAAGTCCATCGATGATGTCAACAAACTCACACATTTCTGCAGAGACTTTTATCCTTTCCTGAAGAACTATGTGATATTGAGTGACTTTTATTCTCCGGACAAGTCCATCAAGGCTATGTTCCAGGCAGGTGTCCTTTTCGTTGACCAACGTGCTTGCAGACTGTGTGTCAGAGTATCTGATATGAATAAACACGCGGATATGGCCGGACTCAGCGGTATGTTCCTCATTTACTGCAATTGTACATCAAAGGTCAAGAACGAAACTATGGATGTGGTCGCTGTGATGACTGCCGGAGGTGTCAAGAATCTGCGTCCCGGTACAAATGCTGTATTCTATGACAGAAACGGTCAGGATTGGGATGCTGTCATCACTCGTATCGTCGAGAACCCTATCAGCATCAGACAGGCGTTCTGGAGCCCGTACAGGAGATTCTGGGATTTCTGCGTCGGCTTGTTAAACAAATCCGCAGCTGAGAAGGAGAAAAAATCCACGGAACTTCTCAAGACGAAGGCTACTGAAACGATTGCCGGCGTCGGCACAAAGTCTGAAGAAAAGAAACCGGCCTTCGATATTGCCAAATTCGCCGGTATTTTTGCCGCAATCGGTATGGCTGTCGGATATATTTCCAAGGCCATTGTGGATATGGTCAAAGGTGTGTCCGACCTTGAGAACAAATGGATGCTTCTTTTGGCAATAGCCGTCATTATGCTTATAATTTCGTTGCCGTCCTGCTTTATAGCCTGGATGAAACTTCGCAAGCGCAATCTCGGCCCTATTCTTAATGCCAACGGCTGGGCTATCAACTCCGTAGTCCTTGTAAACATTATTTTCGGCAGCACTCTCACCGATACGGCCAGATATCCGAAAATAAATGTCAAGGATCCTTATGCCCTCCCTTCTTGGAAGAAGTGGTTGAGGAGGGTGATATCCTTTGTTGTGATAGCATTATGCGCTTTGTTTATCTGCTATAAATTAGGGTGCTTCAGTCTCCCTTGGCAAAAGGCTGACGCAGCCGGGACGACTGAGGTTGTCGTGTCAGATTCCACGGCCGTAGAGCTGGATGCCGAGGTGGATGTGGCGGTGGAATAGCATCGTTCCTTGGATATATATATAAAGCAGGTCTCCTTTGGTGGCCTGCTTTTTTGTAATCATTTCAAAACTATAACTGTATTATGCTTGATTTTTTAATATGTTATGCAAATTAGACTTTTGAATTTATGAATTAGTTTATAAATTTGTTGGCTTAATGAAACGAACCTGTTAAAATGATCAGTACCTTCCTTGATTCCCCCGACACCAGGAATGGTTCCGTCAAGAGAGAAATCATTCGCCTATGCATTCAGAACGGCAGATACTCGATTGCCGACCTGAGCCGTAACATCGACAGCAGCGTACCTACAGTCACAAAAATTATCAATGAACTCATAGAAGAGGGCTATCTTCTGGACTTCGGAAAACAAGGCACATCCGGTGGCAGACGCCCCAGCATATACGGACTCAATCCTCAGGCCGGATATTTTGTAGGAGTTGATGTGGCCCGCCAGCATTATCACATAGCTGTCACTGACTTTCAGGGAAAGCTTATCGATTTCATTCAGGATATCAATTTCGTGCTTGAAGCCAATGCCGAGTCTTTCAAGTCTATGTGCCGTACCGTCAAGGAGCACGTTGCCAATGCCGGTATTTCCTGGAGTGAAGTCTTGAGTGTCGGCGTGAGTCTGTCCGGTCGTGTCAATCCCGAAGAGGGGTTCAGTCTCACATACCCCGTCAGTGACAACCTCCCGCTCAATGCGCTTTTCCAAAAAGAATTGAATGTTCCTGTGTCGATTGAGAACGACTCCAGGGCTATGACTTTCGGCGAGTATATGGAAGGGGGGTATAGAGATGAAGACAATTTCCTCTTTATCAATTTGAGCTGGGGTCTGGGAATGGGAATGATATTGAATGGTAAATTGTACTATGGAAAATCAGGATTTTCCGGAGAATTCGGTCATTTCCCGCTGCTTGACAATGACAAGATATGCCGTTGCGGTAAAGTCGGCTGCCTTGAGACGGAAGTATCCGGAAGCGCTCTTCACAATATGATACGTGAAGAATTGGCCAGCGGAAGGACATCTTCCCTTTCCCAAAAATTCAAGGCCGGAGAAAAAATCGTGCTGGATGATATTCTCAAAGCAATTGAAGAAGAAGATGTGCTCGCAATTGAGGCGATGGGCAAGGTGGGGGAGATACTCGGACGCGGAATAGCGGGTCTTATCAATATTTTCAATCCTGGAATGGTCATCATAGGCGGAAGATTGATAGTGGGCAAGGATTACTTGATGCTCCCGATACGTACATCTGTCAACAAGTATTCGATGAACAGGGTAAGTTCAGATACAAAAATCAAATTTTCCAATCTCGGCCGACGTGCGGCTTCGATAGGGGATTGTCTCATCGCCAGATCAAAATTACTTGGCCTGATGTAACCACAGAAACGCTGTCTGTCTGTATTTCATTTTTGATTGTTGAGGACTTACAAATAATAGTTATATTTGTCAATTATATTGATAAATACGTGCAATGGACAATAGATTGACAGCATTGTTGAAAGAAGGCCGTATGACGCTGAGGATGAAATTGACTCTTGCTCTCAGCGCCATAGTCGTTATTTTGCTTGTTTCAAGTATCATTACGATTATGGAATACAAGAGTATGAGTACATACGTATCCGGGCTTATAGCAGACAATGTGAAGAACATAAATGTCGCCAGGAGGATGGCGGAGGCCAGCAACAAATATAATCTCGATATTCTTGCCGTAATAGGCGATGACAAGTTGAATCGCCTTCCGGACTTTGACAGAGAGGAGTTTGTCGCCAATTGCGACAGTCTGAGGGCAACATTCGTCGATATGTCCCTTCATTCGCTGGCTGATTCCGTTCTGTATTCCTATTCCGCCTATATGTTGATATCTCTTGAACTTCCGGAAGTTCTGCTGTCTGATTTCATCGATTCCAGAGCCTGGTATTTCGAGAGACTTCAGCCGCGCTTCAACCGGCTCCGCTCGGACGTTGACAAGATGAGTTCGGCAGTGTACAATGATCTGAAGACCAATTCGGCTACATTTGACAGAGGATTTTATCGCAGCATCATCCCCGGTATTGTTGCAGTGGGAGTGGGCTTGCTTCTTGTCCTGATGTTGCTCTTCTTTATGCTTGTCTATTATGTCAATCCAATCTATAAGATGCTGTTCGGGCTGGATAACTACAGAACATACAACAAGAAGTACAATTATGTGTTCGAAGGGGATGACCAGCTGGTTGAACTGAATACGGGCATTACCGAGCTGGTGAATGAGAATCAGCAATTACGGATGAGGATTTCTGTCCTTAAAAACAAGAATTTGCAACAATAATCAATGAATATCAAGGCAATCAGCAGAAATGTTGGCTACGCTCTTCTTGTAAGTGCGCTGTTCATGTTCTTTTCAATCATCATTTCCGTTATGAATGGAAATGACAGTGCTCTTGCAGCCTTGATAATAAGTTTTGCCATCACTTTCACAGTAGGTATCTTCCCATTCATTTTTGTCCGTAAAACTTCGGAGTTGACTCTCAAAAGCGGATATATGATTATCGTGTTGTCCTGGCTGTTGTCTTTCATATTCGGAATGCTTCCGTACGTGCTCTGGGGCGGACCTTTCACTGTAGTGAATGCTTGGTTTGAAAGCGTTTCAGGCTTTACCACCACCGGTTCCACCATACTCGAAAATGTCGAGAGTCTGCCGAACAGCCTGCTTTTCTGGAGAAGCTCCACCCATTTCATCGGAGGCCTCGGAGTAGTGGTATTCCTGCTGCTTCTGATTCCTAATGCGAGTCCGATCAGAATCCGCCTGACCAATATGGAACTGTCTTCCCTTTCCAAGGAAGGATATAACGTGAGAGCCAACAAGACTGTCTATATTTTTGCATATGTGTACCTGGCTCTGGCTCTGATTGCCTTTGTAGCGTACTGGCTTGCCGGTATGACTCCGTTTGATGCAATTTGTCACGCATTCAGCATATGTGCCACCGGCGGTTTCAGCACACACAATCTTTCTATCGCCGCATATGATTCACGTCTTATCGAAGGACTCACGATGATATTCATGTTTCTGGGCTCACTTCATTTCGGTTTGCTGTTCTTGTCGGTGATGACCTTGTCGATCAAGCCTCTACGAAATTCGGTGACAAGGTTCTATATAGGAGCCCTTGTCTTCTCGACTGTTTTCCTGACAATCACTCTCAAAGCCTCCGGTGTCGATAGCCCGTTCGGAAGGACTCTTTGGAACAGTGCCTTTCACACGCTATGCATAGCTTCAACCACGGGCTTTGCTATTTCCGACAATGCTCAATGGCCGATGCTTTCAAATATGGTTCTGGTCTTTATGGGACTTATGTGCGGATGTGCCGGGTCAACATCCGGAGGTATCAAGAGTGACCGAGTCCTGATATTGTTCAAATCAATAGTACGCCAGATTGGAAAGTTTCTTCATCCGTCTTCCGTCAATGAAATCAAAATTGGAGACAATATTATCAAAGACGATGAGGCTCTTCCTCTTTTGCTTTATATTTCCTTGTATTTTATTGTTTTGATTGTTTCCATTACGGTGGCGCTGATTTGTGGAATGGGAAGTCAGGATGCTGTCGGAGCAAGTATATCTTCTCTTGGCAATGTCGGACCTGCCATCAATGAGCTCGGTACGATGGGAAATTTCAACTCTGTGCCTTCCGTGGCAAAGTTACTTTTCACTCTGGATATGTTCCTGGGACGAATAGAGATCTATCCGGTGCTCGCTGTGATTGCAATGGCTTTCTCATCAAACAAGAAATAGATGGGCCGGACAGAGTATCTATATGAAGATTTTTTGAAGCATTTCAACTTCGAACCCACGCCCTGCCAGAATTCTCTTCTGAAGGATATTGCCACATTTATTACCGGCGATGATGCCGATATTATGGTTGTCAACGGTTATGCCGGGACAGGAAAGACTACTGCCATTTCCTCGGTGATATCTTCATTATCGGAGATGAAGGTCAAGTGCTGTCTGATGGCTCCGACCGGGCGGGCCGCGAAGGTGTTGTCCGAATATGCGGGGAAACAGGCTAAGACTATCCACAAGTCCATATATAAGCAGAAATCCGTAGGGTCTGACGGCTTCGGTCAGTTCAGTTTGGCGCTGAACAAGTCCCGCGATACCCTGTTTATTGTCGATGAGGTGTCTCTTATCGGAATTGATTCCGGAAGCGGGCAGCCGAAGATTGCTTTCGGCTCCGGAGACTTGCTCGCAGATCTGGTCGATTATGTGAGGTCGGGAGCTGATTGCCGCCTGATTCTTATAGGTGACGACGCACAGTTGCCGCCTGTAGGACTTGATGCCAGCCCCGCATTGTCTAAATCATATATGGACGGATTCGGAGGAGTGGTCCATTCGTCACTCACCACTGTCGTGCGTCAGAAAAAGGAGTCGGGAATACTTCACAATGCCACGAAGTTGAGGGAAATGATTTCCTCTTCATCCGGAAATGAGACATTCACAGATTTGAATCTTCAGATATGCGGATTCGAAGATGTTGAAAGGATAGGAGGCGGTGAACTCATAGAGAAGATAAATGATGCCTATGATATCTACGGAGATGATGAGACAATAATCCTGTGCCGTTCCAACAAGAGGGCCATCCGATACAATCTCGGTATCCGCAGTATGGTACAGTTCAAAGAAGAAAGGCTTGTCAGGGATGACAAGCTGATGATAGTCAAAAATTGCTATCAGTTCGTCGAGGATCTTGAGCATATGGACTATATCGCCAATGGAGATATTGCTGTGCTGAAACACATAGGCAGATTTGAAGACCGGTATGGATTGCATTTTGCGGAGGCAGAATTGATGTTCCCGGATTATGATGCTCAGGAAATAACGGCCAAAGTGTGTCTGGATACTTTGGAATCGGAGTCTGCATCGTTGACATACGAGCAGCAAAATGCTCTTTACACAGGAGTGTCGGAGGATTATTCTCATATCAAGTCCAAGAAGAAGAGATACGATGCTGTGAGGGAGGATAAATACTACAATGCTCTTCAATTGAAATATGCAAATGCTATCACTTGTCATAAATCTCAGGGCGGGCAATGGAGATGCGTGTTCGTCGATTGTCCTTTCTGGATGGAGGAACAGACTTTGGATGATCTCAAGTGGCTGTACACCGCTTTGACAAGAGCGACAGAAAAAGTATATTTGGTGAATTTTAAGGATAAATTTTTCGAGTTATGAAAAAGATTTCGGCAGCTATTCTGGCAGTATTTTCGGTTTGGGCTCTCAATGCTCAAGAATTCAATAAGATACCGAATGATTGGAAATGGATTTCCGATAAGGAAGTGGTTTTCACATTTGACGGTTCTTTCAACGATTCCACCTCATTTGCCGTCAATGCGGCACGTTGCAAGAGAATCGAAGGAGTCAAGGCCCCGGGCAGATTTGTCAATTTCCCAATACATCCGGAAAAGGCTGTCAATCTCACCTATTCGCCGGATTCGACTATGATAGCTTTCACCCGGGACAATGATTTATGGGTGGCGGATATCGCATCCGGAGCGGAAAGACGCTTGACTTTTGATGGTAGTGATTTGATACTCAATGGCTATGCGTCTTGGGTTTATTATGAAGAAATCCTGGGACGGCCATCAAGATATAGAGCATTCTGGTGGTCCGGTGATTCAAGGAAAATCGGTTTTTATCACTTTGACAACACGGAAGTCCCTATGTTTCCGATTTATTCTCCTTTCGGGCAGGATGGCAGTCTCCAGCTCACCCGCTATCCCAAGGCTGGAGAAGCCAATCCGAAGGTGAAAATCGGAATCGTTGATGTCACCGAGTCTGATTCCGAAATTGTGTGGGCTGATTTCAATGAAAATGATGACCAGTATTTCGGCATTCCGTTCTGGGGAAAGGATAGCAGGGAGTTTTTCGTCTCAAGAGAGCCTCGTACACAGAATACCATCGATTTGTACAGCATAGATGCATCAAACGGAAAAAAGAAACATATTTATCACGAAGAGTATCCGACCTGGCTGGATTGGATGGAAGAAATCCTGTTCGTTGATGACGGCCTGTTTATGGTCCGCAGTTTTGAGACCGGGTGGGAGCAGATATATTACCTGTCCTATGATGGAAATGTCCTGAAGCGTCTGACTGATGGCCCCAACTGGAGAGTATCCCTTGTGAGGGTTGATATGAAGAAGTCCGAGATCTTTTTCACGGCTAATCGTGATTCTCACGTTAAATCAGCACTTTACAAGGTCGACGGGAAAGGAAACGTCACTGCTTTGACAGACCCTGAATATGCAGTCGGTGGCGTGAAGTTCTCTCCGGATGGAAAGTATTTTGTGGCTTCTCTTTCCAACTATTCAACCCCTACCGGGATATATCTTTACAAGACATCTTCTCCGCTTGATCCGGTAATGAAGGTGGCTGGTATCCAAGGACCTGATTATGATTCTTCCAAATATGCCCTGCCTGAACTCATCACTATGACCACATCCGACGGATTTGAGATTCCGGCATCGGTTACATACCCTGTGGGTTTTGACTCGTTAAAGAAATATCCTGTCGTAATGCAAATCTACGGAGGTCCAAACACTGCCGTTGTCAATGACAGATGGACTACGCCTAATCCTGCAAATCAGTGGTACAGTGATAATGACATTATTTATGTCAACGCCGATGTGAGTGCATCCGGACATAACGGACGTGCTGGTACTGATTTGGTCTATAAGGATTTACAGACTCAGCCTATCAAAGAATTCGTGGAATGGGCTGATTATTTCAAGGCTTTGCCATATGTGATTGCGGACAAAATAGGTGTTCACGGCTTTTCTTTTGGTGGTGCCAACACGGCGCGACTCCTTCTCCGTCACAGCGATGCCTTCCACTACGGTATTGCAGGAGGTGGCGTATATGATTGGCACTTATATGATACTCATTATACAGAACGTTTTATGGATACTCCCCAGGGCAATCCTGACGGGTATGAGCGGTCTTGTGTTCTGAAAGATGTGTCTTATTATCCGGTATCTGCCGATTCGGATGACTCGGTGATGCTTAAGTTGACACACGGCACGGGGGATGATAATGTTCATTTCCAGAACACCCTTCAGTTGATTGACGCTTTGCAGAAGGCGGGCAAGAAATTTGAATTGATGATCTACCCTGATGGCCTGCACGGATACAGAGGTTATCAGGGAGTCCATTCTACAGCCGCGGACCGTGATTTCTGGCTGAAATATCTCAAGAACGAATAGTGTATGACGAAAATGCTGACCCACGCGGGTCGGCCAGAGCGGTACGCCGCGCCGGATGATGTGGAAAATCATTACTGACCCGTAGATTCCTGCTGTGGGGTTGTTTCTTTCTGTGTCACGATGAGCAGCCTTTCCGATGGAGCCTCGAGAAAATCACAGGTGCAGGCATAGATATGTATATTGTCACCTGACGATGTGCCCATTTTCTTGCGGAGTTCTTCCGTGGTTATCTGTATATTCCGTGCTGTAAGTTCGCAATACGGGTATCGTTTGGCAAGCGATTTTATGTTAGGATTGCTGAATGGAAGTATCTCGACTATCCTTTTCTCGCCATTATTGCAGGCGAAAATATGCGTGAAGTCCCCGAGCTTTACCATCTTGAATTGGTTGCACAACCAATTCCAGCAACCGGCCTTCAGAAATGCGGCGCTCGGGATTGCAAGACATTTTCCGACCAGCTCATCCTTGTTTCTGAGCAGATGGCGCTCTGAAGAATCCTCAAGAGAAGTGTCAATTGTGAATATTGAGTCCGGAAGGTCGGCCACGGTAAGATGGTACGGCTCCGTGTTGTTTTTCTTCAGGATGCATACAATCTCCTTGCATTCTCCATTCAGACCGACTATGTGAACTTCTGACAGGCATCGTCCGAATCTGTCAGAGAGCATTGATATGTCTGCCATAGGGGAAATCTTGACCATCATCTTGTCGCAGTACTTGAATAATTCGTTTTTTGCGGCGAAAACATCGGGCTCGCAGTCTTCCAGGAGAAAAACTTTCTTTCCGGATTGATCTCTGCGCGATGGGTCGAGATATATCCAGTCAATCCGGCCGAAAGTGGATACCGCTCTGATTGCATCTGTATTGTATACTTTGATGTTGCTTATGCCGAGGGCTTTGAAATTGTTGGCGGCGGCATTGGCAAGTTTGGTGTTCAACTCGTTGTAGAGGACTTTGTCGGCAACGGAACTGAACGCCCAGGAGTCAACTCCGAGGCCTCCGGTGAGGTCGGCTATCTTGAGATTTGCTTGAGCTTGGCTCAGTCTGCTCAGCAACTTGGCCTTATACAGAGCCGTGGCGGTTGAACTGCATTGCTCCAGAGCAAGGCTTGTGGCTATTTCCAGTCCATCGACATCTGACCATTCAGGCAATTTCGTTGACAATTTTTTCTTCTTGACAACGTCCATATCCTGCAATATGTCATCAAAAGTCTTCTTCATCGGAGATGATTTTTGTCAGTCCTTTACAAAAAGTTCTTTAAGCAAATTTATCTTGGCATCGGCATCGTTTCCTTTGGCACCGAAATAGAATTTTATTTTCGGCTCTGTGCCTGACGGGCGGATGGATACAACATCTCCGGCTTCATCAAAGAATTGAAGAACATTTGATTTCGGCTGTCCTGTCTTCTCCGGCTCAAGGTAATCCACAATCTTGCAGACAGGTGAACCACACATCTCGACAGGAGGGTTGGCTCTGAAGCCGGACATGATGGCTGAAATCTCTTCAGCTCCGCTCTTCCCCTTTCTTACAAGTGAAACAAGGCCTTCCTTCCGATAGCCGTACTCTGAATATATCTTCTGCATCAATTGATATAATGTAAGCCCTCTGTCGGCAGCCCAAGCTGCGCATTCAGCAATCATTGAGCACGCTATCTGGGCATCTTTGTCGCGTACATACTGACCGACATTGAACCCGTAACTTTCTTCACCTCCGCATATGAACTCTCCTTGCCCCTCGTATTTCCTGACAGTTTCAGCTATGTATTTGAAACCTGTGAGGACATTGTGGACTTTGACACCGAATGATGCGCAGATTTCGGTGATGAGCTCAGTTGTGACTATGGTCTTTACGACATACTTGGATGAATCGAGTTTCCCGAGCTCATTCCATCTGGTGAGGATATAGAACGTGAGCAGAGATGCTGTCTGGTTGCCGTTGAAGAGTACCATTTTATTATTGTCGTCTCGCACGGCAATTCCCATTCTGTCGGCATCGGGATCTGTGGCCATGACGATGTCCGCACCTTCTTTTTCAGCAACTTCAATGGCCATTTTGAGAGCTGACGGCTCTTCAGGATTAGGGGAAGCGACAGTAGGGAAATTGCCGTCGCTGACATCCTGGGCGGGAACGTGGTATATATTTCTGAATCCCAGACGCCTCAGACATTCAGGGACCAACCTTACCCCGCATCCGTGCAGGGGCGTATAAACAATCTTTATGTCATTGTGGCGCTCTCTGGCTTCCGGTGTGAGAGTGAGTGACAGAATGTCGCTGATGTATGATTCATCAACGTCGGAGCCCATTGCAAAGATCGGAGCTGCGTCTTCGGACGAGAATTTGACCATCGAAGGATCTGTAATTTTACTGACTTCCGCTACAATATCCGTATCGACAGGAGATGTGATTTGACCTCCGTCACCCCAGAAAACCTTATATCCGTTATATTCTTTGGGGTTGTGCGACGCCGTCACCATCACTCCGGCGACAGCTTTTTTCATCCTTATGGAGTAACTGAGCTCCGGGGTAGGTCTGATATTGTCGAAGATATGCACCGTGATACCGTTTGAGGATAGGACATCCGCTGTGATTCTGGCGAATTCCTTGCTCCGGTTACGGCTGTCATATGATACACAAACGGCCGGATTTTCTTCGCTTACGTGAGCTTTGATATAATTCGCAAGACCCTGGGTGGCCATACCGACAGTGTATTTGTTCATTCTGTTGGTGCCTGCTCCCATCAGCCCTCTGAGACCACCGGTACCGAATTCGAGATTACGGTAAAATGCATCTTCCAGCCCTGCCGGATCATTGCTCTTGAGTTCCATAATTTCGGCTTTTGTCTGCAGATCGAAATCACCGGTCAGCCATTGCTCCACTGTGTCCAGATAATTGCTCATATCAAAATTCATTAGTTTGTGGACAAATATAATTAATTTTGGATGAAAAGAATATCCTTCGAAACAAACTTTGAAAACTATTGGAATCAATATCTCGGACTTGCTGACAGAAAAGATGCGTAAGAAAAGAAATCGGCATTTCAAAACAGACTCAAATTAATTATATTTGTGTGGATGTATCGGCATCCGGAGCAATCCGTGCCGTCGTTGTCGGGAATGAATGAAATCGCTTGACCGTGTCGTGAATCAACCATATAAATCTCAACGATATGAAAAGAACAATAACCTTTGTGAGCGGAATCCTGCTGGCAGTTGTGATGACCGCCCAGCAACTTCTGCCATACCAGAATCCCAAACTCTCTGCCGACCAGCGTGCGGATGATCTGTTGGGACGACTCACTCTTGAACAGAAAGTCCAGCTTATGCAGGATGTCAGCGAGGGTATTCCGGAACTCGGCATCCGGAAATACAACTGGTGGAACGAGGCTCTTCACGGCGCGGCCCGTGCCGGTCTTGCGACCGTGTTTCCTCAGTCAATAGGTATGGCCGCCAGTTTTGATGACGCCCTGGTGCAGCAGGTTTTTGATGTCGCCAGCACTGAGCAACGAATCAAATTCATCCTCGCCCGACAGAACAATAATGTTGAGCGCTATAATGGATTGACCGTCTGGACACCGAATATCAATATCTTCAGAGATCCACGCTGGGGACGCGGTCAGGAGACTTATGGCGAGGACCCATATCTCACAATGAGAATGGGATATTCTGTCGTTACCGGATTACAGGGCACCCCCGGAGACAAATATGACAAGCTTCACGCCTGCCTGAAACATTATGCTGTCCATAGCGGGCCTGAATCCGAGAGACATATTTTCGATGCGGACGAGGTGTCGTACAGAGATTTGATGGAAACATATCTCTATGCTTTCGAGAACATAATCAAGACTACGGATGTGCAAGAGGTTATGTGCGCCTACAACCGCTTCGAGGGTAAACCTTGCTGCGGAAGCGACAAACTTCTGATTCAGTTCCTTCGCAAGGATTGGGGATATAAGGGATTGATAGTCAGTGACTGCGGCGCTATCAGCGACTTCTATTCGCAGGGCCGTCACAATGTGTTCCCTAAAAATCCGGCTGCCGCTTCCGCGAATGCAGTCCTCACTGGAACGGATTTGGAATGCGGCAATTCATATCGCTCTCTCGTAAAAGCCGTTGCTGAAGGATATATCAAGGAAAGCGACATAGATGTATCTGTCCACCGTCTTTTGAAGGCCCGTTTCAGATTGGGAGAAATGGATGACGACAGCATCGTGAGCTGGAATCACATACCTGTATCAAAGCTCGCCTGTGATGAACATGATGAACTTGCTCTGAAGATGGCCAGAGAGACTATGACTCTTCTCCAGAATAAAGGCTGTGTTCTCCCTTTGGCCAAAGAAAATGTGAAATATGCAGTCTTGGGACCGAATGCTGCGGATTCTGTTGCGATGTGGGCAAATTATAACGGCACTCCACGCAAGACTGTGACTGTTCTTGAAGCCATTCGGGAGAAAGTCGGCGAACGCAATGTTGTCTATACTCCGAATATGATTGCCGTCCCTTCCGGAGTCGATGCGTATATTTTTGTAGGAGGCATTTCTCCGAGACTTGAGGGTGAAGAGATGAGAGTCCAGTATGAAGGGTTTAGCGGAGGAGATAGAAACACCATAGAACTCCCGTCAATCCAGAGAGCAGTCCTCAAGACTCTTCACGAGACCGGGAAACCTGTCATTTTTGTGAATATGTCTGGTTCTGCAATCGCACTGATGCCTGAGACCGAGAGTTGCGATGCGATTCTTCAAGCCTGGTATGGCGGCCAGCAGGGCGGCCAGGCTGTGGCGGACGTTCTTTTCGGTGACTACAATCCTGCCGGAAGGCTGCCTGTCACTTTCTATAAGGGTGATTACCAGCTTCCTGACTTCCACGATTATGATATGTACGGGCGCACATACCGATATATGGATGAGGAGCCGGCGTTTGCATTCGGCTTCGGCTTAAGCTACAGCGAGTTTGAGTATGGCTTGGCGCATATCGACAGAAAGAGCAAGAGGGGTATGGATATGACTCTGGTCGTCCCTGTCACCAATACAAGCACTGTGGATGGAGACGAAGTAGTGCAGTTGTATGTCCGGAAGGTCGAGGATAAGGAAGGCCCTAAGCTTGCGCTCAGAGGATTCTCCAGACAACACATTCCTGCCGGGACTTCAGTGAATGTGTCAATTCCTCTCAATGAGTTGACATTCAGAACATTCAATGAAGCGACCGGCAAAATGGAGGCTACTCCTGGCACATATGTGCTCTATTATGGAAAGAGTTCCGATTTGAGAGATCTTCAGCAGATAGTCTTGACACTCTAGAATCGAGATATTCGTCACAATACTGTTGCAGCCCGCAATCCTCGCAGTGAGGTGAGCGGGCTGTGCAGGTATATCGCCCGTGAAGAATCAGCCAATGATGGGCTTTGGGACAATCTTCTGCGGGAATGTGCCGCTCAAGATCTTTTTCAATAGCATCCGGAGTCTTGCCTCGGGAAAGCCCGATTCTGTGAGCCACTCTGAAAACGTGCGTGTCAACGGCGACAACCGGCTTGTTATAAATCACTGAAGCAATGACATTTGCTGTTTTTCGACCGACCCCCGGGAGCGACATTAAATCATCTATGTCCGAAGGAACTTCCCCACCGAATGAATCCTGGAGTTTGGCTGCCATCTGAATCAAATGGCGGGCTTTGTTGTTGGGATAGGAAACCGATTTGATGTGGTTGAAGACCTCATCGAAATCAGCTCTTGAAAGTGATTCCGCATCAGGGTACCGCTCAAACAGGGGAGGTGTTGCGATATTGACCCTACGGTCGGTGCATTGTGCAGACAGGATGACAGCAATCAGCAGATGGAAAGGGCTGTCATAATGCAGCTCTGTATCCGCTTCCGGCATATTTGTTCTGAAGTATTGCAGAATCTGCCGATATTTGTCCTTAAGACTGCTTTTCATATACTGATGGACAGATCTATGATGTCATTGTCCCCTTTGTGCTCGTGACATTTCTCATCTTTGCATACAAAGACACGCCCCGGGTATTTTTCGAAAATGCTTCTGTTGTGGGTGACCATCACTATGGCTGTACCGTCTTCCTTGTTAATCTTTGTCAATAACTGAAGTATGCCGTCTGCAGTCTCATTGTCGAGGTTGCCTGTCGGCTCATCTGCGACAATTACTAAAGGATTATTGAGCAACGACCTGGCTATGGCTATTCTCTGTTGTTCTCCTCCGGACAATTGGTGGGGGAGCTTGTGGGCTTTGGTATCCATCCCGACATCCTTAAGGACTTCCTTGATTCTTTTTTCCATCTCATCTCTGGATTTCCATCCGGTCGCCATAAGGACGAACTCGAGATTCTCCTTCACTGTACGGTCCATCAGAAGTTGGAAATCCTGAAATACAACCCCCATTTTTCTGCGGAGGAACGGGATTTCTTTTTCTTTTATCCCGTTGAGAGTAAAGCCGCAGGCTTCGCCTTTCCCGGATTTGAGCTTGTTTTCGGCAATTATGGTACGGATTATGGAAGTTTTGCCGCTGCCGACTTTGCCGACTATATATGCAAAGTCGCCCGGGAAGATATCCATATTGAGGTCGAAAATCACGGTTTCTTCACCATTGTTGATGTCTGCGTGGCTGAAGGAAATGACGGGAGTTCTATCCATAAAATGTAAAATAGGTTCTATTTTTTTACAAATATAGACAGAAATTAAGTAAATTTGTACTTTATTAAATATAATGGTAATAAAAAGCAGTCAATATGAAATTCAGAGTTTTGGCCATCTCGGTTTCCGCTATGCTAATGCAGGCTATCGGCTTGTATGACAACGGAATGTACGAGAGGGCAAGAAGCCTTTTTGAAACAATTTCCCAACAGTCGTCAAGTCCTGTAAGTGAGGGCTATATGATAATGTGCGATATCAGGATGAAATCCGGAAATTATCAGGAAGCCATAGCTGATTATGACAGGAGATACGGCAGGACGGTCGTATCCAATCAGATTCACTATCTCAGCGCCAATTCATTGTTTGATGATGGGTTGTATGCCGAAGCTGTCGGTGAATATGATAATGTGAACGGGAAGAAGTTCTCTGGCAGGCAGCTTGCGGAAATAGAATTCAAGAGGGCTTTCAGTCATAAGGAGACAGGCAACTACAGCGAAGCCGTCAAAGGTTTCGAAAAGGTCGATTTGATGTATTCTCCGGAATATGCCCCTGCTGCCCGTTATGCATTGGGAGATCTTTATTACAATCAGGAAAATTTCGACGAGGCTTTCAAATGGTTCGAGAAATCATCGTCCGACAGACGTTTTGAGGAAACGGCTGAATATTATATGATTGAGTGCCGTTTCATGCAGAAAGACTATAAGTATGTGACAGATAATGCTGAGTCTGTGTACAAAACAGTCCCGCCTGAGAGAAAGCAGCATCTCGCGCGTATTATCTCCGAGGCTTATCTTGTTCAGGGCGACCCGTCCAAGGCAAAGGAGTATTTTGACAGGGATGCGCTTCAGTCAGCATCGATGACGCGTGCCGATTATTTTTATGCCGGTTCTCTACAATATGTTCTTGGAGACTATCACGATGCGATTGCCAATTTCTCGATGATGCCTATGCGTACGGACAGTATAGGCCAGATTGCCAATTATCAGCTCGGTTATTCATACATCAAGACCAAGAACAAAGTTTCTGCCCTTACGGCATTCAAGGACGCCGCGGCTTTGCCATATGATGCCCTGATTCAGAAGGATGCCTATTTCAATTATGCAAAACTTGCATTCGATCTCAATCACGACGCATCCGTTTTCTCGGCATATCTGGACAAGTACGCTTCATCTGAAAACGGTGAAAGGATTTATGGATATATGGCGCTCACATCGTTGTACAATCGAAATTATGCAGATGCAATCGCGGCTTATGACAAGATTGATGACCTTGATGATTCGATGCGTGGCAATTATATGAAGGCCAATTATTTGAGGGCTCAGCAGCTGATAGAAAGCGGCTCGTATAAGGATGCTGTTCCGTTCCTTCGGGCGGCGGCGTTCTTCACCGGGCGTCAGGACAATTTCAACAAGTTATCAAGATATTGGCTTGCAGAGTCTCTCTATATGACAGACAGTTTCGCGGAGGCCCGGTCCATATTTGAGGACCTGTATAATCTGTCAGCATTGGACCAAATGTCTGAAGGAAAATCTCTCTCGTATAATCTGGCCTATTGCTGTCTTCGGATGGATGATTTTTCCAATGCTGCAAAGTGGTTCGATGTATATCTGACAAGTGGTGACAAGACTAGTCGTCAGGATGCCTTATATCGCAGGGGAGACTGTGATTTTGCCCGCAAGGATTACAATGCGGCGATAAAGTCATATTCAAAGGCTGTATCTGAATACAATAGCCCTAATGATATTTATCCTTATTATCAGCTTGGTCTTTCTTATGGTCTGGCTGGGAAAATTGCTGACAAATTGAACACTCTTGTCAAGGTTAAAAAGGCCACAAGCGACAATGCATTCTATAACGAGGCTATGTATGAGCTCGGCCGCTCATATGTGGAACAGAAGAATCCCGATGATGCATATGTATGCTTCCAGACCTTGAAAAGCAGTACTTCCGACAGCATTTATTTTGCCCGTTCTCTGATAGAGCTCGGAATGATTTCATCCAACAGGAAGCAATATGAAGAGGCACTGGAATTTTATAAGACTGTGATTGAAAAAATGCCTTCGTCATCATACTCGGAAGATGCCCTGTTGGCCGTGGAATCGCTTTATCAGACTATGGGCGAGCCGGATAAGTATCTTGCTTATATAAAGAATCTTAAAACCCCAATCGATAAGACCGAGGCCCAGACCGAAATGATTTATTTCAATTCTGCCGAGCAGATGTTCCTTTCTGAAAATTACACGAAGGCGCTTGTTTCTCTTGACAACTACGTCAAGGATTATCCGCAAGGGGTGAAAGTCCCTCAGGCGCTATTCTATATCGCAGAAAGTTACAAAGCTCTCGGGCAGAAGGAGAAGGCTTGCGAGTATTACTCAAAAGTGGCCGGGATGGCGGATGACGGCTCATTTGCGGAAATCGCGATTCTGAATTATGCCGGGATTTCATATTCTCTCGAGCATTTTTCAGAGGCTTATGATGCATACGGCAATTTGTTGGAGATGGCTCAGATAGAGAACAACAAGTTCACGGCGATAGTCGGTAAGATGCGTTCCGCTTTCAGGTCCCGTGCATATCCGTCTGCTATCAGATGTGCGGATGAAGTCAAGTCTGATAACAGATCCGATAAAAGTATTCTCAGAGAAGCCGATTATATCAAAGCGATGTCATATCTTGCTACCAGCCAGCGTGAGTCCGCTTATGGGATTTTCCGTTCTCTGAGCAACGAACCTACTACCGACGAGGGCGCCGAAGCGTTATATCTTATTATCCAGGATTTGTACGATCAGGGTAATTTCGATGATGTCGAGCCTCTGGTCTATAAATTCTCCGAGACTGCCCCAGATCAGTCCTACTGGCTTGCAAAGTCATTTGTCGTATTGGGTGACAGTTTTATGGAGAAAGGCAATGTCAAGCAGGCAAAAGCTACGTTTGAAAGCATTCAGTCCGGATATGAGCCACAGAGGGGGACGCACGACGATGTACTTGATAATGTCAGAATGAGACTCGTAAAAATCAAAGAATATGAATAAGAAATCTATATTAATAAGTCTGGCCGTGCTGGGTTTCAGCATTGCCGTGTCAGCCCAGTCTTTCAATCCGCGTGTCGAAGTGACCAATGCATATCAGGGAAGATCGGTGGAAGGCAGCAAGAACGTTGTCGGAATGAGCGTTCCTGATTCCTTGACTGTATTTGACTATGATTTTGACTATTCGGTATTTGACAATCCATATAAGGGCTCGTACGAGTTCAAACCATATCTGATTGATATGAGACCGGCGGCGGCCGCACAAGATGTCAGACAGTTTTATCTGCGTGCCGGAGCCGGCTATTCACTTCATCCGGAGCTCACTGCCGTGTATTCTCCCAAACTTAAGGTTCAGGGCATCAGTCTCCAGATTTATGACGATTTCAGGGGCTATATGGGTAATTATCGGACTCTCAAGGGCTATCATATGAGCAGTCTGGAAAAGTACCTCGTCGATAATTATGAGAATGGCACATATTTCGGGTTTGATATGAACAATGTTGTTGGAGCGAAAGTACGCTATGTCGGTGACAAGTCTGTGTTCTCGCTTGAGGCTACATATCGTTTTATGACCGTGAAGGATACTGTGGACAGGACAATTTCCCCGAATGATGGCACTTGGGGCCATATCTACAACGAGGGAGGCATAGCCTTGAATATAGCATCAAAGCCATTCAATGATGACAAAGTCACCTATGATGTGGATATCAGAGGACGAATGGGAGAGAATGACATTGTATTCAATGCAATGGGGTTCGCTGTCGGTAACACTGAGCTGAACGGGAAAGTGGACTTGGGAATGAAGTTAAGCGATCATTCTTCAATCGGTCTGGATTTTGGCACTGATATGGGTTTTTACAACCGTCTGCTGTCATCATATGCGATGAATGTTTATGTCACTCCTAAATTCAAGTGGACAAACGGTCGCTTCAATGCCGATTTGGGAGCTCAGATTGCTTATGTTTTCGGTAAGGACAATACTAATCACACCATCTCTCCGATGCACAAAACTGAGTCCCAGATTATATATCCGGCCATCAACTTGAGCTATCGTATTCTCGATCAGGGTCTGACCCTTTACGCCCGCGCTACCGGAGGCAATGACATCAATCAGTTCTCCACTCTGATAGAAAAGAATCATTTTTTCAATCCTGTCTTTTTGCTGTCCAATACGACGATTCCACTTATGGACAATTCTGTGACCAAGATTGATGCGGCTCTCGGTTTCAAGGGACAGCTGGCCGGATTCCTTCAATTCGATGTCTATGGTGGATTCGCTGATACGGATGCATTATTGGTGGATGGGATGTATCAGACCGTCAGGACAAACCCTGTGAGACTTGTCGGTTCTATCGATTATCTTGGAATGAAGAGAATCTTTGCGGATGCCAATCTGCAATGGATGTCCGACCATATTGAGGCCGGCGGTCATTTCAGATATACCAAGTCGACACCGAAAGGTACAAACGATTTTTACCTGGCCATTCCGGAGCTCGTTGCTGACGGTTATATCACTTATAATTGGTCGAAACGAATCTATGTCGGCGTGAATGCCGAATATTGCTCGGAGCGTTCTACTTTATACGTGATTCCGTCTTATGTCGATTTTGGTGCGATGGCGGAATTCAGAGTCAACAGCAAACTGTCAGTATGGCTGCGTGGCGGCAATCTGCTGAACAGAACAATACAACGTTCTCCTCTTCACGCGGAGGCCGGGCTGAATGTCACCGGAGGCATTGCATTGAATTTGTAGCCGCTCATTATTATGTGACCGGTAATTTGATTATTCATCGGGAAAAAATAGTAACTTTGTACGTTTGTAAACGTAGCTTAGAACAAAGATTTTTATGTTGGAGAACGAAGAGATGAAAAAGGCGGAGCAACAGTATTCCGCGGATAGTATTCAGGTGCTTGAAGGTTTGGAGGCCGTTCGCAAGAGACCTTCCATGTATATCGGAGATATTGCGGAGAGAGGGTTGCACCATCTTGTATATGAAGTGGTCGATAACAGTATCGATGAGGCCATGGCGGGCTTTTGCGATACAATCTGTGTTTCAATTGAAAAGGACAATTCAATCAGAGTCACTGATAACGGACGGGGTATCCCTACCGGAATGCACGAGAAAGAAAAGCGTTCAGCCCTCGAAGTTGTACTTACAGTACTTCATGCCGGAGGAAAATTCTCCAAGAACAGTTATAAAGTGTCCGGAGGTCTGCACGGAGTCGGTGTGTCTTGTGTGAATGCTTTGTCTGACAGACTTGTTGCCGAAATCCATAGAGAAGGTAAGATTTTCCGCCAGGAGTATTCCAAGGGAAAGCCGCTGTGCGACGTAGAAGTTGTCGGAACATGTCAGGATACGGGAACCATCATCACATTCCATCCTGATGCGACTATCTTCACCCAGACTATCGTTTACAAATATGATACTCTCGCCGCGCGACTTCGCGAGCTTTCATATCTCAACAAGGGCATAACAATTGTCCTTACAGACAATCGCGAGCCGCTTGAGGACGGTTCTTTCCGTACTGACACTTTCTTCTCCGAGAAAGGTCTCCAAGAGTTCATTTCATATCTGGATGCCGGGGCGGATACGCTCATACCGGATCCGATATGTGTCAATTCCGACAAGATTATTCCGATTGACATCGCACTCCAGTATAACAATGGATATACCGAAAAAATCTATTCTTACGTCAACAATATCAATACAATTGAGGGAGGAACCCATCTTCAGGGTTTCAAGATGGGCCTGAGCCGTACTCTCAAGGCTTACGCCGAAAAGAATAAACTGCTGGAGAAATACAAGGGCGATCTTGCTCCGGAAGATTATCGTGAAGGCTTGACTGCTGTTGTCTCCGTGAAAGTTGCAGAACCTCAATTCGAAGGACAGACAAAGACAAAGCTGGGCAATACAGAGGTCACTTCGGCTGTTTCTCAGGCCACGGCGGCGGCAATGCAGAATTATCTCGAGGAGCATCCTAAGGAAGCCAAGCTGATAATAGAGAAAATCGTTCTTGCCGCAACGGCCCGCAATGCCGCGCGCAAGGCCCGTGAGATGGTGCAGCGCAAGACAGTGATGACCGGTGCCGGAATGCCGGGAAAGCTTGCGGATTGTTCGGAAAGGGATCCTGAGAAATGTGAGATTTTCCTCGTTGAGGGAGATTCTGCGGGTGGAACGGCCAAGCAGGGACGGGATCGCCGCTATCAGGCTATTCTTCCGCTTCGAGGCAAGATTCTTAATGTCGAGAAGGCGGCCGGAGACAGGGCTTTTGATTCGGAGGAAATCCGTAATATATACACGGCTCTGGGCGTAACAGTGGCCAAAGAGGACGAGTCAGGAGAAAAGCATATGGATTTGAGCCGCCTGCGTTACCATAAGGTGGTCATTATGACTGATGCCGATGTGGATGGAAGCCATATCGCTTGTCTTATCCTCACATTCTTTTTCAGGTATATGTTCGATCTTATCAAGAATGGTTATGTATATCTTGCCACTCCGCCTCTATATCTGGTCAAGAAGGGCAACAAGGAGGTTTATTGCTGGACTGAGGAGCAGCGCGAAGAGGCGGCCCAGACACTTGGAAAGGGCTCTGACAAGGGCTATACCGTACAAAGGTACAAGGGTCTGGGTGAAATGAGCGATCAACAGCTCTGGGACACGACTATGGACCCTTCACGCAGACGACTCCGTCAGATAACAATAGACAACGCGGCACAGGCCGAGAGGACCTTCTCTATGCTTATGGGTGATGATGTACCTCCTAGAAGACAGTTTATTGAAGAAAATGCACACTATGCAAATATTGACGCATAAATAAACCTAAAACCATGTTGGATATTTTTGATAGGATCGAAAGAGACTCGGGTGGCCCTATCGGTCAGTATTTTGAACAAGGATTCGGATATTATATGTATCCCAGACTTGAGGGAGAGTTGGGCCCTCATATGACATTCAACGGACAGCCTGTCCTGAACTGGAGTTTGAACAATTATTTGGCTCTGGCCAATCATCCTGAAGTCCGTAAAGCTGATGCACAGGCGGCTGCAGAGTGGGGACTTGCTTATCCGATGGGAGCCAGAATGATGTCCGGGCATACCCGTTATCACGAGGAGCTCGAGAAAATATTTGCCAAGTTCGAGAAGAAGGAGGATGCTTTCTTGTTTAATTTTGGCTATCAGGGTATCGTCTCGACTATCGATGCCCTGACTGCAAGGCACGATGTGATTGTCTATGATGCTGAATGTCACGCTTGCCTTCTTGACGGCATCCGTCTGCACATTGGCGAAAAGTTCAAGTACCGTCACAATAATATCGTTGATTGTGAGAAGATTCTGGCTCGCGCCTGCTCAATTGCTGAGGAGAATGGCGGCGGTGTTCTCCTTATCACCGAAGGTGTTTTCGGGATGACGGGAGCAATGGGGATACTGGACCGGATAGCGGCTTTGAAGTCCAAATACCGTTTCCGCATAATGATAGATGATGCGCACGGATTCGGCCTGCTTGGAAAGCACGGACGTGGTACCTCCGAACAGCTCAACTGCATGGATGAAGTTGATTTGTATATAGGCGCTTTTGCAAAGTCAATGGCTTCAATCGGTGGTTTTGTGGCCGGCCCGCACAGTATTATCAATTATCTGAGGGCGAATATGCGTTCGCAGATGTATGCCAAGAGTCTTCCTATGCCTTTCGTTATAGGAAATATCAAGCGTATGTCCATCATAGATTCTCCTGAAGGAGATGAACTGCGCAAGAAGTGCTGGGCTGTTACTCACGCCATTCAAGATGGATTCCGCAAGGAAGGTTTCGATATCGGAGAGGCTCAGGCTTGTGTGACTCCCGTTCATATCAAGGGCGGTATAGCACAGGCTACCAAAATGGCCAAGGATCTTCGTGAGAACTATAAGATTTTCTGTTCTATGGTCATCTATCCTGTCATCCCCAAGGGTATGATTATTTTCAGAATAGTCAGTACGGCGGCTCACACGATGGAGGATGTCGAATATACTCTCCAAGTATTCAAGGAGATAAAGTCCAAGCTTGATGCCGGTTTATATGACGGAGATGACATCGCAGAGATGACGATTGAATGATTATTACCAAGATGAATTCAGCCTTTTTCAAAGATAAAGTCATTGTCATTACGGGAGCCAGCTCGGGTATTGGGTTGGCTTCAGCCAGGTTGTTCGGGAGTTATGGCGCCAAGGTTGTTATGGCGGCCAGGTCGCTGGACAAACTTGAGCAATACGCTTCAACCGTTTCATCGGATCCGGATAAAGTGCTTTGCGTAAAGACTGACGTAAGCATTGAGAATGACTGTAAGTGCTTGATATATAAGACAGTGTCAACATTTGGGAGAATTGATATCCTTATCAATAATGCCGGACTGTCCATGCGGGCGATGTTCAAGGATCTTGACCTCAAGGTGATTCATTCTCTTATGGATGTGAATTTCTGGGGTACAGTCAATTGCACTAAATATGCGCTTCCGTATTTGCTTGCTTCCAAGGGCTCTGTCGTTGGCGTGATTTCTATTGCCGGCTATTCCGCCCTTCCGGCAAGAACAGGCTATTCATCTTCAAAATATGCCGTCAGAGGTTTCTTGGATACATTGCGTATCGAACACCTCAAGGATGGTCTCAATGTCCTTGTTTTCGCTCCGGGTTATACTTCTTCCAATGTCAGAAATGCCGCGCTTACCGCTGACGGTACCGCTCAGGGCGAAACTCCACTTGATGAGGGTAAGTTGATGAGTGCAGAGACTGTAGCTTTGAAGTTGGCAAAAAATCTCGTCAGGCGCAAATCAACATCTACCCTTACGCTACTCGGAAAAGCTACAGTGTTGGCGCACAGACTTTTCCCTAGACTTACAGACAAATTGACTTATGGATACATCGCAAAAGAAGCAAACAGCCCGTTCAAGTAATGCCTTTATACCATTGGCGCTGTTGTTTTTGGTGTTGCTGCTGATGATGCCAAGAACAACCAAGTTCGCATATGATTACAAGAAAGGGACTCCGTGGGGGTATGAAACCCTTGTGGCGCAGTTCGATTTCCCTATCTATAAGACAGATGAGCAGATTATGACAGAAAGGCTTTCTGCATCTTCTGCCGTGGTACCCTACTATAAGTTCTCCGATGATGTAGTGAATCACAGTCTCAAGACTGCAGAATCCATATCATATGGGAGTTTTTCTTCTCTGAAACCGCGTGTCTTGACTTCCTTGCGTTCCATATATTCGCAGGGAGTCATCCAGGATGAAATATCCAAGGCGGACAAACGGGCTTTCGAACTCAGTGATGAGGTCCTTTTTGTTCAGAAAAATAAAAGAGCCACGAAAGTCCCTTATTCCGAAGTCTATAAGCAGGCTGATGCAAAGGCCAAGCTTTTTGCCGATGTCAGTGGCATGGCTCCGTCCGTCAATCTTGATTCTCTGTTCAAGTCGTTGGGCATTTATGACTTGGTGGAGCCGAACCTTATTTTTGACAGACAGACAACAGAACTGGTCCAAAGTGAATCAGTTATGTCCATATCTCCGACTCAGGGATTTGTCAAGTCGGGAGAGCTGATTGTCTCTGAAGGCGAGCTTGTCACGGCAGAAATTGCTCAAATGCTGGATTCTTACAAGCTTGAGTACAGAAATAATGTTGGAAGCAGGCATACGTCATTTCAATTCTGGCTTGGAAGTATCATCATCGCGCTGGCCCTTGTGATGCTCATATGCCTTGTCATATTATATGTCGAGCCGTCTGTGTTTGACCATAGAAACGAGCTTTTTTATATCTGTTTTATCTATTTTCTGGTCTCGCTGGGCATATTCGCGGTTGGAAGGGAGGATTCGACCTTAATTTTTATTGTGCCTTTCTCGCTTGGAATATTCTACCTCAGGACATTTTTCAGCTATAAGCTGGTTCTTCCTCTGTATTTTGTGAGCCTTATTCCTATGGCTATATTCCTCCAGAACGGTGTTGTTCTGATGGTGATGTTCTTCCTCGCCGGCGCCGTATCAACCTTGATATTCAAAACGGCATATAGGGGATGGAAACAGTTCATACCGTCATGGGCGCTTTTTCTGGTCTTGCTGTTGACTTATTTGGGCTTCAACTTGGTGGATATGATTAACGGTGACTGGATGAGGATTATTCTCTTCCTGTTCATAGGGTCTCTGATATCTTCTATGGCTTACCCTCTCACATATGTGTTCGAACGCATCTTCCATCTTCTTTCCCATACCAGACTTGCGGAGTTGTCCGATACGGACAGCTTGATGATGAGGAGATTTGAGGAAAAGGCTCCAGGGACTTTCCAGCATTGTCTCCAGGTCGCATCAATGGCAGAGACTGTTACCCGGCTTATTGGAGGCGATGTCGCTCTCGTGCGGGCAGGAGCTATGCTTCACGACATAGGCAAGACTAGAAATCCTCTCTGTTTCGTGGAAAATTCGTCACTTGTCGAAAATGTTTCAGAGTATCACGGCCAACTTGACCCTAAACAGAGCGCTCATGATATTATCAAGCACGTGACTGACGGATTGGATCTTGCTGAGCGGTATAATCTTCCTGACGCTGTCAAAGATTTTATCTGCACTCATCACGGCACGTCTGTGATGTCGTTTTTTTATACGAAATATGTAAATGAAGGAGGCAATCCGGATGATGTCGAGGCATTCACATATCCGGGGCGGAAGCCGCAGACCAAGGAACAGGTGATTTTGATGCTGTGCGACACCGTAGAGGCCGCCTCAAGGACACTGAAGGATAAATCATCAAAGGGATATTCAGACTTTGTTGACAAGATTATAGAGTCGAAGGTGACAGCGGGACAGTTTGATGAAGCGGATATCACTTACAGGGAAATCGAAATTGTGCGGGAAGCCTTGAAGACTTTCCTTGCTCAGATGAATCACGGCAGAATCGAATATCCGAATCGAAGACGCAAATTGATAGGAGAAAAATAATATAAACTATACATTATGAGAGTTACTAAAAAACAGATTGACGACCTCAATATCGAATTGACTGTGTCGATTGTAGCAGAAGATTACGCTCCTGCAGAGAAAAAAAAGTTGAATGAGATCAAGAGAAATGCGGATATCAAGGGATTCCGCAAAGGAATGGCTCCTATGTCTTTGATTCAGAAATTCTATGGCGAGGATGTCCTTGTGAATGTCATCAATGATATCGTATCCGACAAAATCAACGGTTATATCAAGAAAAATGAGCTCCGCATCATTGGCGAGCCTCTTGGAAGCGACAGACAGCCGGAGTTGGAATGGAAGAGCGGAAACGATTTCAAATTCATTTTTGATCTGGGTCTTGCCCCGGAAGTTAAATTTGATGTTGTAAAGGAAGACACCGTCCCTTATTACACCATTATGGCGACATCTGAGGGAAAGGCGGAAATGCGCAAGAACCTTTTGATGCAGTATGGCGGTCTTGAGGAAGTTGATACACCTACGGATGAGTCATATGTATATCTTGATCTCAAGCAGGGGGATAAGACTATAGAGAATGCCTATGTGTCTATGAGAGACTTGACTGAGGCTTACAAGACAGCTTTCCTCGGATATAAGGCCGGGTCCGAATTCATCTTCAATGTAAATGATGCTTTCGAGTCTGAAGCTGACCGTGCAGCCGTTCTCAAAGTCAAGAAGGAGGAACTTGACGGTATGAATCCGGAATTCAGTGCCACCGTCGTCAATGTCAAGACGTTTACACCGGCTGAGGCCGTCCCGGAGACCTTTGACAAAATCTATGGCGAGGGCAAAGTGAAGACAGAAGAAGAGTTCGAAGCTCAGATTGCCAAGGACCTTGCATCCAATTATACACAGGAGGCTGATTACCGCTTGACCAGGGATATACGCAATTATTTCGTTGAGAAAGCCGATATTACTCTTCCTGAGACTTTCCTCCGCAGATGGCTTTTTGCTGTCAACAAGAAGAATATGACCATAGACCAGATTGCTGAAGAGTTTCCCGGATTCGTTGAAGACTACAAGTGGCAACTCGTTCGCGCATTCTTAATGGAGAAATATGATGTGAAGGTAACCCGGGAGGATATTGAGGAAGCCGCTATGGCCTTCGTCGCATATCAGTATGCTATGTACGGTATGTCTGGGGTCCCTGAAGAATATCTCAAGGACGCCGCGCAGAGAGTTATCTCCGATGAGCGTCAAGTCTCAAGACTTGAGGAGCAGGTTGAGGACCAGAAGGTGTTCGCTGCTGTCAAGCCCGAAATTACACTCAAGAAAAAGAAAATCTCTCTTGAGAAATTTCGCGAATTGAAATAATTCAGTCCAGATCGCTCAGCCAGAGTGTTGAGTTTGCATCAGACGGCATATTCCAGGCTCCGCGTGGCGAAAGGCACACGGAGCCTGTTTTTGGCCCGTCGGGAGCGCAGGAACGCTTGAATTGCTGGTTGAAGAAGCGCTGTATGAATATCCGAAGCCATTTCTCAATGGTCTTGGCATCGTAATTCCCGGGTTTTTCGCTCTCTTCCGCTCCGAATGCCTTTTGGGCGAGTTTGAGAATCTCCGATGGCTTGCGACCATGCCTGACAAAATGATACAGAAAGAAATCGTGCAATTCATAAGGGCCGACGAGGTCTTCTGTCTTCTGCTTGATTTCTCCGTTTTCATTTGCCGGCGTCAATTCCGGACTGATGGGAGTGTCAACTATGTCAAGAAGTGTATCCTTGATCTGCGAGAATCGAGTATTCGCACAATGTCGTACAATCACCTGCATCATTGTTTTGGGAATACTGCAGTTTACTCCATACATCGACATATGGTCACCGTTGTAGGTGGCCCATCCAAGGGCAAGCTCCGAGAGATCTCCCGTACCGATTACAAGACCTCCGTATTTATTGGCAAGGTCCATAAGTATTTGTGTGCGTTCCCTCGCTTGCGAATTCTCATAGACGGCATCGTGGTGCTCCGGATTGTGCTCAATGTCCTTGAAATGAAGAGAAACGGCGGGGACTATCGAAATCTCCCTGCTTGTCACGCCGAGGCTCTCCATCAGTGTCCTTGCATTCTCTTTTGTCCTTCCGGTCGTTCCGAATCCGGGCATGGTGACGGCTATGATATTTCTGCGGTCCATTCCGAGTCTGTCGAAGGCCATACAGCACACAAGCAAGGCTAAAGTGCTGTCAAGTCCTCCTGAAACTCCGACTATGGCACTCTTGCTCCTGATGTGAGAAATCCTGGAACATAAGCCGACTGTCTGAATGGAAAGAATCTCCTCACATCTGAGGGCCAGCTCTTCGCTGTCTTCGGGGATGAACGGATTGCGCTCTTTATGCTTAGGAGAATAGGGCTTGACATATACTCCCGATTCATTGAGATTTGCATAAATGATGGAAGATTCCATTCGGAACCTTTCGTTCTCCGCAAGTATCCTCTCGTCTTTGAATATTGCCGCGGCTCCGCTGTAAACACCGTCTTGTGTCGATTCTCCATAGCCGGCAGAACAATATACCACTATCCCACCTTTTGATTCATTTGCAAGAAGATATCTGAGATGACGCCAGGCTGTGACTTCTTCGGCTCTTGCGTCCTGATGTACAATCAGACCCTCGAATGTGCAGTCATCTTCGTGGAGAATGACATTGATGCCCAAATCAGAAGCGGCGGATCTTATTCTGGATTCGGCATCAGCCGCTTTATCCATCAGAATGTCCTGATACATCAGGTCTCCGCAGGTGGCGCCCATAATCGCCAATTCCGGAAAGACTACCAATTGGGCTCCGGCTTCGGAGGCTTCCTTCATCAAACGCATTATTTCTTTCTCATTGGCATCTATATCGGCCAGATATACGCGTGGCACCGCCGCCGCAATTTTGCTTATTGTCGAATTCATATGTACAAAGTTAGAAAAAGTTGGATAAGGTTTCTTCTTTTTTTATGAACTATTTGTTAACTTTGCAAATATTAAGTATAATGGCATCGGAATGCTCAAAGAACTGAAAGATAATTTCGAAAAGCTTATTGCTTTGTATGAGACCCAGAAAGGGAAGAATGAAGAATTGACTTCCCGTCTTGAAGAGGCATTGGCGAGCTGTGACACTTATAAAAAGCAGATTGAAGAATTGGAGAGCAAAATCGACAATTTCAAGCTGGCTGAAGCATTTTTGGCTCCCGGTGGTCACCCTGCCGGTGCGAAGGAAAAGATTGATAAACTGATTAAGGAGATTGATAAGTGTATCTCCTTGTTGGAGAATTGATTATGATAGAACAAGAGAACAAGGCGCAAAGCATAACTCTCAAAATTGCCGGAAAAGAATACTCGCTCAAAGCGGCGTCCCCTGAGATGGAACGGTCAATGAGGATAGCTGCTGACACTATCAATCAGAAATTGGCGGCATATGATGCCAAGTTCCCCGACAAGACTCTTTTGGACAAACTTTCCTTTGTCACTCTCAATGAGACCATTGGCCGTCTTACAGCTCAGAAAAAGTATTCTGCACTTGAGTCTGAGATAGAGAAGCTTCAGAAAGCGGCCGATTCTTATCTCGAAAACATTAAAGAGAAGTAGCCGTTAGTCCCGTGTGCTGAAATCAACAGGTTTCACGGAACCGAGTTACTCGTTGCCGGATAGCGCGCCGGGAATCCCCGGATACTTGAACAGCGGCGGAGCTCAAATCTTATCAATTAAGATTTTCTGACATCCCGGCTAACGGCTTTTCTATTTTCATTCTTCGTCTGCAACAGTTTGAATGTTGAATCAATATATATATATTTGAGATGTTGTACTATATACTTTCTGCCATAATCGGAGCCGCAATCGGTGTTTCCGTATATATTTACCTGCATAATCGTTCTCTTCAAGGGAAAAAAGAATCCATTATCGAGACAGCTGAGCTTGAGGCTGAAAATATCAAGAAGGACAAGATGCTTCAGGCGAAAGAGAAATACCTTCAGCTGAAGAGTGAGCACGAGCGTTTTGTGAATGAAAAGAATGCCCAATTGCGTGAGACTGAGAACAAGTTGAAACAGAAAGAAAATAATCTCAATCAGCAGAATCAGGAGCTTCAGAAGAAAATGAACGATACCGAGAATGCCAAAAAATCTCTTGCCGCTCAGCGCGAGATTCTCGAGAAAAAGACTTCTGAGTACGAGAAATTGACCGATCAGGTGAATAAACAGCTTGAGACTGTGGCCGGAATGACTGCATCTGAAGCTAAGGCTATGCTTGTCGAAAATCTGAAGGCAGTTGCAAGAACTGAGGCCCAGGCGTATATCAACGATACGATGGATGAAGCGCGGATGAATGCTGCCAAAGAGGCGAAGAGGATAGTTATCAATACTATCCAGCGTACTGCAACCGAGACTGCAATAGAGAATGCCGTTACTACTTTCCCTATTGAGAACGACGAAATAAAAGGTAGAATCATTGGTAGGGAAGGCCGGAATATCCGTGCCCTTGAAGCGGCGACCGGAGTCGAAATAGTAGTCGATGACACACCGGATGCCATACTTCTTTCTGCATTCGACCCTGTACGCAGAGAAGTTGCAAGGCTTGCCCTCCACCAGCTTGTCATTGACGGGCGTATCCATCCTGCACGTATTGAAGAAGTCGTTTCCAAAGTTCAGAAACAGCTCGAAGAAGAAATACTTGAAACGGGTAAGAGGACCTGTATCGATTTGGGTATTCACGGTATGAGTATGGAACTTGTCAAGCTAATCGGGCGTATGAAGTACCGTTCTTCATATGGACAAAATTTGCTTCAGCACTCGCGCGAAGTTGCCAATATTTGTACGATTATGGCATCCGAACTGGGTCTCAATCCGAAGATTGCGAAACGGGCGGGCCTTCTTCACGATATCGGAAAAGTCTCTGAACTCGATCCTGAACTTCCTCACGCTTTGCTCGGTATGAAAATCGCTGAGCAGTACAAGGAACGTCCCGAAATATGCAATTCCATCGGAGCTCACCACGAAGAGACCGAGATGACAACGATTTATGCACCTCTCGTCCTTGTCGGTGACGCCATCTCCGGCGCCCGTCCCGGAGCGCGCCGCGAGGTTATTGAATCATATATCAAGAGACTTAAGGATATGGAAGATCTTGCCGGGGCATATCCGGGCGTTACGAAGTCTTATGCCATTCAGGCTGGCCGCGAACTGCGTGTGATAGTTGGAGCCGAATCTGTCAGCGATGAGCAGGCTGCTGTACTTTCTTCTGATATCGCAAGAAAGATTCAGGAAGAGATGACCTATCCGGGACAGGTTAAGATAACGGTCATCCGCGAAACTCGGTCAGTCGCCTTTGCGAAGTGATTCCGGCGGGAAACAATCCCGTCTTTACTTGTGAAGCGGATACGACATAATAAAAGAGGGTGCTCCCAAAAGTCCAAACGGCTTTCTCAGAGACCCTCTTTTATTATTTGTACTGTCACTAAAACTCTTCAGGATTGTTTTCCTCTCTTGTAGGAATTTCACCGTTGAAGCAGTTCTCCTTGACGTATTCGATTACCTCGGCAAGCCCTTCCTGAAATTTCTCGAAGTCTTCCTTGTAGAGGAAAATCTTGTGCTTGTCGAAACTGTAACTTCCGTCCTGTTCTGTGCGGCGCTTGCTTTCCGTGATTGTGAGATAAAAATCCTTGTTGCCTCTTGTTGACTTGACATCAAAGAAGTAGGTTCGCTTCCCGGCTCTGACCGGCTTTGAAAAAACATCATCCGCAGTCTTTTCTGCTCCCTGATATCTCCCGAAATCCTCTTTGTACATATTGTATTGTTTAAGCATTTTCCACAAAAATATAATTTTTTATTGATTCTCTATTATCTTTGCATAAAAATTTGTTTGAAATTATGCTTAACAGAAGAATTCTCAGGATAAAGGCATTCAAAGTGCTTTACAGCTATGCAGAGAATCCTACTATGGACTTGAAAGAAGCCAGGAGACAACTCAAGCTTTCGTGCGAGGCCGTCCGGGATCTGTATCTGTTTATGCTTGCCGTCATAAGCCCTTTGACCAATGAGGCGAGGACTCGAATCGAGGCGGCGCGCGGGAAATTCAATCCGACTGAAGAAGAAAAGCATCCGAATCTCAAATTCGTCAATAATTCCATAGCTTCCATATTGGATCAGGATCCAGATTTCACCAAAATCATATCAAAGAAAAAGTTCTCTTGGGATCAGTACGATGCTTTTTTGCGCAAATTATATGACAGTATCCGTTCAAAAGAATATTTCAAGTCATATATGATGTCGGGTGATTCGTCAATCTCTGAGGACGCGGCTCTGTTCACCAGAATCTTCGAAGAGGAGTTTGTGGACAGTGCGGATCTCGAGTCCATCCTCGAAGATATGTCTATTTATTGGAATGACGATCTCGCATATTCTCTTACGTATTGCTGCCATTCTTTCGCTGATTTTGCCGCTGGACGCAGATGGAGTCTTCCTGACTTGTACCTTGACGATGATAATTTCGCGATGGACTTGCTGGATGCCGCATATAGCGGATTTGACAGATATTACGGTTTGGTGGCCGCCTCGGTCCCGGGATGGGACAGGGACAGGCTCTTCGTCACGGATCTCGCTTTGATAATCACCGGACTTGCCGAGGCTTGGAGATTCTCGGATATCCCCTCGAAGGTCACTATCAACGAGTATGTTGAGATTTCCAAATTCTATGGTACACAGAAAAGCAGATCTTTTGTCAACGGCTTGCTGGATAAGATAATAATGAATAATTTCAATAAAAAATCATGAACATTACAATGGCTTTTCCACTAACTGCGGCTACTCCACCGGCACAGAACGGAGGTTTTTTCTGGATAATGATGATATTGCTGTTTGTCATTATGTGGCTCTTTATGATCAGACCTCAGCGCAAGCAGCAGAAAGAACTCGAGAAGTTCCGCTCGGAACTCAAGAGAGGTGACAAAGTCGTCACGATAGGCGGAATTTTCGGTACTATTGATGAAATTAAGGAAGATTCAGTCCTTATCAAAGTTGACGGTGAGGTAAAGCTCAGAGTCAGCAAGAACGCTATCCAGAAGGATTTTACACCTAATGCTTAGGTTTATATACCACAAGCTCCTGTCGAGACTCGATTTGAAGGGGAGAGATTTGACCTTATTTCTCATCTCCGTCATGTGTGCTTGTTTCATATGGCTGATTCACAATCTCTCTCTTGACTATTCTACGATAGTCAGCGTTCAGGTTGTCGCCCAAAGCAATTTCGAAGGACGTTCTGCCCTATCTGCCAACCAGTGCAATATAGCCGCACGCTGCAATATGCAGGGCTATGACATTTACAGATTGAACAGACTGGCAGCCAGAAAGCCGCTTGTGGTGTATATCAATCCTGAGGATTTCACCTTTTCCGGGGATGATATCTTTACTGTCGGTGCAGATGCTCTTGCCGGATACGTTTCTGTTTTGTTCGGTGAGAGTGCCGGATTGGAATCCTTTGTCACAAGGTCAGCTCAATTCCGCTTTCCGACGGAGAATTCCAAAAAGGTCCCGATACGTAGTGTGCAACTGCTGAATTTCAAACCTCAGTATATGCCTGTCGGCAATATGCAGACTTTTCCTGATTCTGTAGAATTGTTCGGGCCTCCCGCTATGCTGGATAATGTCGATATGGTTTTCACTGAAACGATTTCCAAGGATAATGTGTCTTCCGGCGTCCACGGCATAATCCCTTTGCGGAGTCTTCCGGGAGTACGCTTGTCCGAATCGGAAGTGGAATACACATTGGCAGTCTCACGTTTCGTCGAAGTCAAGACTACGGTACGGATTCAGACTCGTAATGTCCCTTCAGGCAAGAGACTGTCCGTGTTCCCTTCCACTGCTGAGGTCATTTACAGATGTGAGTTTCCCGTGGGTGCAAATCCGGCGGAAAAAGTTTCGATGTATATTGATTATGAAGATTTTGCAGGTTCCATCAACGGAAGGTGCGTTCCCGTACCCGAGGGACTTCCACCAGGTGTCCTGGACTATAGTATGGAGCCTCAAGTCTTTGATTGTTTTGAAGATATAAGATAGTATCCAGAATGAAAACTTTGTTGGTCACAGGAGGTATCGGCAGTGGTAAATCCATTGTCTGCAAGCACATAGACCAGATGGGATACCCCGTATATAATTGTGATGACAGGACCAAGGCGCTGTATGATGAGGAACCGTCCCTGGTCGATTCCATCGAGAACGCCTTCGGCGAGACTCTTCGTGGTGCCGATGACAAGCTTGACAGAAAGAAACTTGCTTCCATTATTTTCAGTGACACTCAAAAGAAGAAGATACTGGAAGAAATCGTTCATCCCGCAGTACGGGAGGATTTCGATATTTGGCGAAGCGGTCAGGAGTCTGACCTTGTCGTTATCGAATCGGCGATTGCAATGGGAAACCCTTTTTTCCGTGATGCCTATGATGCGTCAATTCTTGTTGTCTCACCGCTGGATAGTCGTCTCAAAAGAGTGGAAATGAGGGATAATGCTTCCACGGAGGAAATAAAAAAGAGAATGGATTCTCAGGAAATCGATGAAGATGCCGCTGATATCATTATTGACAATTCCGAAGATCTCGATTCCCTTTATTCAAAAGTAAATCAAGTGATTAATAAGTTTATATGATTATGAAGACAGATTTGTCCAAAATTCTTTCCGTATCAGGACATCACGGATTGTATCAATATGTAGCTCAAGCCAGAAACGGAGTAGTCGCTGAATCTTTGGCGGACAAAAAGAGGACGGTACTTGATATCCGCAGCCGTATTACCACTCTTGCGGATGTGTCAATATTCACCGAAAAAGGAGAAATGAAGCTCAAGGATGTTTTCCTCGCATTACAGAAAGTTTTGGGAGAAAAGCTTGCTCCTGCCGGGAAAGATAATGACGAACAGCTCAAGGCCCTTTTTGCCGAGGCTGTTTCGGATTATGACCGGGACCGTTTCTATGTTTCTCATATGAAGAAGGTTGCTGACTGGTACAACGAACTGGTCCGGAATGCTTCTCTTGACTTTGTCGAGGAGGAAGAGGCGGAGCCTGCAAAGACTGATGAGAAAAATTAGGATAATTACTCTGGGTTGCTCCAAGAATACGGTCGATACAGAACATATTCTTGCTCGGCTCAGCGGCTCTTATGAGATTGTGCCTGAAGAAGACAATCTGACTCCTGTCGATTATCTTCTTCTTAATACTTGCGGCTTTATTGGAGATGCCAAGCAGGAGTCGGTTGATGCTGTCCTGGAGGCTGTAGAGCGTAAGAAAGCCGGAGAAATAGACAAACTTATCGTATTCGGTTGCCTGTCTCAGAGATATTCCGAAGAAATGCCGGGGCTGATTCCTGAAGTCGACGAGTGGTATGGAGCGCGGAATATCAATGAGGTTGTAAAGGCTCTGGGTGTCGAACCTTCCGAGAGTAATGAATGTGTGAGATATCGTACTGACAGTCGCTCCGGTACGGCTTTTTTGAAAATTTCGGAAGGGTGTGACCGCAGGTGTTCATATTGCGCCATTCCTCTGATTCGCGGCGCACATCGTTCCGTGCCGATGGAGAAGTTGGTCTGCGAGGCGGAAATGCTTGTGTCCAAGGGCGTGAAAGAGCTTATCCTGATAGCTCAGGACACCACATATTATGGACTTGACCTGTATCACAAGAGAGCCTTGGCAGAGTTGATCAGGCGTCTTTCCGCAATAGACGGTCTGGAGTGGATTCGCATTCATTATTCTTATCCTGCCGACTTCCCGGGGGATGTACTTGACCAGATGGCGTCAAATCCCAAGGTGTGCAAATATCTTGATATACCGCTTCAACATATATCAGACAAGGTCCTTGATATGATGAGGCGCCACGTTGACGGAGCCTGGACCCGTACATTGATAAAAAGACTTCGTGACCGCGTCCCGGGAGTCGTGCTTCGCACCACGATGATTGTGGGACATCCGGGAGAAGGTGAAGAAGAGTTCGGAGAGCTGTTGGATTTCGTGCGTGATTCAGGGTTTGAACGTCTTGGGGCGTTTACTTATTCGGAAGAGGAGGATACCTATGGGGCCAATCACTTTGTGGATGATGTCCCGGACAAGGTCAAAGCGGCCAGATATGATGCGCTGATGAGTCTCCAGAGTGACATATCCCTCGACTTCAACCGCTCCCGCATCGGCAGTGTCGAGCGCGTTCTGGTTGACGCATATGAAGATGGCATTCTTGTCTGCCGAAGCCAATATGAAAGTCCGGATGTGGATGGTGAGATTCTTGTTGGATATGACGGCTCGGATGCCTCTTCTCTTCCCGGAACATTTATTGACGTGAGAATTGATGGAGCTGATGAATACGATTTAATAGCGAGCAGAATATGAGACGAATTTTCTTGATGGCACTTGTTTGCCTTGTCTGCAGTTGTTCTCCGCAGGCTTATTCAATGTTGGTCGAGTCAAGGGACCGTACTTCAGGTGGGCTGGATATCAGTGGTAAGACTGTGTCCATTCTCTATCTGACACAGGATAACGTCAGGGATTCCACTTTCGCCGTTTTTTTTGCGGATGGACTTGCTCAAGGTCTTGAGGCCGAATTCTTCAAGGGTGCCGAATCCATTGAAGTTTTCAGTACGCCACGAGATTCCAAGGGATATTATGCAGATAGGGATTCTCTTGTGAATCTGATGATTCAGACCGGAACAGATGTGATGTTCCTTGTTGATACTCCTGAAGATCACAAGATAGACATCTATGCGTATGACTCTATGAACAAAGAGGATAAGGTAATGACCTTTGTCAAAGAAGTCGGGTCGGCATATGACCGTCAAGATGAAAGTCTGTTCTGCTCCGATGCGCAATATCTCGGCTATGAATTCTCCAAGACCTTCTATCATAAATGGATACAGCAGCTGTTTACCCTTGTTTACTTTGATAATATGGACGGGACCTGGACAGATGCTATTATGTATGCGGAGGATTTCAAGTGGTCCGAGGCGATAGACTTATGGCTGGCAAAAATCGACAGCGGTTCCGCCATTCAGTCAAGTTGCGCCGCGTACGATGTTGCAGTGGGATGCTATATGTTGGGGCAGTATGATCTTGCGCTGAAATGGCTGGATTTCTCCGATTCCAAATATCCTGTATCTCTTTCTGCAGGATTGAGGAAGAGAATTGTTGAACATATGTGATTTTTTTTGTATATTTAGCCGATTTTGGACAATATTTACTAACCAAATAGTTTTTACAATGAGTAATATGATTGCACGCCGAGATTTCCTCAAATTGTCAGCAGCTGGCGTAGCTGGCGCAATGATTCCTAGCGGAATCGCAAAGGCAGCAAGTCCTTTCTCCGCAGCAGTTCCTGCAGCGGCCAAGAGTGCCAACAACAATGTCAATCTGGCATTCATCGGTCTTGGACAGCAGGCTATGGGCCTTCTTAACGGTTTCATCAAGATTGAAGGCGTCAGAGTAGTCGCAGGTTGTGATGTCTATGATGTCAAGAGAGACCGTTTTGTCGACAGAGTCACCAAATTCTACAAGGAGAAAGGTGAGAAAAAGGTTAAGGTAGATGTTTATGAGGACTATCAGGATGTCCTTGCACGCAAAGATGTCGATGCCGTTGTGATTGCAACTCCTGACCACTGGCATGCCCTTATCGCTATCGCCGCCTGCAAGGTCGGAAAGGATGTCTATCTTGAGAAACCTCTTACCCTTACCATCTATGAAGGCAAGAAAGTAATGGAGGCCGTCCGCAAGTACAACCGCATTATGCAGGTCGGAAGTATGCAGAGGTCAAGCGCTGAGTTTATTCACGCCGCAAATGTCGCACGTGAGGGCTTGCTTGGTAAGATTGAAAGAATTGACGTATTCGTGGGACGTAACGATGTCAATGTCGAGACCGCATCTCCGTCACCTTGCAAACTTCCTCATATGGAGGTTCCTGCCGGGCTCAACTGGGACAAGTGGCTCGGTCCGCTTCCTGAGTCTGTATATTATCACTCGGATCTCAACCCTATCGTGACTCTCGAGGATCAGCGTGAGAAGCTTTGGGGCGCTTGGAGATGGTACAAGGTATCCGGCGGCGGTCTTATGACTGACTGGGGCGCTCATATGTTCGATATCGCCCAGTGGGCAATCGGTAAGGATGGCTCAGGCCCTGTAGAGCTTTATCCTGCAGGTTACGGCTTCTATGATAAGCTCACCTTCAAGTATGACAACGGTATCATAATGACAGAAGGACCTTTCGACGGCAAGCGTCAGGGACTCAAGATTTATGGCGAGAATGGCTGGCTTATCGTTTCACGCGGCAGTTATAAGTGCTCTGATTCCAAATTCGATATGGGCAAGGCCATCGTTGATGACGGTACACCGTATGAGACCAATGTGGGTCATCATCAAAACTTCATCAATGCGATCCGTTCAAGAATCGATCCTAACGTCCCTGTTGAGACCGGTCATTCTTCTGCAACTGTATGTAATCTTGCAAACATCTGTAACGAACTCAACCGCCCTATCAAGTGGAATCCTATCGTTCAGAAGTTCGTCAACGATCCGGAGGCGACCAAGTTGCTCCATTACGATTATCGTACAGGATACACTCTTGACGTGTAAGCCTGACTTGATTAGAATAAAAAAAGGCGGTGACTTGATATCACCGCCTTTGTCAGCTATGGCAATAAGCCGGTTTCTGTTTTTGAATCTGTCATTTATCTTCGCAACCTACCCCCTGGCATCGGACGGGCAGTCCTCATCTGCCAGTATATTTGGTTTTGCAGGTCCCGGGACCGTACCCTGTACGCATCGCTGCGCACAGTCGTGAGCTCTTGCCTCACGTTTTCACCCTTGGCTGAGACAATGAACAAGTCACTGTATCTGCCGGTCATTCTCTGTTACGGTCGACGTAAAGTTACCTCCACCTGCGCTTTCCGCAGCGGGATGCCCTTCCCTGTCCGGACTTTCCTCCCGGCGTGCCGGGCGACAGATCGTCATACCTGACTGTCGGCAAAGTTAGGATATTCGATTTGATAGCACAAATAAATTAATTATTTTTGTAGGTTAGGTAAACATTAATAAATGAATATGAACGTTTTCAAGATTAAGAATACTCCTACACAGGCCGACCGGGTGCCGTTCATGATGGAGGAGAACAAGGTCGCATATACACCGATAGATGTAGTGAGCTGGGAGAAATTTCCACACAAACCGGAAGCGGATGTCGCCGTGGCCTATACTGATGATGCAGTACTGGTCCACTATAAAGTTACAGAATACAATGTCATCGGCACAGTCATCGAAGATCACGGGACTGTATGGCTTGACAGTTGTGTGGAATGGTTCTTCCGCCCATCCGGGGAAGGATACTATAATTTTGAGTGCAACTGCTTGGGAACTATGTTGATAGCCTATGGAAAGGATCGTTATGAACGCACTCCGGCCGGACCTGAGATTATGTCCGGTGTCAAGCGTTGGGCTTCACTCGGCAGGGTACCTTTCGGCGAAAAGTTCGAGACCACATCCTGGGAGATTGCACTGATAATCCCTTTCTCGTCTTTTTTCAAGGATGACATAAAATCCCTAACCGGGAGAAAATGCACTTGCAATTTCTATAAATGCGGAGGTAGCGGCAAGTTCGAACATTATTTGTCCCTGTATCCGGTCGATGTCCCTGAACCGGATTATCACAGACCTGAATATTTCGGCGCAATTTCATTCAAATGATGAAGCGTGGATTCCATATTTCATTTTTCCTTGCATCAGTCATATCATTGATGGCTCTTGTGTCCGTAACTTCCTGCAATGCCGGTGTCAAGCATTATAAGTTGCAGGTGGTCAGTGAATATCATCACGATACCGGTGCATACACTCAAGGGCTCTTTTTCGACAGGGGCAAGTTTTATGAGAGTACTGGACAGTATTCCGAGTCCTCTATCCGTAATGTCGATCTCAAGACCGGCAAAGTGCTATATAAACTGAATTTCGCCGCCAAGTATTTCATTGAGGGATCCGTCATCTTGAATGACAAGTTGTACATCCTGACCTGGACCAACAGAGTCGCATTCATATATGATGCAGATAGTCTTACGTATTTGCAGACTTATTCGTATCCGAGAGAGGGGTGGGGACTGACTACAGACGGAAAGTCATTGATAGCCTCAGACGGATCGTCAAAGATTTATTTTATGGATGACAAATTCAAGACCACCAGGACTCTGAATGTTACTATGGATGGTCGTCCTGTCAGATATCTCAATGAACTGGAATGGATAGACGGAAAGATTTGGGCCAATGTTTATACTACGGATATGATAGTGATAATCAATCCGTCTGATGGTAAGATAGAATCCACGGTCGATTGTACAGGCCTGCTCCCTGCGGCGAAGCACAGTGCAAGGACCGATGTGCTTAACGGAATAGCATTCGATCCGGATGGAGGGAAGATATATCTCACCGGCAAATACTGGCCATCGCTTTATGAAGTCAAACTTATTGCAGACAAAAGCAGATGATAAAAAACGTGATATTCGACTTTGGTGGAGTCCTTGCCGACTGGAACCCTCATTATCTGTATGATGCTTATTTTGGGGATGCCGCGAAGACTGATTGGTTCCTTGCAAATATCTGCACTCCTGATTGGAACCGTGAACTGGATGCCGGAAAGCCTTTTTCCGTCGGAGTGGAGGAAAGGGTGGCGAAATTTCCCGAGTGGGAGAAGGAAATAAGGATGTATAAGTCAGAATGGCCACAAATGATGGGGGAGGACATTCCCGGAATGATAGATTTTGTCAAAGAAATAAAGTCGGCCGGATTCAATGTGTACGGGCTGACCAACTGGTCCGATGAGACTGTATGGGCTATGGAGCATTTTATGAAAGAACTCGACGGCACGATAGTGTCCGGGCGGGAAAAGGTTGCCAAGCCCGATTTTGAAATATACAGACGCCTGCTGTCAAGATATTCGCTCAAGGCGGAGGAATGCTTGTTTATTGATGACAACAGACAGAATCTGGATGCTGCCGCGGAACTCGGGATAAAAGTATATCTTTTCACCGGCCCGGAAGAATTGAAAAGTGCTTTTTATTGTATAGCCGGATAAATTGATATGAAAAAAACTGACCGGATACAGAAGAAACCGTCTTGGTTTATATCTATGATACCATTTCTGGTATTGGTGATTATGCTCGTCTTTGTAATCAACTGCTTCGGGGCATCCGCAATGGAGGGAGGCAGTCAGGTGTCTCTTCTGTTCTCTGCAGGTGTCGCCGTTGCGATAGCAATGATTGTTTGTAGCATCAAGTGGGAGAGCCTTGAAGCCTCGATTGCGGATAATCTCAGATCGGTTGGTCCTCCGATTGTTATTCTGATTCTCATTGGTGCTATTTCCGGCAGCTGGATGGTGAGCGGAGTGGTCCCGACATTGATTTATTATGGAATGAAGGTCATCACCCCGAAGTTGTTTCTTTTTGCCGCCTGTTTGATCAGCGCGGTCGTGTCTTTAATGACGGGCAGCTCCTGGACAACCATCGCGACCATTGGACTCGCATTGCTCGGTATCGGAAAGGCGCAGGGATATGACACGGGATGGATAGCCGGCGCAATTATTTCGGGTGCATATTTTGGCGATAAGATTTCGCCTCTGTCCGATACGACCGTTCTGGCGTCATCATCAGCAGGGACTCCTCTTTTCACTCATATCAAGTATATGATGATTACGACTGTCCCCTCATTTTTAATAGCGTCAACAATCTTTCTTGTTGCCAGTCTGACCCATCATAAGATGGAAAATTCTCAAATTCAAGATATTTCGTTTGCGCTGAAAGACACTTTCGTCATATCTCCGTGGCTACTGCTCATTCCTCTGTCTACATTGGTGATGATAGTCCGCAAATTGCCCGCTCTGCTGACCCTGTTCGTGTCGGCCCTCGTTGCCGGTTTGTGCGCCCTGATTGTGCAACCCGACATTATCCACAACATTGCCACAGGAAATGCGCTTCCTGTTGGGTCGGCTCTTTCCGCGCACGACGGATTCAAGGGATTGATGATTTCATATTATGATTCCACTTCGCTGCAGACAGGTAACGTGATGCTGGACGATCTGGTGAGCACCAGGGGTATGAATGGAATGCTGAGTACGGTTTTTTTGATTATTTCAGCAGCGGCATTCGGGGGAGTGATGACTGGAAGCGGTATGATACAAAGCATTACGGATATGCTGACGAAACATATCAAATCAACTGCCGGTACGGTGACCTCTACAGTGTTTACAGGTCTCGGTGCAAATATGGTTACGGGTGATCAGTACCTTTCCATTATTCTCACTTGCAATCTGTACAAGAAGTTGTACAAGGATAATGGCCTTGAGGAAAGGCTTCTTAGCCGTACAACCGAAGACTCGGTCACTGTTACCTCTGTCCTCATCCCTTGGAATTCCTGTGGAATGACTCAGGCGACGGTGCTGAAGGTCGCCACGCTGGATTACCTTCCATATTGTTTCTTCAATTTGTTATCCCCTCTGATGTCCATATTCATTGCATCTACGGGGTACAAGATTGTGAGGCGAGCCGAAAAGTCGTGCTGAAATGACTTGCATTGTTTTTTTTTTGATAATCATTCAATACTTTGATAATGAGAAAGTTTATTATTGCTTTCATTAGTTTGTCCCTGCTGACGCCCATTTGCGAAGCTCAGATAAAGCAGGCTCCTGTCGATTATGTAAATACTCTGGTCGGTACGATGTCCAAATATTCGCTTTCAACGGGAAATACATATCCTGCTGTGGCAAGACCGTGGGGTTGCCATTTCTGGACGCCGCAGACATCCCGGATGTCTGATTCCTGGACTTATGTATATACTGCTGACAAACTTACGGGTTTCAAGATGACTCATCAGCCTAGTCCTTGGATCAATGATTACGGCCAGTTCAGCATTATGCCTCTCAGCTCTTCCGATGCCTATGACGAAGTGTCCCGCGCCAGCTGGTTCTCTCACAAGTCGGAGACGGCCACCCCATATTATTACAGCGTATATCTTGCCGATCACGACACTTTCGTGGAGCTGACACCGACATCCCACGCTGCAATGTTCAGGATAACATATCCTGAACGTGATATGTCCTATCTCGTCGTGGATGCTTTTGACAGCGGTTCGTCAATCAAGATTGAAGGGAACAGAATTATCGGGTATTCGGTCCGGAATTCAGGGGGTGTGGCCCCGGGCTTCAGACTCTATTTCGTGATAGAGTCCGATACTGATTTCGAGGACTGCCTTACGGTCAATTCTGACAGGTCTTATGCGCTGGTGGGCTTCAAGACAAACAGGGGACAACAGCAGAACCTCAGAGTCGCAGCATCATTCATAAGCCCTGAGCAGGCACTTGTGAATCTTAAGGAACTTGATGGAAAGGATTTTGACGCGCTCAAGTCGGAAGGCCGTTCCGAATGGAACAAAACTCTCGGCCGTGTGGAGGTCGAGGATGATGATGTCGATCATATGAGGACATTCTATTCCTGTCTGTACCGCTCGGTGCTGTTCCCACGGGATTTGTCAGAAGTTACAGCGGATGGACGCCGGGTGCATTACAGCCCGTTCGACGGCAGGGTGCACGACGGCTACCTGTTCACGGATACCGGCTTCTGGGATACATTCCGCAGTTTGTTCGCTCTGGTAGACTTGATTTATCCGGAACAGGCAGCCAAGATACAGGAAGGTCTGGTCAATGATTATAGGGAAAGCGGTTTCCTGCCTGAATGGGCGAGCCCGGGACACCGCGGATGTATGGTGGGAAACAACAGCGCATCCGTTGTTGCGGAAGCCTATCTCAAGGGTATCCGTGGCTATGACATAGAAACGTTGTGGGAGGCCGTGAAGAAGGGCGCTCATACAGTCAATCCTGACGTGAGCTCTACCGGCCGTCTCGGATGGGAATATTATGACAAGTTGGGTTATGTGCCTTGTAATGTCGGAATCAACGAAAGTGCAGCCCGTACGCTCGAATATGCATATGATGACTGGTGCATCTGGGCTTTGGGAAAGGCTTTGGGTAAACCGGAGTCCGAAATAGAACCTTATGCAAAGGCAGCTATGAACTACAGGAATCTGTATCGCAGTGATGTAGGACTTATGGCAGGCCGTAATGCCGATGGCTCCTTCCCTAAGGATTTCAGCCCGTACAAATGGGGGGGAGACTTCACGGAAGGCAATGCATTCCATTATACCTGGTCGGTGTTCCACGACCCGGCAGGATTGATCGACCTTATGGGAGGCCAGGAACGTTTTGCGGGAGCACTTGACAACATTTTTCAGGTTCCTCCGATTTTCGATGACAGCTATTATGGGGTCACCATTCACGAAATCAGAGAGATGCAGATAATGAATCTGGGAAATTATGCTCACGGTAACCAGCCTGTGCAGCATATGATATACCTCTATGACTGGTGCGGTCAGCCTTGGAAGACGCAGTCGCGGATACGTGAAGTTATGGAGAAACTCTATACGCCGGCACCTGACGGATATTGCGGGGATGAGGACAACGGGCAGACATCAGCCTGGTATGTTTTCTCTGCACTTGGATTCTATCCTGTGTGTCCTGCAAGCACCGAATATGCTCTGGGTACACCTCTGTTCAAGAAAGCGACGGTACATCTCCCGTCGGGCAGGGATATAGTGATAGCTGCACCGACGAATTCGAAGACATCGTGTTTCGTGAAGAGTCTCAAGGCCGGAGGAAAGAAATATACAAAGAATTATCTGATCCACAGTCAATTGACAGGAGGCATCAAACTTGATTTCATTATGTCCGACACTCCTGATTATGTCAGGGGGACTTCAACTTCGGACGCTCCATATTCATTCTCGGACAAACAACATTCAAACAATTAATACATCCTGCGGAATCATGTCCAATGGAACGTCAAACACATCAGCAAAGAACAACGCATCTACAGGTACATCTCTCGGTGCGGCTCTTCTGGCCCTTTATACCCAGTATAAGACTGATGGAAAGATTGACTGGAGCAATTTGAACAATATCCTCAACATAGCAACCATCGCCAATACAATCAAGAACAACAGGAATGCACTTACTGAAAATGCATTCGTATCGGATGTGATCTCAGGCTCAGAGAACTTGGTTACAAAGGATAATGCAGGTACTGTACTGGCCCAGCTTGCTGCTCTTGCAAATGTGAATCTCAGCCAGGTGACTAATATACAATCATATGAAAAAAAACCTTTTTACTCTTATCGCAATGGCGATTGTGGTTTCCTGCTCCGCAGGCCTTGAGGAAAGTCACGAAATCGTAAATATCCAGGGTTCGAAAGGTACCCTTGTCGGTAATGTCGACAGACCTGCCATTAAAAGTGATAAATGTCCCGTTGTGATCATTTATCATGGGCTTACGGGATATAGGTCTGAGAATCACATAAATGCGGTAGCTGATTCATTGTTCGCACACGGGATAGCTGTTGTCCGCTTCGATTTCAACGGCCACGGAGAGAGTGAGGGCGAGTTTGTGGATATGACTCTTGACAACGAATTGCTCGATGCCAGGAAGGTGTTTGAGTATGTAGAAGGTCTGGACTGGGTGGATAAAAGCAGGATAGCTATATCTGGACACTCCCAGGGCGGCCTGATTACGGGAGTCCTTGCCGGGGATCTCGGTGCAGACAAGGTGCGTTGCACCGTACTGATGGCGCCTGCCGCCTGTATCCATACGATGGCTATCAGCGGCAATATGTTCGGTATCGATGCCAGTCAGGAAGAGCTTCCTGAATATATTGAATTCTGGGGAGGGCGCCATCTGGGGCGGGAGTATCTTCGTTCTGCCTGCAGTATGGATGTTTTCGGACGCTCTTCCGCTTATAAGGGACCTGTGCTTGTGCTCCAGGGCACCAAGGACAGTGAAGAACTTATGGCTGATGCCGCACGGTATCCGGATTATCTTGAGAATTGCGAGTATAAGTGGCTTGAGGGATTGACCCATTGCTATCCTGAGGATTATGCACTTCCTGCCGGCCTGTTTACCGATTTTGTCCTGAGGAATTTTAAATGAAAACAGTTCTGGCCTTTGATTCATACAAGGGCTGTCTATCATCCTCGGAAGTCGCTGCATCGGCCGCTGATGCTGTACGAGCAGTATATCCGGACTCAGAAATAGTGGAACTTCCTGTTGCCGACGGCGGAGAAGGCACGGTGGAAGCTCTAGTTTCCGCTATGGGAGGTCGGATAGTGATGGCTGAAGTGTCTGACCCTCTCGGCAGACCAGTCGCTGCCGGATACGGCATTGCCGGGAATGTCGCTATTATGGAAGTTTCATCCGCCTGTGGGCTTACTCTGCTATCACCGTCCGAGAGGAATCCTCTTGCAGCCACCACACGCGGTGTCGGGGAGATGATTCTGGATGCTGTGGCAAGGGGGTGCAGACGTTTCCTGATAGGATTGGGAGGAAGCGCTACGGTTGACGGCGGGCGTGGAATGATCGAGATTCCCGGATTCATCGAAAAGACACGGGGCTTGGAATTCACTGTCGCTTGCGATGTCAGCACACCGTTCATAGGCCCTCAAGGTGCGAGCAGGGTGTTCGCGCCTCAGAAGGGTGCGTCAGCCGCGGAAGTGGAATTGCTTGAATCACGTCTTTGTGAATATGCTTCGGAAATCTATAATGACACAGGTGTTGATGTCCGTAATATGCCCGGAGCCGGAGCTGCAGGTGGATTGGGCGGAGCGTTCCGTGCTTACCTCGGAGCAGAACTCGTGTCCGGAATAGATATGGTGCTGGATGCTCTCGACTTCGATTCCATCGTCGGGGACGCTGACCTGGTCATTACTGGGGAAGGCTGTTCTGACAGTCAGACCACGAAAGGGAAAACTCCTTGCGGAGTTCTTCGCAGAGCTTCCCGACAGGGCGTAAAGGTCGCTTTGGTCAGCGGTGAGATCAGAGACCGCGATGAACTGAGCTCGCTTGGCTTTACGCATATGATAGCAGCCACGCCTCGCGGTATGGAGCTGCAAGAGGCCCTTAGACCTGAAGTGGCGGCTGAGAATGTCCGGAAAGCTGTGCTGGAGTTACTGAAGTACTGATCTCCCGTATTTTCTCTCCATCCTTTCTTTTACCATTTTGGCGGTGACAGTTACCGTCGAGCCAGCTTCTAGTTTCGGAGCTTCGTACATTGTCTCGGTCATTACGGTTTCCATAATCGACCTCAATCCACGTGCTCCGGTGCCCAGTTTTACCGCATAGCGTGCGATGCTGCGCAGGGCTTCCTTGTCGAATTTGAGCTTCAGACCGTCATAGGACAGCATGCGGCAGTACTGATTGACCAGACTGTTCTTCGGCTTGACAAGTATGGTCATAAGATCGGATTCCGAAAGAGCTTCCACATTTGTTATTACCGGGAAGCGTCCCACGAATTCAGGGATAAGCCCATATTCCCGAAGATCGTGTGGCGTGGCGTAACTCAGAGTGGATCCCGGCAGTCTGCCGGAATCGTCAGTATCTGCGTAGCCTATCCTGCCCTTGTATCCGAGACGTTTTTCTATTATTTCCTTGAGTCCTACGAAGGCACCTGTGGCAATGAAAAGGATGTTTGTGGTATCCACATAGATAAGCGGCTGCTCCGGATGCTTCCTTCCGCCCATGGGTGGTACTCCCACCGTGTCTCCCTCGACTATCTTGAGGAGGGCCTGCTGTACACCGACTCCTCCTACATCCCTGGTGATGGACGGACCGGCCTCCTGCTTCGACAGCTTGTCGCATTCGTCAAGTACGACGATGCCTCTCTGAGCCATCTCCACATCGTAATTGCAGTCCCTGAGCAAGCCTACGAGGCATTCTTCCACATCGCTGCCCACATAACCGCTCTCCGTGATCTTCGTGCAGTCCTGAATGTAACATGGTACGTCGAGGAGCCTTGCGATGTTCTTGATCAGATAAGTCTTGCCGCAACCGGTCTCGCCGAGCATCACGATATTCGATTTCTCCAGCGGATCTCCTTCCTTCCCAAGGGCTGAATTGTGTATGATGCGCTTGTAGTGGTTATATACTGCTACTGAAAGAACTTTTTTAGCTTCGTCCTGACTGATGACATATTTGTCTAGATATGCCTTGATTTCATCCGGACGCGGCAGCCTGACCTGCCTTTGTGGCTGCTGGACCTCTGACGCCGTTTTCCTGCTGCTTGCCTTCTTGCCTGGATTATTATTCTGTGCCATGGTTATCTGGCTTCTTTTTTCGTTAATATTTTGTCGATCATTCCATATTCCAGAGCCTCCGGAGAAGACATCCAGAAATTGCGGTCGGCATCGGAAAACACCTTCTCGTAGGTCTGCCCGCTGTGCAGAGATATGATCCGGTACAATTCTTCCCTGCATCTTTCGATCTCCCTGGCCTCGATGAGGATGTCAGATGCCTGTCCCTGTGCCCCGCCGAGAGGCTGGTGTATCATTACACGGCTGTGCGGCAGTGCGCTGCGCTTGCCGTGCGCTCCCGCGCAGAGCAGGACAGACCCCATTGATGCAGCCATTCCGGTGCAGATCGTGGCAACGTCAGGATTGATGAGCTGCATTGTGTCATAGATGCCGAGTCCGCTGCTTACCTGACCTCCGGGAGTGTTCAGATAAAGGGAAATGTCAGCCTTGTCATCCGTTGAGGAGAGATAAAGGAGCTGGGCTTGGATGATATTGGCGACATCGTCATCGACAGGCACACCCAGAAAAATGATGCGGTCCATCAGCAGGCGGCTGAATACATCGATTGATGTAGCGTTCAGACGTCTCTCCTCGATTATCGTAGGGTTGATGTATGCGGAACGGAGCGCGCTCCGGTAGCTTGACAATGTGTTGGTGCTGAGCCCGCGCTCATAGCAGGCGAATTTTTCGAAATCAGTCATACTATTTCAAATATTTCAGGTCGCAAAGGTAAGGAAATATATTCAAAACAACTTCTGTAAAGTACTGGCGGATATTCAAAACTTTTTGAGTATTTTTGAAAATCAAACGACTGATTGGAATGAGTGCGATAAGATGGCTGCTTGCTTTGGGCGGATGGGTGTTGAGGGGACCGACAGGTGCTCTGATCGGATATCTGGTGGGGTGTGTCATCGAACGCGGACTCTACGCTTCAAATGTTTCCCAAAGGGAGGAAACCCGCCGTAAGGAGTATGCACGCAGGTATCAGGAGGCGCAGGCAAACGAAATACAGTCAGCATATTCAGTTCTTGGAATCAGCTCCGCGGCAAGCACGGATGAAATCAAGAGTGCATACCGGCGTCTGGCTATGCAGTATCATCCGGATACTGTCGCATCACTCGAGCAGGAAGCCCAGAAAATGGCGGAGGCCAAGTTCAAGGAAATCCAGAAAGCATACGAAATCGTGAAGAAATACAGAAATATCAATTGATTTTTGAGAATATCAAATTATGACAGTGATGGTGAAAAGAATTTTCCTGCTGACATTTGTCCTGCTTCTTACATTCAACTTCGTCTCATCCGCACAGACCGCACAGGTTGTACGTGAAGCGAACTATGCTGGTAAACTCGTGAGATTCAAGGCTCTGATGTATTATTCTGAAAATGCTGAAGATGCCCACGTGGATTTTGCACTGCAGACTATGGAATTCTTCAGAAAATTGACATACGGCAATGGCTGGACAATGGACAAGACTACTTCGATTGCCGGATATACAGATGAACTACTTTCTCAGTACAGTGTGATAATCTGCCCGGACGGACTCCCTTCCTCCCGGGAGGAACGTCCCCTGTTCGAGCATTATATGGATAATGGTGGCGGTTGTGTGGCTTTTCACGCATCCGGCTATAACGACAGGTCCACCGACTGGCCATGGCTGCTCGATTTTCTTGGATGCGGCTATTTCAAGTGCAATAACTGGCCGCCCCAGCCGGTCCTGCTCGAACTCGATGTGCAGGACCATCCTGTGACGAAGAATCTTCCGTCTGAATTCGTTGCTCCTGCAAGTGAGTGGTATCAATGGACGGATGACTTGAGGTCCAAGAAAAACATCAAGGTGTTGCTCAGCCTTTCACAGAAGAATTATCCTCTGGGATTGAAGGATATCGTGTATGGCGGAGACTGGCCGGTGGTCTGGACCAATACTGATTACCGTATGATTTATCTCAATATGGGACATGGTGATGAAGAATATATCGACGCTACTCAGAATTTGTTGTTTACCAATGCATTCCGTTGGATAGTATCACGTGATCCGAATGGAGATCCGTTTGATAAGTAAACAAGTTCTTAATATCCTGAACTATTATGAGAAAGTTATTTGTCATAGCATTTTCACTCTTGACGCTGGCGCTCCCGGCGCGGACCCTCGATTCCCAGTGGAAAGGCTGCCGGATAGCTGTCCTGGGAGATTCCATCTCCGATCCCGGTCTTGCAGAAGCCCGCGGGTGGTGCAGCTGGTGGAAACGTATGGAGGATATACTTGGAGTGAAATCTTACAGTTTTGCCGTCAACGGTTATCAGATGAACGGGCTTTTATCGCAGGCGGAGAGAATGAAGTCTGAGTTGGGAGATGGAATTGATGCTGTATTCATCTTTTGCGGCACAAATGATTTCAATGCCGATGTGCCCATCGGAGATTGGTATACGGAGGAGTACTCGAAGGTCAACAAAAATGGCAGGCAGGTGATGCTCAAGCATCGCGAACCTGTTTTTTCGGATGCGACATTCAGGGGCAGGATAAACATTGTCCTCGACTGGCTGAAAACGAATTATCCGGACAAGCAGATTGTCCTTCTGACCCCGATACACAGGGGATTCGCCAGATTCTCGGACAATAACGTACAGCCTGAAGAATTGTATTCCAACACTTTGGGCCTCTTCATCGATGATTATGTGCAGGTCGTCAAGGATGCAGGCAATATCTGGTCTGTCCCTGTGATAGATATCAACGGACTTAGCGGACTGATGCCGCGCTATGATTCCTTCGTGAAATATTTCGAGAACGGAACGGATGACAGGCTGCACCCGTCTGACTCCGGTCACGAACGTCTGGCATATACGATCTCTTATCAACTGCTGGCTTTGCCGTCAGGAGTCAATGGAGATTAGATGTTATGAAACAATATCAGATCCGTTACAAAAACACATCCGGTTTCAAGCGTATGCTTGCGGATGTCAAGATGTCTTGTGACAAAAAGCCACATGGTGACATCATTTTTTACATTACCAGGTCAGGACATCCGTATGATGCCCTTGATTTTGTCGTTTCACAAATCGAGTCGCTTTACTATGGCAATGAGACGACAGGCAACATATCGGACGGAAAATTGTTCTATGGCATCAATGTGACTTGCTATGTATTCGAGGAGAAGTCGACGAAGGTGGAGATGGTCTGGCTTGATGACAAGTCGGAATTGTCCAGTCTGGATGACTTGTGGTCATACTGCAATAAGAAAAAGAACCTGTGCGCCGTAGAGCTGATATCATCGATTACGTATTTGGACTCTCTGAAAGTCGATGGCAATATTCCGGCACTGGATGAGAATATCACTGTTTTCGGAGGAGCCAGCATCAATTATGAAAATTATTCTTTGGCTGCCGATATTCCGCAGAATTCAAAGGTCCGTATCGCATACGGAGACAGGAACGTGATTTTGAGTTCGCTATATGCCAAGGTCAAGCCGATCGCGGAATTCACTCCGCAGGCTATCAAGACATATTCCTGCGCCGGGAGAAAAATGTTCTGGGGAGATGCTGAAATCAGCACTGAGACAAAAATACTCAATAATGTTGCTCCTGTCAGCGGCTTTTATACCGGTGGTGAGATTATGAGTTTGAATGGCGGTCTGAACGTTCTGAACCAGACTCTTGTGATTGTCGCATTCAGAGAATCACTGACTCCATCTAAAGTTACCCACACTTTCAAGAATCAGGATGTCGACAAGTCCATTGTTTCCAGACTTGCATATTTTGTGGAGAGGGTGAGTGAAGAGCACAGGGAATCACACAGGAAGATTATGGAACAACAGTCCATAATGCGCCAGAATATGGAAATCAGCGGCGGAATGACCAGCAATTATCTCGCGTTGTATTATGTCAATTTAAAGGATAGTACATTCAGGGTGTATTCCGTAAATGATGCCCGTCTGTCCGATACCAAGATGCTTCTGTCGCAGGATGATGATGCATTTTCTCTCATCCGCCGTTTCGCCAACTCCTCAGCAGTCCATCCAGATGACAGAGTCCTGTTCGACGATTTGACTGTGGAAAATGTCCGGAAAAGATTTTCCGGCGTCAAGAAATTCACCATCCGTTTCAGGAGGGATTATGGTCAAGGTTACCGCTGGTCAGAGATGGATGCAGTGAAATATGAAGCTCCGGACGAAGAAGCGAATGCCATAGCTATCGGTTTTGCCGACCGTGACAAAGAAATCAGAAGGGAACAGGAACTTGCGGTAGAAAGGAATCTCGCCAATCAGCACAGACATATCGAAGCTTTCACCGATATGATCAATGCCGGAGTGTGGAGTATGGAAATCAGCGGGGATGATGAGGTGATAGGAGTTCTCTGGTCTGATAAGTCCAAGCATATGCTTGGTTACTCCAATGAAAATGGTATGACTGATACATTGGCCGCTTGGGCTGACCTGTTACATCCTGATGGATGTCCAGATGCCGAGGATGACAGGATATTCTGCCACAACCGCAATCCGTACCATATCAGCTCCGGGCGGAGTCCATATCCCTATCATCGCAATGATGGCCAATGCCTTTGTGGAAGACAAGAGAACAGCCCTTGCTGCCGGGATGGACGACCATATCGCCAAACCGATTGATGCACGGGTATTGAGGGAGACGTTGACAAAGTACATCTGACCGGTTAATGTTTATGCTACGCAAGCTCATTAATGTGATAACCCGATATATGGCGGTCATCGTCCTGGTGGCGGCCATATCGGCTTTCCTGTTCCCGTCTGTCCTGGGACACATCAGAACTTCCTGGATCACTCCGATGCTCGGCTGCGTGATGCTCGGGATGGGGATGTCTCTTGATGTCGGTGATTTCGCCCTCGTCTTTTCCAGACCGAAAGAAATCATATCCGGGTTGGTGTGTCAATATACCATAATGCCTCTGTTGGCGCTGGCCCTGACGAAGTTGTTCGCCCTGCCACCCGAACTTGCGGTCGGCGTCATTCTCGTCGGATGCTGCCCTGGCGGCACCAGCTCGAATGTGATTACGTATCTGTCAAAAGGTGACCTGGCTCTTTCCGTGGGGATGACCTCTGCATCGACGATACTGGCACCCGTCATGACACCTCTTCTTGTCAAGTTGTTCGCCGGAGTCCTTGTCCCCGTCAACTTCTGGGGGATGTTCTTGTCCATCATAGAGGTGATAATCGCTCCGATTCTGCTGGGAATCCTTGTCAAGAGGTTTTTCCCGCGATCCGTCAAGACCGTGACGGAATATATGTCTGCATTTTCGACAATCGTCATAACCATGATAGTCATAGCCGTAGTGGCCGCAAATTCATCAAGTCTCCGCAGTTGTGGCGCCCTGGTGATCCTTGTCGTAATCCTTCACAATCTATGCGGCTATGCTCTCGGTTATGTGGTGTCGAAGTTGTTGGGAATGCCTTTCAAGAAATCAGTCGCTGTCAGCGTCGAGGTCGGTATGCAGAATTCCGGGCTTGCCTGCAGCCTTGCGGCGAATCATTTCAATGCTTATGCGATGGCATCGGTACCCGGTGCCGTGTTCAGCGTGTGGCATAACATCTCGGGCGCTCTGATCGCCAGATTCTTTGCGCGGCGTGATAGCGGTAATGTCGGGAAATGATGATATTATTCACTTATTTTTATTATTTTTGAAAATGCTATCTTTATATAAGTTATGAATATTTTACAACAAATCTCAGCATCAGGCTTCCGTACTGTCGATCTGGTCATTGTGCTTGTCTATCTGGCCGTTTTGATTGTCCTTGGTCTTGTCATCGGGCGCAGGAAAAATGGAAAGGAAAAAAGTGCAAGCGATTATTTCCTCGCGGGGAACAATCTTACCTGGTGGGCTGTGGGCGCCTCACTCATAGCAGCCAACATATCTGCGGAACAATTCATCGGTATGTCCGGCACAAGCTATGCCGATGGTATCGCTACCGCTGCTTATGAACTTATGGCGGCCGTCACCCTCATTGTCATCGGCAAGTTCCTCCTGCCGACTATGCTGAAACGCAAGATATTCACCATTCCTCAGTTCCTCCGTGAGAGATACAATGACGGAGTCGGCCACGCATTCACGATTCTCTGGCTCTTCCTGTATGTGTTCGTGAACCTGACATCAGTTGCCTGGCTCGGAGCCCTTGCGATAGAACAGATCCTCGGTCTTCAGGGCGCAACCCTTGTCTGCGGAAATTTCACCATATCCATGCGTATGGTGATCATCCTGACACTCTTCATTATTGCCGGCGTGTATTCCATCTATGGCGGTCTGGCGTCTGTCGCCTGGACTGATGTCCTTCAGGTCACATTCCTTGTAGGTGGCGGTCTCGTGACAGCATTCTTCGCATTGAAATCAGTCGGCGGAGGAGAGGGCATCTTTGCCGGTCTTCATAATATATATACCGATCTCACTACCGGTGAACATTTGAATGACAGCCACTTGCATCTGGTGATCCAACAGAGTCACGGCGCCAGCGCCTTTGCCAATGTTCCGGGTATCGCGGCTGTCGTCGGTGGCGTATGGCTGACCAATCTGGGCTATTGGGGCTTCAATCAGTATATCATTCAGAAGGGCCTGGCGGCAAAGAGTGTCGATGAGGCGCAGAAGGGTCTTGTATTCGCCGGCTTCCTCAAGATATTGATCCCTTTCATTGTTGTCCTTCCTGGAATCTGTGCTTATTATATTTCTCTCCATCCGGAAACTTTCACCGGCCTCAGGGGAACGATCAATGTCTCGGACGAGGCTTATCCGTGGCTTGTCCGCAATTTCACTCCTGTTGGTGTGAAAGGACTTACTTTCGCTGCCCTTGCCGCAGCGATCATATCATCCCTGGCATCCATGCTCAACAGCACTTCCACGCTGTTCACTATGGATATTTACAAAAAAATAATCAATAAGGATGCAACTGACAAGAAACTTGTGAATGTCGGGCGTGTCGCTTCGCTGGTCGCACTGGTCATTGCTGCTGTTGCTGTCAAGCCTCTTCTCGGCGGTCTCGATCAGGCATTCCAGTATATCCAGGAATATTCGGGATTCATATATCCGGGCATCATCACCGTATTTGGATTGGGACTCCTGTGGAAGCGTGCTTCAGCAAAGGCCGCCGTATGGACTGCAATAGCGACCATACCTCTCGGAGTCTTGTTCAAGGTCTTCCTTGGCGGAGTACCGTTCCAGCTTCGCGCCGGATACATTTTCATGATCCTTTTCACGATGTTCGTCATAATTTCGCTCATTGATAATAAGAAGAGCGAGACTTGCGAACTTCCTTCGGATGAGGACAGAAAGACCATGCTCAAATGGGCGTCTATCCTCGGCGGTTCCGGTCTGTTTTTCATAATCATTGCCGCAGTGGTAGTCATTATGGGTGATGCGACATCCTGGACTGCATACTTGAATGATATAGGATTCCAGGCGTTCTTCTTCTTCGGAGTCCTGGTAGGCAGCTCGGCAATATGGCTGTACAGCAATTCGAATGATAAGTTGCGCGACCACAAGGCCCTTCCTGTAGACCTGTCTCTTTTCCACACCGACAAGGGGTACGGCATCGGGGCTCTCGCCATATTCGCCATAGTCTGTGTCCTTTATATCGTGCTTTGGTGATAACTGAAATAGTAAGGATATGAACAAGACATTATTCGCCCTTGCCGTAGTGGCTTCAATATATCTTTGTCCGACCGCTTCTGCCTTGACTCAAGATGTCGTACCTGACATCAGCGTAAATTCATCATTGGAAATAGGTCCGGTCAAGATTATGAACGCAGTGAATAACGGACCCTTGTTCAAGAAAGATGATCAGTCCAGAGATAATTTTGATCTGTACAAGGCAGCAGGCTTCCCTTTTGCAAGGACTCACGATTCGAATGCAGAAGCCTATGGAGGTGCTCATAATGTGGATATCAGCGGAGTGTTCCCCGATTTTGATGCCCCTGCAGATTCTCCTGATTCATATGATTTTGCTTTTACGGATTTATACATAAAGAATATTCAGGATGCCGGTACCAAAGTATTCTACCGTCTTGGACAGTCCATTGAGAACGGCATCAAAAAATATGATATCTATCCACCGAGGGATTATCAGAAATGGGCTGAGATTTGCGAGCATATTATCCGCCATTACACTGAGGGATGGGCTGACGGATTCAAATACGACATCGAGTATTGGGAAATATGGAACGAACCTAACCTTGATGCCGACAATGATGTCTGGAAGGTCAGTCCAAGGACTTGGGGTGGTCCGGAGGAGGAGTTCTTCAAATTCTACAAGATTGTCTCAGACCATCTTAACAAATGTTTCCCTCATCTCAAGATAGGCGGCCCGGCCGCATCTGCCAACGAACGCTGGATAATTAAGTTTGTGGAATTCTGTTCCGCCAATGATGTCGAACTTGATTTCTTCTCCTGGCACCGATACAGTCAGGATCCGCAGGAATTCATCAACAGGGCAAAACGGATGAAAGACCTGCTGCTCAGGAACGGCTATGACAAGACCGAATCAATATTGAACGAATGGAATTATGTCAAGGGCTGGAGCGACGATTATCCATATTCCGTAAAGATGATGAATGGTATCAAGGGGGCAGCCTTCGTCGGTACGATTCTGTCGATTTGTCAGGATGCTCCTGTCGATATGTTGATGTATTATGATGCACGCTATAATACTGTGTTCAATGGTCTGTTCGATTTCTATTCCTATGAAACCAAGCCCCCGTATTATGCTTTGTACGGATGGAACAAACTGTTGGCGCTCGGTACTCAGGTCAAGGCTCTGTCATCGGTCCCCGATCTGTCTGTGACTGCAGCCAAAGGGAAGGATGGGCGCCTTGCGATATATTTATCGAGATATAATATGGATGATAATGTGACGGCAAAGAAGACTTACCGCATCAAGGTGGAGGGCCTGGACAAGAATGCGGAAATAATAGGTCACGTTACCGATGAGTACAACAAATATACAGAGATTCCTCTCGAAGTGATTGACGGAGATATATTAGTAAACCTTCATCCGCAGGCTCTGATGATGGTGGAAATCCGATGAGGGTTTTCTTGTTGAAACTGGTTTGATATGCTTGAAGAATTGAAAGAAAAAGTCTTCAGAGCCAATCTGGAGCTCGTCAGACAGGGTCTGGTGATATATACTTGGGGAAATGTGTCGGGAATCGACCGTGAAAAGGGTCTGGTCGTCATCAAACCGTCCGGAGTGAGTTATGATGAGATGGAACCGTCTGATATGGTGGTCGTTGACCTCAATGGGAAAATCATAGAGGGGACCTTGAGACCGTCATCGGATTTGCCGACTCATCTGGTTCTATACAAGGCGTTCAAGGATATTGGCGGTGTCGTTCATACTCATTCCACTTATGCGACCGGATGGGCTCAGGCAGGTCTTGATATCAGGCCGATAGGTACTACACACGCAGACTATTTCCACGGGGCTGTACCCTGCACTGCACGTATGTCTAAAAATCAGATAGAGGGAAAATATGAGGCTCAGACAGGAATTTCCATCATCAATACATTCAAAAACAAAGATCCTATGTCTGTGCCCGCCGTTCTTGTCCGCAATCACGGACCTTTCACCTGGGGCATAACTCCTCAACAAGCCGTTTATCACGCGAAAGTCCTTGAGGAGGTTGCTAAAATGAATTATATAGCCGAGACCTTACACTACAGAGCCCCTTTCTACAGCAAACGCCGCCCGAGAATGAGAAGGGCATTGCTTGACAAGCATTTTCTGCGTAAGCACGGTCCCGAAGCATATTATGGCCAAGAAAAGAAATAACATAAAAATATAGATTATGGTTAATGCATTTGACAAACATGAAGTGTGGTTCGTTACAGGAGCACAACTTCTCTATGGCGGCGATGCTGTCGTTCAGGTGGACGGGCATTCCCAGCAAATGGTGGATGGAATGAACGCTTCCGGTGCTCTGCCTGTCAAGCTTGTATATAAGGGGACTGCCAATTCTTCCGCTGAAGTCTCGGACGTGATGAGCAGAGCGGAAGCTGATCACGGATGTATCGGTGTGATTACATGGATGCATACCTTTTCTCCTGCCAAGATGTGGATTCACGGAATGCAGAAGCTCCGCAAACCTCTTCTGCATTTCCATACACAATTCAATGAGGAGATACCTTGGGATACTATGGATATGGATTTTATGAATCTTAACCAGAGCGCCCACGGAGACCGCGAATTCGGGCATATACTCGCGCGTATGCGCAAAGGCCATAAAACTGTCGTCGGATATTGGAAAGACAAGAAAACTCTTGAACATATAGCTGTATGGCAGCGGGTGGCCGCCGCCTGGGCGGATGCACAGGACTGCCGCATCATCCGTTTCGGAGATCAGATGAACAATGTCGCCGTGACAGACGGTGATAAGGTTGAGGCTGAACTGCGTCTCGGCTACCACGTTGATTATATGGCATTCAGCGATGTTATGCCATATTTCGACTCAATAGCTGACGAAGATGTAGATGCTCTTGTGGCAGAATATTTCTTATTGTATAATCACAAAAAGGAGCTTGAGGACAGGACGACTGTCGAGTTTAAGAAAATATGGAATTCCGCAAAGGCCGAGCTCACTTTGCGAGCAGTCTTGAAGGCTACCGGAGCAAAAGGGTTCACCACGAATTTCGATGATCTCGGTGATGTCGCAGTGGAGGAGACAGGACGCGGATTCGACCAGATTCCGGGCCTTGCTTCACAACGCTTGATGGCCCAGGGATATGGTTTCGGAGCCGAAGGCGACTGGAAGACAGCGGCCCTGTACCGCACGGTCTGGTATATGACACAGGGACTTCCCGGAGGATGTTCTTTCCTTGAGGATTATACACTCAATTTCGACGGAAAACGCAGTGCAATACTTCAGAGCCATATGCTTGAAGTCTGCCCTATGATAGCTGCAGAGAATAAGCCGAAACTTGAAGTTCATCATCTCGGAATAGGCATACGCAAGACACCTACCGCACGTCTTGTATTCACGAGCAAGGAAGGGACGGGAATGGCCGCGACTGTGGTCGATATGGGTAACCGTTTCCGTCTTATCGCAACTGATGTCAAGTGCATCAAGCCGAAGCCGCTTCCAAAGCTTCCTGTGGCCTCTGCACTATGGATTCCGGCTCCTGATTTTGAGACTGGAGCCGCTGCCTGGATTATTGCCGGAGGCACCCATCATTCTGCATTCTCCTATGACATAACTCCCGAATATTGGGAGGATTATGCTGAGATTGCAGGTATTGAGATGCTACACATCAATGATAAGACGACTATCTCCGAATTCAAGAAGGAAATAAGAGTCAATGAGGTATATTATATGTTGAACAAAGCTCTTCAATAGTATATGGATGCTCGTTCTACCATTAAGGCGGGGAAGGCCGTGCTCGGCATCGAACTCGGATCGACCCGCATCAAGGCCGTTCTTATAGGTGAGGATTACAAGCCTGTCGCACAAGGCAGTCACGAGTGGGAAAACCAATTGATTGATGGGCTTTGGTCTTATGATATCGCAGATGTCTGGACGGGACTGCAGAGCTGCTATTCAGACCTGCGCGCCAATGTCAAAAAGCTCTATGATGTTGAAATAGAGAATCTTGCTTCTATTGGCATCAGTGCTATGATGCACGGATATATGGCCTTTGACAAAAATGGTGATATACTGGTTCCGTTCAGGACCTGGAGAAATACCAATACCGGCCGAGCCGCAAAAGAATTGTCGGATTTGTTTGTGTTCAATATCCCTCTCAGATGGAGCATATCTCATTTATATCAGGCGATACTTGATAAGGAAAGCCATATCGGTGACATCGATTATCTGACTACACTTGCCGGCTATGTCCATTGGCAATTGACCGGCAGGCGGGTCCTCGGTGTGGGGGATGCATCGGGAATGTTTCCTGTCGATTCTGCGGCTAAAGATTATGACAGGACTATGGTTGAGAAGTTCGATGCACTCATAGCCCCGTACAAGCTCGGGTGGAAGTTGTCTGATATCCTACCTGAGCCAATTTCGGCCGGAGAAGCCGCCGGATATCTTACCGCAGAAGGCGCAGCCGGACTGGATGTCTCAGGACATCTGAACCCGGGGATACCTTTCTGCCCGCCTGAAGGTGACGCCGGCACGGGAATGGTTGCCACCAATGCAGTCAATCGGCGTACCGGCAATATTTCTGCCGGGACTTCCTCATTCTCGATGATAGTGCTGGAAAAAGAGCTGACAAGGCCAAATGAAATGATTGATATTGTCACCACTCCTGACGGAAGCCCTGTCGCAATGGTGCATTGCAACAATTGTACTTCAGATTTGAACGGATGGGCAGGTCTTTTCCGTGAGTGTATGGACGCAATGGGTGCCGCAGTAGATACAGATGTACTGTATAGGACTCTGTTTGAGACTGCCGGCCGCGGAGATGCTGATTGCGGTGGCTTGTTGTCATACAATTATGTATCGGGCGAGCCTGTGACCGGATTTTCCGAAGGTCGTCCTTTGTTTGTACGTTCCTCAGATGACAGATTCACGCTGCCCAATTTTATGCGTAACATAGTTTATTCCACCATCTGCGCATTGAAGGTAGGAAACGATGTACTGTTCAAGGAGGAGAACGTGAAGGTAGATAGGATAACCGCACACGGCGGTTTGTTCAAGACTCCGCTCATAGGCCAGAAGATTCTTGCCGCCGCCTTGAATTCTCCAATTTCCGTGATGGAAACAGCAGGGGAGGGTGGCGCCTGGGGCATTGCTCTTCTGGCGGCATATGCAGTGCACAATCAGGACGGAAAGTCGCTTGCCGACTGGCTTGAAGATGATGTCTTTGCCGGTGACACAGGCACCTGTGTTGCTCCTGATCCGGCGGAAGTGGATGGATTTGAAAAATATTTCAAGAACTATATGGACGCTCTTCCTATAGAGAAGGCTGCCGTTCAATTCAAGAAATAACAGGACAGTCTCTCCCCATAAATCCTGTTCCGAAAGTTTTTTTGAGCAGAATTCCCTGAAAGATTGACTTTGCCCTTATGCTGCGGCGACGGCAGGAGTTCTTCTGCATATCAATACTATATTTGTTGATAATGAAACAATTCGAAATATTCAAGGAAAAGACAGGATATAAAGCTTTCTTCCTCTCGCTTCTTCTTTCCGCCATTGGATTCGGTCTCTTCAAAGGAGTTCTGGATAATTATCTTGCCGAAGTTGTCAAAATGAATCAGGTTGACAGGGGCTTGACGGAGTTTTTCAGAGAACTCCCGGGGCTTTTGCTGGTGCTGATTCTTGCAGTTTTCTATAAATCTTCCGCAGAGAAAATGTATAGAATGGGAATTGCCATTATGGTAGTGGGAATGTTTATCATTTCGGTGGTCTCTCCTGTCAAGATGCTTGTGATTCTTTCCATTTTCTTCTATTCTCTGGGCGAACATATCCAGTTGGGAATGAAGAATACCCTGTCTCTGGAGTATTCCAAGTCCGGATTCGGAGGTCAGGCTCTCGGCTATCAGAACTCAATATATCAGATAGGCAATCTTCTCGGATATGTAGTGGTTATCATTGCCTTTGCCTTCGTTGCCGGGACCCGGCTCTTCAAACCCACCTTTATGGCCGCGACAGCCTTTATGGCCCTTTCCTTTCTGGCTGTTATGCGACTCGATGGAAGCAGCGAGACTGACAAGAGCAAGAGCAGATTCTATTTCAAGAAGAAATTCAACAAGTATTATCTTCTTGAGGTCTTCTATGGAGCGCGAAAGCAGGTTTTTTTTACTTTCGGGCCGTATGTTCTCATCCTTTTCTATGGGGCGGATGCCGGTGTAATCAGCCTTCTTTTCGCTATTTCCGCTATAGCCTGTTTCATATTCTCCCCATTGATAGGCAAATTGATTGACAAGGTGGGATACAAGCCGGTGATGATAGGAGATACTCTTGTTCTGGTGATTGTCTGCTTTTTCTACGGCTTTGCACATCATATTTTCCCTATGCATACCGCCTTCGTGATATGTTGCGTCAATTATGTCCTTGATTCTGTGATTTCGTTGGCTTCAATGGCCTCCAACGTTTATGTACAGGATATTTCGGACAGCAGGGAGGAGATGCGCGCTACAATATCCACAGGTATATCAGTCAATCATACCGTCACTATATTCATAGCCCTCCTCGGCGGCTGGGTATGGAAAGCTCTTGGGATTGAGACTCTCTTCGTGCTGTCGGCTTTCCTCGGACTATGCAACAGCGCCTATGCAGCGACCATAAAAACTAAAAAATCAAAAGGGTAGCGGAAGTGCCCTGTAAGGTGTCTCTATTCGAAATGATGTCCGGAAACTAATATTTCCGGATTCATCTCTATGAGACCGAATCCGGAAATATATCGGAAATAGACAAAAAACTCTGCGATGACGGTTGAATATCCCGCTAGAAGTTCTCTTTGTGAATCTCGAAATATGCTTGTGGATGAGCGCAGACAGGGCAGACCTCAGGAGCCTTTGTGCCTACAATGATATGTCCGCAATTGCGGCATTCCCATACCTTTACTTCTGATTTTTCGAAAACGGATGCAGTCTCCACATTCTTGAGAAGTGCACGGTAGCGCTCCTCGTGACGTTTCTCGATAGCGGCGACATCGCGGAATTTGGCGGCGAGCTCTGTAAATCCTTCTTCTTCGGCTGTCTTTGCAAAGCTTTCATACATATCAGTCCATTCGAAATTCTCACCTTCAGCTGCAGCGGCAAGATTCTGAGCCGTGGTGCCGATGCCGTTGAGCTCCTTGAACCAAAGCTTCGCGTGCTCCTTCTCATTGTCAGCAGTCTCAAGGAACAGGGCTGCAATCTGCTCAAAGCCTTCTTTCTTAGCTTTTGAAGCAAAATATGTGTATTTGTTGCGTGCCTGCGGTTCGCCTGCGAATGCAGCTTCCAGGTTTTTTTCGGTCTGGGTGCCGGAATAATTTGTTGCGATAGTTATAAGTGAACTTTAATTTTGAATTATACAAAATTAGACACTATTCCGGACAAATCCAACAGTCGAATGATTTGTCCGGAAAATATTGCGGTGATTCCCGATACCTGTCGCCCAACCCGGTCACTCTTCCATTCCGGCGACATTGAGATGGATATTCCTCTACCACAGTAGAGAAATTATTGCCTTTCGGAGCATTTCATCCAGCGATCAAGCCAGCCAAAATAGGAGCGGTGCCAGTAGAGAGCGTTCTGAGGCTGGAGGATCCAATGTGTCTCCTCAGGGAATATGACCAGTTTGGAAGGAACACCCATATATTGGGCGCAGTTGAACGCCGCCATTCCCTGGGTATAAGGGATACGGAAGTCCATTCCTCCGTGAATACACATAATAGGTGTGTTCCATTTCTCCACATTCAGGTGAGGAGAATGTGCATAATGCTTCTGCGGCTCTGATAGTTTGCTCCAAGGCGAACCGCTCAGACGTCCCCTTCCCAGACCGCCGTTGTCCCAATCCGCAAACCACATTTCCTCTGTCGTATAATACAATTCAGCTTCGTCAAAGATTCCGGCGTGGGCTATGAAACAGTCATAGAGATTCTCGTGAACACCGGCAAGATAATAGACGGAATATCCTCCGTAACTTGCTCCGCAGGCAGCCAGCTTGCTGACATAAGGCTCAGCTTTAATCTCGCGCCCGCAACTGAGGTAATCCTGAATGTTCAGACCGCTGTAGTCTCCGGAAATTTCTTCTTTCCAGGCTTGTCCGAACGCAGTTGTCCCACGTCTGTTCGGCATAACTACAATATAGCCCTGCGCGGCCATCAGCCTGTAATTCCATCTGTAACTCCATCCCTGACTGAGAGTGCCTTGCGGGCCTCCGAGGCAAATCTCGATGGCCGGATACTGCTTTGCCGCATCAAACTCCGGCGGGAAGAGCACCCAGGTCAGCATATCCTGCCCATCAATAGTCTTGATGTACCTTTTCTCGCATTTCACTTTGTCGAGTTTGTTGAGAATATGGTCATTCTCTTCTGTGATGCGGCTATATTCCGGCTCTTTGCCACCGCGAATCTCAACTTTGACCAGTTCGGCAGGGAAATTCAGACTGCAGAAATCTGTGAGGATATCAATATCGCCGGCCTCCTTTTCCAAGACGGCGAAAGGTGAGGAGAAGTCAAACCACCAATTATCAGGAGTGAGTCTGGTGTAGCTCCCGTCAGCAACATTCACTCTGTACAGAGCCTGAATGCCGTCGATCAATGCACTGAAATAGATACCGGAGTCATCTGCGCTCCATACCAATCCGGTGCAGTCGCGGTCAAGCCCGGCAGCCAGCTCGCGTATGTCCGTCGCAACCATACGTGCGCTCTGCTCCTGATTTCCGAACTCTATGTTCGCGACCATAATCCGTTGACGGTCAGACTCGTAGCCGTCACGCTCCATAGAAACCCAAGCCAATTTGCTGCCGTCGTGAGACCATACGGGGTCTGTATCATACCCTCCGTCCATTGGAATCCTTTCGGTAGCTCCAGTGAGGACATCAAAAAGGTAAATCTCTGTATCTGTGGAGAATGCATAGTCAATGCCTGTCTTTTTGCGACAACTGTACGCGATATGGCGGGAGTCTGGTGCCCAGTCAAGCTGCTCTATTCCGCTGAACGGCTCCGCCGGCAATTCGTACGGCTCCGAGCCCAGAATGTCGAAGGAATTGTTTTCGGTTACCATTTCTCCCGCGAAGGGAGCTACAAAAGTGCGTGGCGTCTCAGTCACCCAGTGATCCCAATGTCTGTACATCAGGTCTTCGGTAGCATAGGCCTCTGCCTTGTCCAGAATCGGATCTGTGTCCACAGGAGTCTCAAGAGAGCTTTTGATTGTTGTGACATACAGGATGGATGCTCCGTCAGGTGAAATCTTGAATTCGCTGATTCCGGAGGGAACATCGCTTATTTGAACTTTCTTTCCTAGCTTGTACTCTTTCAGCGGTGCTGACCATATCTGCCCTCCCTGAATGAAATAGATGGCTGTCCCGTCCTCGTTCCATCTGGCATTGCTGACGCTTTTGGCGTAGAAGCTGATCTGGCGCTTTTCCTTGCCCTCGGGGTCGCAGATGAACAGATTGCGACAGCTGCGATTCTCTTCGATTGATGTGTAACTGACACCGTATAGGATTCTGGTCCCGTCCGGCGAAAGTTGCGGGTCGCTCAGACGTCCAAGTGACAGCATAACTTCCGGTGTCATCTTCTTGTCCTTGATTTCGATGTTTGACCGGCCTATGTAACCGGTTGATTCCTGTTTCTTGTTTTTCATTGTTTTTTCGATAATGGTACCGATGCCATAACCTGCGGCTGCGAGCAGGACGCAAATCAGGATTGCCGTGAGTTTTGTTTTCATTGTTATGATATTTTACTGTAGTCTTTGATATTATATTTATCCTTATGCAATTCTTTGATAAACAATTGATTCCGCTCAGCCGACAAGCTTGGGTCAGCTTGCAGGATGCGCTCGGCGCTATCTCTTGCTTCGTACAGCAGGGAACTGTCTGAGGTCAATGACGCAATATTCAGTCTTATAGGCAGTCCGCTTTGCTGGGTGCCTTCCATATCACCGGGCCCTCTCATCTTCATATCTTCCTCCGAGAGGGTGAAACCGTCTTCTGTGGCGCAAAGCAAATCTAGCCTTTTTTGAGATTCCTTGCTGATTTGACGGTCTTTGACCAGAATGCAGAATGATTGGTCCGCTCCGCGTCCGACTCTGCCTCGCAACTGGTGCAACTGACTGAGACCGAAGCGTTGGGCACTTTCGATGACCATTACTGAAGCGTTCGGAACATCCACTCCTACTTCGATGACAGTAGTAGAAACCAGGATGTGGGCCCTGCCTGCGGCGAATGCGGCCATATTGAAAGCTTTTTCGTCATTGGTCTGCTTGCCGTGCACGATGGCGACCTTGTAGTCGGGCAATGGGAAAGCCGACACGATATCTTCGTATCCCTTTTCCAGATTTTTCAAATCGATTTTCCCGCTTTCAAAAATCAGTGGATACACGATGAATATCTGACGTCCTTTTGCAATCTCATTCTTGAGAAAACCATATAACTGGTGACGCTTGTTCTGGCCTATCTGCAATGTCTGGACAGGCTTTCTGCCAGGAGGCATCTGGTCAATCACCGAAACATCCAGATCTCCGTAAAGAGTCATAGCCAGTGTGCGTGGAATAGGCGTGGCCGTCATTACCAGTACGTGAGGAGGGATACCGTCCCCGTTCTTGGCCCACAGTCTGGATCTCTGGTCAACACCGAAACGATGCTGTTCATCGATTATGGCCAGACCCAATTTGCTGAAGCGCACGTCATCTTCTATCAGAGCGTGTGTGCCTATGATAATCCCGATACTGCCGTCTTCGAGTCCGCTGTGGATTTCTCTCCTGTCTTTCGCACCGGTGCTTCCCGTCAGAAGCGCACAGCGTACGTTGGTGGGCTTCAGATATTTGCAGATGTTGGCATAATGCTGGGTGGCAAGAACTTCCGTGGGCGCCATCAGGCAGGCTTGAAACCCGTTCCCGATGGCGATGAGCGCGCTCAGAACAGCCACCATAGTCTTGCCGGAACCTACGTCCCCCTGCAGCAGCCGGTTCATCTGATGGCCCCCCCTGAGGTCGCTCCTGATTTCTTTGATTACTCTTTTCTGGGCTTCCGTCAATGCGTAGGGGAGAGCTTCGTAGCAGGCATTGAAATCCGGCCCCACCTTGGGCATCCTGATTCCGACTTCGGAGCGGCGGCGGACATATTTCTGCTTGAGCAGGGATAGCTGGAGAAAGAACAACTCCTCAAATTTGAGGCGGTGGGATGCTTTTGAGAGCGCGTCTGCATCCTTCGGGAAATGGATGTTCCGGAGTGCAAATTTGAGCGGCACCAACCCCTTCTCCTTTAGGAACCATTCCGGAAGATTATCTTCAATTTCGGACATACAGGCATCCAGCGCGGCATTTTGCATCCTTGACATCACCTTGCCTGTGATGCCGGCGTTCTTGAGTTTTTCCGTGCTGGTATAGACACCTGCGAGTGTGCCTGTGACAACTCCGGTCTGACCTGCCTGTGGAGGATTGTCCACTTCCGGGTGGACCAGATTGATGCGCCCGTTGAAAGAGTTGGGCTTCCCGAAAAATAGGAAGACGCTACCCGGTCTCAGCCTCTCCTCGTTCCATTTGATTCCTTTGAAGAATACGACTTCAAGCTCTCCGCTCGAGTCTGAGACGATGACGCTGAGCCTCTTGCCGATCACCTGACTGCTGACGACACGGGCAAGTATCTGGACGTATGCCAAATCAGGCCGTATGTCGGCTATCCTGTGAATGCTGCTCCTGTCTATGTATCTGAACGGATATAGCTGGATGAGGTCGCCGAAGGTGTTGATTTCCAACTCGCGTTTCAATAGCGCGGCCCTTTTGGGACCCACTCCCGGAAGAAACTGTATGTCGGAATCCAGCATTTTCATCATATGGTGACTTCAACGATGTGCCCTACGAGTGATTTATCGTACGGACGTGTTATTCTGATATAATTCTCCGTATATCCGGACATTGTCCCGTCTTTGTCCCGGGACTCGAACAATACCTTAGCCTTCATTCCTTTGTGCTCGGAAATGAAGTCATTGTGCAGACTCCTGCAGAGTTCTTCGAGTTTTGCCGCCCGCTCCGTTTTGATTCTTTCCGGGATATGCCCCGGCATTTTGTCGGCCCTTGTACCCGGTCTTCTCGAATATGGAAAAATATGAATGAATGCCGGCCGTATGCTTTCAATGAACTCGCAAGTGCGGTCAAACATTCCTTCTGTCTCTCCCGGAAGCCCTGCCATAGTGTCTATCCCGAAGAATACTTTCGGCTTCCCGGGACCTTCCATCGCCGACCTGATATAAGCTATCCTGTCCGCAAAAAAGGCCGTGTCATATTTTCGTCCCATCTTCTTGAGCAATTCATCGCAGCCTGTCTGGAGCGGAATATGGAAATGAGGTTGGAATTTGGTCCCAGAGGCAATCCAGTCCACGATTTCCTCGGTGATAAGATTGGGCTCTATCGAAGAAATCCTGTATCTTTCAATGCCTTCGACTTTTTCGAGCTCTTTCAGCAGGCTCAGGAAGGATTCTCCGGAACTTCTGCCGAAATCTCCGGTGTTGACTCCGGTCAGCACTATCTCCCTTATGCCTTTTGCCGCAATATCCACGGCCTGATGAATGACCTCGCAGACAGGTATGTTGCGGCTGTTCCCTCTGGCAAAGGGTACGGTGCAATATGCACAATAATTGTTGCACCCGTCTTGAACCTTGAGAAAAGATCTGGTGCGCTCTCCGCTGCTGTATGCGGGAAGGATATCTTTCGCCGAGCCTTCTCTCCCGAGTACTCTGTCCACAAGTACTGCTTTTTCGTCGGCTCCGAATACATATTTGACCCCTTCTATGGCCGAAATCTCTTCCGGACGCATTTGAGCGTAGCAGCCTGTGACTATTATGGCTCCTTGGGGATTGGACCTGTGCGCCCTTCTGATCATACCGCGGGCTTTCTGATTGGAATGTTCTGTGACCGTACAGGTGTTGATCAGGTAAAAATCGGCTTCTGGACTGCACCAAGGGACAATTTCCCACCCTTCTTCGAGAAATCTGCGTTCGTAGGTGGATGTCTCTGCGTAGTTCAATTTGCAGCCAAGTGTATGAAAGGCTATCTTCAAAGTCTGACTGTTATTTTTGACCATTCCACATCGCCTCCCACAGGAGGGTTTTTCTTAGAGATGCTTACCTCGATATTTTCTAGTTGTGGAAATGCCTCTGTGACCGCATCCGCAATTCTCCAAGCGACATTTTCGAGCAAGTCCGAACGTTGCCGCATCTGTCCCGCCACTATGGAATATATGTCGCCGTAATTGACGGTGTCCTCAAGCCTGTCGGAAGCCGCGGCTTCTGACAGATCATATGATGCCTTGAAATCCACAATGAAAGTGTTGCCTTTCTCCTTTTCTTCATCAAAGCAGCCGTGGAATGAGTGAAAGTTCATTCCCAGCAGTTCGAGTGTCCCTTTTTTCATATTTCGTATGGAGGTGGAATGAGTCCCTCGTCAATCATTTCACGCAAAATCTCAACAGCGTTCCCCTCCAGATGCCCGGCGGGGTCGGCAATCAGAGCCTTTATCTGGCTGACAGAATATTGACCTCCGTTTCTTTGGACAAAGTTAAGTAATTTATTCTTAATAATCTTTTCCGGCTGTCCGGACCTGCACAAGTCGCAATGTCCGCAGTTGTCGTTGCCTTTCTGTCCGAAATATTCAAGCAGAAATGCAGACCTGCACCCGGAGGTCCTGGAAGCATAATCCCTGATGGCGTCGGAGCGCGTAATGAAATTGTCCCTGAGCCTGTTGTATTCCCGGAGAGATAAATTCAGATTGCCGGGTCTCAGCCTGTCGTGGTGGAGGAAGAGTACGCTTGCCCTGTCCGTAGGAATATATTTCAATATGTTTGAGACGGACATCTGATACAGCGTCTGCCGCAGACACGGTATGCTGATTCTGCACTTGGAGGCCAGCAGACTTTCATCCACTGCCACCGGGAAGGAAAAAATGCCTGTGTAATTCCTCATCAGGGACTCCAGTACCTCCAGCATTGTCCTGTCTTGCAGTTCTGTCTCATACAAGGCTTTTCTGTCAATCCTGATCTGGATTTTAGTGCGGATTTCTATGTCTTCGCTATATGTGAGATGATCTGTGCGCTCCAGATATTTGAGGGCATAATGGACCATCTGTCTGTTCAGCTTGTATTGCTTCGCAAAATCATCGATGTCGAACTTGAGCTGACGTCCCGCTCCAGTATCATAGGGAATCTCGTGGAAGATATGGATTTTCTGATAGATATCATTCAGATACTCGGGATCCGGAAATGAAATCTGCAGGATTTTGGTCATTCTCCTGTTGTCGGAAGAATTCCATAGAAGGACGGCATAAGAATCTTTTCCGTCGCGCCCTGCTCTTCCGGCTTCTTGAAAATAAGCCTCCGGACTGTCCGGGATGTCCATATGTATCACGAACCTGACATCCGGCTTGTCAATACCCATTCCGAAGGCATTTGTGCAAACCATCACCCTTATTTCCCCCTTTTTCCAGGCTTCCTGCCTCTTGCTGCGCTCCACAGGGTCGAGGCCTGCGTGGTAGAATGATGCGCTTATTCTCTTGGATATCAGCAGTTCGGCGATATCTTCGCAACCTTTGCGCTGACGCATATATACTATGCCGCTTCCTTTGACGCCTTCGCAAATGTTCAGCAGTTGCCCGTATTTGTCATCCACTTTCCTGACAATATATGACAGGTTCTTTCTTTCGAAATCACCTGCCAGCAGTTTGGGCTTCCTGAACTTGAGTTTGTCCATTATGTCTTCGGCTACGGAGGGAGTGGCGGTGGCTGTCAGAGCAATCACTGGCGCGTCAACGACTTGCCTGAGACCGCCTATGCGAAGGTAGTCCGGTCTGAAGTCATAGCCCCATTGAGAAATGCAGTGGGCTTCATCCACGACGATGAAACTGATTGGGAGTATGTCCAGATAAGACTTGAACAGTTCTGTCCCCAGTCGCTCCGGGGAGACATACAGAAACTTGAAATCACCGTAGGCTGCGTTGTTGAGGGCCAGATCGACTTCCTGTCTTCCCATTCCCGCATATATGGCCAGAGCCTTGATGCCTCTGTCTGCCAGATTTTGGACCTGATCCTTCATAAGGGCAATCAGGGGAGTGATGACTATGGCAAGCCCGTCCCTCATCATTGCAGGGACTTGAAAACAAATAGATTTTCCCCCTCCTGTGGGAAGAAGGGCGAGGATGTCCTGACCGTCCAATGCCGAATTGATAATATCCTCCTGCATCGGCCTGAAGGCCTCATATCCCCAATACTTTTTCAGAATGTCCACCGCAGTCATATCGCAAATTTAAGCAAAATAAAACTTTGAGTTGATATAAATATTTACTAATTTTGCGCGATTTCAGGTTTTGAAAACAAATGTAATTTCACTTAAAATATTATGCCTAATTTTGATTTGAACAAGTACGGTATCACAGGCACTACCGAGGTCCTTTACAATCCTACATATGAGGTATTGTACAATGAAGAGACCAAATCAGGCCTTGAGGGTTATGACAAGGGTCAGGTCACAGAACTTGGCGCTATCAATGTGATGACAGGTGTTTATACAGGCCGTTCTCCTAAGGACAAATACATCGTTATGGACGAAAACTCAAAGGACACTGTATGGTGGAACACCCCGGAGTATCCTAACGACAATCACGCGATGTCAGAAGAGGTATGGGCAAAGGTGAAGGAGAAAGCTATCAGCCAGCTCAGCGGCAAGAGACTTTTCGTTGTCGACGGTTTCTGCGGAACTCACAAGGACACCCGTATGAAGGTTCGTTTCATTATGGAGGTTGCTTGGCAGGCTCACTTCGTCACCAATATGTTCATCCGTCCTCAGAATCAGACAGAGTTCGATCAGGAGCCTGATTTTGTAGTATATTGCGCGGCAAAGGCAAAGGTTGAGAACTTCGAGGATCTCGGTATCCGCACAGAGACCTGCGTTGCTTTCAATGTTTCGAGCAAAGAGCAGGTTATCCTCAATACCTGGTACGGTGGTGAGATGAAGAAGGGTCTCTTCTCAATGATGAACTACTATCTTCCGCTCAAGGGTATCGCAGCTATGCACTGCTCAGCGAATACCGATATGAACGGTGAGAACACTGCTATCTTCTTCGGCCTTTCAGGTACAGGCAAGACCACCCTTTCAACAGACCCTAAGCGTCTGCTTATCGGTGATGACGAGCACGGCTGGGATGACGACGGCGTATTCAACTTCGAGGGAGGCTGCTATGCCAAGGTCATCAACCTCGACAAGGAGTCTGAGCCTGATATCTACAATGCTATCCGTCGCGACGCTCTTCTTGAGAACGTTACAGTGGATGATGAGGGCAAGATTGATTTCGCTGACAAGAGCGTTACCGAGAACACCCGCGTCTCTTATCCTATCTATCATATCAACAAAATTGTCCGTCCGTTCAGCCACGGTCCTGCAGCAAAGCAGGTTATCTTCCTTTCAGCTGATGCGTTCGGTGTACTTCCTCCGGTAAGCATACTTACTCCTGAGCAGTGCAAGTACTACTTCCTTTCTGGATTCACGGCAAAACTTGCTGGGACAGAGCGCGGTATCACCGAGCCTACACCTACATTCTCAGCTTGCTTCGGACAGGCATTCCTCGAGCTTCACCCTACAAAGTATGCTGAGGAGCTTGTGAAGAAGATGGAGAAGAGCGGCGCCAAGGCTTATCTCGTAAATACCGGTTGGAACGGTACAGGCAAGCGTATCTCTATCCGTGACACTCGCGGTATCATCGACGCTATCCTCGACGGCTCTATCGACAAGGCTCCGACCAAGACCATCCCTTACTTCAACTTCGAGGTTCCTACAGAGCTCAAGGGCGTAGATACAGGTATCCTTGACCCTCGCGATACATACAAATGCGCTTGCGAGTGGGAGAAGAAAGCAGTGGATCTTGCAGGTCGTTTCATCAAGAACTTCGGCAAGTACACTACAAACGAAGCCGGGAAGGCTCTTGTGCCGGCCGGCCCTCAGCTTTAGTATTTCGCAGTAAGTTGATAATATAAATGAAGGATGCGTGAGTTTATCTCTGCATCCTTCATTTTATGTTTTTTTTGTACCTTTGTCAAAAGCGAGTGTAGTTACCTTATAATATATGTATAATTTATTGAATGCAATTTGTGGCAGGTATACAGTGCCGCAGGAAGTCAAGGCAAGGGGAATCTATCCTTATTACCGACCGATTTCCACCGGCCAGGACCCTGTGGTCACTATGTCGGATGGCCGTAAAGCCTTGATGTTCGGATCCAATTCATATCTTGGACTCTCTGATGATCCGAGACTAAAGGAAGCTGCAATAGAAGCGGTCAAGAAATATGGTACCAGCTGCTCGGGCTCAAGATTTCTCAATGGTACTCTTGATATTCATTGTGAATTGGAGGAGAAGCTGGCCGCTCTGGTTGGAAAAGAGGAGGCTGTCACGTACAGCACCGGTTTTCAAGTCAATCTCGGAGTGGTCAGTTGCCTGGGTATCCGAGGCGGATATATTCTTCTCGATGAGCTGGACCACGCCTGTATAATTGACGGCAGCCGTCTGAGTTTCAGTACGGTATATAAGTTCAAGCATAATGATATGGAGTCTCTGGAGAAGAAGCTCCAGGCGTGCGAAAAGGACGCGTTCAAACTCATAGTTGTCGATGGCGTGTATTCGATGGAAGGCGACATAGCTCGGATTCCCCAGATATGCGATTTATGCGAAAAATACAATGCATCTGTGATGATTGATGATGCGCACGGTCTAGGTGTTCTCGGTGACTGCGGCCGCGGCACCGCCAATCATTTCGGATTGCCCGACAGGGTGGATTTGATTATGGGTACATTCTCCAAGAGCTTCGGCTCTCTGGGAGGATTCATTGCTTCGGATTCAGATGTCATCAATGTTCTCAAGCATCAGTCCCGTCCTCTGATTTTCAGCGCATCGATGCCGCCCGCAAACGTTGCCGCAGTGAGCAAGGCCATAGACATTATGCTTTCGGAGCCGGAGCGGATTGAGAATTTGTGGAAAGTCACCCGCTATGCTCAAGAAGCTTTCAAGTCCAACGGTTTCGATACCGGTCACACTCAGTCTCCTATCATCCCGCTCTTCGTGCGCGATACCATGAAGGCTATGACCGTGGTGAAGCTGGCTCTCGACGAGGGTGTATTCATCACACCTGTGATTGCTCCGGCAGTGCCTGAGAAGGATGTTATGATAAGATTTGCACTTATGGCAACTCATACTTGCAGCCAGGTTGATATTGCTGTCGAAAAGCTCACAAAGATTTTCAAACAACTGGATATCATAGCATAAGATAATGATTATACTGATTACCGGCATCACCACGGGCTTCGGGAAGGCAATGGCGGAAAGACTTTCCCGGGAAGGCCACAAAGTTTATGGCACTCACCGCAATGCCAAAGAACAAATTCCTGATGTCAAATACATTTTTGCGGATGTCACTGATGACAGGCAGGTCGAGAATGCCGTCAGGCAGGTAGTGGATACTGAGGGAGGCATTGACGTGTTCATCAACAATGCCGGTATGGGAATAGGAGGCCCTCTGGAATTCTCATCTCTGGATGATGCTCGATATCAGATGGATGTCAACTGGATGGGAATGGTAAGATTCCTTCATTTCGTGGTGCCTGTGATGCGCAGACAAGGCTCAGGCAAAATCATCTGTTTCAGCTCCATCGGGGGCTTGATGGGGTTGCCGTTCCAGGGTCTTTATTCGGCCTCCAAGTTTGCAATAGAGGGCTATTGTGAGGCTCTGAGGCTTGAGCTCCGCAAAAGCGGAGTGAAAGTAGTGGTCATTGAGCCGGGAGATTTTGCCACACACTTCACCGCACGGCGTAAGAGCGTATCCGACCCGGAGGCATCCAAGGCCTATCCGAGTTATACTACATCTCTTGCAAGTATAGAGAAAGACGAGACAACCGGCCTCAAGCCTGAATATCTTGCCGGAAAGATAGCCCGAATCGTCAGAAAGAAAAATCCTTCCTACAACTATATCATTTCGACACTGGAGCAGAGACTTTCCGTTACTCTCAAGAAACTGCTCCCAGCCGGATGGTTTGCATCCATTTTGTCGGATTACTACAAACTCTAGCCCCGACCGTATTCTTACTTGTATTCCTTCACCTTGGCCTCGTAACCGAGTTTGCGGATGGCATCGGCAAGCTTTGTGGTGTCGGTTTTGCTTTCATCAAAGACAATCTTGACTGTCTGATCCGTGAGATCGACGGAAAGGTCTTTGACACCTTTCTCAAAAGAAATGTTTTCTATAACTTTTTTTTCGCAGTGCTCGCAGTCCACTGTAGAGCAGAACACTACAGTCTTCTTGACGGCTTTTGGCTTGGGAGCCGTAAATGATGTGAAGGCGATGACTGCAACAGTCAGGGCCAGGATACCGAACTTTTTCATTGTCTTTATTGTTTTAAATCAGTTAAACTTTTTTTCCAAACTGTAATACGTACTCCGGCGTAGAATTTGGCACCCATAATCGGGCCCCAGATGCAGCTGGCATCAAATCCTCCGGTGTCTATTCCGTCTATGCCTATGATTGGATTTTTCTGTCTGAAGCCGGTGATGTTCTCGGCTCCCGCATAAATGTCGAAGCCCTTGAATCTCTTCGTGACTTGGGCATAGAGCATAGGATACGCCGGGCTGTAGCCGTCTTTATACATCTCGTCCAGCCCTTTCATAAAGTCCCATACCCGGCAGGGGCCGTTGATTGAAGCTGTGAAATCGAATATCCATCGGTTCAGATTTGTGGCGTACTGCATATTGAGCACACCCTTATAGAGGCTGGTCATAGGCTTTTTGTCATCAGACTGATTTCTGATGGTCTGGCGGGCATCTGTGATACGTCCTGTGAGGGTGATTGTGAAACGCGGTAGAGGCTCAATGCTGAAGTCAAGCTGGTAGTTGTCAGTCTGTGAACGTCCGTTGTCGAGGCTTCTCAGAGTGTAGAATTGAATGGCTTCCGAACTGTAGTCCAATAGCATCTGCTCGCTGAATCCCGTATGGAAATAGTCGAAGCTCAGATATGTGCTGCCCGACTCTCCGATGTACCAGGTGGCGTTTCCTCCGAAAGTCCAGGAGTCTTCAAGAGGATGGGATAAATATTCGCCAGTGATGTGTTTTGTTGTGCTGAATACGCCGAAATTATCAATCAGAGGGGTGCTGTAGCGCAATCCTCGTCCTCCATTGGCCCTCAGGACAAGCCATTCGGCGGGAGCCCATTTGAGCGTAAGCCGTGGGGAGAATTTTAACCCGGAAAGATTAAACCAATCAGCCCTCAGGCCTGCGATGACCGAAAATATGTCATCCGACTTGAAGGTGTATTCTCCGTATACGCCTAAGTTGTTGAGGGTTGTGGAACTGAATGTGGACAAAACAGTCTCGTTATATTTGTCAATCGTGTCGCTGATTCCCAGACTGAAATGATGGTTGTCATTGCTCTGGTCCTGATAGATCAGATTGAAGAAAGCCGAGTGCTGCCCGGCATCATATCCCGGCAGACCCGGAATCAAGACGCTGCTGACAGGCCTCGTGCGTCCGAAATCGGATTGAAGGTCCTGATAGGTGTAATCTGCTATTAATGCAAGACTTATGCTACCATCCACATTGAGGGGGATTCCGGCTTTGAAATATCCGCCTATATTTTGGTTGAGGATATCCGAACGCCACGGATTATCTGATCCCGTCATCTGACCGCCTGTTCGCTTGTCGCGTAAAGCTCTGGCTCCAAAATTGATTTGGACTCCGTTCGGATTGAAATAGAGCCATCGGTTGCTCAAGTTGAACTGTATCTGGCGCGGATCGTCCATAAAGCCGTCTCCATTGTGGTCGAATTCCTTGAAATTTCCGTCTATATGGGCGAGAATCACGGTGCTCCATTTTTGCTCCTCGTCGAGCTGGAGCGAACTGATGATATTGAGGTCTGCCTTTGTGTCATCCATAATGGAGGCTTGAACAAAAAGCGGCTTCTCATCAGTCGTCCTTTTGTGAATCATATTGATTTGGCCGGTCATTGACTCCACTCCGTTGATGACGGAAGTGACGCCCTTGGCCACCTGAATGCTCTCAAGCCATTGTCCGGGAACATAATTGAGCCCGAATGGAGCACTCAGACCTCTCATTACGGGACGGTTCTCATCCAGCATTTGGGTGTATATGCCGTTCTGGCCGAGTAGTCTGATTTGGCGCGCACCCGTGATGGCATCCGAATAGCCTACGGTGACGCTGGCAGAATTCTCGAAACTCTCAGCCACGTTGCAGCAGGCCATTTTGCACAGTCCTGCCGCCGAAATAATCTCGGTCCTGATATCGCGTCCCTTGGACAAGTAATTGCCCTGACCGTTGGCTGTCACCACCGTGGAACTGAGGGTGTCAGCTCTTTCTTTATAGATACCTGCCGTGTCTATTTGATTCTGAGCTGAAGATGATAACTGACACAGCACAGTGGCGCACAGTGCCGACAATAAATATTCAGTGGTTTTCATTTTGCATACTTGAAAGTGGAAATAAAGGATGGCCGGAATGCTACTCTTTATTTCATGCTCTCAATATGCGTTTTTTGTTTAGAGGATCAGAAATGCCAGGTGGTGGCATCCCGGCTCGGGAGAAGGTCGTTTCGTATCCTTTCAATTCTGTTTGAAAGGCATTTGTCTGAGGAATGAAATCCATATGGAAGGAAGCGCTGACGTGCAATATGGAATTGATCGTGTCTTCTCCCTGAGAGAGAATCAGATGAAATTCGTCTGAACAACATTCTTCATCTTCCATACAGATACCTCCTTCACCATCGTGGCAATGTGAGTGGGGGTGGATTCTATCGCAGGAAATGCCGAAAATGCAGGCTGCAACGTAGGTTTTGCCGTGCTCGTGGTCATGGTGGATATCCAATCCGGTGACAGACAATGTGTACCACATTATCAGAAGCACGGCCATAAGTCCTTGCGACAGCGTTTTTATGAATCTATTTCCTTTCATTTGAAACTTAAGGCAAGATAGAAATTATTATTGAAAAAAGAAAAAATAGTAACCACCTGTCCGGACAATTGACACTGTCCAATAACGGATATTTGGATGATATTTTTCCAAAATAGATGATAATTTACTAAATTTATCAAATAAAACCTTGGCACATTGAACTGCTCTGCAAATCTAAGGTTTGTTGGTGTTGATCCTAGGAATCAGAAAAAGTTGAATATATGACAAAACCTTTTCTACGTCAGGTCGTAGACCATTATTTCTCTTCAGCGGGGACGACTCTATTCGTTTTTCCCAACAGACGCAGCCGGATTTTTTTTAAGAAATATTTCGGTGAGAAGATGCTCGAGGAGAATGTCGGCGCAAGCATCCCTCAGATTACAACGATTTCCGATTTGTTCAGGTCGCTTTATGCTCGGCAGGGCTCCCTTGCGGATGAGCTCACCCTGCTGGTTGAATTGTATGATGTTTACACTCAGGTCAAGACGTCTTCGGGCCAGTCCCCCGAGTCTCTTGATGATTTCCTGTTGTGGGGAGGCGTGATACTGAGCGACTTCGGAGATATCGACAAGTATCTTGCAGACGCGGGGCAGATTCTGAAGAATATTGCGGATTACAAGGACATCGACGTGGATCCGAAGGAGTTCGCCAACGAGATGCAATATGATGCGATCTGCTCCCTGGTGGGCAGCCTGAGGGGAAAGGATGAGAACTTCTCCAAAGAATATCACAAGATGTTCATTGCCATCTGGGACCTGCTTCTCCCGATATACGAGGCCTACAACAATTCGCTCAAACAAAAGTGCCTTGCATACGAAGGTATGATTTTCCGGCATATCGCCGAGCATCCTACCGAGAGCAAGACAGTGCTGCGGAGCTTGTATCCTGGAGCTGAGAAGGTGGTGTTTGTCGGACTGAACGCTCTTTCCAAGGCCGAGCTGACTTTCTTGAGCAGTCTTGCCAAGGAAGATGGTTTCGCTCAGTTCTGCTGGGACTTTCCCACGGACCTTCGGTATGATTCGCCGCTTCTTTCCGATCCGCAGAATAAGGCCTCACATTTTATTCGGAAGTATCTCACACCCGGGAGTGGCTGTCTTTCTCAGGCATTTCCTGTCGAGTACGGCCCGCTTCCGCAGGTGTCCGTTATCTCCACAAGCACTACGGTCGCCCAGTGCAAGCTCATCCCTTCATTCCTGAAGGAAGTGCAGGGCACCATCGACGAGAGGACTCTTGTGCTTCTGCCCGATGAGACGCAGCTCCAGTCCACTCTGACCTCCATCCCCACGGACTCCGTTGAAGTTCTCAATGTTACGATGGGCTCAGCTCTGAGCCTTTCTGGCTCATATGCTCTCATTACCTCGATATTGAGGCTTTTTGAAGGCAAGCGCCCGGGATATTTCTATCACAGGGAGATTTGGGATATCTTCTCTTCGACTATCTTCAAATGCGCCCACTCGGAAGACTCCGACAAGATAAGTGCCGTCAAGGACAGGGCTCAGACATATATTCCTTCGAAGGATTTGGAGTTCAGCCAGGTGTTTCGTAATCTCCCCGACAAGGACTCTTTGGACGAGGTGATCGCATATCTGCTCTCAACCGTTGAATTTCTGGCTTCACGAATGACTGACGATAATCTGGAAAGGGAGGCCATGTACGAGATTTACCGTGTCTTGAATTATCTCGGGACACACAGATTGCACACTCGTTATACCGACCTTCGTTTCCATACCTTCAAGAGGCTTCTGGTGAAGCTTCTGTCTGCCGTCAGCATCCCATATCACGGCGAACCGCTTTGCGGCCTTCAGGTGATGGGACCGCTGGAGGTGCGCGCTCTCGATTTTGAGAATATCTTGATACTTTCGTCTTCCGAAGGAGTGTTCCCGCGGAAGAATGTGGCTGACTCCTTCATTTCCTATACTATCCGCAAGGCATTCGACCTCCCTACTTATGAGGAGCAGGATGCTATCTGGGCCTATTATTTCTATAGGCTGATTTCGCGAGCGAAGAGAGTGTGGATGGTGTACAACAGCACCGCCGACGGACTCCGGAGCGGTGAGCCGAGCCGTTACATAATGCAGCTCAAGTATGCCTACCGCGACAAGGTGGCATTGCGGTTCTATAACCACGACGTGATATCGTCAGTGTCGGCGGGGTATAACGAATATGCAAACGGGAAGCCGTATTCCGGGCCGTTTTCG
>JAZRYB010000080.1:0-2725 GCA_045600565.1 Candidatus Cryptobacteroides sp. | reverse complement strand
CTTTCGACTATTCCAATCGGCATAGTAGGACTCTTCGCCAGCAGGTGTTCTCCAAACAAACACTGCTTCAAGTGGAAGTCGGGCAGTTTCAACTCCGAATGCACCCAGCCGACATAGCTGTGTGGTTCTTTCACCCGGTGCCCGGTACAGGAATCATAAAGCATTATCTTCCCGGTCCTGACGTTTCCGGCAATATCAACTTGCCAGAATACCGCTGAGCCTCCCCATTTCCTGGAAGTCCCGATGCAATATGATTTCATGATGGCCATAGTCCGATCCTCATTGAAAACGTTCTTCAGATAATTGAAAAGCGGATTCATTTCGTAATGGGTCAGGCTCTTCATCATGTCATCCTTAGGGATATAGGAGGGGGAAAAAGAGTTATCCTGAATTGGTTTCGGAGCCATGGCCCGGCGATTCGGCATAGAAGGTCTTTCAGCCCTCATCTTTTGCACCTCCGGGTGGTCCTGGAAATACTCCTTCGGAGAATAATGGTAGCCGCAACTGTTGATATGGTCGCAGATACCCACCGAATCCGGGAAACTGATTTCTTCCTCATCGTCAATGTATCGGGTAAAGCAGCGTGCTTTTCTACAGGCCGGACAACTGATTTTACTTCCTGGTCTGTATTTCTGAAGGTGGAATCTGTATTCAACCATAGTCTTTAATCACGTTGTTATAACCGTGCACTTGTGCACTATACACTTGCGCGTGCACTAATGCCTGGCAATTGTTAACATCTTTAGATTCAGGGCTTAAGCCATCATTCAGAATCCCATTCCCGACCGTTAGTGCACTAGTGCACGGTGCACTACATGCGTTACTGGTCTTTGCGTATTGTCCCCTTGACAACTTGACTAGAATTGGATTGGAACCCTGAGTCAGTCTGTCCAATGTTTTGTAGACATAGCGTCTTGAAAGACCCGCCTGTGCTGCCGCTTCCTCAGCGTCTCTGCTGGAGAATGTATTACCCAGCTCCATCAACCAGTCCGTGCTGCTCTGTATAGATTTCTCTCTAATCGTCTCTTGAATACGGCAATAGGTATCCTCGAAATAGTCCATCAGGAATATGGAACCTCTGATTGAGTCAATGTCTACATAATCCTTATGACTCTCGCCCGATGCCCATCTCATAATCTGAAGGACAAGGGCAATGCGACTTGCATTACTGCTCAATTTCACCTTCCTGCTCTCAACATCAAGGTCATTCTTTATGGAATTGATTTCCCTGACATTCCTATTGTGCCAGGCATACAAGTAATCTCGGGCATCATCGGACATCTCAAGTATAACAGGTTTGACACTACGGCCGCTTTCATCCAGATTGCAAGGCAAGTCAAGGATTTTGTTGACTATTGACCTCCATTCTCCTGCTATGTCAGGCATGTTTACGAACTGAGGGCCATTGCTCCATTCGGATATGGTCTTGTCTTGTGGATAGGCGAATATGAATCTATCCAATAGTCCGTTCGCCAAATACTCTTCACAGAACACATTCGGCAGAAGGTTGGTCTGGATTGTCCCGATTATTCCGATACAAGGCAACCTGATATGAGTAGGATCCCGTTCCGATTTTCTGATAGAGTCTAGAGGCTGGCCGCTCCATGCACTCAACAGCATTTCAACCAGAATGTTATTGCTGCTGTAGCGGCTTGTCGATTTAAACATCCCGGCTATTTCGTCTACAACAACAGATATTCCTCTCAAATTGTGTTTGTGAGCCTTCAGCAAAGCCTCCGGTGTAAAATCGCTGATGACTGTTTTCACAAGTTCGGGCGCAGACACCAAGCTTGACCCATCCTTTCCGGATATGAGTCGGTCATACTCTTTCAGAGCCTCACAATACTTGTAATACTCTTCTTCATCACGTTCTATGAATGGCCTGTACAGGAAATTCAAAGGAGGAGTCTTTCCCAATCCCGGCCGACCAATCAGCATCATATAGAGGGCAGGGCTGCTGAACCATGCCCCCTTGATGTGAATCTGATGGGAATTACCAATTGCCGAAGCTATCGCTGACAGAATGACTGATGCGCAGTATTCCTTATTGTAATTCTCAAAATTGCCTAGATTGAAGATGATGTCCTGAACCTTGTTGGGAAACACGTTCAATGGAAGACGCGTCTCCGGAACACTAACGGCATCCCGCCTGATAGCATTGATGAGTTCGAGCCTATCCATGGATGTTTCTCATTTGCTCAGGAAGAAGGTCGCCCACAGAAAACGCCTCATAGTGGAAGCGTTTCAGGAAGCGGTCGACATCCTCCTGCGTGTACCAATACTTGTCTCCGTGACGTGAGAATCCCAGATAGCCGTTATCGCGCAATTTGCGGAGATACGCACTGCTGATATTCAACGCCGACATCAAGGCCTGATTGTCATAAACGCCATGTGCATTGTTGGCCCTAAGGGATGACATGTCTTCCATCCCTTCCATAAAGTGAAGGATTTTTTCAAGGATCTCCTTCTCACACAATTCATCTGTCTTTTTGATCTTTTTCATAAAGAGTTTGATTTGTGGCTCAGCAATCATATGCACATCTCTGATTGCCTTGCCGGGTTACTGTGTGAGACAGGGAAAGGCTGTGCATGCCGTTCCGTGAATCACGGCGGCTAAATTAGAAACTATTTGAAAATAAGGAAGTTAACCTGAATAGGACCGTCATTTACCACAATGCACATTCATTCAAGTTTATATGTAAAACGAGCGAAAAATCGCGATTTT
>JAZRYB010000079.1:0-29229 GCA_045600565.1 Candidatus Cryptobacteroides sp. | reverse complement strand
ATGCCCTCCGTAGAGAAATCTGCGGAGGGTTTTTGTTGTGCATACCACTGCGTACATACGCCCAATAGGGTAGTGGCAGAAAAGTTCGTTGTGCAAATGTTGTGCAAGTGGCATAGAAAAAGCCCCTCCAGATATCTGAAAGGGCTTTTTATCGTGACTCCTACAGGATTCAAACCTGTAACCTTCTGATCCGTAGTCAGATGCTCTATTCAATTGAGCTAAGGAGCCGGATTCGGAACGGAGTTCCGATAACTTTATGCGTTGACTTTGGTCATCTTCTTCTCACGGATGCGAGCCTTCTTGCCGGCGAGCTTGCGGAGATAGAAAATACGTGCGCGACGTACGTGACCATATTTGTTGACCTCAATGTTCTCAATGAATGGTGAGTGGTATGGGAAAATCCTCTCAACTCCTATACCTCCGGATACCTTGCGGACTGTGAATGTCCTGGTGTAAGGAGTAGCACCGCAAATCTGAATGACTACGCCTCTGAAATTCTGAAGTCTGTCCTTGTCTCCCTCTTTGATTCTGTAGGTTACGGTGATAGTGTCACCTGCCTTGAACTCTGGGAATGAAGCTACTTTCTCGTTTGCGAAAGACTGCTCTACAACATTAATCAAATCCATAGTAATCTTTGTTTTTTGTGTGCAACGTCACGGTACAATAAAAATAAAAATGTGAGAGGTTGCTTTTTTGGGACTGCAAAGATATGAATCTTTTTCTATCTTAGCAAACAAATTTAGAAAATGTTTTTCTCTTTTTCAAAGAGAGCCTTGTCATCCCTACTCAAGTCCGGGGTGAATGAATTGCTGTTTTTCATCTCCTCCAAGGCGCTTTTCTCAGAACGGGAGAGCTTTCGCGGGATCCATACCAGAATCTTGACATAAAGGTCACCGCGCCCATATCCATTGACTGAAGGCAGACCTTTACCTCTGAGGCGTTGAATCGTACCTGATTGGGTGCCGGCGTCAAGCCTTAACTTCTCGCTGCCCCCGATACACGGTACCGTGATTTCGCATCCCAGAATTGCATCAGTGACAGAGATTATATGTGTGTAGAACAAGTTGTTCCCGTCTCGTTTGAGAAGAGGGTGCTCGATTTGCTCAATGATTACCAGCAAATCACCGTTCACACCGTTGTGCTGCGCTGAATGACCTTCCCCTCTGACCGTTATCTGCATACCATCTTCAACGCCGGCTGGAATCTTGATCCGGACTGTCTCGCGTTTGCGCGAAAGACCTGTTCCGTTGCATTTGCGGCATGGATTGGCGATTATCTTGCCCTCTCCCTGACATTGTGGACAAGTGGTGTAAGTCATTGTCCTTCCGAATAATGTATTGGAAACGTGCTGCACCTGACCGGTTCCCTTGCAGGTCGGACAGCTCTTGATGTCGGCTGAATTGTTGGTACCCTTCCCTCCGCAGTCAGGGCAAGATCGGTTGCGTTCGAGAGAAATCTCTTTCTCAGCACCGCTTGCTATTTCTTCGAGTGTCATTTTGACTCGGGTGCGGATGTCGCGCCCCCTGAAGACACGCTGCCCCTGGCTTGAGCCACCTCCGAATCCGCCGAATCCGCCGAATCCTCCGAAACCGCCTCCGAATGCTCCTCCGAACAGATTGTTCAGAATATCATTGAGATTGCCGAAGCCCTGACTGAAGTCCGGTCCTGCGGAGCCATCGACACCCGCGAATCCAAATTGATCGTATTTTGCCTTTTTGTCCGGATCGCTCAAAACGGAATATGCTTCCGAAGCCTCCTTGAACTTGGCTTCAGCTGTTTTTTTCTCATCTGCGGTCCCTTCCACCCATCTGTCAGGATGCCATTTGAGAGCGGCTTTGCGATAGGCGCTCTTTATATCATCTGCGGAAGCTCCTTTCGAAAGTCCCAAGACCTCATAATAGTCACGTTTGTCTGCCATAGTCGATATAAAATTAAGCCCCAACCACTACCTTCGCATAGCGGAGAACTTTTCCGTTGAGGGTATAGCCGGTCTGTATCACGTCGATGACGCTGCCTTTCTGCGTTTCGTCCTGCACCGGGAATTGAGTTACAGCCTCGTGAAAGTCTGTATCAAATCTGGCACCTTTGGCCTCTATGACTGCCAGCCCTTTGGTCTTGAGGTAGCCCATCAGTTTTCCATATATCAGTGATGTTCCTTCTTTGGCCGCTTCATCACTGGAATTCTTGAGCATTTCAAGAGCTCTTTCGCAATCATCGAGTATAGGGAGCAAGCCCTTTATGGTATCAGCAGAGGCTGAATTCACCAGATTGAGCTTATCCTCCGCAGTGCGGCGGCGGAAAGTCTCAAATTCTGCCATAAGTCTCAGATAATCATTTTTTTCCTTCTCAACTTGCGCTGTAAGAGTGTCCACTTTTTCTTTGAGCTCCTTTATCTTTTTGTCTTCTTTGGAAGCCTGTTTCTTGGACGTTTCCTTTGTTGCGGCCGCCTTTTCTTCCTTGATTTCCTGATTTTCTTTTGCCATAGGTCTCATTTGCATTTAAAAATACCGGACGGCAATCATCAAACAGTTTGCCATCCGGAAATATCTGACAAAGTGTCAGAGCACGCGGCTCTGGAGGTGAGTCTTATTTGAAGAATTTGTCAACTTCCTTGACAGATTCCGGTAGAGCGAACACGGCAACTCTGTCATATTCCTCAATCTTTGTGTCTCCGATTGCAATCATTGATTCGCTTCCGCGGATGATGCCTCCGATAATCGCATTTGGAGGGAATTTCAGTTCTTTGAGACTTCCCTTGGTAATGGCGGAGCCTGGAGCGACTGTGTATTCGAGGACTTCCGCATCGGTCCCGCTCATATATTTCACGAAACGTGCCTTTCCGCTGAGGGTGAATTTGAAGATTTTGCCGGCGGTGAGCAGCTTCTTGTTGATGACGGTATCGACCCCCATCTCTTCGGCAAGATGGATATACTCGATATTCTCCACTTCGGCGATAGTCTTGCTGATGCCGAATTTCTTGGCGACGACGCAGGCAAGTACATTGGTCTCATCCTGCTCCGTGACCGCCACGAAAGCATCATATTCTTTGATTGACTCTTCAAGAAGAAAATCGGTATTTCGTCCGTCACCGTTGACAATCTGGATGCCGTCGCTGAGCTTCTCCGAGAGCTGCAGACATCTTTCCTTGTCTATTTCTATGATTTTGACATCGCTTATCTGTCTGTCCAGATTTTTTGCAAGATGCTCAGCAATCTGCCCGCCGCCGTATATCATCACTTTGTCCACCTCGATGCTGCTTTTCCCGAAAAGTTTCATCAGCGTAGGGATGCCTTCTCTGGTCGAAATGGTGTACACCAGATCGTGGTACAGGAATTTGGTGTCGAATTTGGGGATGATGGTCTTTTCTTCCCTTGCTATGGCGATGACTCTGTACTGGATGGCAGCATCCGGATAAGTGGCGGTGAATTCACCCAGCTTCATATCCAGCAGCGGTGAGTCTTCTTCTATCTTGAAAACAGCAATCTGCAACTTTCCGTTCCCGAAATCCATAGAATCGGCGGCCCCTGAATGTTTTAGCGTGTCGGTGATCTCATCGGCGGCGATTTTTTCCGGAAAGAACAGTAATTCAATTCCCATCTCCTTGAACAGCAATTTGTTTTCCGATGACAGGAATTCGTCGTCCTTGATACGAGCCGTCACTCGCCGCGCTCCCAGATTCTTTGCCAGCAAGGCACTGACTATGTTGATTTCCTGAAACTCTCCGGGGAAGACGGCAACGAACAGGTCGGCCTTCTGCACTCCGGCATTCTTGAGCACGTTGATGGAAGTGGGACTTCCCTGAATGGCAGCGACATCTGCAATGGATGTCAGCTTATGGAGCCTTTCAGATGAAGTGTCCACCACTGTGATGTCTCCGCCTTCGTGACTGAGCATCTTTGCGAGATGAGCCCCCACCTCTCCGGCTCCGGCAATTACTATTTTCATACTCGTGTCCTTAAGTATTTGACAAAGATATAATCTTTTTTCAAACCATAGACTGTGACGCCCTCCGATTTAGAGCCGGATACCCCTCTGCGTAAACTCCTGAATTCACGGTGAGCGTCCCTCACGCTGGCCCGGTAGGCTTTCTTGCCCTGCATAAAGTATATGATTCTTGCGCAGTTGTCAAGAAACATCCTGATTCCCAACACTATTGACGCCCGAGTGCTCCCTATGACATAAGGGAGATTGTTCTCAAGCAACATAAGATTGTTGCGGAAATTCAATTTGAGTTTAAAAGGCGAACCGTTTTCCAGAGAGCCTCCTCCGATATGGTAAATGACAGCTTTGGGAATGCATTGAACTTTGTGCCCGGCGAGCTGTGCCCTCCAGCAAAGGTCAAGTTCTTCCATATGCGCAAAAAATCTATCATCCAGACCTCCAAGCCGCTTCCAAAGCTCCGACCTGATCATCAGGCAGGCTCCGCTTACCCAGAGAACGTTCTCGACTGTGTCATATTGACCATGGTCTTTTTCGAGCTTGTCAAGCACTCGTCCCCTGCAGTAAGGAAATCCCAGTGGGTCGATATAACCTCCAGCGCCACCAGCATATTCGAAAGTGTCTCTCTTGTCATAAGAAAGAATCTTCGGACCGCATATTCCACAGTCCGGATGATTGTCCATCCATTCTGTCAAGATTTGCAGCCAGTCTGACTTGACTTCTATGTCACTGTTTATCAGAACATAATATTGGTAGTCAAGCTTGCATAGGGCTCTATTGTATCCTCCTGTGAAGCCGTAGTTCCGATCAAAGACAATAAGTTTGGTGTCTGGATACCTCTCTTTTACAAAATCGACCGACCCGTCTGACGATCCGTTGTCGGCAATGATGACCTCAGCGTCTTCCCCCTTGCAACTTCCAATCAGAGAGGGGAGGAAACGCTCAAGGAATCCCATCGTGTTCCAATTAAGAATGACAACAGCCGTCTTCATCTGAGTGATGGTGGCAACAGCCTTCCCCGTGTTCGTGGTGATGTCCTCCGCATCCGCAGCCTTCCCCGTGTTCGTGGTGATGTCCTCCGCATCCGCAGCCACATTCGTGCTGGGGGAGAAATTCCCCGTGGAGGCCTTCATTGAGCTCTTTGTCTGTCGCCTCCCTTACGGAAATGATTTTTCCTTTGAAATTCAGGGTTTTACCGGCCATAGGAGGGTTGAAGTCCATCGTGACGTCATTCTCCTTGACCTCGACGATCATTCCGTGGCAAACATCACCTGCCGAGTTCAACATAGGGATGAATCTCCCTATCTCAAGAATATCCTCGCGGACTTTGCCGTCAATTGCGAAGGAGGATTTGGGAATGTCGAAAACCTTCGAAATGTCATATTCGCCATATCCTTCTGACGGAGCTATCGAGCAACAGAATTCCTCTCCCTGCTCAAGCCCTTCCACTTCTTCTTCAAGCTTCGGTATGAGCATATTTGTACCTTGAATATAGTCAAGAGGTTTTGACTCTTCAGCCTTGTCCACAATCTTACCTTCTACCTCAAGAGTGTAGGTCATAAAGACCACCTTGTTTCTGGAAACTTTCATTCTATTATTGTTTATTTGTTTATGCGCTGAAATCAACATCGCGGAACGCAAGAGTAGGGATAAGCTTGGACATACAAGGTCTGGAATCATCCCCTGCGGCAATCATCCCCTCCCACAAAGTGAGAAAATTGCCTGTAATCAGCATTTCGTGTACAGGATGTATTATCTTGCCATCCTTGAATGCAAAGCCTTCCACTCCATATGAAAAATTACCTGTAGCGGAATTGCAATTGCCTCCGTTGAAACCTGTCACCAGAATACCGTCACCGCACATCTGCATTATCTTATCCCTGTCCAGCCCTTTTTCCGGCCAAGGCAATATTCGAGGTCTGGTAGCGCATTCGACGGTAGGCTCCATTCCCATTTTCGCCGCCATATAGGTATTGAGAAAATATTTCTTGATAATGCCGGCTTCGATAACTGAATCGGTCTTGGTCGCTACCCCTTCCGAATCAAATAATTTACATCCGCTTTGGCCGGCAGATCTGCAGTCGTCAATTATAGTAAGCCCTTCAGGAAATATTTTCTTGCCGAGGCTATCCATAAGAAACGAGTTGTTCTGCTGGATTGAGAAGGCGTTGAGCGCAGATAGGACAGGGGATACGACCTTGAATGAGATATCTGTATCCAACACCATATTGTATATGCCTCCCTCGCATCTTTCCGGATGGAGTTGGGCAACGCAACGTTCGAGAGCCTTCCTGCAGCAGGATTTACAGTCTGTCTTGCCGTTGAAAGGCGATGAATCCCACCAGAAACCGTTATATTTGTTGCCGTCAGTATCTTCAATGGTCATATCCGCCATATAGTCGAATGATGTCTCGCTGTGACGGCACTTCAAGCCGTTGGAATCAATTATCAGCAAGTCATTGGCGTTGCTCGAATATTCTGTCTCCTCGGAAATGATTCTCCATTCGTCATTTTTGCCGATTTCCTTGAAGATAGATGCTTTGAGGGCCGCTTCAAATCTGTCTTGAGCTTGGATGCCGCTGTAAGTCTCATCAAATATTCCGAGCTCGCGTCCGTCCACCGCATTCTTTTCAGTACGTTCAGGATCAGGGAGCTTTCTGAAATTGTCGGTTTCCAGCATCCTGACAGTTGCAATTGCTTCATCCAAAAATGATTCTATCTCAGAAAGCTCAAGCCTGTTGGTGGAGAAACTGCCATATTTGTTGCTGACGAACAGATTGAAGCTCATCGATCTGTCAAAGCAGTGGGTCACCTTGTCAATCTCTCCGTTGAGGGTGCCGACAAGGTCCATCACACTTTTGCTTAGGGTGATTCTGACCTGTTCCGCCCCTTTTGACATAGCCAGAGCCAGACATTTGTCTGCAAATATAATTTCGTCTTTGTCTATGAGACTCATATCAGTTTCCTCCAACTATAAGTTTTTTGATTAGGACTGTCGGAATACCGCAGGACACAGGAACGCTCTGCTCCTTGCCACAAGTCCAGGATCCTTCATCTATTTTAAGGTCATTTCCAATCAATTCTATGTCCGCGAGGGCCTGTGGACCGTTACCGATGATGTTGATATCCTTGACAGGAGAGGTGATATGCCCGTTCTCAATGAGATATCCGCTTTTGACATAAAAAGTGAAGTCCCCTTCTCCTATCTTGACTTGCCCGTTGGCGAATTCATCTACATAAATGCCTTTCCTGACAGAGGAAATGATGTCGGCGGGATCAGTGTCTCCGTTTTCCATATACGTGGTTCTCATCCTCGGGATGGGCATATATCTGAAAGATTCTCTGCGGCCGTTCCCGGTAGGCGCAACTCCATAGAACCCTGCGCTGATGCGGTCGTGGAGATATGATGAGAGGACACCGTCTTCCACCATACAGGTTCTTTGGCCGGGGACACCTTCATCGTCGAAATTCAATGAGCCACGGAGTCCGTGGACAGTGGCGTCATCGACAATGTTGATGCCTTTGCGGCAAATCGTTTTCCCCATCTTGTCAGAGAACACAGACTGTCCTTTGCGGTTGAAGTCGGCTTCGAAGGCATGCCCCATTGCTTCGTGGAGTAGGATTCCGGATGCTCCGGCTCCCATAACCACGCACATTTCTCCTCCTTTCGGGCGTGTCGCGGTGAACCTGTCATCAATGCCTTTGACCAGCGATGTCGTCAGTTCTTGAATTAATCCATCGGTCAGCATCTCCGACCCGATTCTCAAACTCTTGCTGACGTTTTTGTTCTCTATGGCGTCTCCCTGACGAAATACCGCGGATATACTGACGCACCCCATAGGCCTGGTCTCGTATTTGAGCTCTCCTTGGGAGTTGAACATAAGGATATCTGTCATCTGGCAGGAAAGCATAGCCATCACCTTGACGATTCGCCGATCGCAACTGCGTACTGCCTCGTCAATTTGTTTCAGGAAAGAAACATACTGGGAGACAGGCGCTTGTCCCCATTGGTGCTGAACAGGATATCTGTCAGCGGCAGGATTCGGCTTCCCGTGATATCTTGATGCCGATGAAGGTATAGCAGCTATGGGACATCCTCCGCAGCAGGCAATTGATGAGGCTGCCCTTGCCGCCTGAATCATATCGTTCCATTCCGTGCTTTCTGAGTAGGCATAGCCTGTCTTTTCTCCGGCCAATGTCCTGATACCGACTCCGTAATCGGAATGAATTCCACCCGAATTGACGCCTCCGTCCCTGAGCAGGAGGCTGCTGTATCCGGTGTTCTCAAAATAAAGGTCACAATAGTTGCCGCCGCATCGCAGGGCTTCGCCTGTCAGGGACTGCAACTTGTCCTGAGTGACCTTGAAAGTGTCGAGATAGTAAGCTTCTTTTCTAATCATCTTCCAATATTCCCTGATATACTTTATTGTATATCAATTCATATTTAGCAGTGTCTTTTATATGTGTGGATGTCCGGTCTCCATATGCGACCATCTTGAATGGAGTCTGTGAATTATCTGCCAGCATCCATCTGTCGCACACCGGAATGTAATCTTTGAAGAAATATTCCAGTCCTCTGGAGAATCTTCGCCTGATAACTTCTTCTGGGATGTCGTGACCTCCGTTGTCCACTCTGTGTCTCACTCTGTTGATGGCAATCTTGACGTCGCTGAGCCACAAATACAATACCGTAACCTTATATCCTTCCGCCTGCGCATTCTTAATCATATTCAGAAGTGTCCTGGTCGCGAGGGTTGTCTCGACTCCGAAATCAGTCTTTCTGTTGACGAGATAGTTGAATTTCATCACGAGATAGCGGCTTGCCGTCACGGAAGCCGCCGCGGGATCGAAAGGCGAAAGACTCTTTGCGAATTCGTCGGAATTGATAAACTGAGAACAATTCAGCAACTCAGGCAACAGCGTATAGGACGCAGTCGTCTTCCCGCTGCCGTTGCAGCCTGAAATTATGTACATATTGTTCCCGCTTGCCATCAATTGTCACCTTTACCGTCTATACCGTGGCCGAAGAGCGCAAAATCTCCCTTGCATGGATCCTGAGGCCAGATTTCCCGAAATGCATCCGTAATCTCCGATGCTGTGATTCTGTCCTTCTGCCTTCTGGATGTCAATCCCAAAGTGACGGCTTCATAATATACGTGCACGTCCAAAGGAATCAGCAGGCTCCGTTTATCAGTATTTCTCCACAATCCCAAATCCACTTTGCCGTCATCCCTGACCATCCATCGCCTCATCATATTTATCTTCTTGCAGGCAGACCTGCGGTCTTCTTTCTGCCCATAAATCATCGTCCTGATATTGTCTATGTCCAAAGTCTCAAGAGAACCGCCTCCGCTGCTGTAAAACTGCTTCAGCCGTGAGCATATTCCTGCAACTTCGGACCATTTGACAGTACGATGAATACTGCTGTCATCACACCTGTATTCCCCATCCATCACATAGTCATAAGGACTCCAGTCCATATGCTCGAACAGTCTGTTGCAGTCCCTGACTATCATAGATCTGCGCCCCCAGGCGAAATGAGCGGCGAAGACCGCCGCTATTTCTATATCTTCCAATCGCTTTCCCCGCTTCAGAAATTTGCGGGGAAAACTGATAGGATCTTCTTCGAACCAGACAGGGTCGTTGTATTTCTCGGCCCTGAGCACCAGTGCCTCTTTGATATTGTCTTTCAATTCATAAATTATTCTGTAGCGGCTTCAATTTTTTTGAGCATTGCAAACATAATACCTCCTGCAATCACGCACAGCGCCATAAGTATGCCCCAGTTCGCCCAAAGAGGAACTTTATCCCAGAGAAGTCCAGGGATTGAGCTGAGGTAATTGCCCACAGCCGTTGCCGCAAACCAGAGACCCATCATCAGTCCTTTATACTTAGGAGGTGCCACCTTGGTGACAAATGAAATGCCCATAGGACTGAGCAGGAGCTCGGCAAAGGTGAGCACAAGATAGGTGGCCATAAGGTATTGAGGAATCACAGGGTCCGGTGAGACAGTGCCGCCGAGTTCGGCTGGAGAGGACTGTCCGATGGATGCGAATATCATAATAAGGTAGCCCAGAGCGGCCACAAACATTCCGATACCGATTTTCTTCGGAGCTGACGGCTCAAGCCCTGCCGGATGCTTTTCTGTCTTTTTGGCGGCAAGAGCGTTGAAGATTGCCATAGATACCGGTGTAAGGGCAACGACGAAGAACGGATTGAACTGCTGAAAGAGCTGTGGGAATATCTCAAGCGGATTGTCAAGACCGTTGTATATGGCATATGCTCCAGCCCAGAGACCTGCGGTGACTACACCTGAGATGACTTTCCCTCTGGATGTCTCAGACTGGAATACGCCGAACAGAGTATATACGGAAACGGCAAGAAGGGCAAGTGCCCAGATGTTGAATCCTATTCTGCTCCAGCCTACAGATTGAGCCTGAGTGTAGTCACGCGCAAACCAGGTGAGAGATTGACCGTTTTGATGAAATGCCATCCAGAAGAAGATGACCACTGCAAAAACGAGGCAGAGAGCCACGATGCGGTCCTTGGTTTGCTTTGGCGTGAGCTCGACCATCTGACTGTCACCTTTGGCGGCCGCCTGCTTGGCGTTGACATCGGCGTGCTTGAACCAGCTGCGTGTGCACAGGTAGATTGCGATGGAAACGATGAGTGACACGCAAGCTATGGCAAATCCCATATTATAAGAAGATGAGAGATGCTCGATATAATAGCTGCTGAATTCTCCGAGAGGCATCTGTGCCGGATCTCCAGGCATCATATGGGCAAGTGTCTGAAGCTTTTCAGTGTTTTCCGGTGTGATGGCCCCGTTGAGGAACTGGTGGGCGAGGGCAGGGATGTCCGCCTTGTAGATGAGTCCGGCCTTCGCAAGGAATTTGTTTGTGATGGCGGTGGCTGCGGAAGGCGCGAACATCGCACCGATGTTTATTGCCATATAGAAAAGACTGAATGCCGAGTCTCTCTTTCCTGAATATTTGGGATCATCGTAGAGGTTGCCCACGAGGACCTGAAGATTGCCTTTGAAAAGGCCGGTGCCAAGTGCGATGAACAGGAGAGCCGCAATCATAAGTGTGACACCCAGACCGTTGGCGGCAGTCGGTATCGCCAGAGCGACGTATCCTATAAACATTACGCATATACCCGTGACAACGCATTTCCCGTATCCTATCTTATCGGCGAGGATACCTCCCACTACCGGGAAGAAATAGACACAGGCGAGAAAGACAGCATAGACCGTACTTGCAAGCGATCCCGCCCAGCCGAACTTGGCCTGGAGAAATAGCATGAAGATGGCCAGCATTGTGTAGTAGCCGAAGCGCTCGCCGGTGTTGGCGAGGGCGAGCGCGAACAAACCTTTTGGTTGACCTTTGAACATAATTATCGATTGTTTTGAATTATTGTCAATTAAGACCACTGACAGTGGATACATCATTCGCAAATATAACAAAAATAAAGTATATTTGCGAAGCAAATCATTTTGAGCTTATGAAGAGAATATTAATTACAGTATTGATTTTTTCGGCATTTTTCGGTGCATATGCGCAGAATGGCGCCGTTACTTATGCGCTTCCGCAGACGACTCTCCATTTTGAGGTGGAAGCCGTCCTGGAGTCTTTCCACGCCGGACCTTATGCAAAATATGCGCAGAAATATTTAGGACAGGAAGCCCGCCTGGAGGACAAAAACACCTGCCATATATCGTCGGTGAAGCTTGTTCCTTGTGTTGAAGCAGACCAGAGCGCACGTTTCTCAGTGTCGTTCTCGCCCAAGGGCAATGCCGCGGAAACCTTCCTTCAGATAAGCAGTCAGGGCCTTGTGGCAGTATCGGACGGAAGCTTCGGGCAGCAGAGCATATGGAGATTCCCTAGTGCTGTGACGGCAGACTTCTCCGGCAAGGGAGTCAGTTCGAATATTACCTCGGAGTCCACGGTGCTTTACAGGAACGTCCGTGAGCAGTCCGTCTCAGGAAAGGTCTCTGTCCAGCAGAATATGGTTGTCGCCAAGTCAGCTGAAGAAAGGGCGAAAGAGGCTGCTGATATGATAGTCAACCTCCGCAAGACAAGAATCGCCATTGTGACAGGGGATACTGACGCCACTTTCAGCGGAGAGGCTATGGCTGCCGCAGTCAAGGAAATATCCGAACTCGAGGAGGAGTATCTCTCTCTTTTTATGGGATATAGCGATTTTCAGCCTCAAACAATGACTTTCGATGTCGTACCTCAGAAAGGGACTAATATGTATATAGCTTTTCGAGCTTCGGAGACCGATGGCCTGGTGACCGGTGATGACGCTTCCGGCAAGCCGTATATACTTGATGTGACCCCGGAGACAGTTCCATCCGTGCCTGCTTCAAAAGATAAGGCAGTGATACATTACAGGATTCCCGCTATCTGCAACGTTAAACTTATGGATGGCACCAAGGTCCTTCTCCAGTCCAGAGTCCCTGTTTACCAGCTTGGGACGAACAGTACATTCCCGATTAATCAATAAATTACACAGAGATGACAATTAAAGATTTAGAGCCGAAGCTCGTTTGGAATAATTTCTATGAGCTGACACGCATCCCGAGACCGTCCAAGCACGAGGAGAAAGTTGAGGCATATTTGTATGAGTGGGGCAAATCCCACGGTTTTGAGACTATTAAGGATGAGACCGGAAACATCATTATTTCTGTTCCGGCAACACCTGGTTATGAGAATCGCAGAGGCGTTATTTTCCAGGGACATATGGATATGGTACCCCAGAAAAATTCCGATGTGGACCACGATTTCCTGACAGACCCGATTGAGACTGAGATTGTCGGTGAATGGGTTGCCGCCAAGGGTACGACCTTGGGAGCGGATAACGGAATAGGCTTGGCCCTTGGCCTTTCTGTCCTTGAAGATCCTGATTTCGAGCACGGGCCTGTCGAAGTTCTTGCAACTTATGACGAAGAGACCGGGATGACAGGTGCGGAAAGCCTTCCTGCAGGACTTCTCAAGGGAGATATTCTCATCAATCTTGATTCAGAGGACGAAGGGGAGCTTTGTATCGGTTGTGCAGGAGGTCTTGATGCCGAGGCAACATTCGATTATGAGGTAAAGGCGGCTCCTGCAGGCTATGTGGGTTATAAAATTGGTATCAAAGGGCTTCAGGGCGGTCATTCAGGAATGGATATTTCGCTTTATCGCGGGAATTCCATCAAGATTCTCGCCGGAGCGCTGTATCAGGTAATGAAAGAGTCAGGTGTCAAGATTTCCGATATGTCGGGAGGAAGCCTTAGAAATGCCATCCCATTCGAGTCGGAAGCGTATGTTCTTGTTCCTGCGGACAAAGTTGATGAGTTTAAGGCAGCCCTTGAGAGGATTTTCGCAGAAGCAAGAGTTGTCTATAAGGAAAGCGATCCGAATATGCAGACCTTTGTCGAACCTGCAGAGGCTGCGGCTGAATATATTGATGATGCCGTTGCGCTTAAGGCTGTCGAGGCTGTGATAGCAGCTCCTTCGAATGTGATACGTATGAGCCAGAGTATGCCGGGACTCACCGAGACCTCAATCAATCTCGGGATTCTCAAGTGCGGAAATGGGAAGATTTCCATTTACTCGCTTATGAGAAGTGCCATTGATTCGGCAAAAGCCGACCTTGCTCTTCGTGTGAAGTTGATATATGAGCACGCCGGGGCGAAAGTGAAATTGATAGGAGGTTATCCGGGCTGGGTGCCTCAGCCTGATCTTCCTATCATAAAGATTATGTGTGAGACCTACAAGAAAATGTTCGGCAAAGATATGGTGGTGAATGCCACTCACGGAGGTCTTGAGTGCGCGATTCTCGGAGCGAAATATCCTAATTGGCAGATGGTGTCCATAGGACCTACTGTCGTACATCCTCATTCACCTGACGAGCGTCTCAAGATTGAGACAGTCAAGATGACTTGGGACTATCTCAAGGAGCTTTTGAAGCAGATTCCAACTGTATAGACTTAACGTATATGAAAAAATTATTTTTAGTTTTTGCTGTAGCTGCCGCAGCATTGTGTTCCTGCAAGAAAGCCGTTACGGCTTCTGTGCCCGCATATGAGAAAGAAGGAGTCATTTATCTGGATGAACCGGCACGCGCGCCGGGCCAGCAGAGCGCTTTGGGGATGGCTTGCGACCCTATCGAGACTGTCCGCATAGGCTTTGTCGGTGTCGGAGGCAGAGGCGCCTCCGCCGTTTACAGATATACTTATCTGGACAATGTCAAGATTGTGGCTGTCTGCGATGAGAATCAGGACAGAATTGATTATTGCAATGATTTGCTCGAGAAGAGGGGACTTCCCAAGGCTGAAGGTTATGTTGGATCTGATGCTTTTCAAGAGCTTTGCAAGCGCGAGGATATAGATCTCGTGTATATTGCCACAGACTGGCTGGATCATTTCCGTGTGGCGATGTGCGCTATGCAGAATGGCAAGCACGCGGCTATGGAGGTCCCTGGAGTGATGAGCATCGATGAGTGCTGGCAGATTGTGGATATGTCCGAGAAGACCCGCAGGCATTGTATGCTTTTGGAGAATTGCTGCTATGATTTCTTTGAGATGTCAGCCCTCAATATGGCCCAGCAGGGAGTTTTCGGAGAGGTCTATCACGTGGAAGGAGCATATATCCATTTCCTCGCAGAGGATTGGGATCACAGCGAGACTTGGAGAGTCGATTACAATATGTCTCATCGCGGTGATAATTATCCGACTCACGGACTCGGCCCTATTTGTCAACTTCTTGATATCCATAGAGGTGACAAGATGGATTATCTCGTGGCTATGGATACTCCGTCGTACAACGGGAAGGTGGCCGCAAAGAAGTTCAGGAATTCCGACGAATGCCTTGATGGTGATCATACTATCAGTCTCATTCAGACGGAGAAGCGCAAGGTCATAGAGGTTCAGCACAATGTATATGCATATCGTCCATATACCAGAATGTATCAGCTCACCGGTACGGCCGGTTTCGCCAACAAGTATCCGATAGAGAGTATTTCTGTAAAGGATATTAATGGACACGAAAGTGTGCCGCAGACGGTTAAGGATTCGCTCCTCACTGCTTACAGACCTGAGTTTGCAAAGGAAATCGAAGAAAAGGCCAAGACAGTGGGCGGCCACGGTGGAATGGACTATATTATGGATTACCGACTTGTATATTGCCTTCACAATGGACTTCCACTCGACCAGGATGTTTATGATGCCGCAGAGTGGAGCGCTGTGCAGGAGCTCAGCCGTATTTCGCTCGAGAACGGTTCCAAGCCTGTCAAATTCCCTGACTTTACCCGTGGCGATTGGAATGTCGTTGACGGATATCACTATGCGTTTGCAAAATAAATATTAATTGCCTATATTTGCAACCCTTCGCGGAGTATTCTCCGGAAGGGCTGTATTTTTTAATTTTTATTTATATCCAAAATGTTGAAACAGTACGAAACCGTTTTCATTGCAACTCCCGTTTTGTCTGAGAATCAGATGAAGGAAGCGGTTGCCAAGTACACTCAGCTCATCAAGGACAATGGTGGCGAGGTTGTGTACGAAGAGGATTGGGGGCTCAAGCAGTTTGCTTACCCTATCCAGCACAAGACATCAGGATTCTACTACCTGATCGAGTTTAAATCAGAGCCGGATTTTGTTGCTACTCTCGAGACTCAGTATCATCGTGACGAGCGCATCATCCGTTTCCTTACAGTTGCTCTTGACAAAAATGCAGCGGCATATGCTGAGAAGAGAAGAGCCAATAAGGCAAAGAAGGCTGCTGAAGCAACTGTTGCTTCAGAGGAAAAAGTTGAAAACCCAAAGGAGGACTAAATTATGGCACAGACAACAGAGCAGAACGGTGAAATCCGTTATTTGAACCCTCCTACAGTAGAGGTTAGAAAGAAGAAATACTGCCGTTTCAAGAAAGCGGGTATCAAGTATGTTGATTATAAGGACGCTGAGTTCCTCAAGAAGTTCCTCAACGAGCAGGGTAAGATTCTCCCTCGCCGTATCACCGGTACTTCCCTCAAGTTCCAGCGCAAGGTCGCTCAGGCAGTCAAGAGAGCGCGTTCTCTCGCCCTCCTTCCATATGTTACAGACCTTCTTAAATAATTGAGAGTTATGAAAATCATTTTGAAGAAAGAAGTTGCTAATCTCGGCGAGGCCGGTGATATAGTAGAAGTAAAGGCCGGTTACGCTCTCAATTATCTCGTTCCTCAGGGATTTGCTGCGGTTGGAAGCCCTTCCGCTATCAAGCAGCACGAGGAGACTATCCGCCAGAGAGCTCACAAAGAGGCTAAGTTTGTCGCTGATGCAGAGGCTGCGGCTGCGAAGATGTCAGCGGTTCCTGTAAAGGTTGTCGCGAAAGTCACAGAGTCAGGCAAGCTTTTCGGTTCTGTCAATGCCAATGCAGTTGTTGAGGCTCTTGGTGCGGCAGGCTTTGAGGTGGAAAAGAAGAATGTCTCTATGCCTGCAATCCAGGAACCTGGTGAGTTTGAGGCTAAGATCAAGGTTTACAAGGATGTCCTTGCTACAGTCAAGGTAGAAGTCGTAGCCGAATAATTAATTTCGGATATATAAGAGAGGTCGGACCGTTTTTGATGGCCCGACCTTTTATATTTATTGGGATTATTGCTTTGCTAGAAGGAAGAGCCTTCGAAGAGTTCGCCCTGGTCTGCCTTGCTCTCCTTGGCCTTGAATTCGTTGAAGGTGTAAGTGAGAGTGAGGGTGATAGTCGGATATACAGGCTTGATCTTGGTAATTGAAGTCATTCCTACAGCCTCCCGGCTGCTGTTGTAGCGGGCTGTGCCGAACATATCCCTAAATGCCAGCACCGCCGTCACCTTCCTTTTGAAAAGTTGTTGGCGTGCGGACAGATTGCAGTAGAAATAGGCATTCTCCTTACCCTGGGAGGATATGGCCGGACCCACGAGATTGGCATCGAACTGAATCTTGGTAGTCGGGGAAGCGGTGAACGTGTTTCCCAAATATGCTTCATAATTGAAACTGCTCACATCGCGCCCCTGAGCCGGATTGTAAATGCTGAAATCATAGAAATAACCGCTTCCGTTGGCAATCAGACTCCAGAAATCAGTGAGTTTGAACTGCCCGCTGACTTCGAAGCCGTAAGACTTGTCCTTTCCGACATTTGCCAGCGAATCAAGTGTCATACCCGGCTGGAATGCCACTCTGATACGGTCCATCTTATCTCGCCTCCCTCTGTAAAAGGCCGTTGCGGAAATTGAATGCTTCTCTCCGAAGGCCTTGCGATAGTTGAGCTCGAATGCGTGGATATATTCCGGCTGGATGTCAGGATTACCTACCATTGCGGTATAATAGTCCTCATATGTGATATATGGCTCCAACTGCCAGATGTTCGGTCTGTTGGTCCTGTATGAATACCCCAGAGTGATGACATCCGCGTGTTTTCCGTTATATCCGATGTGGGCTGAAGGGAAGACCTCAAATTTCTTGATATCTCTGCTGCAGTCTTTCATCGTAATATTGAGGTAGTCATGCCTGTGGTCGCCGCGGACCCCGGCTTGGAAATTGAAAGCTCCGGCCCTGTCAGACCATTCGGCATAGAAGGAATTCATCGTCCTGTTGTAGTAGTACACATTGTACAAGTCATCCCTCCAATTGTATTTCTGAGTGTCTTTGTCCCAGAACTTGATGGAATAGTCACCGTCTTCGACATACCATGTGTGCTGGTAGCCTGCCTCTAATTTGCCCGTGGAACTGTATGGGAAGACATAATCTATATTGCCTCTATTGTTCCATCTGTGCTCTTGTTCGTATCCAATCTGGCCTTCCACTCTCATATGGTTGCGATCATACATATTACTCTCGTAATACTCGAGTGCACCCCAGTCATATTTGACATAGTAGCTGGCTGATATCTGATGGCCTTTGTCATTGAATTTATGAGCAAAAGCCACAGTCCCGATTGCAATGTTCTCGCTGATGGTATATACATCGAAACTGTTATAGTTCGCGTTGCTCTCTATGCCGACACCTGTTCTGTGGTCAGTGTAGTCCATATCTCCGCGTTTCTCGCGGTCAGTGTATCCGACTTCTCCCTCTAGCTTGAATGAAGTGCGCCTGTTGTCGTATTCATATCCCAGTTTCCCTGAATAGCGTTTTCTGATACCGATTCTGGGACCGTGAGAGTTTGAAACCGTGGTGATTCCATCCATAATAGTGGTCTTGGTCTGATCGAAATCGCTTTTAGTCTTGATATTGAACGCCGTCCCGCCGAGATAGAATCTGTGGTCATTAACATTCTTGTTCAGCAGAATATCGGCATTGTAGCTTCCGAGCGTGCTTCCACTGACATTGACTGCTCCGTTGAACCCTTCGGCCGTTTCTTTTTTGGTGATGATGTTGATCATCCCGACATCACCGTCGGTCTCGTATTTAGCTGATGGAGTGGTGATAATCTCGATGTTCTCAATCTGGCTGGCCGGTATCTGCTGCAGAGCCTGCGAGCCTTCCACTATGGCAGGCTTTCCGTTTACATAGACCTTGAATCCGGAACTGCCCCGAAACGTAACTTCTCCGTCCGCATCCACCCGGATGGATGGAGTGCTTTCGAGAATATCGACAGCGGTGCCTCCGGACGAAAAAATATTGGAGGAGGCACTGATGGTTTTTTTGTCAAGTTTATAAACGACATACTTGCGGTCGGCAACGACAACTGATTGGTCAAGATTGAGGTCCAGTCCGACCATACTGAGTGAGTCAATCTCAATCTCCTTTTCATTCTGTGCTTGTGCTGAACTGCAGATCAAAAAAAGCAGAGATGCAAAGATGAAGCTTAGTTTTCTCATATAGTGTGTTATCAATGTGTGGTGTAATTTCCGGGGTGTTTTGCCTTGAGCTGGAGCTTCTCATACTCAGTCTGAAGCCTGTCGGTATCCTCTCGGGCATTCCCTTTCAACTCAAATCTTCCGTGGATGCCGACCCTCTTGTTCTCCCAGTCGAAATAGCCCATATATACCGGACTGTCCGTTTGTGATGCTATGGTGTGATAGCCTGTCTTCCATCTCGCGGTGGCCTTGCGCGTGCCTTCCGGACATATTACGAGATGAAATTGCTCACTATTGCGCATCTCGTGTATCAAGCTCACCATCAGCGCAGAAGAATTGCTCCTGTCCACAGGGAAGCCCCCTAGACTTCTGAGTATCCAGCTTAATGGCCATTTGAAGGATTCTTTCTTGATCATTGTCTTCATCTTCTTGCCATACGATCTGTAATACAACCATCCGACAGCGAAATCCCATATCGATGTGTGGGGAACTCCCAATATTACAACGTGATTCTCGTTTATTCCGGGATCGGTGGTGCTCCATCCCAAGACTCTGGTCAGGATAAATCTGCAAAATTTCGGGCTCATATGTTGATGTCTTCCAATTCTTCCTCGGAACGCAAGTTCTCTCTGATGAAATTCTGACGGTCCACCGTATTCTCTCCCATATAGAACTCCATTATTTCCGAAATTGATTCTTCATCTGTCAATTTGACGTTGTCCAATCTCATTTCATCTCCGATGAAGTCCACGAATTCAGGGGGTGAAATTTCTCCAAGGCCTTTGAATCTGGTGATTTCTATTCCGCTTTTCAATTTCTTCATTGCCGCTTCCTTCTCTTCCTGAGTGTAGCAGTAATGAGTTTCTTTCTTGTTTCTGACTCTGAACAGAGGAGTCTGGAGTATATGCACGTGCCCACGCCTGATCAAATCGGGATAATACTTCATAAAGAAGGTGAGTACAAGCATTCTGATATGCATCCCGTCATCATCGGCATCCGTCGCGACTATTATATTGTTGTATCGGAGATTGTCCAGATCATCTTCAACTCCCAATGCGGAAATCAGAAGGTTGAGCTCTTCATTCTCAGCCACTTTCTTGCGGCTTTCCTTGTAGCAGTTGATAGGCTTGCCCCTGAGACTGAATACGGCCTGATTGTTGGCATTCCTGACTTTTGTGATGGTACCGCTTGCCGAATCGCCCTCGGTGATGAAGATGGAGGATTTCTCGATGTCGGATTCGGTTTTCTGAGTCACTTTGTCATTATAATGGAATCTACAATCGCGCAGTTTTCGGTTATATACATTGGCTCTTTTGTTTTTTTCTCTAGTCTTCTTCTGAATGCCGGAAATCTCCTCCCTCTCCTTCTGAGAAGATTTGATCTTCTCCTCAATAACGGGGACTATGTCCATATGCATTCGGAGATAATTGTCCAGATTTTTGGAAATGAAGTCGTTGGTGAAGTTTCTGATTGTAGGCCCCGTGTTGACTTTGATGGCTCCGTGCTCGTCTTTCTCCTGCTTCTCCCACATATATGTGGACCCGAGCTTGGTCTTTGTCTGAGCCTCGAAGGTCGGCTCCTGAATCTGTATGCTGATGGCTCCCACTATGCCCTGACGGCAGTCCTGAGGTTCATAATTCTTCTTGAAGAACTCTTTTAGAGTCTTAGCGATGGCTTCTCTGTAGGCTGTGAGGTGGGTGCCTCCGTCGCGAGTGTTCTGCCCGTTGACGAATGACTGGATGTTCTCCCCGTATGCATCGCTGTGAGTCAATACTATCTCGATGTCTTCTCCTTCAAGGTGGATGGGATCATAGAGAGGCCTTTCCGGAAGATTTTCATTTACCAGATCAAGCAGACCGTTCTCGGATTTGTAGGATGTGCCGTTGAGCACTATGGTGAGCCCCTTCTTCAGGAAAGAATAATTCTTTGCCATAGTCTCCACAAAATCCATATTGTAATGGTATTCCCCGAACATCAGATTGTCCGGAATGAATTCCACGAGTGTGCCGTTTCTCTCTTTGGTCGCTTCTTTCCCGCTGCTGACCAGCTCACCCCGTTCGAATTGAGCCCAAGAGCATTCCCCGTCTCTGTGTGAGCGAACATAGAAATAAGAAGAAAGGGCGTTTACTGCTTTTGTGCCGACTCCGTTCAATCCGACTGACTTTTTGAAGGCCTTGTCATCGAATTTGCCTCCGGTGTTCAGGATGCTGACCGCCTTGATTACGGAATCCAGAGGGATTCCGCGACCGAAATCGCGTACGGCGACTTTCTCATCGGCAATGTTCACCTGAACCTGTTTGCCGAAGCCCATTGCAAATTCGTCGATGGAGTTGTCAATTATTTCTTTAAGAAGCACATATATTCCATCTCCCTGGTTCTTGCCGTCACCGAGCCGTCCGATATACATTCCGGGACGTCTTCGGATGTGTTCAACACCTTCCATAGTGACAATCTGTTCGTCACCATACGATACTTTCTTCACTGAATCTTCCGCCATCGGTAGCCTTTTTGTTAAAATCCGATTGCAGTCAAGGCTGATGCAATCGGACAAATTTACAAAATACTTTAGGTATAAGAAAATAATATTTCAGTTGATGAATCCTGTTATGTAGAGATTCACAAGGGGTCTGAGCGGGGAGTTGGTGGTCAGGGTGAGAAGCACCAGGATTTCTCCCGACTGCATTCCTTTCGTGTCAAGCGTGACATTAATGCGACTCTTTTGTTCGGGAGAAAGTTTGTCCGTCGTGTCTGCTACCGCTCTCCTGCTGTCTGAATCAATCTTGTAAATGATGAGATCATCCTTTCCTGTGTTGGTCAGCTCGAATACGGCGTTGATGATAGTGCCGGCGTCAACTTTATTGAAACTATATGTGCTGCTTGACAAAGACGGGTTGGGGCCTGCCGCTTTTTTCTCTTTGCTCCAGTCTGAAAAATCCTCCTTTGTGAAAGCCCAGATGCCTATTTTTGGTTTTCCTGCCCCGAGTTCCGGATTGGAGTCGGCTTGTAACGCCTCTGCTCCCGATATTTTAGCGCCTGAAGATGACGCCCCTGCCGCCTTATAGCTCTTGCCGTCCACTATCGGGGTCGCGTAGTAGTAGTTTTTGCCCCATAAAGCTTTGTCGGAACTGATTGTGTAGCTGATTACTGCTGTTCCTCCGGCTGGTATGGTTGATGGCTTTACCTTGATATTCAGATTGGGAGAGACGTCCCCGAATGTCAGAGTGACAGGCCGGCTCCCTGTGTTGGCGACTTGAAATTCTCCGCTTTTCATCTGTCCCTGCAGAAGATTTCCGGCTTTTATGTCAACTTCCTTGAGGCCTATGCTCCCGAATTTGATTGGGAACAACTCGCTGAGCGACAGCTTCTTCTCGTGGGATATTCCACGCAGCTTCAAGATGACCGGCTGTTTCAGCCCGGAAATATATGCCGTCAGAGTCTTGTCAAAAGGATAACCGCCTTCATCATTACTGTAGGTGGCTGAAATTCTGCCTTTCCCTCCGGCTGGGACAGGCTCGCGGGTCCAGGTGACATCTGTGCAACCGCAAGAGGAAATCACGTTGTAGATGGCTATTGGTTTGTTTGAGGTGTTCCTGACTGTGAATTCGCAACTGACAGGACCGTCACTCAGCAATATGTCGCCGAAATCGTGAATGACAGAGTCGAACTCGATGATACCTCCGTATTTCTCTTGAGCCGAAGCAGGCAACAGAACGGTCAGCGTGATCAGAAGTATGGTGTAAATGCGGGTCATAAAATTTGATTATTCGAATTTAAGGCATTACATTTGCAATGTTGTACTGACGAATACAAAATCAGCACCAAAGTTACAAACAAAAAAAATATTTTATGGCACACAAAATTAATGCGGAGACCTGTATAGCTTGCGGAAGTTGTCAGGCAGAATGTCCTTCAGGCGCTATTTCTGAGGGTGATGTTTATTCAATTGATCCTAACGCTTGCATCGATTGCGGCGCTTGCGAAGATGCTTGCCCTACCGGATCCATCTCGGCAGAAGAATAAAGACTTTATTAAGTATTTACATAGCCGGCCTTTGACCGGCTTTTATTATTGATTAATTATGAAAAAAACAATTATTTATGCTCTTGCAGTGGTAGTATGTGCCCTTGCTTCCTGCTCTCAGGAGACACTTACCAAGTCTGGTCTGAGCACTGGGAAATTCCGGACCAGAGTTGATGGAAAGGTGACAGGACTCTATGTCCTCAGCAATGAAACCGGTATGGAGGTGTGTGTGACCAATGTGGGCGCCCGCATCGTGTCTCTTATGGTTCCTGACCGAAATGACAAATTGACGGATGTGGTCCTCGGGTTTGACAACGTCAAGGATTATCTCCATCAGGATTCCAATTTCGGCGCCACAATCGGGCGTTATGGCAACCGAATCGCAAACGGTGAGTTCACTCTTGACGGAAAGACATACAAACTTCCGCAGAATGACGGTAAGAATTGTCTTCACGGAGGTCCTGATGGATGGCATACTGTCATTTTCGATGTGGACGAGGTTGACTCTTCCCATATCAAGCTCTCTTATGTCTCTCCTGACGGGGAGGCAGGTTTCCCCGGCGAAGTAAAGTACTCTGTGACATACTCTCTGAACAGGTTCAGCGAGATCAAGATTAAATATGAAGCCGAGACTGACGCTCCGACTGTCATCAATCCTACAAATCATTCATATTTCAATCTCGATGGAGATCCTGCAAATACAGTATGTGAAAATTATGAGCTTATAATAAATGCTGATTATTTTACACCTACCAATGAGGAGCTCATTCCTACCGGAGAGCTCGCACCTGTGGAAGGAACTCCTATGGATTTCAGGGATATGCGTGAAATCGGCAGCGGAATCAATGACAATTCATTCACTCCTATCGCTTACGGTCGCGGTTATGATCACAACTGGGTATTGAATACTGACGGAAATATCAGAACCATGGCTGCTATGGTATGGAGTCTGAAGACGGGTATCGTAATGAAAGTATATACGGATCAGCCTGGTATTCAGGTTTATTGTGGCAATTTCCTTGATGGAACGGTCACCGGCAAGCACGGGGTGGTTTATCCTCACCGCTCAGCCATCTGTCTGGAGACTCAACATTTCCCTGATTCTCCTAATCATCCCGAATTCCCGTCGACTGTACTTCGTCCTGGCGAAAAATTCGAGAGTACCACAATATATGAGTTCTCTTACACGAAGTAAGGATTATTTGAGGATAGTTCTCCTCGCCAAGTCAAAATGAGGGTTTTCCCGGATTTCCAGGGACGCTCTGATAATATCAATGAAGGCCTCGTAATTGCTGAAAACGGCATCGAGGTCTTCATAGTTTTTTATTATGGTTTCAGCAAATGACTTGAAAGTCTGCCCCTTGTCAGTGAGCTTGACTGCACTGCGATTACGCTCGAGCAGCCGTGCGCCCACTTGCCGCTCGATTTCGGTGATATTCTGACTCACTGCAGGTTGTGAAATGCCGAGCTCGGCAGCGGCTTTTGTGAAGCTTCCGAGCTCGACTACTTTCACGAATACCTTCAGTCTGAAGTCTTCAAGCATTATTTGTCAGCGAGGCGTTTGTAAGTCTCAAGACGAAGTTTGGCAAACTCCTCGGTCTTCTGAAGGAGCTCTTCGGCTCTCTGAGGGAATAGCTTGTAGAGAGAAGCGAAACGGACCTCACCTTTGAGGAAATCCTGGAATTTGGTCCAATCCGGCTCCTTGCTGTCGAGAGAGAACGGATTCTTGCCTTGCTCTTCGAGTGCAGGATTGTAACGGTAGAGATGCCAGTAACCACAATCTACGGCAAGTTTCTCCTCCTTCTGACTGAGACCCATACCTGCCTTGAGGCCGTGATTGATACAAGGCGCGTAAGCGATGATGAGGGATGGACCGTCATATGCTTCAGCTTCCTTGATGGCATTCATATACTGTACAGGGCTTGCACCCATAGCTACCTGGGCCACATATACATAACCATAACTCATAGCCATCATTCCAAGGTCTTTCTTGCGTATCTTCTTGCCGCTTGCGGCAAATTTGGCGATAGCGCCTGCCGGAGTCGCCTTGGATGACTGACCACCGGTGTTGGAATAGACCTCGGTGTCAAGAACCAGGATGTTGATATTCTCACCTGATGCGAGAACGTGGTCGAGTCCGCCGTATCCGATGTCATAGCTCGCTCCGTCTCCGCCGAATATCCACTGGCTGCGTGCCGCAATGAAATTCTTGAGCTCGACAATCTTCTTGGCGTCATCGCATTTCTTTCCTTCGAGAAGAGGTACAATCTTGTCTGCAACCTCACGTGTCACAGTGTAATCATTCTTGGCCGCAAGCCACTTGGCCGCGAGCTCCTTCACGTTGGCTTCAGCTTTCTCGCATTCGGTGATGTTCTTCATAGCAATTGCGATGGTCTCACGGATGCGGTCCGAGCCAAGGTGCATACCGAGACCGAATTCGCAGAAATCCTCGAAGAGTGAGTTCTGCCAAGCCGGACCGTGTCCTGCTGAGTTCTTGCAATAAGGCGAAGCCGGGAATGAAGCGCCATAGATTGATGAGCAGCCGGTAGCGTTGGAAATCATCATATGATCACCGAACAACTGCGTGATGTTCTTGATGTAAGGAGTCTCACCGCAGCCTGCGCAGGCACCGCTGTACTCAAAGAGAGGCTGAGCGAACTGTGCGTTCTTCATATTGGCTTTCTTGTCAACGACCTCCTTGTAACCTATCTTGCTGTTGAGGTAGTCGAAGTTGGCCTGTTCGGCCTGCTCTGCCTGGTAAGAAACCATAGTGAGGGATTTCTCCTTGCTGAGACATACGTCAACGCAGTTGCCGCAACCAGTACAGTCATCAACCGAGATGCCGAGAGCGAATTTGTATTCCTTGACATTTGCCTTGCCGTCTGCATATTTGAGTCCCTGAGGGGCTGCCGCCGCCTCGTCAGCCGTGAGCAGGAACGGACGTATGGCCGCGTGAGGACAGACAAATGCACAGTTGTTGCACTGGATACATTTTGAAGGATCCCAGCTTGGAACATTGACTGCAACGCCTCGCTTCTCATAAGCTGCTGTACCTGATGGCATTGTTCCATCCTTATATGGCAGGAATGAACTGACAGGGAGAGAATCTCCGCACTGTGCATTGACTATGTCAGCGACTTCCTTGACAAATGCCGGCGCGAGACGATTCGCATTAGGGTTGACAAATTTTGCCGTGATCTCAGCCCACTCTGCCGGAATCTCCACCTCTGTGAATTCGGCTCCGCGGTCGATTGCGGCGTAGTTCATATTTACGATATTTTCACCCTTCTTGCCATAACTCTTGAGAGCGGCATCTTTCATATATTTCACGGCATCCTCGTAAGGAATGATGTTGGAAATCTTGAAAAATGCAGACTGGAGGATGGTGTTGGTGCGTCCGCCGAGCCCTATCTGGGCGGCAATCTTGGTTGCGTTGATGATATATAGCTTGATGTGCTTCTTGCCTATGATTGCCTTGACGTTGTCAGGAATGCGCTCAAGTGTCTCTTTCTCATCCCAGAGAGAATTCAGAAGGAGAGACCCGCCTTCCTTGATGCCTTTGAGCACGTCATATTTTTCAAGATATGAAGGTACGTGACAAGCCACAAAATCAGGTGTCGAAACGAGATAAGGAGCTTTTATCGGAGCATCGCCGAAACGGAGGTGAGAGCAGGTGTAACCGCCTGATTTCTTGGAATCATAGTCGAAGTATGCCTGACAATACTTGTCGGTGTGGGTGCCGATGATCTTGATGGTGTTCTTGTTGGCACCTACAGTACCGTCTGAGCCGAGGCCGTAGAATTTGCATTCTGTCGTTCCCGGCTTGACGATTGAAATCTCACTCTTGATAGGCAGGCTCTTGAAAGTCACGTCATCCACGATGCCGATGGTAAATCCGTTCTTAGGCTCCTTGAGCTCAAGGTTGTCAAATACGGCGACAATTTGTGCTGGAGATGTGTCTTTAGATGAAAGACCATAACGTCCTCCGACAATATGCGGAGCGCGGTCAACTCCCTGGAACACTGTCTTGATGTCCTGATATAGAGGCTCTCCGAGAGCGCCCGGCTCCTTTGTCCTGTCGAGAACGGCAATCTTCTGGACATTCTTCGGGAGAACTTTGAGGAAGTATTTCTCTGAGAACGGACGATAGAGGTGGACGGTGACGAGACCGTACTTGCGGCCATGCTTGGCGAGATAGTCGATTGTCTCCTTGATGGTCTCGGTGACGGAGCCCATTGCGACGATGACCTTCTCGGCGTGCTCGTCTCCGTAGTACTCGAACGGACGGTATGTCCTGCCTGTAGCCTCTCCGATTTCGCCCATATAGCGCGCTACGATGTCGGGAACTTCTTCATATACTTTGTTTCTTGACTCGACGGCCTGGAAATATACATCTCCGTTCTGTGCTGTTCCGCGAGTCACCGGATTGTCCGGAGAAAGAGCGTTCTTTCTGAAAGCTTCAAGAGATTTCTCGCTGACCATCGTACGGAGGTCATCCTCGTCGAGGAGCTCAATTTTCTGGATTTCGTGAGATGTTCGGAATCCGTCAAAGAAATGGAGGAAAGGTATGGAAGCTTTTATGGCAGCGAGGTGAGCGACTGCAGCAAGGTCCTGAGCCTCCTGGACGGAGCTTGATGCAAGCATTGCAAAGCCTGTCTGGCGGCAAGCCATAACATCCTGATGGTCACCGAAAATAGAAAGCGCGTGTGATGCGAGCGCACGTGCAGACACGTGGAACACTGCCGGAAGCATTTCTCCGGCGATCTTGTACATATTAGGTATCATTAGGAGAAGACCCTGTGATGCTGTGTAGGTGGTTGTGAGGGCTCCTGCCTGAAGTGATCCGTGAACAGCGCCCGCGGCGCCGGCCTCACTCTGCATCTCGGTTACTTTGACGATTTCGCCCCAAAGGTTCTTTTTGCCGTGAGCGGCCCATTCGTCAATATTCTCCGCCATTGTCGAGGAAGGTGTGATAGGGTAGATGGCTGCGTGCTCGCTGAAGAGGTATGCGATATTCGATGCAGCCTGATTACCGTCACAGGTGATGAATTTGTGTTCTTTTGCCATAATTTATCGATAAGTTATTTTATATATTATGAATAATCATTTTCTGATCCGATGCCGTCTATGGCTATCGGAGAGCTTTTGCCTGCAATCCTCTTTATCAGACCTTGCTGGACCTTGCCCGGCCCGACCTCGGTGAAGGATTCGGCTCCGTCAGCTATCATATTCCTGATGGTCTGAGTCCATCTGACAGGTGAGGTCAGCTGTTTCAGTAGATTGACCTTGATAACCCCGGGATCAGTCTGCGCAGTAGCACAGACATTCTGATAGACAGGACAGGAAGGTGCCTTGAATGCCGTTGCATCAATCGCTCTCGCCAGCTCAAGTCTTGCCGGCTCCATAAGAGGGGAGTGGAATGCTCCACCTACAGCAATCTGCAGGGCTTTTCTCGCTCCGGCTTCCTTGAGAAGAGCGCAGGCTTCATCTACGGCCTCTTCCTCCCCGGAAATGACCAACTGCCCGTCACCGTTGTAGTTTGCAGGAACGACTATGCCTTTAATTCCTGCACAAATGTTTTCTACTGCTGAGCCGTCAAGGCCGATGATGGCCGCCATCTTCCCGGGAGTGCTTTCGCAGCATTTCTGCATCACTTCACCGCGGGCGGATACAAGTCTGAGAGCATCTTCGAAACAGAGTGCTCCGGAAGCGGCGAGCGCTGAAAATTCTCCGAGTGAGTGCCCTGCAACCATAGAGGGCGTGAATCCTTCAATAGTGGTGGTGAGTATGAAGGAGTAGAGGAAAACGGAGGGTTGGGTGACCCTTGTGGCCTTCAGATCTTCTTCGCTGCCGTCAAACATTATGTCAGTGATCCTGAATCCGAGAATATCGTTGGCCTGTTCGAACAACTCGCGCGCAGATGGAAAAGTCGTGTACAGATTTTTTCCCATTCCGGTTGTCTGGGATCCCTGTCCTGGAAAAATGTATGCTCTTTTCATCGAATTACCCTTGATATGTTGACGTATGTGGCCCGCTGACAGTTTCTTTATCAAACAAATTTATGCAAAAACAATGATAAAGGAAAATATATTTTGTATTTTTGCACTCGCATCGATGATGACGGCTTCGATGCTCCTGCCCCCTTAGTTAAATGGATAGAATTTAGGATTCCGGTTCCTACGATAGGCGTTCGATTCGCCTAGGGGGTACAAATAATGAAATCTTTTGGAATTGTCCGAAATGCTTTGAACTCAAAATCAGCGAGTTAGCATCTCGGACAATTTCGTTGGAAACCACTTGTTTTCGCTTAGGTTGACAAAAGGTTGACAGTTTTTCGAAATGTTTTCCTATATTTGCACTGTATGATAAACTATGGGAAGATATGAAGATAAGTTGCAGTCTATCAAGCAAGTCCGACAAGGCCACGGGATGCAGTGAGATACTCCTCAGAATGGTCGTCGGCAAAATCAA
>JAZRYB010000078.1:0-126441 GCA_045600565.1 Candidatus Cryptobacteroides sp. | reverse complement strand
TGCCAACTTTGGACGTCATATCATATTTTATCGAGTATTATCTCAAAGAAAAGTAAGGATTGTCCGCATCCTGCACATGAGGATGGACTTTCCCAGACACTTCTAATCCGGCCTCACGAATAACAATATTCACAAACATATAGTTATTCATGAGTTTTTCAGTTTACTACAATAATAGTGGGGTAGAATAAAAAAGAAATTACGCCCAACTTTCGCTTTTGTGGGCGTAAAATTGGGCGTAAACCTTGTAATTCGCTGATTTTCAGCATTTCTTGCGGAGAGTGAGGGATTCGTACCCCCGAACCCGTTATGGTCAACAGTTTTCAAGACTGCCGCCATCAACCACTCGGCCAACTCTCCAAAATGTCAACTATCTTGCGATAGATTGCAGTCCCGCAAATCGGGTCTGCAAAGTTATACATTTTATTAATAATCGCAAATTTTTTTTGTTTTTCCTTGATTTCATCTCCAAAATATCAAGTCATTTCAAAACAGGTTCTAAAAATAACGTAGGAAATAGAATATCAATTTTTAATCATTCCCAAGTGAGGCATAAGGGTTGGCGTCAATCATTACAAATGGGAGCCCTATTGGCGGATACAAACAATGACAGCGACCCGGAAGGCCGCTGTCATCAATCAAGAATTATCATTTGTCTATCTAAACATCAAAACATCTCATTTTCTGAAGGCTCTGCTACAGGCTCTTCTGCCGGAGTTCCCTGCCGATATGATTTGCGAGGTCCTCTGTTATCGTTTCTGTGATCATTGCCGCCGCGCTTGTCATTGCTTCCATTCCTGCGATCATTGCCGCCTCGTCTGTCATTGCCATTGTTTCTGCGGTCGCCGCCATGCTGACGTGGTCTGCGCTCAGGCTCGACATAACCTTCAGGCTTGTCGAGAAGAGCCCTCATAGAGAGTCTCATCTTGCCTGTCTTGGCGTCAATCTCAAGAAGTTTGACATCGACTTCTTGTCCCACGGTGAGAACGTCCTCAACCTTTTCAGTCTTCGCCCAGGCTATCTCTGAGACGTGGAGAAGTCCCTCCTTTCCTGGAAGAATCTCTATGAATGCGCCAAAATCAAGGATAGATACAACTTTGCCGTGGTAAGTCATATCAATCTCAGGAACAGCACAGATACCCTTAATCCAATCAAGAGCTTTCTGCATAGCTTCCTTGTCATTGGATGCGACATCTACAACACCCTCGCTGCCTCCTCCAGGAAGAGGTTCCTCAGTGATTGTGATGGTAGTCCCAGTCTCTTTCTGAATCTTCTGGATAGTTTCTCCACCCTTTCCAATGATGGCTCCGATGAATTCGGCGGCCACTCTGAGCTGCTCGATACGTGGAACAAACGGCTTGTAGTCCTCGCGAGGCTCGCTGATGGTCTTCATCATCTCGCCCATAATGTGCATACGTCCCTGACGTGCCTGCTCGAGAGCTTTTTCGAGTACAACATATGAAAGGCCGTCAACCTTGATATCCATTTGTGTGGCAGTGATTCCGTCTGCGGTACCTGTTACCTTGAAGTCCATATCTCCGAGGTGGTCCTCGTCTCCGAGGATATCGGTAAGGATAGCATATCTGTCATTAGGTCTCTCGGCATCGGTGATGAGTCCCATCGCAACTCCAGCTACCGGTTTCTTGATCTTTACTCCCGCATCCATAAGCGCAAGGCATCCTCCGCATACGGAAGCCATTGATGATGAACCGTTTGATTCAAGAATGTCGGAGACGACGCGCACAGCATACGGATTCTCCGGAGCAAGCGGAACGACCGGTTTGAGAGCTCTCATAGCGAGGTTGCCGTGACCAATCTCACGACGTCCCACTCCGCGCTGCGGCTTAGCCTCTCCTGTTGCGAACGGAGGAAAATTGTAGTGGAGAACGAATTGCTGGTCATCCTGGATGAGGACTTCGTCAGTCTCCTTCATATCCATCTTGGTCCCGAGAGTCACGGTTGCGAGAGACTGAGTCTCACCGCGTGTGAAAATAGCTGAACCGTGTGCGCAAGGAAGGTAGTCAACCTCGCACCAGATAGGTCTGACCTGATTGGGGACGCGACCGTCGAGGCGTATTCCTTCATCAAGAATCATATTGCGCATAGCCTCTTTCTCTTCAGCGTGATAATAACGTCCTACGAGAGCGACTTTTTGATTGTATTCTTCTTTTTCGGCTTCTGTCTGAGGCTCAGGGATTGTGGCGATGAACTCTTCTTTGATAGCCTCGAAACCATCCTCGCGCTCGTGTTTAGGTTTGGCTGACTTTGCGAGAGCATAGCACTTGTCGTAGCAGAATTCGTGGACCGCCTTCTTGAGATCTTCGTTCTCAATGTCATGAGGATAGTCTCTCTTGTTGACATCGGTGCCAAGCTCTTTCATAAGCTCCTTCTGAACGCGGCAGTGCTTCTTGATCTCTTCGTGGGCAAACTTGATGGCCTCGAGCATATCGTGCTCGCTGACTTCTTTCATTTCGCCTTCGACCATCATAATATTTTCCTCGGTGGCTGCGACCATAAGTTCGAGGTCGGCTCTCTCCATATCGGAGAATGTAGGATTTATGACATACTCACCGTCAATACGGCAGACTCTGACCTCACCGATAGGACCTCCGAAAGGAAGATCCGAAGTGGCGAGGGCACAAGATGCCGCAAGCCCGGCAAGCGCATCAGGTTGAATGTCTTTTTGAGCTGAAATCAGAGTGACATTGACAAATACTTCAAGGTGAAAATCATCCGGCCAGAGAGGGCGGATAGGTCGGTCGATGAGGCGTGAGATGAGAATCTCATAGTCGCTGGACTTGCCTTCTCTCTTCATAAATCCGCCGGGGAATCGGCCTGCAGAATAGAATTTTTCTTTGTAATCTACTGTGAGAGGCATAAAATCAGTGCCTTCCTTAACTTCCTTTGCTGCACATACGGTGGCGAGAAGCATAGTGCCACCCATCTTGACGACAGCTGAACCGTCGGCCTGTTTGGCCAGTTTGCCGGTCTCAATTTCAATCACGCGGCCATCCGCGAGTTCAATCTTTTTGTTGATAATGTTCATTATTGTGTTTCTTTACGTCTTTCAGCAAAAATGGGATGGTATCGCTCCGGACACCACCCCACAACTTTCCTATTTGTCTTATCGACGGAGACCGAGCTCCTTGATAATGTTTCTGTACCTCTCGATGTCGGTCTTCTGGAGATAATCCAGAACTTGACGTCTCTTACCAACAAGGCGAAGAAGTGAACGGCGTGTTACAACGTCTTTCTTATTCTTCTTCACGTGCTCGGTAAGGTGAGCGATACGGTAGGAAAATAATGCAACTTGACTCTCAGGAGAGCCGGTGTCTTTATTAGACTTCCCGTACTTCGCGAAAATCTCTTGCTTTTTCTCAGGCATTAAATATTCAGCCATCGTGCAAAAAATTAAGTTAATAACTAGTATTTCAGATACTTGTCGCCAAGTGTGGCGAAAAAGTGTGCAAATTTAGACAATTTTTTTGGACAATGCAAGCAAGCTTGAGCTTCTTTTCAAAACAGGATGCTCATTACCTCCTCAATGCTCAGAGCATCTTCAACCCTGAATCCTCCGTTGCGTGTTCTGCAAAGCGAATCAAGAAAGGCTCCGCTGCCCAGAGCCTCTCCGAGGTCTCTTGCGAGGGCTCTGATATATGTCCCTTTGGAACAAGTCACACTTATTTCTGCCCTTGGCAGGTTTTCGGATGAGATATCTGTGATGTTTATCCTGTTGTTTGCTCCTCTGTCATTTGAGTGATAGTCCGGTGCTGCTCCTCCATAAGAGACGAGATGAATGTCTGAGATGTGGATTTTCTGTCTTGTCAACATATCGGCATATGAGTGGTCGAAAGTCTTCCCCTCTGCTTGTGAGAGCTTCATCTGCTTTCTGGCTATCTCATACGCCCTTACCCCATCGAAGGATTTTGCTGAAAAGAGGGGGGCTATCTGCTCCTGTTCCCCGACGAAGGAGGGGAGTATGTCAAGCAGGGCCCGCTCATTGATTCCATCGGTCGGGTATCTGGCATCAATAGCTTTTTCTCTATCAAAGGATGGAGTAGTGGCGCCGAAACTGATACCGGCGAGATATTGCTTGTCGTGCTTTTGCAATTCTTCTGCAAGTTTGGTGGCTTTGCCTATGCAGACGAGGAGCACACCCGTAGCGAGAGGATCCAGAGTCCCGGCGTGGCCTACCTTGAGGTTTTTCTTGTGGAAATGCTTGATTGCATTGTATTTTACTTTGCGAATGACATCTGCCGAAGTCCATCTGTACGGCTTGTCTATAGGAACAATAATCCCTTCCGGATAGTCTTCAATGTTATCCGAAAGGGTAATGTTTCTCTGTGCTATGCAGACCATCAGATTTTGTCTATTCTTCTGCGGTGACGTCCTCCCAGAAATTCCGCATCCAGCCAGGCCTTCACGATGAGCCTCGCTTCGGTATAGGAGACAAATCTGGCCGGTATGGCGAGAATATTCGCATTGTTGTGCTCTTTGATGAGACGGGCTGCAGCCTGATTCCAGGCCAGCCCGGCACGTATGCCCTTATGCTTGTTCAGTGTCATACACATCCCGTTGCCGGTACCGCATAAAGCGATGCCCAAATCTACGTCACCGGCTTCGACAGCTTCTGCCAAAGGATGAGCCACGTCAGGGTAATCCATACTCTCAGGAGAGTCAGTCCCAAAATTATAGACTTCGAATCCCTTTTTCAACAGATATGAAATCAGCTCTGTCTTGTATTCAAAACCCGCGTGATCTGCACAAATGCCGATTTTCATTATATGGTCAATACACTATAGTTTGTCGTAAATATCTTTCATCACTTGTCTGAGCGTTGCCTGTGCATTGCCGGAGAGTGAATTGATGGCGATGACGGCATTCTTTTCGGGAGCGATGATGCTGAACTGCCCCCAGGCTCCGTCGAGTCTGTAAGAACCGTTGTCATTCTTCCACATCTGATAGCCATATCCCGCCACCCAGTCTTCATCAACAGGTCTGGCCGGACGTCCTTCTATCTGGACAGGCTTCGGAGGCATTATCTGCGCTGACATCGCGTCATCAAACCAGGCCTCATAGAGAAGTTGTTTCCCTTCCCAATTGCCTCTGTTGAGGAAGAACAGTCCCATCTTTGCGAGATCTTCCGTACTGATGAACAGACCCCATCCTCCCATGTTGTAACCTTCCACTGATTCGTCCCAGTAATAATCATTTATCCCGAGAGGGGTGAATAGCTTTTCTGCAAGATAATCGACAAGCTTTCTGCCTGTAACCTTCGTGACAATCGCTGAGAGCATATAGGTGTTCATACTGTTGTATTTGAACGCAGTGCCAGGCTCAAAGATGAAGGTGTCGTGGAGCATTGTAACCGAGGCTTTCCCACAGGCGTTGGTGCGAGCATTTCCAAGATAGTCGTGGGCAAAGCCCGAGGACATTATCAGAAGATCCTTGACTGTCAATGCTTTGAGGCTGTCTCCAGGCTCTGCCGGGAGCTCATCGCCAGAGAAAAACTTGATGACAGGGTCATCCACACTGAGAAGGCCGTCCTGAACGGCGAAGCCTACTGCGGTCGCCGTGAAAGTTTTGCTCGCAGACCAGAGGGCGTGCTTGAGATTCGGCTGATGTCCCCGGTCATATTTCTCATAGATGACGGCTCCGTCCTTGATGACGACAACTCCGTGGAGTTCATTAGTGCCTCCGGCAAATGAGACATCTTCAAAGAGCTTGTCGAAGTCGGTGGTGTTGATACCGCTGTTGTCATTCCTCGGCAGATGAGAGCTTTCCACCTTCTTTTCCGTGCAGCCGAGCAAAATCAAGCCTGCGGCCAAAAGTGCAAATAACCTTTTCATTCTACTTATTTTCCTAATGTTTCTGTGATTCTATCCATACGGCGGGCAAACTCATCCTTCCCAATCAGTGTGACGATATCGGCTATGCCGAGTCCGCTCGAGGCTCCGACCAACGCGAGACGGAGGCAGTTCATAACCTTGCCCATAGGCCATTCATTGGAGCGAATAAAATCCTCCAGTGGTCCTTCCAAATTTGCTTTTGAAAAATCTCCGTCGAAATCTTTGATGAAATCAGCGACCTTGAATGCAAGCCGGAAATTGTCTTCCTTCCAGAATTTTGCCACATCTTTGTCGGCATACGAAACAGGGGCTTCAAAAAGATAGGATGCTGTGTCCCAGAACTCTGAGACAAAACCGACACGCATCTTTATCAGAGAAACGACTTCCTTGACATAGTTCATTGAGAACTCCTTCTTCCCGAAATCCGAGCTGAGAGGGTACTTGAAACATCCGGTGACTTTTATCCCGTGCCGCTTCAGTACGGGGATAAACAGTTCCGTGAGCTCCTCATCGCTCTTGAGCCTGAGATACTCCTTGTTGTACCATTTCGCCTTTTCCGGGTTGAATTTGGCTCCTGATTTGACAATGTGCTCGAGGGAGAAAGATTCAATCAGCTCATCCATTGTGAACATCTCCCTGTCATCACCGGGATTCCATCCCAGCATCGCAAGAAGATTCACGAATGCCTCCGGGAAATATCCATCCTCGCGGTAGCCGTGAGAAGTCTCTCCTTCGGCGTTGACCCATTGGAGGGGGAATACCGGGAATCCCATCTTGTCTCCATCTCTTTTGCTGAGCTTTCCGTTACCGACAGGCTTGAGCAGAAGAGACAAATGCGCGAAACGAGGGCGGGTATCCTCCCAACCGAAGGCCTTGTAAAGCATATAATGAAGAGGAAGCGAAGGCAGCCATTCTTCACCACGGATGACTTCTGTAATCTCCATCAGATGGTCATCCACGATATTGGCAAGATGGTATGTCGGGAGCTCGTCGGCACGTTTCCAAAGTACCTTGTCATCCAGAGTGTCGGTATTCACTTCGATGTGGCCGCGGATGAGATCATCCATCTTGACGACGGTGTTTTCCGGCATCTTGAACCTGATTGTCCATCCTGTGGTCTCTTCCAACAATTTCTTGACTTCTTCTTGTGGAAGTGTCAGCGAATTGCGGAGCTTATCCCTTGTAGTCCGGTTATAAATGAAGGTCTTTCCTGCAGCCTCAGCGGCATTGCGTGCACTCTCAAGCTCCTCTGCGGTGTCGAAAGCGTAATATGCATAGCCGTTCGCTATCAACTGCTCTGCATATCGGCGATAAATGCCTCGCCTTTGAGACTGACGATATGGAGCGTGTGGATGTTTGTCTGAGGGAGTTTCGACAACTTTACCGTTCTCATCGACTCCTTCGTCCGGGATGATTCCGCACCAGCGGAGTGACTCGATGATATAATCTTCCGCTCCGGGTACAAATCTGTTTGAATCCGTATCCTCTATACGTATGATGAAGTCACCTCCGTGCTGTTTGGCGTAGAGATAGTTATATAATGCAGTGCGTACGCCTCCCATATGAAGAGGCCCGGTCGGAGATGGAGCAAATCTTACTCTTGTGCGTCTTTCCATACAGTTATTTGGTCTTTTCTGATCTTGAGATACGCCTGATGGCAGCCTCGTTCTCCAGATGGCTTTTTTCTTCTCCGACACCGATGCAGAGAACCGGCTTCTTCTCGTCATTGAAGCGGAATATCCTGACATTCTCCTTGGTGTTGTATCCGATCTTCACCTTTTGCCCTGTGTTATCCGGGAGCGAAACACCTTCCTCGCCCTCAAAATCCCTGCAATATACGAAGTCTTTGTCGATTATTATATAGTTTCCGAAATCTTCTCCCGGCCCCATAATATCCACGAACTGCAATCCGGTGACTATCGCTGTGATATTCACTCTGTCTCCGAATTCAGGATTATCCTCATAGATAAGACCTTGCTTGAATCTGTTGGCCTTCCCGGCATATTTCTGGATTTCTTCGTTTATTTTTTCGTATTGCTTTGCACTTACTCCTTTTTCGTTCCTTCCGACGGTGACGTTGAGGAGGATGTTCTTGGCGGACTTGAGGTCATAATCATTCAGAAGAGGGGAGCTGAATGCTTCTCTGACGGCGTCTTCGATTCTGGTCTCTCCAGTGCCGGAGCCACTACCCATCAAGGCGCAGCCGCTGTTTTTCATCATAGTCTTTACATCCTTGAAATCAACATTGATGTAGCCGGGCCTTCTGATGATTTCGATGATTCCCTTTACTGCTGTGCAAAGAACTTCGTTGGATTTCGGAAAAGCATCTTGCAAAAGCAGGTCTCCATAATATTTGAGGATGTTCTGATTTTTGATTATCAGCAGGCTGTCAACATTCTTCTCAAGCTCGTGGATACCGTCCACAGCTTTTGAAAGAGATTCATTACCCTCATTGTCAAAAGGGACGGTAACTACAGCCACGGTCAGGATACCGCGTTCCTTTGCCATCTGCGCAATTACGGGAGCGGCCCCGGTCCCGGTACCTCCTCCGAGTCCTGCAGTGATGAACAACATTTCCGTCCCGTTGTCCAAGGCTGTCGCTGCAATCTGATCCTGAGATTCAAGGGCTGCATTCCTCCCTTCTGTGGGGTTACATCCCGCTCCGAGTCCTTTCCCCATCTGTATCTTGACGGGAACATTGCTGCTGTGGAGAGCCGCAGCATCTGTGTTGCACACAATGAAGTGGCAGCCTTCGATATTCTGGTTGTACATATAGGTGACGGCATTGCACCCACCACCGCCGACGCCAATCACTTTAATCATCGAATTGCTCGGCTTCCAGTCATCGGGAATATATCCGATATTGTCATTCATATCATCAGTTTTTATCATATTCATCATCCTCCATACCATCAAATATTGAATTTCCAAGACTGTCGAGAGTGCCTGTCACTTTTGATGACACTTTCGCCCAAAGTCCTTGTCTCTGAGGTTTCTTTGATTTTACCGCTTTGGAACGGCCTTCGTGTTTGTCGGTTTTTTTCGGCGCGTCATCTGAAATCTCAGGGGAAACCAGTTCGAACGGCTCCTCCGCCTCTTGCCCGACGATTACCGGCTCCTCCGGCTCTGATGCCATTTGTTCTATGCAGTTGATGCATTTCTCTTCTTTTGCGGCCATCAGCAGGCTGATACAGGTCGTAGCGCCTGTCTCGAAGATTCCGGTGCATCCTGAATATGAGAATTTGCGTTTAGGGTAGCCGATTCTCACGTTATACCCCGACATATCCTTGATAAGGTTTGACAGATTTGCCATTTCCGCACCTCCACCGGTGATGACTATTCCGTTCCTGAGATTGTCTGCGAGTCCGCTTTTATCAATCTCATAGAGCATTGCCTCAACTAGCTCCACTTCTCTTGCGGTGATTATCTCCGATAGATACTTGACCGGGAGATTCTTTTCGGCGCCGCTGTCCGGGTATTGTATCTTTATGACTTTTTCACTCATTGATGCCAGTTTCTCGGGCAAACAGGCACCATAGGCAAGTTTGATGTTTTCAGCCAGACTTGTAGAAAGCCCGCCTTCCGTCTTTATGTCGTTGGTGACGTTGCTCCCTCCGAACGGTATGGCGGCATAGTGTCTGAGGATTCCGTCCTGAAATACGGTAACCGAAGTCACTCCTGCCCCGAATTCAATCAAAGCCACTCCATTGTCCATTTCTTCATAGGTCAAGACGGTCTTTGCCACAGTCGCCGGAGTGAAATATGTTTTTGTAATCGCCACTCCAGAGTCATTGAAGATGTTGTCTATGTTATAGACGCTTTTCTTGCTTCCGATGAAAATCTTGAAATTGCCTTCGAATTTTTCGGAAACCATACCCACTACATCTTCCTCCCTTGCCTGAATAAGATCATCCGTAGTGAACGATTGGGCAACGGCTCCATAGATGGTCTGCTTCTGAGGGTCGGTCAGGGGATAGTTGTCAAGGGCGATGTTCTTGAGATTGTACACTTCCTCGTTGGAGATTCTGCTCTCAGACTCTGTCCGTGGTATGATACCTCTCGCCACCTCCTGAATGACGTGGTATCTGGGTAAACCCACGACTGTCTGCAAGATTTTGATGTGCAATTCATTTTCGGCAGAATGAATCAGCTCTTTCAGAGGGTCGGATGCCCGTTGCGGGTTGAATACGAAACTGTATCGTATTCCTTCTGATTTTTCTTCTTTGTAGTAGATGACCTGAACATCTTCGCCTTCGATTTTCGCGACTGCAAGCGCGATTTTGGATGTTCCGAGGTCAACGGCAGCTATGTATCTATCATCCATATATAAAGAAATTATTTGCAAATAATCTGATTGTCATATTTCACGCAGACCGATGTATATTCTTTGTCCGGTTGAATGTATTGGTAGTATTTTTCAATCCTTGAGAACTTGTCTTCGAAGTCATCCGGACCTCCGAATATGAATTTTTCATTTCCCTCCCGTGGCACAAGAATCAAGTCCATATTCTCATTAACCGAAATCTGAACTATATTGTTTGACCATATCTTGCAGGATTTCATATAATTGACCATTCTCAACACTGATGAAAGCCATTCCGCTTCCTTTTCATCGCGAGGCTCTCCCTTATAGCCCTCCGCGTAGAATATAGGAATATGTCCGTCGATAATCGGAACTCTTGCGGAATAGTTCTCCTGCAATGGGAATATATATCCTCTTTCGTCAATGTAAAATCCCGTATCCGCTTTCTGAAACCTTAGGACGGGTTCTCTTTGGGACAGTTTGATGTTCAGAACTCCGTCCGGAGTCGTGTATGCCTCGCTCTTGAGAACGGCACTCTTGGAGTCAAGCAGTTTTTCGATTCCCGCGAGTCCGACGCTGTCCAGTCTCTGCCCTATATAATTTCCATAGAATGCAGAAATCCATTCCTTGATGTCATCTTCGGTGACAAAATTGTAACTGTCAGTGAATTCAACTTCAAGACCGCTGCAAGTCAACAGGTTCCTCTGCTTCTCATTGGCTTTGCAGATAATGAGGAACAGAATGGTGAATGCGACGATGGCCGTTGCAGACACTAATATGCGAACCTTGTTTTTCATTTTTTCTCCATAAGTCCGGTTATCGGTGAAATGAATCTGTCTATGTCGCCGGCTCCGAATGTGACGAGTATGTCAATGTCTTCGTTTTCAAGGTAAGACATTAAATTTTCCTTGTGGACCAGAATCTTTTGGCTTGTCACCACTTTGTCAAGAATCATTTCGGAGTCCACTCCCGGGATAGGCTCTTCTCTTGCCGGATAAATGTCGAGCAGAATCAGTTTGTCAGCCTTGCTGAGCGCTTCTGCGAACTCGTCTGCGAAATCACGCGTGCGGGTGTAGAGGTGAGGCTGGAAAATTGCTGTGATATTCCTCCCCGGGAACATCTCCCTGATGGAGGACAGGGCTGTTGACAACTCGTTCGGGTGATGGGCATAATCATCGATATAGGTTATTCTGCCATTGTTTACGTGCTCGTCAAGTCTGCGGCGGACGCCTTTGAAAGTGGCGATTGCTCCTTTGATGGCTTCAACTGAACAACCGTGGCATAAAGCGACAGCTGCGGCTCCTATACTGTTTTCGACATTGACCCAACCGAGGGCTCCTACTGTGATGCCTTCAATCGTCCCCATAGGACTGTGAAGCGTGTATGTGTAATGACCAAACTTGTCCGATTTGATCCCGCTGGCGTAGAAATCAGCCTCCGAATCATTCAGGTGGTATGTAAGTATCTTCGCGTCAGTGTCTTTGCCCGTTATGTCCAAGCCCTTTTTCTTGATGAGTGTGCCTGATACTTGGGAAGCGAAAATTTTATAGGCTTCAATCATATGCTCCACATCACCGTATATGTCCAGATGGTCGGCATCCATAGCCGTTATGAGGGCTGTCTGTGGGAACAACTGATGAAATGACCTGTCGAATTCGTCCGCTTCGGCTACAATTACAGGATTTTCATTCATCAGGAGATTAGTGCCGTAGTTCTTGGATATGCCTCCGAGAAAGGCTGAACATCCTTCTCCGCTTTGGGTGAGTATGTGAGCCAGAAGAGTGCTGGTCGTCGTCTTTCCGTGACTGCCTGCGACAGCAAGACATTCCTGCCCTTTGGAGATTTCTCCGAGCATTCTTGATCTCTTGACAATTTTGTATTTGTGGCTGCGTACATATATCATCTCCTCAAGAGATTCGGGGATGGCCGGAGTATATACGACAAGAGTGTTCTCCACATCGCGCGGAACCAGTTCGGGGCTGTCCGAATAGTGAACTCTGATGCCTTCCTTGACAAGCTCGGCAGTCAAGTCGGAAGGCGTCTTGTCATAACCGGAGACATCAGCCCCCCTGAAATGATAATAACGGGCTAATGCGCTCATCCCGATTCCACCTATTCCCAGAAAATAAATATTCTTGTACATATGTTATTTGCTGTCAATTAATCTGTAAATTTCATCCACTATCTCACCTGCCGCATTCCGTTTGGCCAGAGAAAGGGCGTTTCTCTCCATTTCTCTTATGCCCTCGTCATCTTTTATCAGTGTCAGCGCGCAGCCCATAAGTTTCTCCAATGCTTCGGAGTCTTTCACAATTTTCGCCGCTCCCTTGTTGACCAGGGCCATTGCATTATGTGTCTGATGATCTTCCGCCACATTGGGAGACGGAACGAAAACCACGGCTTTTCCCGCCGCGCATATCTCGGACACAGAACTTGCTCCTGAACGTGAAATCATTACATCCGCGCCTGCATATGCGAGATCCATTCTGGAAATGAAATCAGAATGTCTGACGTTGGAGGCTTCCGGGTGCGCCGCCATAAATTCGTCCATTTCCGACTTGTAATATTTCCCGCATTGCCAGAGAACATCGACATCTTCTCCTCCCGGACGACCTTCTTCTATCCATTTCTGTACAACTCTGTTGAGAGTTCTGCTGCCCAAACTGCCCCCGACTATGAAAAGGTGCTTCCTGCTGCGGTCCGGGTAGTACATTTGCGCCGCTTCTTTCTTCATTTCTTCCGTTGCGGGGACAATCTCCTTTCGGATAGGATTTCCCGTCAGCACCAGTTTTCCGGCGGGGAAGAACTTTTCCATCCCTTCATATGCCACGCAGATTTTGCCGGCTTTATCGCCGAGCATCCTGTTTGTCAGACCCGCAAAGCCGTTTTGCTCCTGAATCAGAGTCTTGATTTTCATTCTCGTCGCCATAAACAGCAGGGGGGCGCTTGCATATCCGCCCACACCGACAGCGATGTCAGGGTTGAATTCCTTGAGCAGTCTGCGCGCTTTTATCAGGCTGCCTATCAACTTGAAAGGAACGGAAAGGTCATTTTTGATGTTGTCCCAGGTCAATTGCCTTTGAAGACCCACAACCGGCAGACCTGTTATTTTATATCCTGCCGCAGGGACCTTGTCCATTTCCATCTTTCCCTCGGCGCCTACAAACAGAATCTCTGTCATCGGGTTGACCTCCTTGAGCTTGTGTGCAATTGAGATGGCCGGAAATATATGTCCCCCGGTCCCGCCGCCGCTAATGATTACTCTGATTGCCTTATATTCCATAATGATTTTGTCCGATTTTCGTAAACTATTCAGTCATTTACCGTTTCTTCTTCTTTGTCGAAGTCGTCAAGATCATTGAGACCTTCACGTATATTGTCACTTTCAAATTCTACCAGCGGAGATTCGGCATTTGTTTCCTTCTGAATTTTCTTCTCTGCCGTCTTGCTTATCAACAGAATGATTCCAAAAGCTATACAGAAACAGAGGAAAGAGGTTTTGCCATAACTTATCAGCGGTAATGTCTGTCCTGTCAAGATCCCGATGTCGCAATTGATCGAGATATGGAACAATGCCTGACCTACGATAAGCAGAACGAGTCCGGCAAGAGCTATCTTGCTGAAACTGTCACTGCAGTTTCTGGCTATGATGGAACCTCTGGCCAGCAGACTGATATAGAGGAAAATGACAAATATGCCGCCCAACAGAAGACCGTATTCTTCAATGAGGAAACTGAACATATAGTCTTCATACATCACTGCCACTTTGTATTTTTGTGTGCTCTGCCCAGGCCCCTTGCCCAACAGATGACCTTGTTTGATTGCAATTTTTGCTCCATAGGGCTGTCTGATCGGGTCGAGTTTGTCATAAAATTCTTTTGACCCTATCGTGAGAGATTTCAATTCATTTTCGTGGTCTCCGTTTCTTGTGTCACTCAATACGGTGGCGAAACGCGGGAACAGAGGATGCTCGTTGTCTTCGGTTATTTTGTACAGACCGAAACAAACACCCAGGGCAAGGACGCTCAATAAGCCCATCCCAATGATATCCAAGATGTTAATACCGCACACCAGCATCATCAGGAACAATACCCCGGCCATGAAGACAGCGCTCGAGGCACCTCCTATCAGAGTGAGCACAGCTGTGAAGATAATCGGAATGTACAACATTAGAAGTTCTTGGGTAAATCTTTTTTTCAGCCAGACGAGATTGTGCTTTCCCGCCAGTCTGTTGAAGAGATCCCAGCCTCCTTTCTGAAGTGTATCTATAGCCCAGGCGACATACATCACCATAGAGATCTTCACGATTTCATAGACACTGATGGGGACGCCTTTGATTTGCAGCCATCTGTTCGCACCGTTGATAGCCTTGGCTTCGACAAAAGGGATATGAAGTTTGTTCTTCGCTGTGAGAACGAGAATGCATAGCAAGACTAAAGAGAGCAGAAATCCGAATCGGGACAGAAATTTAATGAATTTGAGACTGAACCATTTGTAAATTACCCAGATTATTACCAGCCCGGCGAGAATGGTCAGGAACTGTCCTCTGGCGATGTCAAGACGCGAAGTGGTATCCGACGCAAGTTGTGAGGTCGATGAAAAGATGCTCAGCAGAGAGAACATACACAGGAACACAACGATAATCCAGACCACCTTGTCTCCAGCAAGACGGTTGAAGATATTCTTTGTTCTTGTATTGTATTTACCCATTCGTCTAAAGATTTCTTACGGCTTCTTTGAATTTATTGCCACGGTCTTCATAATTATCAAACAGGTCGAAACTTGCGCAGCAGGGACTCAGCAGGACCACGTCTCCCTCCGAGGCCATCCCGGAGGCAATTCTGACTGCATCCTCGGCTGAGGTGCAATCGGCAATGTTCTCTTTACCTACAATGTTTTCGTATGCCGCGTGAATCTTCTCGGGATACAGGGTCATACAGATGATGGCCTTGACCTTGCTCTTCACCAGATTCTCAAGGATGCTGTAGTCATTGCCCTTGTCCTTGCCTCCGACTATCCATATCACAGGTTTCTTCTGACACTCCAGGGCATACCAGGCGGAGTCGATGTTCGTCGCCTTGGAGTCATTTATATACAGGACGTCCTTGATGCTGAGCACCGGCTCAAGTCTGTGCTCGATAGGCTGGAATGTGGCCAAACTGTTACGTATCACCGCGTCATCGATGTCCATGGCCTTTGCCGCAAGCGCCGCCGCCATAGAATTGTAGATGTTATGTTTGCCTCCCAGCGCGAGCTCGTCGATGTATATCTCGCTTTCGCTCTGTTCGTATCTTATCAAGATCTTGTCGTCCCTGAGACAGGCGCCCTGATTGACTTCCTTTTGCTGAGAGAACGGCAGCATCTTGGCCTTCAATATTATCTTGTCGAGCTGGCCGATGGTGATTTCATCATCGGAGTCGAATATGAAGCAGTCCTCCGGTCTGAGATTCCGCGTAATGCGGAATTTAGCCTTGACATAATTCTCCATATTGTGGTCATATCTGTCAAGATGGTCGGGAGTGATATTGGTGATAATGGCGATATCAGGCTTGAATTCATAGACGTTATCCAATTGGAAACTGCTGATTTCCAGAACATAATAATCAAAATGTTCTGTTGCTACCTGATATGCGTAGCTTTTCCCTATATTGCCGCCGAGGCCGACATTGAGCCCGGCCTGTTGCAGCAGATAATAAATCAGGGATGTCGTGGTCGTCTTTCCGTTGCTCCCTGTGATGCAAATCTTCTTGGCTGTGTCGTAGCGCCCTGCGAACTCGATTTCGGATATGACAGGTATGTTTTTTTCAATCAATTTCCTGATGATGGGGGCAGTCTGCGGGATACCCGGACTTTTGACCACTTCATCGGCGTTCAGGACAAGGTCTTCGGTGTGCTTGCCCGTCTCGAACGGAATATCCCATTTGCGAAGAACTTCCTCATAATTGCCGGCTATTTCTCCGAAATCAGAAAGGAATACATCAAATCCTTTGACTTTTGCCAGAACGGCGGCTCCAACGCCGCTCTCTGCTCCTCCCAAAATTACAATCCTTGACATTTTATCTCAATTTAAGCAACGCCAGAGTGGATACACCCAAAATAAGACCGATAATCCAGAGCCGGCTGACTATTCTCGGCTCCGGGATACCCTTTTTCTGATAATGATGGTGGATGGGCGCCATCAGGAATACTCTGTGGCCTTCGCCGTATTTTTTCTTGGTATACTTGAAATATGTTCTTTGAATGATGACGGAAAGGCTCTCCACCAGAAAAATACCGCATAAAATCGGTAGAAGAAGCTCTTTGTGGATGAGCACGGCTCCCACACCGATGATTCCTCCGATTGTCAGGCTTCCAGTGTCTCCCATAAAAACCATTGCCGGGAAGGAATTGAACCATAGGAATCCGATGAGAGCTCCGGTGAACGCCGACATAAATACAGCCACTTCGCCGGATCCCGGAATGAAGGTGATATTCAGATAGTTTGAATTCACAGCGCTGCTGCCTACCCAGGCCAGGATTCCGAGGACTACTCCCACGATGGCGGAGGTGCCGGCCGCAAGACCGTCCATCCCGTCCGTGAGGTTTGTCCCGTTGGAGCAGGCCGTGACAACAAATATTATCATTATCACATATATACCCCAGGTACAATATACGCCCAACTGCCCTTTGAAAGGAGAGAGCCAACTGTAGTCGAATTCGTTTGCCTTGACGAAAGGAATCGTGGTCACAAGGTTCTCGGTATGTATGCTCGGACTCAAGCAGGCCCAGAGCGCAATGATAAAACCGAGCATTATCTGTCCTATCAATTTGTGTCTCTCGCTGAGCCCTTCCTTATTGTGCTTGAATACTTTGATGTAGTCATCCGCGAATCCGAGCGCTCCGCACCACAGAGTGGTGACGAGTAGCAGGATGGTATAGACATTCGTCAGATCGCATACAAGAAGCGCCGATGCGACGACTGCGAATATTATTATGATGCCTCCCATAGTAGGGGTGCCCTTTTTCTGCATTTGTCCTTCGAGACCGAGGTCGCGGATAGTTTCTCCAATCTGCTTATCCCGAAGCAGTCCGATTATCTTTTTGCCGATAAATACGGAAATCAACATACTGATGACAGCGGCGAGAATCGCCCTGAATGAAATGTAGTTCATCAGATGATGACCCGGAAGGTTGAGATTGTTCAGGAGTTTTGAAAGATGATATAGCATAGTTTAGTTTATTGTCATATTGTTGAATGTTTCTTTTACGATTTCTCTTTCATCAAAATGTCTGGTCTGGTTGCCGATAATCTGATAGGTCTCGTGCCCTTTTCCGGCAAGAAGTACAGTTGCACCGTGTGAAGCGAAGAGGATTGCGGATCTGATGGCTTCTTTTCTGTCTGCGATGAACACACTTTTTGCTATGCCCGCCGGGCTGAGACCGGCTTTGATATCCTGCATTATTGCTTCGGTATCTTCGTTGCGGCTGTTATCAGAGGTGACGATAATCTTGTCCGCGAAGTCCTCGGCCACTTTGGCCATCTCGGGGCGCTTGGTCTTGTCCCTGTCTCCTCCGCAACCGAACAGGCATATCAATTCCTTCTCAGGAGCTATGCCGCGAAGTGTCTTGAGGACATTTTCCATCGCATCGGGAGTGTGGGCGTAGTCGATGATGACGGAGAGCTCCTTCGGCCCCCTGAGAGTCTCCAGCCGCCCGCAAGCTGATTCGAGGGTGCTGAGCCCTACCAGAGCTTCTTCTTTGGTGGCTCCGGCCTCAACGGCTGCGCAGTATATGGCCAGAAGGTTGTATGCATTGTGCTGGCCTATGAGTTTTGACCAGATATCGACTCCGTCAATTTTCAACAGCATTCCGTCAAAACTCTCTTCAAGAATTTTGCAGTTGTGGTCAGCAATGCTCTTGAGGGCATATGTGACCACTTTCGCCTTGGTGTTTTGGACCATAATGTCGCCGTTACGGTCATCAATGTTGGTGATGGCCACAGTGTCGGAATCCAATGAATCGAAGAACAACTTCTTGCATCGGAGATATTCTGCAAAGGTTCTGTGATAATCCAGGTGGTCATGTGTGAGGTTGGAGAATATTGCAATCTTGAATTTCAAGCCGGCCACCCGTTCCTGCTCCACCCCGATGGAACTGACTTCCATAAAGCAATACTCGCATCCCTTTGCCACCATCTGCGCCAGCAGATCATTGATGGTGATGGGATCTGCTGTAGTGTTTGCCGTCTCGCTACGCTGCTCTCCGACAAAGTTGGCGATTGTTGACAGAAGCCCGCAACAGTAGCCCAGACCGGTAAATAGATTATATAGCAGTGTGACGGTAGTTGTCTTTCCGTTTGTGCCCGTGATTCCGACGAGTGTGAGCTTCTCGGAAGGATGTCCATAGAAATTTGCCGCCGCAAAGGCAAGATCCCTTCGGCTCGCAGAAATGACGGCCACAGCGCCGGCCTCTATAGCGGCATTAATATATTTATGACCGTCCACAGAAAATCCCTTGACTGCGATGAACAGACTTCCGGCGCGCACTTTCCTCGAATCGCTGCAGATATGGCTTATCTGTGTGTCCGGAGCCCCATATACTACAGTTGCATCGCTGCCGATGATTATGTCTTTCAGTTTCATTTCAATACTATATCGATTCTGTTTCCTGCCTTTTTTTGTGACACGACGTGACCTGTACCCGTGTATGAACACTTCAGTCCTGCATTCTCTATTGCATATATCGCGTCCATCAATCCGAATCCCGTCAGGTCCGGCACTTCGTCCTGTGTGATTTCTATGTCTGACTGCTCCATATAGGCCATTTTGCCGTTCTTGCTTATGGATGAGACCCAATACGGGTCGATATTGTGGAGCTTGTCCACCACTTCTTTCACTGCATCCGCGGGAAGCCCTCCTCCCTGGAAACTCTTGTTTGTAGGTTTTGAATAGACCATACAGATTATGCTGTACTGAGGATCCTCTATAGGGAAAAATCCTACAAAAGTGCCTTGATATTTCTGTCTTCCGTATTTGTCCTTGTAAGGATTTCCGGGATCGGCATTAGTCTCGATTACTGCAAAGGAGGTTCCCGTTTTCCCGGCGATGTTTGTATTTTTCAGTTTCTTCGCCGTACCTTCTTCCGTGACGGCTGACAATGCTCTGGTCACGGTGTCGGCGACTTGCGCCGAACATATTGAAGCATTCAGTACACTAGGTCCCCTCTTTTCTATGATGGTGCCGTGCTGTTCGATATCTTCAACAAGATACGGACGCATCATTTTACCTTTGTTGGCCAGAGCATTGTAGAATGTCAAAATATGCAGAGGCGTCTCTCCGGTGCTGTAGCCGAATCCTATTGAGCCGAGGGTGGTGTTGCCGCTCCAGGCCGGAGTCCCCGGGCGCGGAATTTCCGGAGTCCTCAGTCCGTCAAGGTCGAAATCGAAGGCCTCTCCCAATTTGTACATATAGATATTGTCTATATATTTCTGGGGCTTGGAAGAATAATTTTCTATGGCCAAGGTCGCGAATACATAGTTGGAGGAAATCTTGAATCCGTCTATGATGGAGATTTCCTTTCCGAATCTGTCAACGTGGTCATCTCTCCATTTGAAATTGGCATTCTTGACGTGTCCCCTGTTGGTAGGTATCTTGTGGTTGAGAGAGTTGATGCAGCCATCAGCGAGGACGGAGGTCAATGTGACAGTCTTGAAAACGGATCCCGGCTCCCCACGTCTTCCGATGGCCAGATTCTGTATCTCTTCCAACGTGTGGGAAGTCGTGTCTCGCAAGAGATTGACCATAGCGCGGATGGCTCCCGTCTTCACTTCCATCAGGACCAGACATCCTCCTTCAATATCAGCCTCTCCTTCAATCTTGGATCTGAGAGCTTTGTCGGCAATATCTTGATAATCAATATTTAATGTTGTCCTGACGTCCATTCCGTCTTCTGGGGGCCTGTAGTCTCTGCTGAAATCCCGGACTTTGGTGTTGTTGTCGGTGATACGTACATATTGCTCTCCTTCCTTGCCGTGGAGGCGGTAGTCGAACTTACCTTCTATCCCGACATTCTTGTTCGCCACAGTGCTCTTGTTGTTTCTGACAAAGCCGATAGTACGTCTCGCGAGTTTCCCGTACGGGTACATTCTGATCATCTCTCTGTCCACGATGAATCCTCCTCTGAACTTGCCTTCGTTGAACAATGGCAATGCCGCGATTTGAGTGTATTTCGAATGGTCTATTCCGGTACAGATTTTCAGATAGCCGTTGCGTGTCTTGCGCCCGTTGCGGATGAGTTGAAGATATTGGGTCTCGCTCCTGTCCTGTAGAACAGCTGCCAAGCCCTTTGACAATTCTCCGGCTTTCTTCTGCCATTCCTCTTCATTGTCGGACTGTACGGTGCAATCCATATGGATGTCATAGGACGGGACTGTCATTGCGAGAAGTCTTCCGTCCTGGGCCAGGATGGCACCACGGTCAGGGTCAATGCTGACTTTTCGGGATTGAGGGGTGACCGCAGTCTCAATGTCGGGGTCGGGATTCCAGAAAGTCTGGATGTAAATCAGACGGCCGATAAGTAAAAGAGATCCGACAAGACACAGCACATACAGGACTGACAAATTTTTGCCGATCCTGTCTCTGTTGCCCATATTTTCGGTCTGTCTTTTCATTTCAATAATGTGGCCGGTTTCTCGGGCTCGGCCACTCCTGAACCTTTGCTCTTCAGGAGCTTCTCGATGGAACTTCTTCTGTTGAGCATTATCAGTTCATATTCCTTCTGGGTGTTCTCTATGCTCAATTCTTTCAACACCATTCTGTTCTTCTCCACCTTTCCCTGTGTGTTGTCAACCATCAGGCTGAAGAGAATAGCAAGAAAGCAGAGGAAAAATGTGTAGATGATCTGAGGCAGATACTTGTGTATCTTCAACTTCATCAACAATTTCCCGTGAAAGACAGCCAGGATGGCTTCTTTGAGAATTTTGAATATGTCACCTATTTTCCAATTTTTCTCCATGGCGTCATTTCTTGATTGCAATTCTCAATTTGGCGCTCCTCGCCCGCGTGTTGATAGCAATTTCAGCATCAAGGGGAAGTATCGGCTTTCGGTTGACCGGCACAAGTGGGGACTGTACATTGCCGTAAATGTCTTTTTCGAGTCTGCCATCGATATTGCCGCACTTGATGAAATTCTTGACCATCCGATCTTCAAGCGACTGATATGTGATGATTACAAGCTTTCCTCCCTTTTTCAGGCTTTGGGTTGCTCCCTGGAGAAATTTCTCCAGTGCCCTCATCTCCTGATTCACTTCAATCCTGAGCGCCTGATATACTTTAGCGAGATATTTGTGCTCCGCGAATGGAGGGAGAGCCGGGGCGAGAATGTCGTTGAGCCTGTCTGTAGTCGAAATTCTCTCCCTGCTTCTGGAAGAGACAATCAGAGAGGCGACTTTCCTGGCGTTGTCAACTTCTCCGAAAATCTTGAAAATGTTTTCCAGGTCTTCCTGAGAATAATCATTGACTATGTCCTCGGCGGTTTTGTCTCCGGAGGTGTTCATCCTCATATCCAGAGCGGCACTGTATCTGAATGAGAAGCCTCTTTGGGCCGTGTCGAACTGATGGGAAGAAACTCCGAGATCTGCCAGAATACCATCCAGACCCTTCTGGCCGAAGTGCAGAAGGGAATAGTTGTGGATAAAGCGGAAATTGTTGTGTATCAATGTGAAGCGCTGGTCGTCTATCTTGTTTTCCAATGCATCCTCGTCTCTGTCGAAGGCGATGAGCTGTCCTTTCGGACCAAGCCTTCTTAATATTTCCGAGGAGTGGCCTCCGCCTCCGAAAGTCGCGTCCGCATATATTCCGTCAGTGTCTCCAATAAGGGCTGAAACGCTTCGGTCAAGCAGAACAGGAATATGATATTCTGACATTGTCGCACCTCCTATCCCGATACGGATAGTTTTCCGGCGATGGCAATGTATTTTTCGTTTGAGAGCCCGCTTTCTTCGAATTTTTCCTTGGCCCAGATCTCAATCTTGTAATCATTGCCCGAGAAAACCACTTCCTTGTTTACCTTTATAGTCTCCAGGAGCTTCTTTGGGATACTGATGCGCCCAAATTTGGAATCCGGCTCCACAACAGCCCTGTTTCGCATATATTCTCTCCAGAATTGTGCGTGCTCCTCATTGAAAAAGTTGAGCCGAGCTTTGACCGCGGAAGACTGCTTTTCCCATTCCTCGAAGGTGTACATTTCCAGGCAGTCCGAGAAGAGGTCTTTCTTTATGACGAACCTCAAGTCGCCCTCCTCGGGCAGAATGCTCTTGAACTGGGAAGGGAAGACCAATCTTCCCTTGTCGTCCAATTTGGTGCAATATTCCCCGATGAATGTAATCATAGACTTTTGCCAACTTTATCGGGACAAAGTTAGCAAATTATTTCCAAATAATTCCACTATTTTCCAAAATTTTCCACCGTGTTTTTAACAACGGCCTGCCGACCTTTCCTGAACGGAAATCAGCGCTTTATCAAGCGGCATAGAAGAGTCGCGGATGTACAGTCAATGACTTCTACATCGACATAGTCTCCGGCTTTGTGGGAATTGTCAGGAAAGACGCACATTTTGTTGTTCCCGGCACGCCCGCACAAGTCTTCCGGGCTTTTTTTTGACGGTCCTTCTACAAGAACTCTGAATGTCTTGCCTATGTCCTTGCGGTAGCTTTCAAGACTTTTCCTGTTCTGGAGTTCGATGATTTCGTTAAGGCGTCTGGTCTTTGTCTGAATATCGACATCATCAGGGTAATGTCGCGCGGCAATAGTCCCGGGACGTTCTGAATAATAGAACATAAAGGCGGTGTCGAACACTACCTCATCGAACAGGCTCAGCGTTTCCTTATGGTCTTCTTCAGTCTCGGAGCAGAAACCGGCTATGACATCAGTCGTCAGTCCGCAATCCGGGACAAGCTCCCGAATCTTCGCTACCCGCTCCAGATACCATTCCCTGGTGTAGCGTCTGCGCATTTTCTCGAGTATCCTGTTGCTTCCTGACTGAACCGGGAAGTGAATATGGTTGCAGATGTTTTCGTACTTTGCCATAGTATAGATGACTTCGTCCGAAAAGTCCTGAGGGTTGGACGTCGAAAATCTGACTCTAAGTTCCGGGCTGATTCTCGCAACCCTCTCGAGAAGTTGGGCGAAGGTGACATTCCCGGCATCGCATTTCCACAGATATGAGTCCACATTCTGACCCAGAAGAGTCACCTCCTTGTAGCCTTTTGCGAAGAGATCTTCAGCTTCGGCGACTATGGTCTGCGGGTCGCGGCTGCGCTCAACCCCTCTGGTATATGGCACGACGCAGTAAGAACATACGTTGTTGCATCCCCTCATTATTGAAATGAATGCGGAGACACCGTTCTTGTCGATGCGGACAGGGGAAATATCACCGTAAGTTTCATCTCCGGACAATTTTACATTGATTTGCGGCCGACCGGGAGAAGCTGTCCTGATGAGGGAGGGAAGGCTTCTGTATGCATCCGGGCCTGCGACAATATCGACCTTCCCGGTTTCCGGCAGGGCGTCTTTCAATCTTTCCGCCATACATCCCACGATTCCGACAAGAACTCCGAGACGTCTCTTCTTCTGCAGGTTGAACTGCTCTATTCTACCCCATATGCGCTGCTCTGCGTTGTCTCTCACTGAACAGGTATTGGCCATAATCACATCGGCCTCGCCTATGTCTTCCGTCCTTTCGTAGCCGGCCTTCTCCAAAATGGAAAAAATAACTTCGGTGTCATTGACATTCATCTGACATCCGTAGGTCTCGATATATACCTTTGGCATTCGTGAAATAATGTTTTTTTAGTTTGGCACATCCCTTGATTGGGAAACGCTGCCGCAAAGATAGGATTTTTCGGCGAATCTCAGTATCTTTGTACTTATGAGAACGAACTCCGGACACTCCATCATACGCGCGTTCCTGTTTGTCGCGCTTTTGTTTACTCTTGCTTCCTGTGTGCAGAAGTTCGAGCAGATTCGCATAACATCCTGTAAGATATTATCCTTTTCCCCAAAAGGCTTTCACAATGCGGAAGCTGTTGTAGCTTTGGGGATTGATAATCCGGCCATATCATTTACCGTCAGTAATTTCGAGATGATAATCAAAAGCGGCGGGACAGCTATCGGTGTACTGAAAGCCGATTCAATCGCTGTCGAGAAAGGCTCGTCGAAAGAATATACAGTACCCTGCGCAGCCACGCTTGAGTCACTTTCTCTATCTGAAATACTTGATTTGGCCGGAAATGCTGATTTCTCTGTCTTTACGGCAGATATTTCGGCAAATGTCAGGACCGGCAAGGGTGCGGGCCGGAACATTGAATTCAAAGACATTAAAATATCAGATTTGTTCAGATGAAGAAAAGATTATTCTTGTTCATATCGCTTGTCCTCGCGGCCGCAACCGTCTCCCAAGCACAGGAGCTCATAATCCCGGAAGGCTTCAAGCTCGTGGATTCAGTTATTTTCAAACCGACGGCTGTGATGGATTCCACTTTGATAGGAAAAGATGTATTTGCTGTCCTTCCGGCAAAGGCCAATGGCAGTGAGACAGAGATTAATATCCATCAGTCCAACGAGATAGCTGCCGGGATGAATATTCATATTTCGAACAACAGAAGCAAGTCCATCAGCGGTTACAGAGTGAGAATCTATTTTGACAACAAGCAGGATGCCCGCAGCATCTCTGAAAACGTGCAGACCAGTTTTGAGAGCAAACATCCCGGGATTACCGCATACAGGAGCTTCATCAGCCCGTTCTTCAAGGTGACTGTCGGTGATTTCCGCACCAAATCGGAAGCTATGCAACTGCTGCAGAAGATTTCCGGAGAATATCCTACTGCGTTTGTAGTCAAAGAAAACATCAAATATCCCATAGTTGATAAGAATAATACTTTCATCATTGATACAGTGATGGTTATGAGGCCATTGGAAAGCTCTTCAAAGAAATAGCCATGATCAAGCAGGGGTTGGAAATAAAGCAGACGCAGAAGCTTTCTCCTCTTCAGATTCAGACGATTAAGCTCATAGAACTTCCTATTCAGGAATTGGAGCAGAGAGTAAAGACTGAGTTTGAAGAGAACCCCGTCATTGATGATGATCATCCCGTGGAGCGTAAAGATGATGAGGAGGACACGAAAGATATTTCCATCGATGAATTGGATGCGGATGATCCGATTCCTTCCTACAAGTTGAGGGTCAATAATTACGGCAAGGATCCCCTTCCCGAGTACAATACTTTCTCTGTCAAAGAGAGTTTCTCCCATAGTCTGTTGGAGCAGCTGGGCTTCAGGAGGCTTGACAGACATCAGTATGATATAGGCGCTTTCATCATCGGCAGTCTTGATGATGACGGCTATTTGAGACGGGATATTGAGTCCTTGGTAGATGATATGGCTTTCAGGGCGGGGATAGAGACAGATGACAGTGAAGTCCTTGATTTGCTTGAGATTGTTCAGGAGTTTGAGCCGGCAGGTGTGGGGGCTCGTGATTTGAGGGAGTGTCTTCTGCTTCAGATCCGGCGTCTGAAACATACTCCCGATGTGGCCAATGCCGAGACCATACTCAGTAATTATTTTAAGGAGTTCGTCAATAAACATTTCCAGAAGATTATGATAAAAATGTCTCTATCTTCTGAGGAAATGAAGGCCGCAGTGTCCAGAATTATAAAGCTCAACCCTTCTCCGGGGGGTCAGATTGATGATTCATATAAGGACCAAGCTCAGCAGATAGTGCCTGACTTCATCCTTGATCTGGTTGATGGTGAATTAAAGATGACTATGCCGCGTTTCTCGATTCCGGAGTTCCGTATCAAGAAAAAATATGCGGATATGTTGATAGAGGCCAAAGGGTCGTCTGACCGTGCGCAGAAAGAGGCTGCAACTTTCGTAAAGCAGAAGATTGACTCGGCGAAATGGTTTGTCGAGGCTCTCAAACAGCGCTATAACACACTCGAAAGCACGATGAATGCCATAATTGACTATCAGCGCGAGTATTTTGTCGATGGAGACGAATCCAATCTGCGTCCTATGGTCCTCAAGGATATCGCTGAAATCACAGGGTTCGACATATCAACCATATCCAGAGTAGTCAACAGCAAATACATTGAAACCCATTTCGGTATCTTCCCCCTGAAATATTTCTTCTCCGAAGGCCTTGAGAACAGGGATGGAGAAGAGGTCTCCACCCGTGAACTCAAGAAAGCTCTCAAGGAGCTTGTCGATGCGGAGGATAAAAAGAAGCCTTTGACAGACGACCAGTTGGTGAAGCGGATGACAGTCAAGGGTTACAAGGTGGCACGAAGGACCATTGCCAAATATCGTGATCAGCTCGGCATTCCGAAAGCCCGCCTGCGCAAGGAGTTGTAAACATATTTATCAGGCCTTGCTGATACAGTCATCCGCAAAACTGTAGAAACTCCCGTCTGCAATTATGACGTGGTCCAGCAGGACCAGCCCCACGGATTTGCAGGCATTTCTCAATGATTCGGTACTTCTTACATCCGCTGCACTCGGACGGGGATTGTTTGTGGGATGATTGTGTGACAGAATGATATACGCCGCCCCGAATGACAAAGCCCTCTTCAATATCATTCGGTTGTCAATTGTGGTCGAATCTCCGCCTCCGCTTGTCAGCTTTTCTTTGGCTATAACCTGCTGGGATATGTTCAGATAGACAGCCCAACATTCTTCGTGCTTCAATCCTTTCAACCGGGCTATCAGAAGATTGTAAATCATTTTTGCGCCCGTGACCGGGACGTCGTCCTTGGCAGAGCAGTCTTCTATAAACCTTTTACCCAATTCGAAAGCGGCGATGAGAATGGCGGCTTTGTCCTTTCCCATCCCCTTTATGCTGCAAATCTGGCTTAACGTCAGATTAGAAAAGCTTCCGATGCGCCCGTTTACAAGTTTCAACAGATTCTGGGCTACTTCTATAGAACTTGACCCCGCAGTCCCTGTCCTGATGAGAATTGCCAGAAGCTCTCCATCGCTGAGAGACGACGCCCCTTTTGCCAGTAATTTTTCCCTTGGGCGTTCAACCTCGTATAAATCTTTGACATTCATAGTTTAAGTTTTGGAATTATTCAAATTTATATCGTAATTAGCAAAAAATATTCAAAGTATGACCAAGGAACCGAATGTTCTCAGCAAGGAAGAGTATCTTGCAGCCCTGAAATTACATTCCCTTAAGGCCACTCCGCAGCGGCTTGCCGTTCACGAAGCAATGATGGTATTGGGACATGCCAGCGCAGATATGGTCAACGACTACATCAGTGAGCATAACACTACCAAGGTCACAACGGCATCTGTATATAACATTCTATCCCAGCTGGCACTTTTCGGAGTGTACAAACACCGTTTGAGCGCAAATAACAAGATGTATTTCGACGTGAATCCATCCCGCCATATCCATCTGTACGACACGACATCAAATCAATACAAGGACGTGTTCGACGATGAACTGATGGATGCAATCGAAGGACGTCTGAAACGCCGTCGGTTCAAAGGTTATAAGGTCGATGGCATCGATATACAGATAATATGCCATTCCGCATCCCGTCGCAAGAATTGATGTAGTCGGAAAGGATATTCCAGAACAGGAATCTGCTTATTTTCGTGTGTCAGTTGAAATCAACCCATATTTTCATCTTACCGGCTTCCCGGTTGTCCCATGCGTAATAAGGGATGAATTTGTCCTTCACACCGTCTTTCTCGCTGACAATGGATACAACGCCGTCAAGGAGAGTTGCTTCAAATGTATCAGTAAATAACGTATTTTCAGACAATTGAGCGTCATCAATCTGTGGATTGTCCACTTCTTCCAGACAATATACGAGAGGACCTCTGCAGACAGCTCTCATACCTTCATTATTCTTTACTCTCGGGTCGGAGGAAACCATTTCGACAGGCATAGCGAGTTCAAGTATGATTTCATCACCTTCCCTCCATTTCCCGTTGAGGACAGCATAGCCCTTTTCGACAATCGGCTCCATTTCCTTTCCTTCAACGCTGATTGAGTAGCCCTTGCACCATCCGGGGATTCTGACTCTGATTTCTTTCTTTTGTGCGCCTTCTTTGCCAACAACCATAGAAATCCGTCCGTTCCAAGGATAATCCGTCCTGATGCTCATTATTGCGGAGTTGTTTCCGATGAAAAGATTGACCCAGACTGCATCTTTTGACAGACCGTAGATGTAATTGCCGATGGATGGCAGGAATCTGCATATCTGGCTCGGACAGCAGGCGCAGCCATACCAGGCCTGTCTGTGGTGATCTCCGAGAGATTCCAAAGGATTGACATAGAAGAATGTATCCCCTGCAAGGGATATGCCTGCCAGAGAGCCATTGTACAATGAACGTTCCATAACGTCGGCATATTTCGAATCTCCGGTGAATTGAATCATCCTCCAGTTCCACAGTACCATTCCTACAGACGCGCAGGTCTCGCAGTATGCTTCGAGGTTTGGAAGGTCATAGTCTTCGGTGAAGCCCTCATTATTGCTGGATTGCCCTATCCCTCCTGTGATATACATATTTCTGAGTACGACATCGTCCCATACGCGATCCAGGGCATCCCTGTAACTGCTGTCTCCGGTATAGGAGGCTACGTCGGCCATTCCGCAATAAAGATACATTGAACGAACTGCGTGTCCTGTGATGTCGGACATCTCCCTTACCGGTACGATATCCTGATAGTAATTGGTCGGCCATTGACGTTCGTCGCCATATGATCCGTGACCTTGACCGCGCTCGCTGAGCAGCCAGTCCGCAAATTCAAGATATTCGGACTTGCCTGTGACTTGAAAGAGTTTGACGAGGGCGAGTTCTATCTCTTCGTGTCCGGGCACCCAGTCTCTTTTGCCGGGGCCGAACTGACTCATCATATGGGCGACCATCTTTTCGCTTACATCCAGAAGCTTTTTCTTCCCTGTTACGGTGTAATATGCGACAGCGGCCTCGATCATATGTCCGGCACAATACATTTCGTGCTTGTCCATATTAGTCCATCTGTTCTCCAGACCGGTCAGTGTATAGTAAGTGTTGATGTATCCGTCCGGCTGCTGGGCGGCGGCGAATTTGTCTATCCATTCATCGCATTTGGCCTCCAAAACAGGGTCAGGGTTGTTCTGAAGTGAATACGCCATTCCCTCCAGAGCCTTGTAAACGTCTGAATCATCAAAGAATATCCCGGAATGTTCTCCTTCGCCCAAAGCGGCATTTTCGAAATTTCTTATCCGTCCTGTCCGGTTCTCTATCTGGTCGATGCATACGTTCAGAGTGACATCCTTGTGCTTTTGCAGGCGAGGGCTCCAGAAATTGTCGGTAATCCTGATTCGGGAGAAATTGACAGGCTCCATAAGCCTATGTTCAGGCTCGGATTCAATGGTACAGGAGCAGAGAGCTACCGAGAGGATAATTGCGGAAACGGCTTTGGTCGAATTCATATTCATACAAGTGATAGATTAACGCATAAAGATATGAATTCTTATTGACCGACCCAAAAAAAAGATGACCTCGGTCATTTTGACTCGGTCATCTTCTATCAGTTGGGGTGCGATGTGGGGCTCGAACCCACGACACCCAGAACCACAATCTGGTGCTCTACCAACTGAACTAATCGCACCGTGTAAGGAGTTGCAAAGGTACTACTTTTTTTTTAGCTTCCAAATCTTTTATTGTCAACTTTTATTAGTAACTTTACACGATTTTGCAATCTGTGCAAAAATAAGAAATCGAAAGTAATAAATAACAGAAATATATGGCACGTGAAATTAAATTTTCCCTCGTTTACAGGGATATGTGGCAGTCTTCGGGCAAATATGTCCCGAGAGTTGACCAGCTGGTGCAGGTGGCTCCTGCAATCATTGATATGAATTGTTTCGACAGGGTGGAGACCAATGGTGGAGCTTTCGAGCAGGTGAATCTTCTGTTCGGAGAGAATCCGAATGTGGCAGTCAGACAATGGACTGCGCCGTTCCATAAGGCCGGTATCCAGACCCATATGCTTGAGCGTGGCCTTAATGCATTGCGTATGAATCCGGTTCCGGCGGATGTCCGTGAGCTTATGTTCAAGGTCAAGAAAGCTCAGGGCACTGACATCGCCCGTTCCTTCTGCGGATTGAATGACCACCGTAATCTCAAGCTCTCCGTCGAGTATGCCAAGAAGGCCGGAATGATTTCTCAGGCCGCCCTTTCAATCACAGACTCTCCTGTCCACACGGTGGAGTATTATATGGGGGTTGTCAGCAAGTTGGTCGAGTATGGCACGGATGAAATATGCCTCAAGGATATGGCCGGCATCGGACGTCCTTCCACATTGGCAAAACTTGTTCACGAAATCAAGACCAAATATCCTCACATCAAAGTTCAGTATCACGGACATACGGGTCCGGGCTTCTCGGTGGCTTCAATGCTTGAGGTGTCACGTGCAGGAGCTGATTATCTTGATGTCGCAGTCGAGCCTCTTTCTTGGGGTAAAGTCCATCCGGATGTCATAACGATACAGCAGATGCTCAAGGCTGACGGCTTCCTTGTAAAGGATGTCAACATTGACGCATATATGGAAGTACGCAGACTTACTCAGAGTTTTATCGATGATTTCCTCGGTTATTGGATTAATCCAAGCAATTCAAAGATGACCTCACTCCTTGTAGGATGTGGACTCCCTGGCGGAATGATGGGCTCAATGATGGCCGACCTCGAACAATTCAAAGGGGCCATCAATATGGCGGAAAGGGCTCACGGAATGCACGTCAGCACACTTGGAGAGCTTCTTGTCAAGCTCTTCAACGAGGTTGAATATGCTTGGCCGAAGCTTGGCTATCCACCTCTCGTCACTCCTTTCAGTCAGTATGTCAAGAACACCGCCCTTATGAATATTTATGCTATGAGTCAGGGTAAGCCTCGTTTCTGCAACATTGACAAGGATACTTGGGGAATGATTCAGGGTAAGATGGGAACTCTCCCGGGCCCTCTCGCCCCTGAGATTGTCGAGCTGGCAAAGGAGAAGGGAATGGAGTTCCACACAGAGAATCCTCAGGACAATTATCCGGACGAGCTTCCTAAGTTCAAGCAAATGATGAAGGAAGAAGGTTGGGACGAGGGTCAGGATCAGGAGGAGCTCTTCGAGTTTGCTATGCACGAGAGACAATATCGTGATTACAAGAGCGGAATTGCCAAAGAGCGCTTCAACAAGGATCTTGAGGAGCTCAAGGCAAAGGCAGGAGCACCTGTGGAGATTGTCCGTCCTGTCGTGGAGATGCCTAAGTTCGATGTTGAGAAATATGCCGAAAAATATCCTAAGGCTATTCCGGTACAGTCTCCGGTCAGGGGCAAGCTGCTCTGGCAGATTGACGTCGATGACAAATCATCGGCACCTGTAGCAGGTACTGCTGTCGAGGCAGGTAAATGTATGGGCTACGTCCAGACATATTATGGAATGGAAGAGATAGTTCCGGCTGTAAGCGGACGTGTTGTCGCCACACTCGGAAAACAGGGAGAAGATGTAGTCAAAGGAGAGATAGTCGCGTTTGTCCAGGAGTGAGAAAGATGGAGCCTGTTCGTTGTCTGATAATTGGTGGCGGTCCTGCCGGATATACGGCTGCAATTTATGCTGCCCGAGCCGGGCTGGCTCCTGTCCTGTATGAGGGACCGGAGCCCGGGGGACAGCTTGTTTCAACGACGGTGGTTGAGAACTATCCGGGATTCAGGAACGGTGTGGAAGCCTTTCAGCTTATGGACGATATGAGAGCTCAGGCCGAGCGGCTGGGAGCCGGTATCATCAGAAAGACAGTTGTCAAGGTTGATTTTTCGCATCGTCCTTTCACAATCGTTACAGATGATCAGAACGAGGTAAAGGCCGAGGCTGTAATCGTGGCAACAGGAGCCACTGCACGCTATCTCGGATTGCCTTCCGAACAGAAATTCCGGGGGCTTGGAGTATCTGCGTGCGCTACTTGCGACGGCTTCTTCTACCGTGGGAAAGATGTGGCTGTGGTCGGTGGTGGGGATACCGCCTGTGAGGAGGCAACATATCTTGCCGGTCTTTGCAGAAAGGTATATATGATAGTGAGAAGGGATGTCCTGAGGGCTTCCAAGGCTATGCAGGAGAAAGTCAATTCTATGAGCAACATTGAAATCCTCCGGGATTGCAATACGCAGGAGATACTTGGCAATGATTCGGGGGTCACAGGAGTCCGCATTGTCAGGAAGAATGGCGAGGTTTTTGATATTGCCGTCGAGGGATTTTTCCTGGCTATCGGGCATCATCCGAATTCAGAGTTGTTCTCCGAATACCTGAGTACCGATGAAAACGGTTATATCATCACCGATGGCAAATCTACTGCGACAAATATCGAGGGCGTCTTTGCGGCCGGAGATATTCAGGATTCGAGATATCGTCAGGCCGTCACGGCTGCAGCATCCGGTTGCCGCGCGGGTCTGGATGTAGAAAAATATTTGCTTGAAAGAAAAATATGAAAGTACACAAGCTTTTTTTGACGTTGACAGTCGTATTTTGTTCCATTACTTCTTGTAAGTCGGCCTATGAAATGGTCCTTCAGGGAAATGATGCGGATGCAAAATACAATCTGGCCTTTGAGTGTTTCAACAATGGTAAATATTCAAAGGCTGCGACACTTTTTGAATCGCTTTCACAGTTGTCTGAGGGTACGGCGCGCGATGATACTGTCAGGTTCTATTGGGGATTGAGCAATTATAGGTTCAAGGATTATTTCACCGCCGAGGCCAATCTGAAAGATTTCTATATGACCTTCCCTCTCAGTCCGTTCACTGAAGAGGCCAGATTCCTCCAGATAGACTGTCTGTATAAATCAACCAACAGGTATGAGTTGGACCAGACACCGTCAAATGCGGCTCTCGCCGCAATTGGCTCCTATCTGACTGATTATCCGCAGACTCCGAGGCTTGATGTCTGTATGAGTATGATAGATGATCTTTCCGAAAGGATGGACAGAAAGGCATATGAGAATGCGCGGCTTTATTATAAGATGGAAGATTATCTTGCCGCCAGAGTAGCCTTCAAGAATGTTCTCAAGGATGATGCTGAAAATCAGTATAGAGAGGATATTATGTATTATACGGCGATGTCTTCTTATAAATATGCTTATCTCAGTGTCCCGGAGAAGCAGAAAGAACGCTATCTTGTGTTTGCGGATGATTATTTTTCGTTTATAGGAGAGTTCCCGGATTCAGAGTACAGACATAATGTCGATGTTTTGTACAAGCGTTCCCAGAAAGCCCTCGGGCGATTCGCCGGGTCAGAAGAAGAACTTGAGCTGGAGAATAAGAATCTGAAGTGAGAAAATATTTTTTTTGAAACTTCTATCAGTGTGTGTGGCGTAAATAATATGTAATCAAGATTTATTAGGAGATATGGATAAAAGTAAAGTTCCAACAAACACTATTACGCGGGATATCAAAAATCTCGCGGCACCTACAGGCAATATTTATGAATCAGTGGTAGTTTTATATAAGAGAGCGAATCAGATTGCCCTTGCGGAGAAGAAAGAACTCAGCAAGAAACTTGAGGATTTCAAGAACGAAAGGGACACAATGGAGGAAGTCTTTGAGAACAAGGAGCAGATTGAAATTTCAAAGTATTATGAGAGACAACCTAAGCCTGATCTTGTAGCTATCTCCGAATTCGAGTCTGAAGAGCTTTTCTACAGAAAAGCTAAGGAAGACAATGCTTAGGTCTCTCCACATCAGAAATTTTGTATTGATAGACTCTCTGGATGTCTCTTTTCCGGGGGGTCTTATAATTATTTCCGGGCAGACCGGAGCCGGGAAGTCCATTCTTCTCGGTGCCTTGTCTCTGTTGACCGGAATCAAGGCTGATGCATCTGTCATTTCACAGGGAGCGGACAGTTGTGTCGTGGAAGCAGAATTTGACATTGCCGATTCATATATAGAAAAGATTCTGAGCGAGAATGATATAGAGTTCGAGAAAGGTCATCTGATTGTCAGGCGGGTTGTCTATTCTACAGGGAGGTCCCGCTCTTTTATCAATGACTGTCCTGTTCAGGTCGGAATATTGTCATCCATATCCGCCAATCTGGTGGATATACATTCGCAGCACCAGACCTTGATGCTCTCCGACCATAAATATCAGATGTCCATTCTGGATTATTACGCCGGCAATAAGGAGCTCCTTGAGTCTTGCTCGGCATATTATAGAGAAATATGTTCGTTGAGAGCCGAGCTTGAGAAAGTCGAAGCGCAGTTGCAGAGTCTCGACGCTGAAAGAGATTATAATACTGCCCAGTATAAGAGGCTGGAAGCGGCCGATTTACGTGACGGAGAGCTTGAGTCGCTCGAAGAAGAACATTCTACTCTCGCAAATGCAGAAAAGATTAAGGAGGACCTGTACAACATCGGAAATTTGTCTGTCATTTCCGATCTTCGCGAATGCGAAAAGGCAGTGGCACGAGTCGCAAAGTATATGCCTGCCGTGGCTGCATTTGCAGACAGAATCGGCTCTTCCCGCATTGAAATCGAAGACGTCCTTGCCGAGTTGTCTTCCATAAATGACAGGATGTCTGTTTCGGAGGGCCGTCTTGCGCAGATAGAAGAAAGGATGACCGTGTTGTATGATTTGATGAGAAAACATTCCTGTTCGTCCATTGGTGAGCTTATCTCTGTAAGAGATGCTTTCTCTTCTACATTATGTGATTCAGAAGTACTTGAGGAGAAGAAGGCCGAACTCGAAAGGCGTATCGCCGTTGTGGATGAGGTGCTTGGAAAAGTTTGTTCGGCTTTGTCTGAACGCAGGACTGCGGCAAAGGATATCTTCGCGAAAGAAATCGAAAGTTCACTGCGGTTTCTCGAGCTGGATAAAGCTGTGTTTGAGGTTGTCCTGTCAGAAAGTGCCTTGTCTCAGACCGGAAAGGACTCCGTCTCATTCCTCTTCGCTGCTGATGGAAAAATACCTGTTGACGTTTCCAAATGCGCTTCCGGTGGCGAAATGTCCCGAATTATGCTGTGTCTGAAGGCTGTGATGGCCAGGTTTGCCGATATGCCGACACTCATTTTTGATGAGATTGATACCGGTGTGTCCGGCAGTGCCGCAGACAAGATGGGCTCAATGATATGTGATATGGGTAAGGATATGCAGGTGTTTGCAATCACCCATCTTCCTCAGGTGGCCGCCAAGGGTATGGCCCACTACCTTGTCTCCAAGAGTCAAGTCTCAGGACGTACCATATCCGGTATCAACCTTCTGGATAGAGACGGAAGAGTATTGGAGCTGGCGAGGATGTTAAGTGGGACTTCTATATCTGAAGCCGCCGTCCAGAACGCCAGGACGCTTCTTGACCAGGGACAATAAATCATTGATTCTGATCCACTATCCTGATTGAATAGTCTCCTTCGTAGATGATTCTACGGACGGCTTTGTTGTAATAGCCTCCTTCCGGAACTTTGTTGAACAGGAAATCTGACTGGAGCCCCTTGAATCTTCCTTGATCCAATGTTCTCTCCCATCGGATGCCGCCCTTTGCACATTTCTGGAGGAAATAATAGGCCGTATCATAACCCTGATATGCGAACGGTGTCGGTTCGGCTCCGTAAAGAGCTCTGTATTCCATCAGGAAGCGTTTGACTTTATCGTCGTCGTAATCAATGAAATATGAAGAGGATACGTGAAGCTTGGCATTGTGGAAATTCTCAACTTCGATGGTCTCGAAATTTCTGATTCGTGAAGGCCCGTAGAGAACTACATCATACTTCTGGAAGATCATAATGTTCAAGTTTCTGACGACATCGTTTATGAATGCTTCACTTTCGGATGTGATAACAATTCTGTTTACTGACGTTGATGACATAAGGCGTTCGAGCAGAGCTGTTATGTCTCTTCCTTCAAGGATGCCGTAATTGATGTTCTCATACTCAAGTCCTGATCCGGAGATTGTTTCTGCCAGCAGACTTGCGGCCATGTTTTTTTCTGAGATGACTATCAGTTTGTCTTCCGGCTTTATTTCCTCTTTAATCCATTCGACTATGTCGTTATATTGGGATTCCACCGTACTCGGTGCCTGAATGAAATTCGGGGTACCGTTTGCAAGCGATACTGTCTTAGGGTCAAGAGGTGAAATGATAACCTTGTCCGACGGGCAGACATCCAGAGCGTCGTTCATATTTTCCAGAGAAATAGGGCCGAGAATGATGTCATTTGACGAATAAATCTCTTCTGTGGCCAGAATTCCACTGTTAGAGATGTCATACACGCTCAAGTCCACGTTGAGGCCGGAATCCGCGAGATCTTTCATTGCAAGCAACGCTCCGCAGTAGAAGTCATAGTTGGAGTCATTGACCTTGTCCTTGCCTGAGTCAAGAGGCAGCAGGAGCACTGCTCTGAGATAGTTTCTTTCAACCGGGATTTCTACTTCAAGGATTTCATTCCCGATCCTGTCTGCAATACTGACTGTATCAATTGCAACCACGGTTGAACTGTCTTTTTGCGATTCGAGCGCGGAAATGAATAAGAGAGGGTCTTTCGGGATTTTCAGTTTAGTTCCCCGCTTGACTTTTGGCGATGACAAACCGTTGAAGGCTATGATGATATCCTTGCTGATTTTATATTTGTCAGCGACAGAATCAAGGTCTTCGTACCATTTGACTGTATGGATAGTGTATTCTTCCGCGTCTTTTTGAAGCTTGTCCTGCCCGGAAGATTTTGACAGATCATCAAAGGTGCTCTGTATCCCGTTGGCTGCATTTTTTACGGCGCCACCTATGGCTGTGAAGATATTCTTGTTTTTTGACGATGTCGTGTCGGCAGTGTCTGCTCCGGCTTTGGATTTGTCGTCAGTAACGGCTTCAGACGGCTTTGCATCCTTTATCGGGATGAGAATAATCTGATTTTTTTGGGGACCTTCTGTCAAAAGATTCAATTTGGGGTTGGCGTCGCTTATTTCCTGAACACTCACACCATATGCTTTGGCGATTGAAAAAAGAGTCTGCTTTTCCAAAACAATGTGGGAGTAGAACACCTTGCCGTTTTCGCGTACTTTCTCTGTGGAAACAGCCACAGGCGTGTTCTGATATTCTTGTGCTGACACTACGTTGCAGCATAGCAGGCACAACGAAAACGCTAAAGGAAATAATGAATTCTTTGTCATAAATTAGCTTGTTACAGCCTTTCGGCAAATTTAAGCAGATCATTGCAAAATCTACTCCAAGAGAGCCTGTCTTTTTCTTTCATGATGCTTTCGATGCACTTGTCGCGAATCGTAAAATCATTGAAGAACAATTCTATTTCTTGTCTGATACAGGCAGAATCAGGATATTTTGCTACAAGTCCCGTGCCCCGTGCCCCGACAGCTTCTTTCAATCCTCCTGTGTCGGTGACAATCATCGGGGTATCGAAGTGATAGGAAACGGCACTCACCCCACTTTGAGTTGCACTTCTGTAGGGGAGGACAGTCACATCGGCCGCGCTGAAATAAAATTTGACATCGGCATCTTTGATGTATTCCGGAAAAACTTTTATCCGCTCTTTATTCCGGTTGCCATCAATCAATTTCCGGTATTTTTCGAAAGAACCGTACGGTTCTCCAGCAATAATGAGCTGGTAGCCGGCATCCAGCCCGTCAAATGCCTCCAACAAGATGTCCAGCCCCTTGTATTCCCGTATCAGACCGAAAAACAAAATGGTTTTCAGATTCTCATCCACTCCCAAACGTGCTCTTGCTTCGGTTTTTGGTATTTTCTCTCCGAAATGTGAGTATAGGGGGTGGGGGATTACGGTGTATTCAGCATCGGGGCGGAACTTCAGCAGGTCCCCTGCCACTTCTTCACACAGCGTGACAAAGCCTGAACCCCCTTTTAAAAAATACCTTGTAAACGGCGCGTCAAAGAATCTTCTTTCGTGAGGTATGACATTGTCAAGAATCTGAATGACTTTGCAATTTTTATTCAGTTGCCGGGACACATATCCCAACGATGGCCCGAAATAGGGCATCCAGTATCTGATTATCAGAATGTCCGGTTCCCATCTGCGGATTGCTCTTGCTGTCCTGATATACGAAAAAGGATTGGCCGTATCCAAAAGAGCTTCAGACTTTATCGGTACGGCCGAATCATCCTTGCTGACGTACTGCGTTTTGCCCGGGAAAAGAATCTCAGGGTATTGTCGTTTGAAATTGAAAGCTTTGACGACGTTGTCCTTGCTCAGTTCGTTATATATATCGGTATTAAACTGAGAGATTCCTCCTCTGTAGGGGTAAAAGCAAGACAGTATCGCGATTCTCAATTATTTGGATTTGTTTTTGATATATTCGGCATTCAGTCCGGTGAGAAGGTCTTCTGTGATGTCGAGCTCCGCATCGCCGGCGACAACAGGTACCGGAAGGATTTCACCTTGGGTCGCAATTATCATTGAATATTGCTTCTCGGCATTATAATTCTTTATATAGGCGTTGATGGCATCCGCAATCTGGTTCTGCATCACAGAGAGTTCTTCGTTGATTTCCTGCTCTTTTTGAGCTGCATACTGCTGGAATTGCTGATCCTGCTGCTGGAGTCCCTGATACTGGACTTCTGCAACCGAACTTGTGAGCAAGCCCTTATTTACTTTATCTTGAAATGCCTGAGCATCTTTCTGAAGTTTGTTCTGTTTTCTGGTGACCTCTTCATTGATTCCCTGAATCTTTGTTTCAACCACGCTGCGAAGGTCGTTGGCCATATCGTAGTCTGTCAGAATCTTGTCAAGGTTGAAATATACTATCGCGCCTTTCTGTGTGTTGGCGTTACTGCCTTCGTTGGCCGCAGGTACATCGGCGTTGTTGCAGGAAACAGCTGCCAGGGCAGCTGCAATCAAGCTGAGGATAAAAATTGTTTTTTTCATTGTTCAGTATGTCTTTTTGTTTATAATTTATTCTTCTTCCGCTTTGCCGTTCATTCTTTCAAGGTACATCTGAATAGTGTCTTCAAGACCGAGGTATAGCGCATCGCAGATGAGTGCGTGCCCGATAGAGACCTCTTCAATCCAAGGAATGGTGTTGACAAGGTAACCGACATTCGCCATGTTGAGGTCGTGTCCGGCATTGACGCCGAGAGCGGCAGTGCGGGCTGCCATTGCAGTATCGACAAAGGCTTCTATCGCCGCTTCGGGGTCTTCATTGAATCTCGCGGCATATGAGGCTGTGTACATTTCAATACGGTCTGCACAGCATTCGCTTGCCGCATATGCCATATCCGGCATAGGGTCAATAAATATTGATGTCCGTATGCCGTGTTCCATAAACTTGCGGCATACATCGCGCAGGAACTGCTTGTTCTTCATTACGTCCCATCCGGCATTGGATGTGATGGCATCGTGGGCGTCCGGCACCAGAGTGACCTGATCCGGCTTGACTTCACAGACAAGATCAATGAAACTCGGTGTCGGATTTCCTTCGATGTTGAATTCCGTCCTGACTATTTTCTTGAGTGCCCGGACATCGTCATACAGGATATGCCTTCCGTCAGGTCTAGGATGGACGGTGATGCCTTGGGCTCCAAACAATTCTATGTTGGCGGCAGCCTGTTCCACGTCCGGATTATTCTCGCCTCTTGCGTTGCGCAAGGTAGCTATCTTATTGATATTTACACTTAATAATGCCATTGTCGGTCGAGATTTATCGTTGAAACAACCGGAGCCTGTTTTACAAAACACGTTCCTATCAATCTGCAAAAATAAAGATTTTATGGAAATAATTACTACTTTTGAAGTCCAAATCTGAAATGAACGATATGAAACTTGCAGTATATTTCCAAAATGGTCAATTGCAGACCAATCAGGAGTATCTGAAACTCAAATGCGAACTTCAGGAAGCCGGGTGCATGTTGTATGAAACAGATACAGTTCCTCTCCCGGATACTGATATGCTGTTGAGTGTCGGCGGTGACGGCACGTTTCTCAGTGCATCTTCTCTGGTGGCGGGAACGGACATTCCTGTCCTGGGAGTCAATCTTGGAAGGATGGGCTTTCTCTCCGAATATCGTCCCGCCAATGTCGCGTACCCTCTTTTGCACGGAAAATATACTATCGAGAGCCGCGGGATGCTTGAAACCGAAGTTCTTGACTGTATCGGCGCGCAGCGGGAGCCTTATGCCTTGAATGAAATCTCCGTTCACCGTAAGGGAGCCGCCATGCTCGGAATCGATGCCGTCATCAATGGCGAGAAGCTTCCGACATATTGGGCGGACGGCATCCTTGTGGCGACGAGTTCCGGCTCGACTGCGTATTCGTTGAGTGTCGGCGGCCCGATATGCACTCCGGATGCTGATGTTCTGATTGTCTCTCCTATTGCGCCGCATAACCTGAATCTCCGTCCTTTGATTGTCCCGTCAACAGCAAGTATCAGCCTTTCTTTCAGGTCGAGAGACGAGAAACTGATGCTTACGATGGACAACAGAAATTATGTCATTGACAGGTGGACTGCAATCAATGTCGGACTGGCACACTTTTCGCTAAAAAGGGTCAGGCTCGAAAAATCCAATTTCATCGAGGCCTTGCAGAGCAAATTGTTCTGGGGAGAAGATTTCCGCAACGAATCAGAATAGTCCAGATTATGGAAAATGTAAATAAGATTCCGGTACATGTGTCCATCATTATGGATGGCAACGGACGTTGGGCGAAAGAGAGGGGAAAGGAGCGTGTGTCCGGACATGTTGAAGGTGTGAAAAGTGTCAGAGCTTGCACAGAAGAAGCTGTGAGACAAGGCGTCAAGTACCTTTCTCTCTTTGCATTCTCCGAGGAGAACTGGGGACGTCCTCAGGAAGAAGTCGGAGCTCTGATGTCATTGATGATGGAATCCATAAAGAACGAAGTCTCCACTTTGATGGACAACAATGTGCGTTTTATGGTGCTTGGAAACAGGGAAAGGCTTTCTGATACTCTGCGCACGGCGATAGTCAATCTGGAAGAGTTGACGGCCTTGAATGATGCCCTCACTATGATAGTGTTCCTGAGCTATAGTGGCAAGTGGGATATCGAGCAGGCCGCCGTCCGGATGGCCCGCAACTCAGACACGAACATAGAAAAATATCTCGTCACGTCCGATATTCCGGATCCGGACTTGATAATCAGAACTTCCGGAGAGCAGCGTCTCAGCAATTACCTTCTGTGGCAAGCCGCTTATTCGGAGTTGCTGTTCGTTGATACTCTTTGGCCGGATTTCAGAGAAAAAGAGTTTGTAAAGGCTTTGGAAGAATATGCCAAACGTGACCGACGTTATGGGAAAGTCAAATAATTCAATTATATTTGCAAACTTATTGGACGCTGAAGTATTGATGAGATATATCCGCTTATTTTTATTCTCGCTTTTATTTCTCTTGCCGGTTCCGGGATTGGCCCAGAACAGCGGTATTGAGATTGATTATAACTACCCTCGGACTTATGTTATCGGTGGTGTCAAGGTGGAAGGCAACACTTATTTCAGCGACCAGCAGATAATTCAGGTCTCAGGACTCAAACAGGGCCTTGAAATAGGCATTCCAAGTGATGCGGTGTCAGATGTCGTCAATCGTCTGTGGCAGCAGAAATTTTTTGAGGATGTGACTATAGTTGTTGACTCTCTCAATGCCCAAAAGGATACGGCGTGGCTGAAAATCGCTGTTCAGGAGCGTCCAAGAGTTTCGAGATGGGATTTCACCGGAGTCAAGTCAGGGGAGAAAAAAGATTTGCAGGAGCGTCTCAATCTCAGACGAGGCGGTGAATATTCGGAATATGTAGCGAAGGCCTCCTCGGATATTATTAAGAGATTTTATGCTGAAAAAGGCTTCCTCAATGTGGAGGTCACTCCGAGAGTTCAGAAGGACACAATAGTGAAGAGTGCCATCAGAGTGACTTTTGATGTGGATAGAAAGGAAAGGGTGAGAATCAAGACCATCAACTTCGAAGGCGCAGACGGAGAGATTTCCGACTTCAAGCTTGCAAAGTCAATGAAGAAGACCAAGTCCAACAAAATTTACAACTTCTTCAAGAGCAAGAAATTCAGTGAGAAGGACTATCCCGATGACAAGAAGGGGCTCATCAGCGCTTTCAATGAGGCAGGCTATCGTGATGCCCGTATTGTGAAGGATTCCATCTATTATATCGAAGATAACCGTCTCGGGATTGACTTCAAGGTTGACAAGGGCCACAAATATTATTTCAGGAACATAACGTGGACTGGCAACTCTGTTTATGCCACAGATGTACTCAATGGAATCCTCGATATCAAGCCGGGAGATGTCTATGATGTGGTCACTATGGAAAAAAGGCTTTTCGGCGGCGGAAAGGAGAGTGATTATGACGTTTCCAAATTGTATCGGGACAATGGATATCTGTTCTTCAACATTACTCCGGTCGAGCTCAATATCCAGAATGATTCCGTCGATGTGGAGCTTCGCATTTCAGAAGGCAAGCCGGCAACGCTCAATAATATTATCATCAATGGCAACGATCTGACCAGCGAGAAGGTCGTCCGCCGGCAGGTATATACACGCCCGGGATATCTTTTCAGCCAGACCGATTTTGAGAGATCCATAAGGGAAATCGCATCTCTCGGACAGTTTGATCCTGAGTCCATCATGGATCCGAGCAAGGGATATTCCATAATCCCTAACCAGCTTAACAACACCGTTGACCTCATCTACAACGTGGTGGAAAAGCCTTCCAGCCAGTTGGAGCTTTCAGGAGGTTGGGGAGGCAATACTTTCGTCGCCACTGTAGGTCTGAGTTTCAACAATTTCTCGACACACAGATTTTTTGACAAGAACGCCTGGCGACCTGTTCCTCTCGGAGATGCGCAGAATCTGGCATTCCGTTTCCAGACCAATGGAACATATTATACCGCTCTGACAGCAAACTTTACCGAGCCGTGGCTATTTGGAAAGAAGCCGACATCACTCAATCTTTCAGCATATTATACAAGGCAGACCAACTCACTTCTCTATTATGGTATTCTCAACAATGACAAGCAGATGGAGATCTTCGGATTCTCCGCTTCTCTTGGAAACCGTCTGAAGTGGCCGGACAACTATTTTATCTTATACAACGGACTCAGCTGGCAGACGTATAGATTGAGAGACTGGTATTCAGGGTATTTCATCTTTGATGACGGAACTGCCCATAACATCAGTTATTCCTTGACTCTCAACAGGACTTCGACTGATCAGAACATTTATCCGAGGCAGGGCTCTGAATTCAATCTGAGTCTTTCGCTCACACCTCCGTTCTCGTTGTTCAGAACTAAGGACTATGACCAGGAGGGCAGGATTATTGAGAGGAAGAGTTGGAGAGATGTCAATTATGACAACTGGCAGGCCAAAGACCGCTACAAATGGATTGAGTATTACAAAATCAAGTTCAGCGGCGCTGTTTATGCAAAGTTGGTCGGAGATCTTGTCCTGATGACAAGGGCGCAGTTCGGGTATCTTGGCTATTATAATAGGAATTGGGGCTATTCTCCGTTCGAGGGCTTCCTTGTCGGAGGTGACGGTATGTCGGGATACAATTCTTACGGCTCGGAGGTGATTTCACTCCGCGGTTACGAGAACTATTCACTTACACCATATATATTGACCAGTTACAATTCCAACGGATATGCATATGCGGGTAACGTATATGACAAGTTCACCGTGGAATTGAGATATCCTGTAGTATTGCAGCCTCAGTCCACAATCTTTGCTCTGGCCTTCCTTGAAGGTGGTAACTGTTGGTCGGATATCAGGGATTTCAACCCGTTCCAGATAAAGAGATCCGCCGGTATAGGTGCCAGAATATTCCTTCCTATGATCGGCTTGCTCGGAATAGACTGGGGATATGGGTTTGATGATGTTGAACGCGGAAGAGGGCAATTCCACTTCGTGATAGGACAACAGTTCTGATGAGAATGTATTAACGATAATTAATTAATATTGATATGAAAAAAGTTATTTTATCTGCCGCTATGGCTTTGGTGACATTGACCGGTTTTTCTCAGGTCAAAGTCGCGCACGTCAATTTCAATGAATTGGTATATCTTATGCCTGAGATGGATTCCGCGAGGGAGACAATGAACGCATCCCAGAAAGAGGCGTCGGAGACATACCAGTCTATGGTGGACGAATTCCAGTCAAAGTATCAGCAGTATCAGCAGAAAGTGTCCACTTGGACCCAGGCTATTCGCGAGAGCAAGGAAAAAGAGCTTACGGAAATCAACCAGAGAATCGAAGAATTCAATACAACAATTCAGCAGGAACTTGCAACACAGCAGCAGGAATTGATGGTGCCTATCCAGCAGAAAGCTCAGCAGGCAGTTGAGAAGCTTGCAAAGGAAGGAGGCTTCACTTTTGTGATGGATATAGCATCTTTCCTCTATCTTGACCAGTCTCAGAGCACTGATCTCACTCCGGCAGCCCGCAAGGCCCTCAATATTCCGGACGGAAGGACACTTGAGTCTCTCCAGAATGAAATTCAAGCTCAGGCACAGGCTCAGCAGCAATAGTCAGGCAAAATACTAATTCGGAATGCAACACAGAGTAGTCGACACTGATGATGTTGTTATAAGATTTGCAGGAGATTCGGGAGATGGTATGCAACTCACCGGATCTCTTTTTGCAGACATGTCAGCTATTTTCGGGAACGGACTTTCCACCTTTCCTGATTATCCGGCAGAAATCCGCGCTCCACATGGAACTGTTTCAGGTGTTTCCGGATTTCAGGTGCATATCGGAGGCGATGAAATAAATACGCCCGGTGATTTTTGTGATCTGTTGGTCGCGATGAATCCGGCGGCGCTTAAGACCAATGCGAAATGGTGCAAGCGCAGCGCTATGATACTGGTGGATGAGAGTGCCTTCGATGAGCCGGGATTGGAAAAGGCAGGCTTTAAGACAGATAACCCTTTTGCAGAGCTTAATGTTGAGGACAGGACTCTGATAATCTCTCCAATAACGGAGCTCACGGAGCAGAGTCTCAAGGACAGCGGAATAAGCATAAAAGATATACGCAAGTGCAAGAATATGTTTATTCTTGGAATGGCTTGTTACATATACAGCCGCCCACTTGAGTATATTTTCCAATATCTTGAGAAGAAATTCGCGAAGAAGCATTCTGAGATGATTGCCCCCAACAAGAAAGTGCTTCAGGATGGCTTCAATTATGCTTCCAACATTCACGCAATCCCGAATACTTATTATGTCGCTCCGGCTAAGAAAGAAAAAGGATTGTACAGGAATATTTCAGGTAATCAGGCGACAGCATGGGGACTTCTTGCCGCATCTGAAAAGTCCGGGCTCCCACTTTTCTGCGGTTCTTATCCTATCACTCCGGCGACCGGTATCCTTGAGGAACTTGCATTGCATAAGAGCTTAGGCGCCAAGACTTTACAGGCCGAGGACGAGATTGCGGGCATTTGTACTGCCATAGGCGCTTCATTTGCCGGAAATCTTGCAGTCACAACGACTTCCGGGCCGGGATTGTCACTTAAGAGCGAGGCTCTAGGCCTTGCCTGTATGACAGAGCTCCCACTTGTCGTCGTCGATGTCCAGCGTGCCGGCCCGTCGACAGGTATTCCGACCAAGACGGAGCAGACAGATTTCACTCAGGCCATATATGGAAGAAATGGAGAGTGTCCTATCCCTGTGATTGCCGCGCATTCCCCTGCCCATTGCTTCGATGCTGCATTCAATGCCTGTAAGATAGCATTGGAACATATGTCTCCTGTCATCCTTCTTTCCGAGGGCTTCATCGGAAACGGCAGCGAGCCTTGGCTTATCCCTTCCATGAAGAATTATCCTGATATTAAGCCTCCGTATGCAGAAGGCGTACTCGGCGAAGGCCAGAAATTCAGACCTTTCGAAAGAGATTCCGAAACTTTTGTTCGCAAGTGGGCGATTCCCGGACAGAAGGGCCTCGAACACAGAGTCGGCGGTCTTGAGAAAAACCATTCAGGCTCAATTTCTTCTGATCCTGTCAATCACGAGCTTATGATTGCAGAACGGCAGAAGAAGGTCGAAAAGATTGCCGATTTCATTCCTGAACAAGAAGTGCTTGGAGAGCAGTCGGGAGATCTTCTTGTTGTCGGTTGGGGCGGTACATATGGACACATTATGTCCGCAGTGCAGCAAATCTGGGATGAAGGGGGAAAGATAAGTTATGCTCATTTCGATTATTTGTATCCTCTGCCTCGGAATACTCGTGAAATTCTTCTCAGTTTCAAGAAGGTTCTTGTATGCGAACTGAATATACAGCAGTTTGCTTCCTGGCTCGAAAGCCGTGTGCCTGAGGCCAATGTCCATAAGTATAATAAAGTCCAGGGCCAGCCGTTCCTTATTAGCGAGCTCGTGGAAGCAATAAAGAGGGAGATGTGATATGGCAATACTTTCAGTTAAAGATTTCAAAAGCGACCAGGAGGTCAGATGGTGCCCGGGGTGCGGTGACCACGCTGTTCTTGCAGCTCTTCAACGTGTGCTTCCAAAAGTGAGCCAGGCACTTAATTATGAAAAGGAACGTTATGTCGTTGTGTCCGGTATCGGATGCTCTTCACGCCTCCCTTATTATATGGATACATACGGATTTCATAGCATTCACGGCCGTGCCACCGCCATCTCAACCGGGATAAAAGTGGCGAATCCGTGGCTTACCGTATGGCAGGCCTGCGGTGACGGAGATGCTCTGGCTATCGGAGGCAATCATTTTATCCACGCCATTCGCAGGAATATCGATATCAACATAATGCTCTTCAACAATCAAATCTACGGGCTCACGAAGGGACAGTATTCTCCGACATCAAAATTCGGTGCAATTACCAAGACTTCTCCTTACGGTACGGTTGAGCATCCGTTCAATCCGGGATCTCTCGTACTCGGTGCCAAAGGAACATTCTTCGCCCGCAGTCTTGATGTGGAGCTCAAGCTCAATGAAGAGATTATGTCCGCGGCGGCGCTGCATGACGGGTGCTCCATTATGGAGTTTCTTACAAATTGCGTCATTTTCAATGATGGCGCACATAAGAGCATTTCGGATCCGGAAGTCAGGGCGGAAAGGACCATAGTCCTGCGCCACGGTGAGAAGATGTTGTTCGGCAAGGACAATGACAAGGGACTTGTGTACGATGGAAAGAAGATCAGAGCTGTGCGGGTCGGAGAAGGAGGCTATGACCTTGATGATATTCTCGTTCACGATGCTCACGCTGACAACATCGGTCTTCAGATGGCTCTCGTGGATATGAAAGGCCCTGATTATCCTGTAGCACTCGGCGTCATCAGAGATGTCAAGGATATCACCTATGATGACGGCGTACGGGATCAAGTCAAGGAAGTAATGCGCAAATCATCAATCCATTGTGTGGATGACCTTCTGCGCAGCGGATCAGTTTGGGAAGTCAGATAGTAGCAGTATAAAAAACGAAAAAATGAAAACAACAGACATTATGGCCAGACTCCAGGCCAAGTACCCTGGTGAAAATGAGTATTTGCAGGCAGTACAGGAGGTCCTCGAATCAGTGGAAGAAGTTTATAATCAGCACCCTGAATTTGAGAAAGCAAAAATCGTGGAGAGAATGGTCGAACCTGACCGCATCTTTACATTCCGTGTGACTTGGGTTGATGACAAGGGTGAGGTACAGACCAACCTCGGATATCGCATCCAGTTCAACAGCGCAATTGGACCGTATAAGGGCGGCCTGCGTTTCCATAAGGCAGTGACACCGTCAATGCTTAAGTTCCTTGGCTTCGAGCAGACTTTCAAGAATGCCCTCACTACACTCCCTATGGGTGGAGCGAAGGGAGGCTCTGATTTCGACCCGGTAGGCAAGTCAAATGATGAGATTATGCGTTTCTGCCAGGCATTTATGCAGGAACTTTGGCAGTGCATCGGCCCTGATCAGGATATCCCTGCAGGTGATGTGGGCGTTGGCGGCCGTGAGATAGGTTTCCTTTATGGGCAGTACAAGAAGCTCGCCCGCGAGTACAATACAGGTGTCCTTACCGGAAAAGGTGCAACCTGGGGAGGCTCTATTCTTCGTCCGGAGGCGACAGGTTTCGGAGCACTCTATTTTACTCAGAATCTTCTCCACAAAGCCGGCAAAGATATCAAGGGTAAGAAGGTTGCCATCTCCGGTTTCGGAAATGTTGCCTGGGGAGCTTGTACAAAGGCGACACAACTCGGAGCGAAGGTGGTTGCCATTTCAGGCCCGGACGGCGTCTGCGAGATTCCTGATGGTATCACCGCCGAGATGATTGATTATATGCTCGTTATGCGTGCATCCAACCGCAACAAAGTAGAAGATATGGCGACCAGATTCCCGGGAAAGGCATTTTTCACAGCCGGGAAGAAGGCGTGGAGCGTAAAATGCGACATAGCTCTCCCTTGTGCATTCCAGAACGAGCTTTCTGAGGATGATGCAAAGGAACTCAAGGCAAACGGTACCTGGTGCTGCTGTGAGGTTTCCAATATGGGTTGCCAGCCTGGAGCTATCCATTATTTCCAGAACAATGGTGTATATTTCGCTCCCGGCAAGGCAGTCAATGCCGGAGGCGTCGCAACATCCGGTCTTGAGATGACTCAGAATGCGTCACATATCAGCTGGAGTGCACAGGAAGTTGATGATAAGCTTCATTTCATTATGGATTCCATCCACGAGCAGTGCGTAAAATTCGGAACTCAGCCGGACGGAAGTATTGATTATGTGAAAGGTGCAAATATAGCCGGCTTTATGAAAGTGGCACAGGCTATGCTTGAGCAGGGAATCATCTGAGCCTTTTCACTTCATATATAAAAAGAGAGTGTGTTTTCCACAATTTTCAGGAATGCACACTCTCTTTGGCTTCTTATTCCAGCGGCTTATTTGACGAAAGGGAAAATGGTCGTCAGCCAGAAATATCCAAGGACAAAACCAATCGCACCAATGATAATTCCAACCTTTGTCATATCCTTGGTCTCAACAAGACCAGTTGAAGATGCGATTGCATTCGGCGGCGTCGAAATCGGAAAAAGAATAGCGATGGAGGCACAGACTGCGATGAATACAATCATAGCGTGAGTGCCGCCATGCGCGAGGAATAATGCGTTGTTGGCGGCATCCGGGGCTGCCATACCGGAAGCGACTACAATCAAGATAGGGATGAGTAAAGCCGCAGTGGCGGAATTGGAAATGAAGTTGGATAGGAAGTAGCAAACAAAACCGGAGACTATGAATACAATCCAAACTGCCATTGAACCGAATGGAATGGCTTCTATAAGTACCATTGCAAGCCCTGTCCCCTGAAGGGAAGTGCCTAGTGCGAAGCCTCCTGCGACCAGCCACAGAACACTCCAGTTTATTTCCTTGATATCTTCCTTCGTGAATATTCCGGTGCAGGTGAAAACTGCGAGAGGAATGAGAGCTACGACGTTGGAGTTGATTTTTGTCCACTGTTCCGTGGCCCACAGAAGGATAGTTCCGATAAATGTGATCCATACAACTATGGTCTTCCAGTCTTTCTTCCTTTTGCTCTCAGGGATTTGAAGAATGACTTCCTCGGACTTGAAGGGAAAGAACATCTGAAGAAGGAGCCAGGCCACTGTAATCATAATGATAACAAAAGGAACCATTCTGACAGCCCACTCCATAAAGGAAACCTCATATCCTGCTTCCGCGAGGAATTTCACGGCTGTCGCATTGGGCGGAGTCCCGATAGGGGTCCCGATTCCCCCTAGAGTCGCGGCGATAGGGACTGACAGTACAAGCCCGATTTTGCCTTTGTCATCGCTTGGCAGAACTGCAAGCACGGGAGCGAGAAATGCAAGCATCATAGCAGCTGTGGCCGTGTCGCTCATAAACATAGAGAATATGGCAACTACGATGAGGAATCCGAGAAGTACCATCTTTGGCTTTTTACCGAAGGGCCTGAGAAGCATACGCGCGAGAGTTACATCCAGACCATACTTTGATGACGTAATCGCAAGGACAAATCCTCCCAGGAAAAGCATCACGACGGGGTCTGCAAATGACGCCATCAGATCCTTATAATTGACAAGGCTGCCATATTCCGGCTTGCACAGGAAGCCGAGTCCCTTATTGGATATCGTCAGAAGTGACAATACAATAATGAGAATGGAAGTCGTCCAGTTGGGAATAATTTCAAACATCCACATAAGAGCCGCGAACACGAAAAGTGCGATGACTCGCTGCTGGACAATGGTAAGGGCTGGGATTCCGAAGAAACTGACAGGAACAGCGCACAAGAAGACGGTCACTGCCAGCACTATCGGCAGCAAGACACAGAACTTGAAGTTTATTTTTTTGTCTGACATAGAAACAGGTCTTATTTTCTTAATCATATACTGTTCGTGAGAAAGCGCTATGCTGCAAAGTAATACGTATCCGGTGGAATCAGAAATAATATTCGATACTTCCGTAGAAGGCGCGTCCCGGCATAGGATATCCGGAAGCCAGTTCATAGCGGGTGTCTGTAATGTTGCGGGCAATTAACTTCAGCGCGATGGAAGCTCCCTTCCTGAACCGGAAGTCTTTCCCTACATTGATGTCAAGGGTGTTGTAGTCCGGCATCTCACTGTAGCTGTCCCTGCGACCGCATCGCAGATTCCACAGAAATTCAAGGCTGAATCCCCTGAACGAGCCGTTCATAGTGACGGACAGGGAATGTCTGGATACAAACGGAATCTGTTCGTTGTAAGATGCGCTGCCGGGAGTCTTGTCTTTAGTGTCCTGCCAGATATATGTGGCTGACAAAGTGCCGGCCCAGTCTCCTTTTTTGAAAGCGGCGCCCGCGCTGAGGTCCGCGCCATACATCAGGGCCTTCCCTATGTTGTAAGGGAACCAGAGGCTAGGATTCTCTATCGACGGTGCCGACACTATCTTGTCTTTTATGGAATTGTAGTTGAAATCCGCCCCTGCGTTCACCCTCCAGTCAGAGAAGTGCTTTCTCCATTGCAATCCCGCCGATGCAAGAAAGGCATCCTCACACTTGAGATCCGGATTGCCGAAACCGGGATAATACAGTTCATTGAATGTGGGAACCCTGCTGGAGCGTCTGCTGAACGCTGTTATTTCCAATCCGTCGGTTATGGAGAAGCGCAAATCCGCAGACGGCGAAAGAGTATTGATTCCTTTGGAACCTTTGTCGAACGTGCCTGAATATTCGACGGAAACATCTGCCTTGAACCCTGGCAGGCAGAACGCCGATGTCACTGCGGAAACCACACCGGTCCTGTCTGCGCTATATTCAGTCGATTTCAGACCGTCGTGCTGAATGTCGGCCGCCAGGGAAATATCCACCCAAGACGCGATATGGAAGATGTGGGAGCTGTTCAGCTGGAATCCTTTCGCCTGATACCGGCTGTCTCCCCATTCGCTGAGATAGGACAGGTCGTCATATGCCACCTTGGCGCTTGCATTCAGGGTGTAGAGTGGTGTGAAACTGTTCTGCACCACTCCCTGTACAAGGACGTTCCTATCTTTCTGCCTGTCTGTGGAAGGCCAGTCGGTTGAGCCTGGAGTGCCCCTCCCAGCCCCGTTGAAATATACTTTCGTATGCCACGAACCTCTGTCCATCCGTCCCCATACATCTACGCCTGCACGTATCTGGCTGATGTCGTTGTTATCCCGTCTGGAATCGTCGCCGTACCGGAAATCGCCCTTGCTCAGAGTCCCTGAAGATATCACAGACAGGGAAACCCTATCGGACAATTTGAAATCCAGCCTTGCCGCAGGCTCATACGTACCGAACGAGCCGCCGCGGAACTTCACGTTCCCGGCAAATTTTCCAGAACCGAATTCCGGCTTTGAGGTATTGAATGAAAGGCTGTTCTGGACATAATCCACTACAATGCCGGAGAAACTGCCCAGATCAAGCATTTCCAGGCCCGTCTGCCCGCTCTGGACATTGTTCACGCGGACTCCGTCAACATAGATTGCCGTATGCGCGCTGCCAAGTCCCCGCAGGTTTACGGATTTAAGTCCTGCGGCGCCTCCCATATCACCTACAATGAGTGACGGAATACTGCTCAGAGCTTCGGTAACGTCAGTCTGGTTGGAAATCAATACAGTATCCGATTTGGACACTATCATTCCCTTGTCTGCGACCACTACTGCGGTCTGCAATGTGTCCGGCGCATCTACAACAAGCAGACTCGCCGCAATCAAAAATGTAGAGAAAAACATTGTTTGTAACGTCTCAACGGAAACCTGCCCCCGGGTTTCATAGGTTTGACTCAACTATGGCAGGTCTTCTGACTCGTTCCGGTGTCACGCCTTCTCGTCCAATCGGACAATGGTATAGAAAGTGACACGATGAAGGAACTTACAGCTGCGGGCACAGTCCGGGCTTTTCACCTGATTCCCTTTTCAAGCCACACCGTGTGGCTCACCATAGACTGCGCAAATATACTACAAATTTCAAAACATTCTTAGAACCTGTTTTGAAATGGTTGATGAATTTTATTATACAAGATTTTTATTGTATTTCGGTTCTGGAATGAGGGAGCGTAGCCGTAGCTACGTGACCGAGTGACAGAAGCGAAAGACTGAAAAAGATTCATAAGAAAAGAAATTAACCATTTCAAAACAGGTTCTTAATCTTTATACCACTCTTTGTATATAAGATATCCCTGCGCGTTCTTATGGGCCGCGGCGGCCACTGTTTCGGAGGAGTCCTTGACCTTCTTGGCAGGAATGCCGGCATAGACGCCCGGCTCAAGGACCTGATTGCTGAGAACAACAGCGCCTGCGGCTATGATGGTATTGTCCGGAATAACAGCGCCATCCATCAATATCGCGCCCATTCCCACAAGTACATTGCTGCCGACTTTGGCACCGTGGATAACTGCATTGTGCCCCACAGACACGTCATTGCCAATCTCGACGACAGAACGCTTGTAAAGGGTGTGGAGCACGGCACCGTCCTGGACATTCACCCTGTCTCCGATTACAATCGGGTTTACATCTCCGCGCAATACGGTACCGTACCATATGCTGCAGTCATCACCAATGGTGACATCTCCTATCAATGCCGCGTTCTCCGCCAGAAAACACCGCTGCCCGACTACGGGCACCTTGCCGTTGAGTTCTTTGATTATAGCCATTTACCGGAAAGCTCCTGAATAATATTGGTATCGCGGAGCATCTCAATAAAAGTTTCTGCGCTCCGTTTGTGGAATACACGCTTGAGGGTGTGGACGCATCCCTGCATCTGGTTGTCAGGAAGATCTAGAGGCACTGCTTTCAGAAGGTCCCGTCCGCGGATGGAGGCTTTGGAAAGCATAGTCAGAAGATTGTTGTCCTGAACAATATCGAGAAGGACATTCGCCTCGTTGATTTCCAGACAGACATTCAGATTGGAGCGCTCAATACAGATAAACTCTTCAAGGGCATTGCGTGCCTGAAGACCTTTTGCCGGAATGGCGAGACGGTAACGGTCAAGTTCTTCAAGACTTATGGATTCTCTGGAGGCGAGCGCGTGATCCTTGCGCATTATTACAGAGAGCTTGTCACTGAAAAGATGACTGGACTCGATTTCATTATATGGCTGTCCGGGCTTGAAGGCCAGCACCAAATCCACTTCCCGATGACGAAGCGCTTCCATCAGTTCCTCCATATTTCTGTAGAAGATATTGAGCTTCACTCCCGGGTACTCCTTGACGAAATTCTTTACAGTCTCCGTGAGAATATGGTTGAATGAGTATGTAATACCGATGTTGAGCTCTCCTGTCAGCATCTCTTTGAGGTCATTTACCTGTGCTTTGCAGGCTTCTGCGTCCTGAATGGTCTGAATGGCAAGAGGTAGCAGCATCGACCCGCTTTGGGTGAGCGAAGCCGAGTGGGAGTCCCGCTGGAACAGGATGGTCCCAAGCTCATTTTCAAGAGATTTTATCTGCTGAGAAAGAGTGCTTTGACTCACATATAAGCTACGTGCAGCCTCGGAGAAATTCAGAGTCTGCGCCGTTCTGACAAAATATTTCAACTGCCTGAGCTCCATAATAAAGACCAAGTCCACAAATACACATCTTTTCTTTGCGGCCCGGCGTTCACAAAGATAACGATTTTTTACAGAAAAGCTTGTAATGTTGTACATTTGCAGAATGTATTCAAATAACGAAACAATGGAAAGCAATATATGTTGGCTGAAGAATACAGATTCAACCAACAATGAACTCAGAAGACGTTTGAACCAGTCGGGGAATCTCACAATAATAGCCGCCGAAATGCAGTTGGCGGGGCGCGGCCAGGGCGATCATACCTGGCATTCAGAACCGGGGAGGAACCTTACTTTCTCTATCCTGTTGCGGCATCGCCTCCTGAAGGCGGCGGACGCTCTTGCCGTAACATCCATTATGGCACTGGGCATACGTGATTATCTGCGCACAAAAGGCATCGAGCCGTGGATAAAGTGGCCCAATGATATATGGGTCGGTGAAAAGAAGATTTGCGGGATACTCGTGGAGAACACCATCCACGGTGATACAATTGAATTCTCCATAGTTGGAGTCGGGCTTGATCTCAACCAGACAGACTGGCCGCCTGAATTGCCCAACCCTGTCAGCCTTAAGGATTTGACCGGCCTGGAATATGACACTCACGAAGAGCTGGGACAGCTCTCGGAAGCTCTTGCGCGGCGCAGTGCCCAAGCCTCTGCTCCCGGTGGCGTGGCCGACATAATAGAAGAGTTCAACAAAGTCGTTGTCAGACTTGGACGTTAAACGTCAATTCCGATAGCAACCGATTGCCGCTATCGAAAAATTCAATGATAAATACTATTTGAGGATGTGTAAAGTCAATATATTTGCACTGCAAAAATGCGTTTCGATCAGATAGCAAATTATAACGTTTTATTATAAGATATGGAAGACAAACTCAGTTCTCTCATGGCCCGCAGGGCCAAAGCCGAGCTTGGCGGAGGTCAGAAAAGAATCGATGCACAGCACGAAAAAGGAAAAATGACTGCACGCGAGCGTTTGGCGCTACTGCTTGATGAAGGCAGTTTTGAAGAATTCGACACCTTCGTTCAGCACCGTTGCACCAACTTCGGTATGGAAAAATCCCATACTGACGGAGATGGTGTAGTAACTGGTAGAGGTACGATTGATGGTCGTATCGTTTATGTTTTTGCTCAGGACTTCACGGTCAGTGGCGGTTCTTTGAGCAAGACTATGTCAGAGAAAATCTGCAAAGTCATGGATATGGCCATGCAGTGTGGGGCACCATTCATCGGTATTAATGACTCCGGCGGTGCGCGTATTCAGGAGGGTATCGATGCTCTTGCAGGATATGCCGATATCTTCGAAAGGAATATTCTCTGTTCAGGCGTTATCCCTCAGATTAGCGGAATCTTCGGCCCTTGCGCCGGAGGAGCGGTTTATTCCCCGGCTCTGACCGACTTCACCCTTATGGTGAAAGATACTTCCTATATGTTCCTCACCGGACCGTCTGTCGTTAAGAGTGTGACTGGAGAAGTTGTAAGTCAGGAGGACCTTGGCGGTTCTTGGGTTCATACTTCCAAGAGCGGTGTGGCTCATTTCGCGGCCGACAATGAAACCGAGGCCATTGCATCCCTCAAGAAGCTTCTCTCCTTCCTTCCTCAGAACAATCTGGAAGAAGCTCCTCTCAAGCCGACGAACGACCCTGTCGGAAGACTCGATGATTCGCTCAATGTATTCATCCCGGAGAACCTCAATCAGGCATATGATATGTACACCGTTATCAACAGCATAGTGGATGATGGTGATTTCTTCGAGGTACACGCTTCATTTGCAAAGAACATAATCGTCGGTTTCGCTCATATGAACGGACAGAGCGTGGGCATCGTCGCAAACCAACCTAAGGCTATGGCAGGTGTGCTCGATATCAATGCCAGCCGCAAGGCCGCAAGATTTGTACGCTTCTGCGATGCATTCAACATTCCTCTCGTGACCCTTGTTGATGTTCCGGGATTCCTCTGTGGCACGCAGCAGGAATATGGTGGCATCATCACCCACGGGGCAAAACTCCTCTATGCATACGGAGAGGCCACTGTTCCGAAAGTTACAGTTACTCTGCGCAAGAGCTATGGCGGGGCCCATATAGTAATGAGTTGCAAGCAGTTGCGTGGTGATATCAACTATGCATGGCCTTCAGCCAACATCGCTGTGATGGGTGCTGACGGTGCTGTAGGCGTTCTTTACGGAAAAGAACTCAAGGATGAGACAGACCCTGAAAAGAGGGCGCAGCTCAAGGCCGCACGTACAGCTGAGTACAATGACCTTTTCGCAAATCCTTATCAGGCGGCACAGAAGGGCTATATTGAGGATGTAATTGAGCCTGCTACCACACGTTTCCGCGTAATCCGCGCTCTCGAAGCACTGAAAGGCAAGCAACAGAACGTCCCTGCCAAGAAACACGATAATCTGCCATTATGATCAGTTTGATAGCCAATAAATTGCCTAATGGGCACACCATCACGGACAAGGCCGTTGACCTTATCCAAACCGATCCTCACGGGTTTACACTCACTATCATTGCGGTGAGCACCGTGTTCCTCGGCCTGATCATATTGTTCTTCATCTACAATCTGTCCGGAAACATATTCTCGGGAAAATATAAGAAAGCTCCAAAGGAGAAGACAGTGAAAGCCGTGAAGAAAGTATCCGGAAAGGTGGATGACGAGGTGGCTACAGCTATAGCCATGGCTCTTCATATGAACGGAGGCGATGAGGTCTATGCCGCCATAGCCACCGCTCTACATTTGCACATCAACTGCAGCTCACACGACGGAGGCCCGTTCGTATTAACCATAAAGCCATGCCAGAGCGCATGGGGAAACAAAATGTTGAACCTCAGAAAACAGAGATAATCATGAAAGAATATAAATTCAAGATCAATGGCAACGAATATAACGTAGCCATCAACGGCATCGAAGGCAAGAACGCCGACGTCACAGTAAATGGTGTTTCATACAATGTGGAGATGGAAAATGCTCCAGTTCCTGCAGCTGCGGCAGCACCGGCTCCGATAGCAGCTCCTGCTCCTGCAGCTGCGGCAGCACCGGCTCCGACAGCGGCATCAGCTCCCGCAGCCCCTAAGGCAGCAGCTCCCGCCGGTGGAAAGAATATCACCAGCCCTCTTCCGGGAGTTATCATCAGCATTGATGTAAAGGAAGGTCAGGCAGTGAAGAGAGGCCAGAAGATTGCAGTCCTTGAGGCTATGAAGATGGAGAACGAAATCCTTTCAGAGTTCGAAGGCACAGTTACAGCCATTCTCGTAAGCAAGGGTGATTCAGTCCTCGAAGGTGCCAACGTAGCAACTATCGCATAATGGAAAATATAGTTGACAGTCTCCAGCAATTCTGGCTTTTCACCGGATTTGCGAATTGCACCTGGCAGCATCTGGTAATGATACTGATAGGTTTGACTTTCATCACTTTGGGAATTGTCAAACATTGGGAACCGCTGCTGCTTGTGCCTATCGGATTCGGTATGATTGTGGGAAATATCCCTCTGTTTATGGATCCTGCCACCGGCGTAGGCCTTCAGGTGGGTGTATATGAGAAAGGCTCAGTTATGAACATCCTCTATCAGGGAGTGAAACAGGGATGGTATCCACCGTTGATCTTCCTAGGAATCGGTGCTATGACGGACTTCTCTGCACTTATTTCACAACCTAGGCTCATTCTCATCGGAGCAGCTGCGCAATGTGGCATTTTCGGAGCTTATCTGCTTGCCCTTCTGCTTGGTTTCACACCTAGCGAAGCGGGAGCCATCGGTATTATCGGTGGAGCTGACGGTCCTACAGCCATCTTCCTCAGCGGTCGTCTCGCTCCTGAACTTATGGGAGCCATCGCTGTGTCAGCGTATTCATATATGGCACTCGTGCCTGTCATCCAGAAGCCTATCATGCTTCTTCTCACAACCAAGAAGGAAAGGTTGATCCGTATGCCAAGACCACGCACCGTTTCACAGAAGGAGAAGATCCTCTTCCCTATCATCGGTTTCATATGCACAGCCTTCATCGTTCCTTCAGGACTTCCGCTTCTCGGTATGCTCTTCTTCGGTAACCTCCTCAAGGAGTCCGGAGTCACACGCAGACTTGCTGAAACTGCAAGAGGTCCGCTCATTGACGTTGTCACCACTCTCATCGGTCTGACAGTAGGAGCATCCACACAGGCTGACGTATTCCTGACTGGTAATTCAGTCAAGATATTCGGACTCGGTCTCCTGTCATTCGTCATCGCCACCACTTGCGGTGTTCTCTTCGTCAAGTTTATGAACCTCTTCCTTAAGGAAGGTCATAAGCTTAACCCTCTCATCGGTAACGCAGGTGTGTCAGCAGTGCCTGACAGTGCCCGTGTATCCGAAGTGGTCGGTCTCGAGTGCGATCCTGGAAACCATCTTCTGATGCATGCTATGGCACCGAATGTTGCAGGTGTCATCGGTTCTGCCGTCGCAGCCGGTATTCTCCTCGGATTCCTCGGATAAAATATTCAATTAAAACAATAATAATATGAAAATCTCACATATCGAACACATCGGCATAGCCGTCAACAGCATTGAAGAGGCTCTCCCTTTCTATGAGAATGTTCTCGGCTTCGAATGCTATAAAACAGAAGAAGTAGCAGACCAGAAAGTAAAGACCGCTTTCCTCAAGGTCGGAGATACAAAACTTGAACTTCTCGAGCCGACGAGCCCGGACAGCACAGTGGCAAAATTCCTTGAGACAAGAGGTCCGGGATTCCACCATATGGCATATGCCGTAGAGGATGGTGTTGCCAATGCACTTGCCGAGTGCGGTGAAAAATCAATCCGTACCATCGACGCTGCTCCAAGAGCGGGCGCTGACGGAATGAATATAGCTTTCCTTCACCCGAAGGCTACCCAAAGCATTCTCACAGAACTTTGTGAAAAAAAGAAATAATGTCACTTTATACCCGGAAAGGAGATAGCGGGAATACATCCCTGCCGGACGGAAAACGAGTGCCCAAAGACGACACCCGAGTGGAAGCATACGGCGATGTGGATGAACTGACCTCGCAAATATCTTTTCTGAATGCTTTATGCTCTGCGGACGGCAGTATCCCTGCCAGCCGCAGAGATTCGTATTACAAGCCATTGTTGGAAAGGATAATACGGGAGCTTTTTGCGGTGGGGGGAGTGATAGCCTGTCCAGGGGCTCGGACGAAGTTTTCCGAAGAAATCAAAGCGCTTGAAACGGAAATTGACTCCATCGAGCACAGTCTACCGCCGCTCAGGTGCTTCATCATCCCTACAGGAAGCCCTACGTCCTGCCAATGTCAGGTATGCAGGACCGTATGCCGGAGGGTGGAACGCCGTGTTGTGACATTCCTTAACGAAAACCGGATCGACCCGGACAACAATGGGGTGCTCAAGTATCTCAATCGTCTTTCCGATCTTCTGTTCGCGCTTTCTCGCAGACTAAATGCCGATGCCGGCATAACTGATACGAAACTTTAATGCCAGGGAATATGGAACATCCTGAAAACGATAAAGCCTACAAGGGGCTGACAGTAAATGAAGGAGTTGCACAACCACCGGTAGTCAACCCTTATCTGAACAGGAACAGTTTCCGCCACAACGAGCTCTCCGTGGCAGAAATGGTTGAGGGTATAACAAAAGGCGACATCACTGTCCTTTCCCAGGCAGTTACGCTTGTGGAGAGCACCAATCCGGACCATTACGCAAAGGCGCAGGAAGTAATCGAAAAATGCCTTCCTTTTAGCGGAAAGTCGGTACGCATAGGCATAAGCGGCGTGCCGGGAGCAGGAAAGAGCACATCAATAGATAAGTTCGGCGTTCACCTGCTGGACAATTACGGAGGCAAACTGGCCGTGCTCGCCATTGACCCGTCCTCAGAATTCGGCAAAGGCAGCATACTCGGAGACAAGACACGTATGGAGACACTTGTACAGCGCAGGGACGCATTCATCCGTCCAAGTCCTTCAGCCGGCAGTCTCGGCGGCGTGGCGCGCAAGACAAGGGAAACCGTCCTGCTCTGCGAAGCGGCCGGCTATGACAAGATTTTCATCGAGACAGTGGGTGTGGGCCAAAGTGAAACCGCCTGCCAGTCTATGGTGGATTTCTTCCTTGTGATCCAACTCTCCGGCGCAGGCGATGAGCTTCAAGGCATCAAGCGCGGCATTATGGAAATGGCGGACGGAATTGTCATCAACAAATGCGACGGGAATAACATTGACGCCTGCAAACTTTCAGCGATACAGTTGCGCAACGCGTTTCATTTCTTCCCCGCTCCTGAAAGCGGCTGGATACGTCAAGTCCTTACATACTCAGGACTGAACGGTACCGGAATAAAGGAGATTTTCGAAATGATTTTCTCTTATATTGACTATGTGAAGTCCAACGGGTACTTCGAAATACGCCGTCGCAGACAAAACAACTACTGGATGAAAGAGACCATCGACTCGGCGATTCTCGGCGATTTCTATCACAGGATGGAAACCCGCATCAGTCAAGCCGAAGAATCCGTATGGAACGGACTTATGACTCCTTTCACCGCGGCGCATTCGCTGCTGGACGAATATTACAAACTGATTAAATAGTATATATTTCAATAATTACAGTCAAAATGTCAGACAAGAAACTATTTTCTGAATTCACTTCTCCATCCCGCCAGGACTGGCTTGACAAGATTCAAGTCGATCTCAAAGGTGCTGATTTCCAGAAAAAGCTGGTTTGGAAGACCGATGAGGGATTCTCAGTCCAGCCTTTCTATATGAAAGAGGATTTGGAGAAACTAGGCACCATCGGCTCAGAGCCGGGTGAATTCCCTTATGTAAGGGGTAACAAGGCGGGTGACAACAATTGGTTTGTCCGTCAGGAGATTTGCAGCGAATCAGCTGCAGAGGCAAACAAAAAGGCGCTCGACGTCCTTGGAAAAGGCGTCGATTCGCTTGGCTTCAAAGTTCCGGGAGAGCAGCTCGGCGCAGAATATGTGCAGACTTTGCTCGACGGTATCTATTGCGACTGTATAGAGCTCAACTTCAAAGTATGTCCAAAGCATGCTTTGGAACTCGCGCAGATTCTTGTCGCTTACTTCGCAGGCAAAGGTTATGACCCGGCACGCATCAATGCATCCATCGATTTTGACCCTATCAAGGGTATGATTATGAAGGGCAAGGATACCGAGAGCCTGATTTCGACCGGAAAGGCTCTTATCGAGACCGTCAAGGACTATCCTTGTTTCAAGGTCATATCAGTGAACGGTTCAGCTCTCAGCGACAGTGGAGCATATATCGTACAGGAGCTCGGCTATTCTCTGGCCTGGGGCGCAGAATATCTGAAGCGTCTTGCAGATGCAGGTGTTGAGGGAAGCGAAATCGCACGCAGAGTCAAGTTTAATATGGGCATCAGTACCAATTACTTCATGGAAATAGCAAAATTCCGTGCCGCACGTATGCTCTGGTCCAAGATTGCTCAGGAATATGTAGGAGAGGACAAGGATGCTTGCAAAGCTTGCATTCACGCCAAGACATCTTTCTACAATATGACTTTGTTTGACTCCTATGTCAATCTGCTCCGTTCTCAGACAGAGACAATGTCTGCCGCAATCGCAGGTGTCAACTCCATCACTGTGACACCTTTCGATGCCGCATACGAAAACCCGGATGAATTCTCCGAGCGCATTGCCCGCAATCAGCAGCTTCTCCTCAAGGAAGAGTCTCATTTCGACAAGGTTGTTGACCCTGCAGGCGGCTCTTACTACATTGAGGTGCTTACAGACTCTCTGGCAGCAGAGGCCTGGAAGATTTCCCTCAAGGTTCAAGAAGAGGGTGGGATTGTGGAATATGCAAAGAAGGGACTGGTACAGGACGATATCATCGCCTCTGATACTAAGCGCCACACTCTTGCCGCACAGTCACGCGAATTCATTCTCGGAACCAACCAGTTCCCTAATTTCACAGAGACTTCAAACGGAAAGGCTCCTGTGACCTGCTGCTGCAAATGCGCAAAGGCGGCTCAGGAAGCTCCTTACAAGGGCATAAGCACATCCAGACTGTCTTCTGATTTCGAGACTCTCCGTCTTACCACAGAGAAAGCCGCAAAGCAGCCTGTTGCATTCATGCTCACTATCGGTAATCTTGCAATGCGACAGGCACGCGCACAGTTCTCCTGCAATTTCCTTGCATCCGCAGGATATAAAGTTGTGGACAATCTCGGTTTTGCATCCGTTGAGGAAGGTGTCGATGCCGCTTTGAAGGCAGGAGCCGATATTGTTGTGATCTGCTCTTCAGACGATGAATATGCTGAGTATGCCATCCCTGCATTCAACTGTCTTGCAGGAAGGGCAATGTTTGTTGTAGCTGGAAATCCTGCATGTGCAGAAGAGCTCAAGGCCGCCGGCATAGAGAACTTCATACACGTCAGAGTAAACCAGCTCGAGACCTTGAAATCGTTTAATCAAAAACTCGGTATCTAATTATGGCAAAGAATGATATAGTTTGGAAAACCCCGGAGCAAATCGGTGTGAAGGCGGTTTATACTAAGGAAGATCTTGAGGGGATGGAGCATCTGGATTTCGTCGCCGGTCTTCCTCCTTTCCTGCGCGGACCTTATTCGATGATGTATCCTTTCAAGCCGTGGACTATCCGTCAGTATGCCGGATTCTCTACAGCTGAAGAATCAAACGCGTTCTACAGACGCAATCTTGCATCCGGACAGAAGGGACTGTCCGTGGCATTCGACCTTCCTACTCATCGTGGCTATGACCCTGACAATATGAGAGTCATAGGTGATGTTGGAAAGGCTGGTGTCAGCATCTGCTCTGTCGAGAACATGAAGAGACTCTTTGAGGGAATTCCTCTCAACAAGATGTCCGTGTCAATGACAATGAACGGTGCAGTGCTCCCTATCCTTGCATTCTACATCGTGACAGGTCTTGAGCAGGGCGCTAAACTCGAGGAAATGGCTGGAACCATCCAGAACGATATTCTCAAGGAGTTCATGGTACGTAACACATATATCTACCCACCTGAGTTCTCAATGAAGATCATCGCCGACATCTTCGAGTTCACATCCAAGAACATGCCTAAGTTCAACAGCATCTCCATCTCCGGATATCATATTCAGGAGGCCGGAGCTACCGCTGACATCGAGCTCGCATACACACTCGCCGATGGTATGGAATATCTCAGGGCCGGTGTAAATGCAGGTATTGACGTAGATGCGTTCGCACCTAGACTTTCATTCTTCTGGGGCATCGGTATGAACCACTTTATGGAGATTGCCAAGCTTCGTGCAGGACGTCTTCTCTGGGCAAAGATCGTGAAGAGCTTCGGTGCCAAAAGTGATAAATCCATGCCTTTGCGTACCCATAGCCAGACTTCGGGTTGGTCTCTCACAGCACAGGATCCTTTCAACAACGTAGGACGTACAGCCGTTGAGGCTATGTCTGCTGTGCTCGGACACACTCAGAGCTTGCATACCAATGCTCTTGATGAGGCTATCGCACTTCCTACAGACTTCTCTGCCCGTATCGCCCGCAATACTCAGATCTACATCCAGAATGAGACCAAGGTCTGCAAGCAGATCGATCCGTGGGCAGGCTCATATTATGTGGAGAGTCTGACAAACGAGCTCGTGGAGAAGGCTTGGGCTCTTATAGAGGAGGTCGAGAAACTCGGCGGTATGGCGAAAGCCATCGAGACCGGAGTTCCGAAGATGCGTATCGAAGAGGCTGCCGCCCGTACTCAGGCGCGTATCGACTCCGGCGCACAGACTATCGTCGGAATCAACAAATATGGTCTTGAGCACGAGGACCCTATCGATATCCTCGAAATCAACAATGCCGAGGTAAGAAAGCAGCAGGAAGAGTCTCTCGCCGCACTTCGCGCCAATCGCGACGAAAATGCATGCCGTGCAGCTCTCGATGCCCTTACAGAAGTTGTACGTACAGGAAAGGGCAACCTTCTTGAAGCAGCCATCGAGTGCGCCAAGTTGCGTTGCACCCTTGGTGAGATCAGTGATGCATGTGAGAAAATCGTCGGCCGTTATCAGGCGACAATCAGAACCATTTCAGGAGTGTACAGTTCAGAATACAAGAAGGACGCACAGTTCGAGGAAGCTGTCCGCCTTACAGACGAATTCGCCAAGAAAGAAGGACGCCGTCCTCGTATCTTCATCGCCAAGATGGGGCAGGACGGACACGACCGCGGAGCAAAAGTTGTAGCCACCGGTTACGCTGACTGCGGTTATGACGTCGATATGGGACCTCTCTTCCAGACTCCGGAAGAGGCTGCCCGTGCCGCTGTCGAGAATGACGTGCATATTGTGGGAGCATCCTCACTTGCCGCCGGTCACAAGACCCTTATCCCTCAGCTCATTGAGGAACTTCGCAAGCTCGGCCGCGAGGATATTATGGTCGTTGCCGGTGGTGTAATACCTACCCAGGACTATGACTTCCTCTATAAGGCAGGCGTTGCGGCAATCTTCGGCCCTGGTACTCCTGTGGCTTATTCCGCTGCGACAATGATGAAACTTATGTTGGGAAATGAACAGTAATAGCTTATGAAACAGATTAATTTTGTAAGTGCAGACGAAGCCGTGAAGGTTGTCAAATCCGGCGACCATATACATTTCAGCAGCGTTGCCAGTGCACCGCAGTGCCTGATTCAGGCTCTGTGCCGCAGAGGTGATGCCGGAGAACTGGAAGATGTACGCATCCATCACCTTCATACGGAAGGCCCTGCACCATACGCAGATGAGAAATACAGTGGAATCTTCTTCCATCAGGGCTTCTTCATCGGCGGTAATGTCCGCAAGGGCGTTCAGAGCGGTTATGCAGACTATATTCCGGTATTTCTTTCCGAGACACAGAAACTGTACCGCTGTGGAGCAGTGCCGTGTGATGTTGCAATGATTCAGGTCTGCCCTCCGGACGAGAACGGTATGGTATCCCTCGGTACCAGCGTCGATGCTACTCTTGCAGCGGTGGAGTGTGCAAAAACCGTGATTGCTGTAATCAATCCGCACGTTCCGCGCGCTTTCGGTCAGGCAATGATTTCAATCGACCAGATTGATATTTTTGTCGAGGACGACACTCCTCTGATGGAAGCCAAAGTCGTCGTTCCGGACGAGACCGACCTTGCCATCGGAGAGAACTGCCTGCCTCTTATCAAGGACGGAGCTTGTCTCCAGCTTGGAATCGGAGCTCTCCCTAATGCTATCCTTGCAAAGCTCGGAAACCATAAGAACCTTGGAATTCATACGGAAATGTTTGCTGACGGTGTGCTCGACCTGGTAGAAAAGGGTGTCATCAATGGCTCCAACAAGGCTACCGATAAGGGCAAAATCGTATCTACCTTCCTTATGGGCTCACAGAAAGTCTATGATTTCATCGATAACAACCCTGACGTATTGATGATGGACGTAGGCTACACCAACGATCCTTTTGTAATAGCAAAGAATCCTCGTATGACTGCCATCAACTCAGCGGTTGAGATTGATATCACGGGGCAGGTTTGTGCAGACTCCATCGGCACAAAGCACTTCAGCGGTGTAGGCGGCCAGATTGACTTCATATATGGAGCCTCTCTTGCTGAGGAAGGTGTGCCTATCATAGCGATGTCCTCCCGTACAAAGAAGGGTGTATCCAAGATATCACCGGTATTGAAGGAAGGCGCGGGAGTCGTGACTTCAAGATTCCACGTGCATTGGGTTGTGACCGAATGGGGAGCTGTCAACCTTTACGGAAAGAGCTATCAGGAGCGTGCCCGGCTGCTGACTTCCATCGCCCATCCGGATGACCGCGAGGCTCTCGAGCGGGCAGCTTTCGAGCGTTTCGGCAAGCATTACTTGATTGTGAAATAATTCACGGACAAGAATAGACAATAAAGGGGAAGACCGGAACAAAGGCCTTCCCCTTTTAGTAGGTCTCATTTATTATTTGACCCTCAGTCTTCTTCCTATTGACAATATGGTTTTTGAAGATATTCCGTTCAATTTGCAGATATTGGAGACGGTGGTGCCGTTGCGTGATGCAATGGCAAAGAGGGTATCGCCTTTTTTGACTGTTACATATTTGGCGGCTTTGAGCTCTGCTTCGAGACGTTCTGCTTCAAGACGATCCTTCTCATCAGCGAGTGCAATTTCTTCTTCCTCCATATCGGATTCGGGGACATAGCGATAGCTTGGATCCAGATACATTTTTTTGAAAGTCAGGACACTGTGCCTCAGATCGCCATTGTTGAAATTGATGACCCATTCCGGATCAATGGCATACCCGAGATATCGGATTTCATAGTGAAGGTGCGGACCGGAAGCTCTTCCTGTGGCTCCGGCAAGTCCGATTTCCTGGCTGGCTTCGACCCAATCGTTTCTCTTGACTTTCAGTTTGGAGAGATGGGCATAGAATGTCTCTATCCCATTTTCGTGTCTGATTACCACTAAATTGCCATATCCTGAGTAGTATTTGGCAATACGTACTTTGCCGCGGAATGCCGCATAGATGGGTGTGCCTTTCGGCATTCTGAGATCAAGGCCCTGGTGTGGACGACCGTGTCTAATCCCGAATTTGGAGGAAATATCAATCTTGCTGATGTCCCCCGGATAACAATATTTGCTTGTCGAATCCACCATCCAGACATAGGTTTTGTATGGAAAATCCTTCCATTCAAGTTTGTATGGATCTGCATTCTTGTCATCCCAGTTGGTATTGAATATATCTTCCTTTGCGAGGGCTTCCAAATCTTTCTGATACTCCCAGGTACCATCCTCCATCAAGACGATTTTCACAGTAGGATTGGTAGTGTCCAGAGTGTCAATGATATCGGATTTGGCTTTCGGAATAAGTGATTTGACAGGCTTAAGCGCCGGGCGTGGGACCAAAGCTTCCGCGCGACTGAGCGTCATAGGTTTTGGAGTCGGGTCCAAAGTTTGGGGAAAAGCCGAAAAGCAAGCTGATAACAAGAGGCTTAGGCTGAAGAAGAATTTAGTACGCATTGAATTTTGTCTTGAGTAATTGTGTGGTTATTTCGACTTTTTCCTTAAGTAACTCGTCGGTAGTGGCTTCACAGATGAACCGGAGGTATGGCTCGGTGTTTGACGGCCGTATATTGAACCACCAGTGCTCGAATTCTACCCTATATCCGTCGAAGTCCATAATCTTGACGGCATTTTCACGTGATGTCCAATAATCCTTGACAACATCCATCGCTCCGGCTTTGTCGTCAAGCTTGAAGTTGATTTCTCCTGAATTCTTGTATCCTGCTATTTCGCGTATGGCGTCGCTGAAAGTTTTCCCCTGCTTCTTGAGAGAATCGATGATGCGGAGCACAAGCAACGAGGCCAGCAGTCCGCTGTCAGAATAGAAGAAATCCTTGAAATAGAAGTGACCTGCGAGCTCTCCTCCCCACAGACCGTCAATCTCCCGGAGTTTCGGAGCGGCATATGCCCGACCGACCTTCCAAGTGCGCATCTCAACACCTTTCGGAGCGAGATATTCCGCTACAGCTTTTGATGATCTGATTTCTTGGAGGACGCGCGGATTCTTTTCTTGTCTTTCATCGATGAAATATCTGGATAGAAGGGCAATGATAAGGTCCGGCGCCACGAAATGCGCTTCGTCGTCAACGAACATCACCCGGTCCGCATCACCATCATAAATGATACCTATATCGGCACCTGTCTTGCGGACTAAATTTTCAAGAGGCTCTACGTTTTTGTGAATCAGAGGGTTGGGGTCGTGGTTGGGAAATCTTCCATCCATCTCGTCGAAGATATAATCCGGAGCGTCTCCGAACACTGTCTTTGCGAACAGAGAAGCCATACCGTTGCAGAGGTCGAAAGCGATTTTCAGCTCTGAATAATCTCCTTTGAACTTTGACATATATGTCAGGTAATCATTGAGAATGTCCATAGAAACCACTTTCCCCCGTTTCGGATTTATGGGTGTGGGCCTTCCGTTTTCTATCCACTCCTTGATAAGACCGAGCCCGTTGTCCAATCCGACAGGAAGAGCATCTTTGCGGGATATCTTCATTCCGTTGTATTCGGCCGGATTATGCGATGCCGTGATTTGCACCGAAGCCTCGAAGCCGTAGTTTGCCGTTCCGAAATACACCATAGGTGTGGAACTCAGGCCTATGTCGTAGGCGTCTGCTCCGGCATCGGTGATGCCTTCTATCAAGGCATCGTGAATCTCGAGTGATGAAACCCTGCAATCTCTTCCTACAAGGACTTTGTCTGCGTCGAGCAAGGCTGGAATGAAATATCCGATTTTATAAGCAGTAACCTTGTCGAAATCAGTTCCGTAAATGCCGCGGATGTCATATGCGTGAAATGCTCCCATCGTTATTTGATCTTTGAATTATAGTGAGTGCCGATCTTGCCGCGGGCAATATTGGCCAGTTTTTTTGAAATCATTTTCTTTCTGATTGGCGCGACCATATCCACAAACAGTATTCCGTCCAGATGGGACATCTCGTGCTGAATCATCCTGCAGGCAAACTGGTCGAAGTCTTCTATGACCTTGTTGAAGTTTTCATCATAATACTCCAGTTTGATGGATTTCGGGCGGACAACATCACAATATATGCCGGGGACACTCAGGCACCCTTCATTGTATTCGCATTTCTCCTCGCTTTCTTCCAGAATGACAGGATTGATCAAGGTCCTCTTGAAACCTTTCAGGTATGGGTAAACGTCAACCATGACATCTCCGTCAACTATACATACCCTTCTGGACACTCCTATCTGCGGAGCGGCCAGTCCGCAACCGTCCGACTTCGCAAGAGTTTCCTTGAGATCGACTATCAATTTGGTCACAGACTCTTTCTGTGAAATATCCACAGGCTCCGCAATATTGCGCAGGGTCTCCGAACCGTAAAGGTAAATAGGTTGTATCATTTCTTTTTGTCTATATAGCTTTGCAGGATGATGGCCGCACTGATTTTGTCAACGGAGGCTTTGTCCCTGCGGTCCTTGTATTTCATTCCTCCGTCAATCATCGCCCTGTGCGCCAGAACAGAGGTGAATCTTTCATCTTCGAGCTCGACAGGGATTTGAGGAAAATTGCGTTTGAGATTTTTGAGAAACGCATCGACATCGGCGGCGGCTTCTGAAGGCTTGCCGTTCATATTGACAGGATAACCCACCACGAAACGGACTATAGTCTCATTTTCGGCGTATTTTTTGAGATAATCTATTATCTTTGCAGACGCTACAGTTTCCATTGGGGATGCGAAGATGCCCAGTGGGTCGCTTATCGCGACACCCACTCTTTTTCGTCCGTAATCTATGCCGATCATTCTATCCATTGGAACTGCAAATTTAGTTAAAAGGTATGGCAAGACAAAATAATCCTGGGAAAGTCAATAATTTCAGAATCAGTATTGTCGAGGATTCTTCCCATAGACAGATCAAGTCTTTCAAATTTACGCGGACGTCCTTGATTGTGACGATGGTGTCGGTTGTTGTCTTCATCTGCATTGCCATCTATTCCCTGATAGCATTCACACCCATACGTACGACCATTCCGGGGTATCCGGACGCCCGTACGAGGAGAGTTGCCCTGCAGAATGCGCTTCGGATTGATTCTCTTGAGGCCATAATCGGTCGTTGGGAACTTTATTCGATGAATCTCAGCCGAATAGTGGACGGAGAGGATCCTGTGATGATAGACAGCCTGGTCAGGAGCATTTCAAAGAATTCCTTGGATGAAGTCAACAAGAATGAGTTGGCCCGGCAGGATTCGCTTTTGAGAATGACTGTCCATATGGAAGAACAGTTTGGGGTGAGTGATGATGTCCAGCGCAATCTGGCTCTTGAGGGAATGCATTTGTTTACTCCCATGAGAGGTGTCATTTCACAAGACTATGATAAAGTCCTGCATCCATATGTGGATATAACTGCTCCTGCCAATTCTGTCGTGATGTCAGTCCTTGACGGCACAGTGATTTTTGCGGGGTGGAATGATGAGGCCGGATATACGATTCAGATTCAACACTCCAACAATATCGTCAGCATCTACAAGCATAATCAGAAGCTTCTCAAGAAGACGGGAGACAAGGTCTCCGCAGGATCTACCATCGCCATTGTCGGCAACACAGGCACATTGACGACAGGGGATCATCTCCATTTTGAGCTTTGGTACAATGGTGAGGCTGTCGATCCGACACAATATATCAATTTTACGGCGGGGGATCTGCGATGAAGCGAAGGATAGCCATTCTCGGGTCAACGGGGTCGATAGGAAGACAGACTCTGGATGTCGTCAGACAACATCCTGACTTGTTCGAGGTGGAATTGATCACCGCCAACAACAGTGTAGGTCTGCTGGCACAACAGGCTGTCGAGTTTGATGTAAATAGTGCCGTCATATGCAATGAGGCTCATTATGATGAGGTGGCCTCCGCTCTGCAGTGTCACGATATCAAGGTGTTTTCCGGCATAAATTCAGTCTGTGAGCTGGTAAAGAGCGACAAAGTGGATATTGTTGTTGCCGCTATGGTGGGGTTCAGCGGGCTTGTTCCGACTATCGCTGCGATAAAGGCGGGTAAAATCATAGCTCTGGCCAATAAGGAGACCTTGGTAGCTGCGGGGGCCATAGTGATGAGGCTCGCCGAAAAATACAATGCACCGATTCTCCCTGTGGATTCCGAGCATTCAGCTATTTTTCAGTGCCTTCTTGCCGCGCAGGGCAATTCTGTTTCAAAATTGCATATCACTGCCTCCGGGGGGCCGTTCCGTACCTGGACTCGTGAACAGATGGCAGGGGCGACAAAAGAGATGGCGCTGAGACATCCGAACTGGAGTATGGGCGCGAAGATTACCGTTGATTCTTCCACTATGATGAACAAGGGTTTCGAGGTTATTGAGGCAAGATGGCTTTTCGATATGTGCCCTGAACGTATCAATGTGGTTATTCATCCGGAGTCTATCATTCATTCGATGGTAGAGTTTGAAGACGGGGCGGTGCTGGCCCAGCTCGGCAGTCCTGATATGAGGGAGCCCATCCAGTTCGCTCTGAGTTTTCCGGAACGGCTTTCTCTGAATAACAAGAAATTGGATTTTGCATCATTGTCGCAGCTCTCGTTCAGCAGCCCGGATATGGACAGATTCCCGGCTCTGGCTCTTGCCTTTGAGGCACTGAAACGTGGGGGGAATATCCCTTGCGCACTGAATGCCGCAAATGAAGCCGCTGTCGCCGCATTTCTGAAAGACAACTTGTCATTTTATGGGATTTCTGATGTCGTGAGCCGTTGTCTGGATGAGACAAGTTTTATTTCCGAACCTTCTTTGGACGATATTCTTCAAACAAATACGGAGGTGTTTGCCAGAGCCAACGAGTTGATATATGGTAGTGCTGATTAAGACTTTGCAGGTTTTGCTCGCGCTTTCGGTCCTAATAATAGTGCACGAGCTGGGACATTTCTCTTTCTCCAAATTATTTGGGATAAGGGTGGAGAAATTCTATCTTTTTTTTGATGTCAACGGCAAGCATTTGTTGAAATTCCGTATAGGTGAGACAGAATACGGCATAGGGTGGCTGCCGATAGGCGGTTATTGCAAGATTTGCGGTATGGTGGATGAATCTATGGATTTGGAGGGGCTAAAATCCGAGCCTCAGCCTTGGGAATTCAGAACCAGACCGGCGTGGCAGCGCTTGCTTGTCCTTTTCGGAGGGGTTCTGTTCAATTTTATCTTCGCATTGCTGATATTCAGCGGAATGCTTGCCATTAATGGACAATCGTACCTTCCAAATGAGGGTAATGCCATATATGTCAATGATTTGTCTTATGATATGGGATTCCGCACCGGGGATCATATCTTGAGGTTTGACGATTATGCTCCGGAAAATTTCTGGTCGCTTCAGGCTGATCTCGGACGTCGGATGGCCAAGAGGGCAACAGTACTTCGAGGTACGGATACTCTTGATATATATATAGATAAGGCTCGCATAGGGGATGTGATGAATTCTCCCGGGCTCTTTGATTTGGCACTGCCTTTTGTGGTGGAGTCCGTGATGGAGGAATCTCCGAACAGTTCCTCCGGCCTGAAAAATGGAGACAGGGTGATAGCGATTGACGGGACCTCTTTCGAGTATGTCCAGGATTCGCGCCCCCTGCTGGCTTCTGCTGCAGGAAAGGAGGTGCACGCGGCTGTGGTCAGAGGAGCAGATACCCTGAATATTGCGCTTCAGGTTGATTCTTCAGGCAGGGTAGGCGTGTATATGCAGGCACCGCAGTACGATATCAAGACTTATTCATTGTTGGAATCGTTTCCGGCAGGGTGCGCATATACCTGGGAGATGATTCGGGATTATGTGATGGACTTGAGGCTGATATTCACCCCAAGCACGCAGGCATATAAATCAGTGGGCAGTTTCATTGCTGTCGGACAGATATTTCCTTCAGCATGGGATTGGGCTCAATTTTTGTATATACTTGGTGTTCTTTCAATTATGCTTGGAGTAATGAATTTGTTACCGATTCCGGCTCTTGACGGAGGGCACATATTTTTCACTTTGTTCGAGATGGTGACGGGACATAAGCCGAGCGATAAATTTATGATAGCGGCCCAGATGGTCGGTATGATTTTGATATTGGCACTGATGTTCCTCGCATTCGGGAATGATATCGGCAGATTGATAAATTGATTGATATATGAAACGCATTTCCTTTTTTCTTGTGGCGATTGTCGCCCTGGTGTCTTGCGGTCATTCAGGCAAGGCCCTGCTTCCCAATGTCAGCGGTAAGGCCGGAGAAGTCATAGTTGTACTTGACAAATCCGAGTGGGAAGGAAATCTTGGCGGTGCAGTACGTGACCTGCTTGCTTGTGATTGTCCCTGGCTGGCCCAGAAAGAACCGTTGTACTCCCTTGTGAACGTTGTCCCTTCCGGTTTTGTGGATATGTTCAAGGTTCATAGAAACATCGTTTTCTTTGATATCGATCCTCAGGTAAAGAAGGAGGGCGTGGTGCTGAGGAATGATGTGTGGGCGAGCCCGCAGTGCGTGATTCAGGTGAGCGCCTTCGATACGGAAAGTGCCCAGGCTCTTCTGAATGACAATTCAGAAATCATTGTCAATGCGTTGGAGCAGGCCGAGCGGGACAGAGTCATCAACAACACTTTGTTGTATGAAGAGAAATCCATTGCTCCTGAGGTGAGAAAAATTATGGGCGGCTCGCCTCATTTCCCATCGGGATACAAACTTTTGAAGAAAACCGATGATTTTATCTGGATAGCTGACGTGAAACAGTACACTACTCAGGGCGTGCTCATATATAAGTATCCTGCAACTTCGGGCGACGAGGAGTTCACCAGAGATAATATCATCGCTCACAGGAACGAGGCGCTCAAGGAGAATGTCCCCGGTATGTTCGAGAATACGTATATGACCACGACAGAGTATGTTATGCCCACTGTTACCTTTATGAAATACAAGGGTCGCGATTTTGTACAGACCAGAGGCTTTTGGGAAGTGTACAATGATTATATGGGAGGACCTTTTGTATCTCATTCCTTCTACAGCAGGGATGGAAAGGATGTCATAGTCCTTGATGCCTTCGTCTATGCACCGAAATATGACAAGCGCCAATATTTGAGGCAGGTGGAGTCGCTGTTGTATTCATTTGAATGGATAAGCGAAAAGGATTGAAAAAAGTTTTGTCTTCTTGAAAATATTATCTATATTTGCAGTCCGTTTGGTGGGTTCGTATAACGGCTAGTACTCAGGATTTTCATTCCTGCAATAGGAGTTCGATTCTCCTACCCACTACCAAAAAATATAAAAAGATACAATAATGGCAAATAACGCATCTGCAGAGAAGTGCATTCGCCAGAGCGAAAAGCACAGATTGCATAACAAGTATTATGCAAAGACAACGAGGAACGCTATCCGCGACCTTAGGAATACAACAGACAAGAAGACAGCTGAAGCTAACGCACCAAAGGTTTATGCAATGATTGACAAACTTGCTAAAATCGGTGTCATCCACAAGAACAAGGCTTCCAATCTCAAGAGCGGTCTTCAGGTGTATATCAACAAACTTTCCTAACAGGGGGCCAGACAGATAGTTAAGCTGCCTAATGGCAGCTTTTCTTTTCGAGAAGTAGCGCAGTTGGTAGCGCACTACGTTCGGGACGTAGGGGTCGGGCGTTCGAGTCGCCTCTTCTCGACCATATAAATTAAGACATGGGTTTTGTATCCCGTGTCTTTTTTTTGTAGTTTTGTGAAGATAATGTCAAAACTATGAAGAATAATTTCAAATACTGGCAGTGGCACACTATCGTGGTCTCTATGATAGTGTATTCACTGTTCTATTTTGTCCGGAAGAATTTTTCCATCGCGATGCCAGGGTTGACGGCAGAATATGGCATATCCAATACGAGTTTTGGAGTAATCATTGCCATTGCGTCCCTTATCTATGGCACCAGTCGTTTTGTAAACGGTTTTATTGTGGAGCGCGTCAGTACAAAGGTGTTTATGGCTGTGGGCCTAATTCTTTGCGCTTTAGCTAATTTCTGCTTCGGCTTCGGAGCTGATTTGAGTTACCTTATCACCGGAGTGAAAGAAGGACCGCAGTATGTGAATATGCTTATCCTCGTGATGGGCATCACAATAGTGCTGAACAACTATTTCCAGGGGTTCGGATTTCCCCCTTGCGCAAGGATGCTGCCTCAGTGGATAGCTCCTGATGAGCTCGCCACCAAAATGAGCATATGGAACACGTCCCATTCTATCGGAGCCGGCAGTGCAGTTATTGTGTGCGGTCTGATTATGACAAATATGGGTGCGGATATGAGTGGGAACAGCAGCATTATTGCGACAATTGCGGAGAATCTTTCTTTGAGCGTAAGCGGATGGGATGCGATGAGCGAGGCTGAGCAGACCTCGAGAGTGATGTCTTATGCTTCTCATTATGGTGCGTGGCGTTGGTGCTTTTTTATCCCGGGAATAGTGGCTGTAGGCGGTGCAATCTTGTGTCTCTGGGCACTCAAAGATACTCCTCAGGACGTCGGACTCCCTGAAATTAAGGGAACAGATACCGGAAAGTCCCGCACTATGGGCAAGAAGGGCGCTCACGGGGCTTTTCTCCGCCATATGGTTTTCAAGAACAAGTGGGTGTGGATGTTTTCCATTGCAAATGTGTTTGTTTATGTACTCCGTATGGGCATCCTTGATTGGGGACCTAAATTCTTGACAGAGGATAGGGGGATGGATATACAAGATGCGTCTTTGTCTGTGGCCCTGTTTGAGTTTATGGCTATAGCGGGAACGATATTCGCCGGATGGGCCACTGACAAGTTTTTCCATAGCAAGGCTCATAGGATGTGCTTTCTGTGCTTTGTCGGAGCGACTCTGTTCATCTCGCTCTTCGCTTTGGTCCCGATGTCCACAGGTTTGAGTGTGATAGTCCTTGCTCTCGCCGGCTTCTGCATTTATGGCCCTCAGGCTCTTCTGGGCATCGGAGCCGCCAACCACGCCACCAAGGAAGCATCTGCAACCGCTAACGGGCTTACGGGAATATGCGGGTATGTCGGGTCCGCATTGTCCGCATTATGTGTCGGAGTCATAGCTGACAATTTCGGGTGGAAGTGGGTGTTCATCACCTTTATAGCTGTCGGAGTAGTGGGAGCTTTGGTTTTCCTTGCTATGTGGAGCGCTCCTCGTGACGGATATGAGAGGGCTCGCGAGTTTACGAATTCTTTTGCGGCAGAAGATAAAAATGAGTAAAGAATTTGATGTCATTATCATAGGTGGAGGCATCACGGGTGCCGGAACGGCCAGGGATTGTGCCTTGCGGGGGCTCAAGACGCTTCTTGTCGAGCGCTTTGACTTGACAGACGGAGCATCAGGCAGAAATCACGGGCTCCTTCATTCGGGAGCAAGATATGCTGTCACTGACAGGGATTCGGCGGCGGAGTGCATCAAGGAGAATATGATACTTCGCAAGATTGCCTCCAATTGCGTCGAGCAGACAGAGGGCCTGTTCATTACGCTTCCTGAGGATGATTTGGGATATCAGGAGACTTTCATCAAAAGTTGTCTTGCGGCCGGTATCAGTGCGGAGGCAATTGACCCGGAAGAAGCCAAAATGATTGAACCCGGTGTCAATCCTGAACTGATCGGAGCTGTCAAGGTCCCGGATGCTTCGGTGGATCCGTTCAGACTCACTACATCCAATGCTCTTGATGCCAGTTTGCACGGGACTGAGATACGTACATATACTGAGGTTATCTCTCTGATGATCGAAGGAGGAAGGGTGGTCGGAGCAAATTTCATTGATTCACGCACCGGAGAGTTGAGTGAGGCCCGGGCCCGATTGGTTATCAATGCCGCAGGTATCTGGGGACAGGCAATCGCAGAAATGGTGGGAGTGCATATAGGGATGTATCCTGCAAAGGGAGCTCTTCTCGTTTTTGGCCACCGCGTCAACAAAATGGTCATCAACCGCTGCCGTAAGCCTGCGAATGCCGACATCCTGGTGCCCGGTGATGTTGTATGCGTAATAGGTACAACTTCGGACAGGGTGCCGTTTGAGGAATGCGACAATATGCGTGTAACGCCGGAGGAAGTCAAGGTCCTTCTGGAGGAAGGTTGCAAACTCGCTCCTTCACTTGCCCGAACCAGAGTCCTTCGTGCTTATGCAGGAGTACGACCTTTGGTGGCGTCAGACAATGACCCTACCGGACGCTCCATCTCCAGAGGAATAGTACTCCTCGACCACGAGACGAGGGATGGCGTTTCTGGTTTCATCAGCATAACGGGAGGAAAGTTGACAAGTTATAGGCTGATGGCTGAATTGGCTACAGACCTTGCTTGCAAGAAATTGAATATAGACAAGAAATGCCAGACCGCTGTGCTGCCTCTCCCGGGCTCCGAGTATCCTCCTGATGAGAAGGTTGGCAGCGTGGGGCGCAAAGCGGCGGCGGGGCGTCACGGTACGTGGGTGGCGAAAATGGATTTCAGCTGTAAATCCGAAGTGATATGTGAGTGTGAACACGTGACCAGAGCTGAGATAGAGTATGCTGTCAAGTATCTGGATGTGCACAATCTGATTGATTTGCGTCGTCGTACCCGAATAGGGATGGGGACTTGTCAGGGAACTTTCTGTATGAAGAAAGTGGCAGAAATCCTGGCCGATACGCTCGGTTGTCCAGAGCGGTCAAAAGAATTCTTGAAGGAATATGTAACCGAACGCTGGAAGGGAATGGCCCCTGTATGTTGGGGGGATTCCTTGCGTGAGGCCGAGTATATGCGAAAAATGTACAGAGATGAAATATGATGTAGTGATAATAGGCGGCGGTCTTGCCGGTATGACGGCAGGTGTGGCTTTGTGCCGTGCCGGGAAGTCGTGTATCGCAGTGGCGGAGGGCCTCAGTCTTCACAAGACTTTAAGAAAAGAATTCATCTCTTCGGGCGGAATGATACTAGCCGGTGATTCTGTGCTTGACGGAGTGTTCGATAGCGGTATTCTGAAAGCTGTTCATACCCGTAATCTTGAAAATACTCTGCTGGAGGCGGATTATTTTATACTTGCGACCGGAAAGTTCTTCAGCCGGGGACTTGTCAGCACGATGGACAAAATCTACGAACCTGTCTTTGGCGCTGATGTCAGCTATGATGAAGATCGTACAAGTTGGTGCAATTCCGACTTCTATGCTCCGCAATCTTTTGAAAAATTCGGAGTTATTACGGACGGAGATTATAGGGTGATGATAGGTGGGCAACCGGTGGAGAATCTGTATGCCGCCGGGGAAATCCTTGCCGGAGATGTGGATATTGTCAATTCAGCGGAAGAAGTATGCAAGAGAATAATATAAGTCCCAACAATTTTGAGAACTGTCTCAAATGCAACATCTGCACTCAGGTCTGCCCGATGATGGAGGTGAATCCTCATTATCCCGGGCCAAAGCAGGCCGGCCCGGACGGTGAGCGTTATCGCCTGAAAGATTCAGCCTATTATGATTTGACCCTCAAATATTGCCTGAACTGCAAGCGTTGCGAGGTGTCTTGCCCGTCAGGTGTCAAGGTGGGAGATATCATTCAGACGGCAAGGCTGCGCTATGGCCGTAAATCCAATGTCGTCCGTGATTTCACTCTCGCTCAGACTGATCTTGTCGGAGGTATTGCCACCATTGTCCCGTCTGTGGCCAATACTGCATTGAGCCTGAAGCCGGTAAAGAAGATAATGGATGCAATGGGTGTCGATGAACGCCGTGTCTTTCCTAAGTACAGCTCCGGAAGATTTGAAAGCTGGTTCAGAAAGTCTGCTCCCAGCCAGACGGATTTCAGTAAATTCGTCTCATATTTCCACGGGTGTTATGTCAATTACAATTATCCTCAGCTTGGAAAAGATTTGGTAACTTTGATGAATGCGGCCGGCTATGGGGTGAAATTGCTCGAGGATGAGAAATGTTGCGGAGTGGCGCTCATATCAAACGGTTTCGGCAAAGTTGCCAAGAAGAATGCCGTGACAAATATTTCTTCCATTCGAAAGGCTCTTGACTCTTCCGAGGCGGTGCTGACGTCCGGATCCACCTGTACTTTTACAATGCGCGATGAGTATTCCCACGTATTGGGTCTGGATACAGCGGAAATCAGACAGGGGCTTCAGCTTGCGACGAAATGGCTGTACGACAAGGTGGAAAGTGGACAGATAAGACTGGCTTTCAAGCCGGAATGGAAAGCAAAGGTGGCTTATCATACGGCCTGCCATATCAATAAACTGGGATGGAGCATTTATTCCATTTCGCTGCTCAAGATGATTCCGGGTATCGAACTTGCTGTTCTGGAGCAGGAATGTTGTGGAATAGCCGGTACTTTCGGATTCAAGAAAGAGAATTATGAATATTCACAAAGGATAGGGTCAAAATTGTTTTCTCTGATTGAAGAAGCGGATCCGCAGTATGTGGCAACGGATTGCGAGACTTGTAAATGGCAGATTGAAATGAGTACCGGCAGGCCGGTGAAGAATCCCCTGAGTATTCTGGCCGATGCTCTGGATGTTGGAAAAACCACATTATTGAATAATGAAAGATAAGCTCAGACAGCAACTTGCAGATATCAGACATGTTGCTCTGGATATGGATGGAACTATTTATCTGAGCAATACGATATTTCCATTCACTCTCGATTTCCTGCGCAAGCTCGACAGGCTTGGAATATCGTATTCGTTTCTTACAAACAATCCCTCCAAATCGCTTGACGACTATCTGCGCAAGCTTGATAAAATGGGGATAACTGCTTCCCGTGAGAATATGTACACCACTACGGTGGCTATGCTAGACTATATCAGGAAACACTTTCCGGGAGCGAGGAAACTCTTCCTTCTGGGTACTCCGTCCATGATTTCCCAATTCGAAGATGCAGGATTCATTTCAATGCCGGATTCTCCCGATGCGGTGCCGGACATTATTGTCGCTTCGTTTGATATGACTTTGGAATATAAGAGATTGTGCCGTGCTGCGTGGTGGATATCCCGTGGTCTTCCATATCTTGCCACCAATCCTGACCGAGTTTGCCCTACGGATGAGCAGACTGTTCTCGTGGATTGCGGGTCTATCTGCAAGTGCCTTGAAAGTGCCACCGGACGATGCCCTGATGTCACATTGGGTAAGCCGGATCCCAATATGCTTTCCGGTATTTGTGAGCAGAAAGGATTGGCTCCAAATCAGATAGCTATGGTGGGAGACCGTATCTACACAGATATCGAGATGGCGTCGAGAGCTGGAGCTTTTGGGGTCCTCGTCCTTTCCGGAGAGACGACAATGGAAATGGTGACTGCCGCGCCGGTGCAGCCCTCACTTATATGTAAGAATGTCGCGGAATTCGGAGATCTTCTCGAAGCCGGCAGAAGAGAATAATTGCCTTTCGAATACGCCCGATTTGATGATACTCCCTTATTGATTGATAATCAGTTATATTATGAAATCCTATCCATACCGACAGATTACGGATGTTGAGCAACTGCCGGCTCCTGCGGCCGGAACAGACTTGATCGTGCATTATGCGTTTCAGTATATAGATTTCAGAAAGGTACCGGATTATGCAGAATCGTATTCGTTTGTGGATTGCTGCTTCTTCGGCTGCGAGATGACCGAGGATATGTACAATCATTGTGAATCCTGTCTCGTTCTGCCACGTATGGGTATGAATTTCCACGCCTTTCTCCCTCACCTTTATAATGGGGATATTCTATATGACGGATATAAACCAGGCGTGCCGGAGACTTTCACCGCTTGCTTCGATCAAGTGGTGTACAGGGGGTATCTGGATTGTGGACGTCATTGTGATGATTTGAGGGTGACTCTGGCCCGTGCCCTTCACGATCATTCCGTCACCGACCAGATGCAGGATTTCTTGCAAAGGTATCAGATTCAAGATAGAATAGGGGTTATGGGAGGCCACGGTCTGGGCCGCGATGAAGAAGGCTTTGAATCGATTGCACGTTTCAGCAAGGCACTTACCGAGCACGGCCGCCTGATGGTGTCCGGAGGTGGTCCCGGAGCTATGGAGGCGACTCATTTCGGAGCTTGGATGGCCGGGCGTACGGAGGAAGAGTTCAAAGATGCCTTGAATATCATTATCGATGGCGGCAATGATTCCGCAAAGTTGAGCTGGCTGGACAGCGCGTTCAAGGTGAGAAAGAAATATCCGCAGAGGCGTTATCACAGTCTGGCTATTCCTACCTGGCTCTATGGACACGAGGCTTCCACTCCGTTTGCCACTGAGATAGCAAAATATTTCGAGAACAGTATCAGGGAAGATATGATTTTGACGGTGGCGACGGGAGGCATTCTTTTCACGCCTGGATCCGCCGGAACTATGCAGGAAATATTCCAAGAGGCGGCTCAGAATCATTATGTCACAAATGCTATTTCATCCCCGATGGTTTTTCTTGGAAATAAATTCTTCAGCGAGGAAATCCCGGTATATCCGTTTCTTTGCGACTTGTGCCTGAAGGGCAGATACAAGAATCTCACACTTCATATCACAGACTCGTACGAAGAAGCGGAGGAGTTTTTCTTCAGAAGTATGTAAGAATGAGGAGCCTGTTACAGCAGGACATATTTGAGAGTGAACAAGATTGACAGAATCCACATTGTCGTGGAAATGTCCTTCGCTTTGCCTGTAAGGGCATAGACCAGTACGTATGAAATGCTTCCAATCAGGATGCCGTCTGCAATGCTGTATGTGCAAATCATAATTACTATTGTGAGAAATGCAGGGATGGCGTCGCGGAACTCGGCCCAATTTATCTTGACGATTGGTTCCATCATCATCATCCCTACCAGAATAAGAGCAGGTGCGGTAGCAGATGCCGGTACTGCAAGGAAAACTCCGGAAAACAGCATCGCAACAGCGAAGAACAATGCGGTAAAGAAAGCTGTCAGACCAGTCCGGCCTCCGGCTGCCACACCGGCCGCGCTTTCAACGTAGGTGGTAGTGGTGGAAGTACCTACAGCGGCTCCGAAGACAGTACCGACGGCATCGGCCATAAATATTTGGTCAATACCGTCAATGTTTCCCTGCTCGTCCACAAAGCCGGCCTTATGCGATACTCCGATTACGGTTCCTATTGTATTGAAAATGTCGTTGAACAGAAAAGTAAACACGACTATGAGCATATCCAGTGTCAAAATGCTGTTCCACTCAAATTTGCAGAAAATGGGGCTGATGCTCTCGGGGGATGAAATCAGGGAACCGCTGAATTTTGTAATAGCTTCGCCTGTGGAAGGATCTTTTATGAAGAGCCCTATGACAGTTGTGGCAAGAATACCGATCAGGATGCCTCCGCGAACTTTCAGAACCAAAAGTACACCGGTTATGATGATGCCTATTATTGCCAACAAAGCGGGCCCCTGGCTGATATCTCCGATAGTCACCAAAGTAGAAGAAGAATCCACCACGATTTGAGAGCCCTGCAGACCGATGAAGGCGATAAATAGACCAATGCCGGCTCCTATGGCGTTTTTAAGGCTTACTGGAATGGAATTCACTATCATAGTCCTCACTTTCGTGGCGGAAAGAATAATAAAGATGATTCCCTCAATCAGTACAGCCGTGAGCGCGAACTGCCAGGTCTGATGCATAGATATACAGACAGTGTAGACAAAGAATGCATTCAGGCCCATCCCCGGAGCAAGCGCAAATGGCTTTTTGGCATAAAAAGCCATTACGAGAGTGGAAACCACTGCAGCCAAAGCTGTCGCCGTAAACACCGCGCCTTTGGGCATATCAGGAAGGGCGCTGAATATCATAGGGTTGACGGCGAGGATATAAGCCATTGTCAGAAAGGTAGAAAATCCTGCCACAAATTCTGTCTTGACTTTGTGTGTGCCTGAAGTGAATCCAAATGCTTTGTCTAAAATGTTAGTCATATCACTTTGTTTTTGAGTATCCGTTTAGGATTTTTCGCAGATTTGTTGCTTTCATCAAAGAGCCGATACGAAAATCATTTAAAGATACAGATTTTTCGGTTTATGTGCCAAGAATCTGTTTTGAAAAAATAAATTCTTCTTTGGCACAGTTCAAGTGATATCTTCCACGATATTATTGTATCTTTGATAGAATTTCTTTTTTGATGTTCCGTAACAGGGAATGGTCACTACTTATGATTGTTCCGCAACAACACTTTAATGACAATATGCAATGATCAGACTGAACTGCTTTTTCAAGGCTAACTGCCAGGATTGCTTTAACGCGGCACTCGAGGCCGCAAAAGCCCTTACCGAGAAATCACGCAAACATGAAGGCAACATCGCATATGATGTATTTGCCAGTGCCACACGCCCCGATGTGTTCACAATCATCGAGACCTGGAAAGATCAGGAATCCTTGGACAAACACTCCGCAACGCCTGAGTTTGAGGAGAATGTGAGCATCATTCAGGGCAAAGGACAACTCAAGATTGAGAGCTTCAATTTCTGAGATGCCCGGCCTGTTTATCTCCGGATACCGCGACTAAAGTTCGATGACCATTCCGCAGTGGAACTGCTCCACGTTTTCGCCAAGGTTGGACTTCAACACTTCAAAAGCCTTCTCGCCGGTGCAGTGTCCTGTGATTACACGAGTTATACCGGTGTCCATAATCTTGCGGGCAATATCTCTGACTTCTTCTTCGCTCAGGCGGAACAGATGCAAGCCACCCAGATAAGCTTTCACCTTTTCCTCCGGGAAAGCCCGTTCGATTTCCGCCATCACGACATCTGCACCGCTGTGGGAACAACTGTTGAAGATGACAAGGCCAGTTTCCGTACGGAACACCAGGCTCTGTTCGTGGCTGAAGTCATCGGGAAGATATCGCCATCCGCGGCGGACGTAAAGATGGGACCTGCGTCCGATTTCCGAAAGGCCATTCGTGGAGTGTGGAACTATGAAAACGTCCTTGTCTATTTCGGCTATACCGGCAGGCATCCTGATTCTCTCCTTATACTCGGACAGGACTCCTTTTGGCAGGCCGATGTATTTGCTCAGGAAGCCAGAGCCCGAATAGCAGTTCTCCCCGGCATTCGGGCTGACGAAGAAATCGGCCTTTGTGTTGACCCGGAAGAAGGCTTCCATCCCGAGGGAATGGTCATAGTGTGCGTGGGAAAGAATGGCGCAATCAATTCCGGAAATATCTATCCCGAGCTTTCCGGCATTGGCCAGGAATAACTCCGAGCCACCTGTGTCAAGAAGGTAGCTTTTCCCATTGAATGCGATATGAAAGGATAACCCCCATTCTCCCCGGAGCGCTCCGCATCCGATGTTATCCGACAGGATTGTAATCTTCATAATATTCTACGCAGAGTCTGTGCCCGAATCAATTATCGGAGTCTGGTTTGGAATAATCCCCAAATGCCTCACCATACTGTCTGAATACATCATCCGTTGCCCCGAACTGCTCCAAATAGCCACCGCCGAGCCAGGTGGCAAAAGTCGTGACGGAAGAAACGCCCGTCTTTCTGTAATCAGTGATATCCCTTGCGCACTCATCCTTGTTGAAGGGAAGCGGTACAAGCGCATCCCGGTTCCATCCGGAGAACATCGATTCATCCAGCCAATACTCCAGGATGTGCTGGGAAAATGTAGGGAATGCCAATGTATTATTCATCAACGCTTCCCGGGCTTCAGGCGGAAGAGGTTCGGAATAATCCCTGTTGATAGGAGCGAACTCCAGGAACACCCCCTCGGAGGCCCTGACTCGTTCCGGCGCATGCAAAGTCTGGTTGTATGCAAGATGAGCCAAAGTCGCTTCCGGGTCATACTCCCGGAGCAACTTCAGCAGGTTGTTCTCATATATCAGGACCTGCTCCGAGGGTGAATACTCTCTGCACATCTCGCAGTGGCAGAACATTCCGATCTTATCATCGGGCCATATCAGATATCTGTGTGTGGTGGGATGCATCCAGGAGAGCAGAGACTCGACCTGAGGCCTCATTGCCAGGACCGCCTCCTCAGAGGTGAAACACATATTATAATCAAGCTGGCGGTTTCCTTGAGCATCTTCCCTGAACCATTCCGGATGCTCAGCGAATTTGTCCCTCGGAAGCAGTTCCTGCAAGGCGTGGATTTCATATTCCACATCCACTCCCTTCTGGTCGCAAAGAGCGAGGAACTCCTTTCCCAAGTCACTTTTCACAAATGCCTCCAACTCATCCAGAGGCTCATTCACTGTGGCGGCGTGGATACCGACCATATTGATTCCGCTCAGATCGATTCTGCGTGCCCATTCATCGATTCCGACTGAAATCACGTCACTCGGATATATCACGACACCCCGCCGTTCCTGCTTCGGGAGCAAGCGGCATCCGAAAAACACGTCAGGCTTGTGAAAATCTGGATCCACGTCATCCGTCGGTATCAGAGAATACCAGTACACGCTACCGTCCGGCTTGAAATCATCCTGGAAGACGCCCATATAGAAGCCGCCTTCGGTATCAATACCCAAATTCTTCAGTTCCTCAATATCAATGCATCCCATCACTCTGTATCCGAAATCGGTCAGCGACGTCCATATCGAAAGAGAGGAGAAATCCCAGTCGAAATCGAATTTGCGATAGAATGCCGCCTTGTAGTCAAGGACACGGCCGAGATAATCGATTTCTGCACAATAATACTCCTTCAGCTTCAGGTCCGGACTGAAAAAGACTTCCACTCTGTCTTCCGGCTCTACATCGCGTTCACTCGAGAAAGGCTCCGTGATGGTCAAAGTCGAATCCACGACCTCGAAATTGAAGAAGAACTTTTCAGCTGTACTGTGACAAGTGAAACGGGTCGGACTCTCCAGACTGTCCCAAGGTGCAAAGAATACGTTAGTCCGGAAACCGGCCCCGAGATCCCGGAATGCCGTTTCCGAGCACGAGGTTATAAGTGCCAGAGCGATCAATAACAATACTTTTTTCATTTCCATACGGGCCATTTTTGAAACTGTACAAAATTAACAAATTTAAGAACCTGTTTTTGAAATGATTAGATTTTTCTTTGACCTTGCCGGGAAATGGATAACATCGAACAACAGATTTCTGATTTGATAAATGTAATAATCTTCAACAGAGAAGTCTCCTTTTTGCATCTTTGGCAACAGGATAACCTATTTCAAAACTTCTGTTTTTCAGTAGTATTGCAAGCCAATTCAGAATGTCAAGCTTTGATTTTTTCCCTCATTTACAATTGAAATGCATTGTTTCTAAGAAACTTTGGATATCTTGTCATATTCCACAAACAATGCCATATAAAGGTAAAGTTGTTTCTCATAAACCATAGCCTTATTTTGCCTCATACTATCTATGCGGCGGTCACCAGAACGGATGAAAATCTGGGGCCCGGTTCGGAACTTTGGGGACGGATAGACGCTACGTCTGTGCGAAGGCATTGCTTTCTTCAGTATTCAAAAACGCATCCGTTCTTGACGTAAAATGGCGTCTTGGTCAGCTGCGCAAATTACGCGATGCCGTAATCGCCCACGAGAAGGAATTTGAAGAAGTTCTGCACGCCGGCCGTGCCGCCTTCTTCAGACAATTATGACTATCATCGTAAAGAGGTATCAACCCGCTATTCCTGAAGTTGAGTTACCTATATACCGAAAGAATCCCCTACAGAGTGCTCTGTAAGGGATTTCGCTTGGTTGAGGTACCAGGATTCGAACCTGGACTGGCAGAACCAAAATCTGTAGTGCTACCATTACACCATACCTCAGTCCCATTTATTTTGCAAAGATATACATATATTTTATGTTTAGCAACTTAGAATCATCGTTTTGTTCTGAAGTAACCGCTGACAAGCTGTCCGCATTCATCTGCCAGCTCTTTACATATCGAGACTTCTGTCTTGGGATGAAGCAGAGAAGGGACGTATGAACTGTATCCTCTTTTGGGATCGGAAGCCCCATAGACGATACGCCCGATCCGGGCCCAGGCCAAAGCTGCTGCGCACATAGGACAAGGCTCCACGGTGACAAATATGCAGCAATCTGAGAGATACTTCCCTCCAATTGCCTCTGTCGCTGCCGTAAGGGCTATCATTTCCGCGTGAGCAGTGGGGTCATTGAGCCTTTCAGTCATATTGTGACCTTTGGCGATAATCCTGCCACGGGATACGACCACGGCACCTATGGGTACCTCATCTTCCTGCAATGCGGCCTGAGCTTCTCTCAAGGCTTCTTTCATAAAATGCAGGTCATCCATTACTCGCCGAGCCTTGCCAATACTTCGTAACCCATTCTGCTGTTGTGGTATGGACAGTTCCAGGTGCTTGCTTTCTTCTCATCATAGTTAGGTGTGTTGTCCCTGTTGAGATTGCAGAACCATCCTCCATTGACCTTATCGACGTGATATGTCTTCGTGAAATTCCAGGTCGCTACAGCCTGATCAAGATATTTGATGTCACCTGTAATCTGCCAGGCATTTACGCAGCCGACGATTGTCTCGTTCTGGCACCACCAAGCGGAGAAATCCCGATACTGGTCGCCTGTCTTCTCGTACATCATCGCATTGTCTTCCCTCAGCCCTTCTTCAAGAGCAGTGGAGCACATATCGATGGCTTGTTTCCTGATTTTCTCTATCCAAGTCTCGTCTCCCAGAACTTCGGCAGTCTCGCACAGGAGCCAGGATGTCTCAATGTCGTGACCATAGGAATCTGCGTTATTGAAACTGTTCCAGTTGCTGTCGCAGTAGAGAATCAGATGTTTTGTCTCAGGATTGTAAAGATGTGTGGAAAGAATATCAAGCAAGCCGAGCAGACGCTCACGTAATGTTACGTCAGGCCATACGCGGTACAGATTCGTCAGACCTTCCATAACGTGGATGTGCGTATTCATAGTCTTTGTCAGTTGAGGACGTCCCGGCCTTGGCTGCGGCATCTGCCAGTCTCTTGTGAATACTTCGAGATAGCCGCCTTTTTCTCCGTCATAAACGTGCTCTTCGAAGGAATTGAATATGCCTTTGGCTGCTTCCAGACTAGCTTCATTTCCGGTGGCGCGGAAATGCTCGGACAGGGCATAAATGCCGAATGCGCAGCAATATGTGTGCTTTGTGGCGTCAGCAGGCTCGCCATCGCAAGTTACCTGATAGAAAACTCCGCCGTATTCTTTGTCGATGAAATGATTGATGTAATAGTCCGCAGCCCTGTCGGCCAATACTTTGTATTCTTCTTTGCCGAAAATTCTGTATGCCGAGGAGAAGGTCCAGAGTATTCGGGCGTTGAGAATGCCAGCCTTGTCTGCTTCCGGGACAGGAGTGCCGTCACAGTTGACCTCGCCGTAGAAACCTCCTCTGTCGTCCGGAGCATATTTCATCCAGAAAGGAAGAAGGTTGTTCAGCAGGTCATCGCTGATTTCTGTTGTGAGAGCGCTGCTCTGCATGCTGATATGCTGGTCTTCCGTTGAAGTGCAGGCTATCGCCCAAAAGAGGCAGAGTATAAGAGATACTTTTCTCATTGTCAATTAATTATTGGCTCAATAAATCTTTTGCGGCAAGGACGAGGAACATATAATGCGAAGATCCTCCTCCGAGAACGTACTCAACCTGCTGCCACAGGAATGGGAATACCAGCAATTCAGGGAAATCCGGGCGGATGAGAGCTGTGCCCGAGACAACGCCTCCCGGAATGTATGACCAGTCGGCTCTGTTGAGACCGTAGCCTACAGTGGCCGATTCTGTGCCGACACCTGAAGCGAATGACTGTCTGTTGATGCCGGGGTGGCAACCGAGAATGAAGTTGAGCGCATTGAATATTGTCTCTGCCGGGAAAATCTCAGGATATGCCGAGGTGAGGAAATAATAATTGTATCCGAAGTTTTGAATGGTCCAGCCTGCGCCCCAGATGTCCGGTCTGTAAGGAACTCCGTAAGGCGTCTCTTTGGCTTGGTCTGCAAGTCTTGCACTGTATGCCTTCAACGCCTCGGTATATGCGGCCACTTGTTTTCTGTATTTTTTCTGACCTTCGAGTTGTTTGGCTACCCGTGCGGTGTACCATCCTGTCCGGTCTATATTTTTAACGATATAATCCCAGTTTTCAGTGATGAAATTGAAATACTCGGTGCTTCCTGTGGCGAGATAGAGCTCGACCGCAGCCTGGAGTTTGTTGCCCAGAAGCCTTCCTTCTCCTGAGGTGTTGCGGAAAATCTCACTTGCAATGCCTTCACAGTGTGTTGCCAGTGTGTCGTTGAAGTTTCTCAATACCCGGGCGGATGCGGCGAGTCCTGCCGCTGTGGACAGCTCGCGTGAAGGATTGTTCTCGGTGAACACCCATCTGTCATCTTTGTTTCCGATAACTCCGTCTGTCATCGCAGACGCATCGCCGAGGAGCACGTATTGGCGGAGCGAATTGGTAATGATACCTCTGTATAAACGTCCGAGCGCAAGATAACCGTTGACCACGCTGATGGCTCCGTTCTCAACTTGCTGGAGGAGGTCGTTGCGCCCGTCCGGCTGATGGATTTCCACATCCTGCTTGACAAAATCTATGGCTGTGACATCGAGCTCAGGGTGGAATGCTTCCCAAGCGAGCGCGAGGATATACGATTCACCGATTTGTGACTCAATGCGAAGGTCGAAATCTCCTGCATCGTGCCAGCCTCCGATGTTGAGACCGTGTACAATGTCACCGGCGTGATGATGTCCCGGGATGCCGGCATCCTGAACATATCCGTCAATATGGTTGCCGACCTCGGCCATAAGAGCATCATCCATATGACATCTGTCGTGCCAGACGCGATATTTCTCACTGACTCTCATATGGCACATCTGGACAGGAAGGAAGTACTCCAGAACAGGCTGCCATACGCCTCTGTCATACACATCGGATGATATGCGGAAAAGTGTGGACTCGCTTCCGGCATATTTGATTTTGTACAGGCCTTCTGTAGTGATGTCGCTGAAATCGGCCTTCAGATAATTGTATCTCAAGAATTTACCCGGCCAGTCGGCAACAGTGATGGTTTTCACGCTCTCCTGCCCGTCCGCTGTGATTTTGATGAGCTCTGCGGTCGGAAGAGCGGAATCCCTCTTGTCCGTTTCAATGATTGCGACTTTCGGCTGTCCCGGATGATATCCGACCTGAGATGTCTGAATGACGGCGGGATATCTCCAATCTTCCACTACATTCGGCTCTATGAGCCATTGAATGGCTTTTTGGGTGGCTCCCTTCGCGACTTCGCCTCTGAGAACGAACCATCCGTTGTTGTGGTTGAGCCGCCCGTCGTAGAGCTTCATATCGCCGCTGTATGATGTTATCTTTATTCTGCTGTACGGGTCATCAGGCATGACAGTGAATACTTTGCCTTCGGCATAAGGCTCGGCCACGATGGAGTCTGCCGTGAATGGACTGTAGGTCCCACGATTCAGACGGTCGAGGTCGGCTGAAGGCTTCCCCTCCGGAAGGAAGTCTCCGATATGGTTGAGATAGGTCTCGGAAAACTCGAGAGGGGAGTTCGGCTGTTGTGGGAAAATGCCACTTCTGTCATCCATAATCCAAGGCTTTCCGAACAGTATGCCGGGGAAGAATTCAAGATTGAATCCGACCTTTCCGAGAAATTCGTCGGGAATGGCGCTGTCCAGGTCAACTGTTACGAGGAGCCCTTTCCCCTGCGGCTCCAGCGAAACGGAATATGTGAGCTGTACATCAGGATAGACCATAGGGTTGAATCCTGTCATATGCCTGCTCGAATCCGGGTATGCGAGTCTGGTGACTATCTTGTTGTCGAGAACTTCTCTGAGGACCTGTTTCGGTACCGGTTGCCACTGGCCGGGTGTCGGCTCGAATCGGATGTCTCCGTTGGTGGCTATGCGCTTTCCGTTCATAATCACGGAAATTCCTCCCTGATGGCCCTCAGGATAGTAATCATTGAAAGCCATTGCATCAACGCCCTGGCAGTTGAAGTAACCTGCATCGTTGAGTTTGAACGATTGTGCGTTCACCGCAAGTGAATAGAATGCGAACAGAATGAATGAAAATAAGGTTCGTCTCATTGTTATGTGGTTTTGTGTTGATAACTTGGTTTTTTCTTGTTGACAAAGATATTAAAAAATGTCTCATTATTAGAAAAAGAATACGTAACTTTACATTGAATGAACTATTATGTAATAGACTTTGAATTATGGATTTTGATGATAAACTGCGCAGCCTGGAGCGCGAATATGAGGCTCTGGTGACAAGGAAGAACGAGCCTGTCTATGTCAACGGAGTTTATGAGAGATATAAATATCCGATTCTTACGGCAGCCCACGCACCTCTCTTCTGGAGGTATGACATTGACAGGGTTGACAATCCGTATCTTGAAGAAAGATTCGGCATTCACGCCACTTTCAACAGCGGCGCGATCAAGTGGGGAGACAAATATCTCCTCTGCGTCAGAGTCGAGGGCGCGGACAGAAAGTCTTTCTTCGCTATGGCCGAGAGTGATAACGGAGTGGATAATTTCAGGTTCTGGGACCGACCTGTCACGATGCCGGAATGGGGTGAGCCTGCTACGAACGTCTATGATATGAGGCTTGTCAAGCACGAGGACGGATGGGTTTACGGTTTGTTCTGCGTTGAGAGAAAGGATCCTGCGGCTGCACCTGGCGATCTTTCATCCGCTGTGGCCGCCTGCGGTATAGCAAGGACTCACGATTTCATCGATTGGGAGAGACTTCCCGATCTCAAATCTGCTTCGCAGCAGCGGAATGTATGCCTCCATCCCGAATTTGTCAACGGTAAGTATGCTCTCTACACGAGGCCTCAGGATGGATTTATAGATGCCGGCAGTGGAGGGGGGATAGGATGGGCTCTTGTGGAAGATATGAACGGTGCCGAAGTCCTGGATGAGAAAATCATCAACGCACGCCATTATCACACGATTACAGAAGTGAAGAACGGCGAGGGTCCCGCTCCTGTCAAGACTTCCCAAGGATGGCTCCACCTCGCTCACGGCGTACGCGGTTGCGCTTCCGGCCTGAGATATGTACTTTATCTTTATATGACAGCACTCGATGATCCTTCGAGAGTGATTGCCCAGCCGGCAGGCTTTTTCATTGCTCCTGACGGAGAGGAGTATATAGGGGATGTGATGAATGTGACTTTCGCTAACGGTTGGATAGCAGATCCGGACGGTAAGGTGTTCATATATTATGCGTCTTCGGACACGCGTATGCACGTGGCCACCTCAACCGTTGACAGACTTGTCGATTATTGCCTCCATACCGGGGAGGACGGATTTACGACATCCGAGTCGGTCAAAAGACTCAATAAGCTGATTGACAAAAATCTGAACAAATAATATAAGAATATGGGAACCATCAAGACTTCTTTCAGCGAGAAGGTGGGCTACGGCTTCGGAGATATGGCATCTTCCACTTTCTGGAAAATCTTCTCTTATTATCTTCCTTTCTTTTATTCCAATATTTTCGGTCTCAGACTCGATCAGGTTGCCATATTGTTGATGGTGACCCGTATCTGGGACGCTGTTTCCGACCCGATGATGGGCATCCTTGCGGACAGAACGGCCACGAAGTGGGGTAAATATCGTCCATATCTGCTCCTAATGGCCATCCCATTCGCATTGAGCGGCATCTTCCTCTTCACGACTCCGGATGCCGGCCCTACAATGAAGTTGGTATGGGCATATGTCAGCTATATTATGATGATGACTGTCTATACCGGTATCAATGTGCCTTACGGCGCAATGCTCGGCGTCATTACGGATGACAGTGATACCAAGACAGTACTGAGTTCTTTCCGTATGTTCTTCGCATATGCCGGAAGTTTCATCGCCCTCTTTGTGTGGGAGCCTCTCTGCAACCTTCTCGGGGGTTATGACAGTCCTGCCGGGTGGCAGCACTCAATGATTGTTGTCGCAATCTGCTGTTTTATCCTGTTCATTCTGTGTTTCAGAATGACGCGGGAGAAGCTTCACACCGTATCCACCGCATCTGTGGGCAATGACCTCAAGAATCTTATGAGAAATGCTCCTTGGTGGCTTCTCATCGGAGCCGGTCTCTGTTCCAATCTGTTCAATACTGTCAGGGGCTCCACAGTGGCATATTTCTTCAATGATGTCATAGGACAGAACGTCCACCTCAATCTGGGTGGCTGGGGATTCTTGTTCTATGCAGGTCTGTTTCTCTCAATCGGAGAGGTGTGCAATATGGTGGGTGTCGCGATGACGGCCCCTATCGCCAAGGCCATCGGAAAGAAAACCACTTATATGCTTTCATTTGCCACACTTATCGTGCTGAGCATTTTGTTCTTCTATATTCCTGTCACCCAGAGCGGATATTGGTGGATGCTCATTCTCCAGATAGTCATTTCAATCTTTACCGGAATCATTTCCCCTCTTGTCTGGAGTATGTATGCCGATGTCTCCGACTATGCTGAGAATCGAGACGGCACTGCCTCCACTGCTCTTATTTTCTCTTCTGCTTCAATGGCTCAGAAGTTCGGAGGAGCATTCGGCGGTGCAGCTGTGATGTGGATACTGGCTGCATTCGGGTACAACACCGAGGCGGGCGCAGTCCAGACGCAGGAGGCGATTCTAGGACTCAAGCTCCTTATGAGCTGGATTCCGGCAGCCGTGTCTATCATAGCGATAGTGACTGTGTTCTTCTATCCGCTTACAAAGAGACGTATGGAGTCAATACAGGAGGAACTTGCTGTCAAGCGTGGACCGGTCATTGAAAGTGAGGCCAGCTCTGATGAAGGCGATGCCGAGCAGGCTCGACGCGGGCTTTGGATGGGTATGCCGAAGGTTATGCGCTGGGCAATATGTGTTTTGGCCGGCATATTACTGACGGAGGCTGTTTCAGCCTTGAGCACCGGCATCCAGAAGAATGCCACGGTGACAAAGGCTGAGATTGAATGTGTGGTTGATTTTGTGAAGAACGCATAGGCAAATATGGCATCAAGACTATTCATACTTGACGGTCACTCACTTATTTTCAAGATGTATTACGCCTTTCTGAGGCGGCCGATGATTAATTCGAAAGGTGTTGATACATCAATATTGTTCGGTTTCACCAAGTATCTGCTGGAGCTTATAGACAGGGAGTATCCCACTCATCTTGCGGTGGCTTTCGACCCTCCCGGAGGAACATTCAGAAATGAACTTTATGCCGGTTACAAGGCCAACAGGGCCGAAACCCCGCAGCTTGTCATCGATGCTCTCGAGCCTCTGACGGAGATATGTAAGGCGATGAATATCCCTGTTCTTATGGTTCCGGGCTATGAAGCGGATGATGTCATAGGAACGGTGGCCACCCGCTTCGCTTCCGATGTCACGGATGTTTTTATGATCACTCCGGACAAGGATTACGGACAGTTGATAGGCCCTCATATTTGGCAGTACAAGCCTAAGACGGGTGCCGAAAACGAACTGATAGGCCAGACGGAAGTATGTGCAAGGTATGGCATTGACAGACCTTCACAAGTCATTGATATTCTGACTATCTGTGGGGATTCATCTGATAATGTGCCCGGAGTCAGAGGCATAGGGGAAGTCTGGGCTGGAAAGCTTCTGAGCAGGTACGGTTCAGTCGAGAATATATATGCCAACATCGATGAACTTCCCGAGAAACAGTCTATGATGTTCAGAGATGCTATGGAGCACGTTGCATTGAGCAAGACTCTCGTGACCATCAAGACCGATGTCCCGGTGGAAGTGACACTCCCGGATATGAAGTTGAATATGAATTACAGTCCGGAGATTGCAGATCTGTTTGCCAAGTATGAGTTTGCCTCGCTCAAGAGATATATTTCGCACATATTGACGACCGACAGCGCTTCCATTCCGATAACGCCGCAGGAAGTGTTGCAGGTGAGGACCGCAAATTCCTTTCAGATAATGCAATATGCTTGTTTGACAGGTAAATGTGCCATTTATGTCGAGCCTGAGACCCCGGGCATCTTCTCTCCGATTAAGTTTCTGACAGTCTCGACCGTATATAAGGATACTCCGGTGGCGGCCAAGGGCAATGTGCGTGAGTTCAAGAATCTTCTTGAAGATTCAGCCATCTCGAAGTTCGGATATGGACTGAAGAATCAGATCAGCCTTATAGCCGGAGAGGGTATAAGAGTATGTGGCAAGTTGAAGGATATTGAGTTGATGCACTACCTTCTCGATCCGGAGAAATCTCATTCCCTGGATATCATTATCAAGTCGTATCTTGGCATTGATATCAACCCCGATATGAGTGGAGGTATGGTTGGCTCTTTGTTTGACGAACAGCCGGAACAAAGCATTCAGACGGAGGACAGATTTGCCGAAGCCGCTTCCATTATGCTTGCAGGGCCTAAGATTTGGTCCGACATGCAGGAGTCTTCCCTCATATCGTTGTATGAAAAAATAGAAGGACCTCTGATTAAAGTGTTGTCAGGAATGGAGAGGGACGGAGTCAAGGTGGATGTGGCTTTTCTCGGAGATTTTGCCCGACTGCTTGAACGCGAGATTCGTGAAAAGGAAGAAACCATTCGTGAGCTTGCCGGAGAGCCGAATTTGAATGTCTCGTCTGTCAAACAGATAGGAGAGGTGCTTTTCGAAAAGCTGAAACTGGATCCGTCTGCGAAGAAGAATTCAAAGTCCAACTGGCGCGTCGATGAGGAGACTCTGGTCAATCTAAGGGACAAGAGCCCGATTATCAATGCCATCCTTGAATTCAGAGCTGTAAAGAAGTTGCTGTCCACCTATATTGAACCTTTCCCTGATTATGTCTCTCCTTATGACGGGAGGGTGCATACTTCGTTCAATCAGGCTCTTACGGCTACCGGGCGCTTGTCATCGTCCAATCCTAATCTTCAGAATATCCCGATTCGCACAGAGCGTGGCAAAGAGATTCGCAAGGCTTTTGTTCCCGAGACTCCTGACGGTCTTATTATGTCAGCGGATTATTCTCAGATTGAGCTTCGTATTATGGCCCATCTCTGTGGAGATGAACATCTTGTGCAGGCCTTTCTTGCCGGGGAGGATGTCCACGCGGCCACGGCTGCAAAAATTTTCAAGATTCCTTTGGGAGAAGTCACCTCAGATCAGAGGAGGATAGCAAAAACTGCCAATTTCGGAATAATGTACGGTATTTCAGCGTTCGGTCTTGCCCAGCGGCTGAAGGTGTCCAGAACAGAGGCCAAGGAGATAATTGACAATTATTTCAATTCTTTTCCAGCCATATCCGATTTCATTTCCGGGACGGTCGCTTCGGCCCGTGAAAACGGCTATGTGGAGACTCTTTTCGGTCGTCGGCGCTATATAAGGGACATCAATTCACACAATGCTACGCTGAGGGCTATTGCAGAGCGCAATGCTGTCAATGCTCCTATTCAGGGCACTGCGGCCGATATTATCAAACTGGCTATGATCAGAGTTGACAAGAGTTTGAAAGAGAAACGATTGAAGAGCAAGATGGTGCTTCAGATACACGATGAGCTTCTGTTTGAAACGAGTCCGGATGAAGTCGCCCTTCTCAAGGAGATCGTGATTCGTGATATGGAGAATGTTATTAAACTGTCTGTTCCTCTTACCGTCGAATGCAATTATGGTAAAAACTGGCTTGAGGCCCATTGACGAATTGATTGTGAGTGCCATTCAAGGTGACGGCCCTGCATTCACGGCTCTATGGGATACATATATTGATGATCTGAGAGGTTTTATCCGCGGAATGATGAAGAATCTTGATTCTTTGGTCGTGGATGATATATGTTCCCGTAGTTTTGAAAAGGCGTTCCGACAGATAGGTAATTTCGATCCTGACAAGAGCCGGTTTTTTACCTGGCTCAAGGTGATTGCCAAAAATACGGCGTTGGACTTCGTCGAGCAGGAGAAACGGTTCCATCCTCAGAACAGAATAGTATATCTTGATGACACGTCATCTTTGCCCGCAGAGTTGGTGGACAGTATCGATAATCTGTCAGATACGCCTTTGGATTCGATAATAAAGAGTGAGGATGCCGCCACGAAAACAAACTATATCGAGAGGCTTCCGGAGCTGTATCGCCAGGTTGCAAGGCTGAGACTTCTGGAAGGAATGCAGTATAAGGAAATTGCAGAGATGTTGGATATGGAGCTCAATACGGTCAGGACCAGAATCCGCAGGGCCCGTGCTTTGATGGAAAAAATGAATGATGAACAAGTTTGAACAGGCTGTAGCATTATACAAAGAATGGAATGCAAAAATCAATGTCATTTCCAGAAAAGACATTGACAATATCTATTTGCACCATATCAAGCACAGTCTGGCCATAGGGCAGTACCACCCTTTCGTTCCCGGTGAGACGGTTCTGGATGTGGGTACAGGCGGCGGATTCCCCGGCATTCCGTTGGCCATCAGTTTTCCTGACACTGAATTCATACTTTGTGATTCAATAGGAAAAAAAATCAGAGTTGCCCGGGCCGTGGCAGAAGGTCTCGGTCTGTCTAATGTCACCTTTGTAAATGCCAGGGCAGAGTCCATACCCGGGGAGTTTGATTATGTGGTGTCCCGTGCAGTCACAACGCTTGAGAACTTCTATCCCTGGGTCAAAGACAAATTCAGGAAGAATATATTTTATCTGAAAGGGGGAGATGTGAATGAGGAAATTGCTGTTCTGATGCAGAAATTTCACCTCAAAAGAGGGACAGTGAAGACTTGGAGGATTGATTCTTGGTTAAGTGATGAATATTTCTCCGAAAAATTTGTGATTGATATTGAAAAAAATTACCTTTGCAATCCCAATTTAGAATAATAATAAAAATAGGCATATATGAAAAGAACATTCCAACCCTCAAAGCGCAAGAGAATCAACAAGCACGGTTTCCGCGAGCGTATGGCTTCAGCCAATGGCCGTCGTGTTCTTGCCGCTCGCCGTCGTCACGGACGCAAGAAATTGACCGTATCTTCAGAAGATAGATACTAGGCTTTTGTATAGACATCGAGACAAGAGGTCGAATAAAGGAAACTTTTACGACCTCTTTTTTTTTGTATTGTGTAGAAGCGTCCCTATAGCTTGTTATTGATTACAAGGGATAAAGAAAAAAGCCGACGCCTCACGGCAGCCGACTTTTCAGACGTGTACTAAAACCTAAACCTACTTCATAGATGCAAGTCGATTGCAAAATGTTGCAGCTTTTCAATGGATTTTTGTTTTTTTAAAACAGATTCTAAAAGAAAAGGTCTCAAAGTTCTGAAGAACTCCGAGACCTTCCTGCCTTAAAGATGTGAGTTGAACTCCGATTACTTCTTAGCCTCAGCTACAGAAACTTTGCGGAACTCTTTGAGGTCTTTCATAAGCTCCAAAGCAAGCTTGCGTGCACGAGCGCCAGCGGCTTTGTTTCCTTTAACAACTTGGGCCTCAGCATTTGCCTGGAAAGCGGCTACCTCTGCGTTGATTTTTTCGACAAGTTCTTTCATAATGAAAAATAATTACGGGTTATTTGATATAAAAATACTTTACTGAAAACAAAACGTTGCAAGTTAAAGAATTAATAAAATAAAAGCAAATTTTTATTTGTTTTTTGTATTCAGTTCATTCATAGTCCTGTCCGGCCCTATCGTGCAGAAATTTTTGATGCCTTCTATAATCTTGTCTGAAATAGCTGGAATCTGATTTATTTCATCCTCAGACATAGCGCCGATGACAAAGTCAACTTGAGACCCTTTCTCAAAATTATTTCCAATTCCTATCCGTATTCTACAATAACCTCTAGTCCCCAACAACTCTTCAATATTCTTGAGCCCGTTGTGGCCGCCATCGCTTCCGCTTTTGCGCATTCTGACAGAACCGAACGGCAAATTCAGGTCATCGCAGATGACCAGAATCTGTTCCGTGGGAAGGTTCAATTTGTTTTTCCAATATCTGACAGCATTCCCGCTCAGATTCATATAAGTGGAAGGCTTGAGAAGATAGAGTTTTCTACCCTTGAAAGATAATTGTGCGATGCTGCCATATCTCTCAGTGGAGAAAACAGCATTGGATGCCTCCGCAAAGGCATCCAAAACCATAAAACCCATATTGTGTCTGGTTGAGGCGTATTCCGCTCCGATGTTCCCCAATCCTATAATCAGAAAATTCATACCGGAATCATCGATATGCTTGCGCCTGAAACACATCTTTATTCAGTTTCTTCTGTTGCGACAACAGTGTTGCGTGTGGTCTTGACGCCGCAAACGACTGTTGACTTCGGAGACACAACGTTCACATTGTCATACTGAAGGTCACCGGCCTTGATGACTTTGTCAAGCTGAAGATCAGAGATGTCGATAGGGAGCTCGTCAGGAAGGTTCTGCATAAGAGCTGATACCTTGAGGGCACGTGAAGACTGGAAGAACTTTCCACCCTGCTGAACACCTACAGAATGTCCTGAGATTGTTACAGGTACGTTGATGACAATTGGCTTGTCCTCAGATACAGCGAGGAAATCAACGTGGAGGCAGTTATCCTTGACCGGATGGAACTGTAGCTCGTGAAGAATCGCGTAATATTTCGCTCCATTGTCAAGAACGAGGTCGACGATGTATGACTTCGGTGTGTCTGTGACTAACTTGAGGTCTTTTTCTGAAACTGTGAAGAGTACATTCTCCATTCCTGCGCCGTAGAGGTTGCAAGGGACGAGACCCTGTGCGCGGAAAGCTTTGATGACCGCCTTGTTACCTACCTTGCGGACTTGGCCTTTCAATTCAAAATGCTGCATTGTGATAATAGTTTAAAATGTGTTACTCATCCCGGAATGTCACCGGGACCCATTGCACCAAAAAGCCTTCTGGCTTTTGTAAATGCGGGCGCAAAAATAATAAAAAAAAGTCAAATGTCAAGATTCGTGGCCTTATTCCAGTCCAAAGTCTTGTAAAAATCATTCAGATAAGTACTTCCAGAGTTGGGAAGGAACATTGACAAGCCGCAGAATGTCTTGATGTCGAATAGATTCAGAACTCGTCCAGTACTTGCCTTATAGATGATACACCGGCTCAAAGCTTCATCCAACATCGAGAGCTCCGCATCTGCGCATCCGGCTTTTACGAGTATGTCCTTGAGATCGAAGAACCATAGATAGTCTTTTTTTGAGAACTGTTGAACTTCTGAGGGCATCAGACTGGCGATATCGTTGCGGTGATTAGCGAACAGGATTTTGCATATGGCTCCCAAATAATCCAATTGGCTGCAGTCAACGAGAGAAATGGTGGCGGTGCACTGGGTCCCGCTTCTGTCCTTGTATTTGTCGAAAAAATCCACGCATACTTGTCCGGGGTCCGGTCTGGACGTCTCCATCAGCCTGCTTCCCATTTTGGAATAATCGAATCCGTCAGTCAGAACTTCAGCCGGGGAGAAAGCAATATAATTACACTTGTCCTTCAGACCATAAGCCACCTCCACGCCACCCATAAGACAGGCGTCGAATATGATATATTCCAACTTGAAGGGAAGAGCTTGGGCGAATTCGTTCACGCTCAATTCATAGGAATTTATGAGATTTCCACTCTGAGTATATTCCTGACCGATGCTTTTGACGAGTGGAGATTCGGGTATGGATGCCGCGTCATAAGTTACCGGGTCCTCACGGGATGAGAAGGCTCTCGGGGCCGGTTTGGCCACCGATAGAAACATATTGTCGTCAAACAGTGACGGATCGTTGTAATATGCTTTAGGCAACCATCCTGTCCCGTGCGAAGAAAAGACCATTCCGTAACTGTCAGCCTTGAAATTATCTTTGATATAAGTCAGGATATTATTCATATCGGAGGCCTTGGTGAGCATCGTCTCTTCAGACAGAATCTTAAGAGTGTCCATTACCACTTCTTCAGTCTTTCTTTCCCTGTACATTCGTATGATGTACGGAGTGGTGTACTTTTCGAAGGAAATGGTGCTCGGAGAGCTATGCGTGACAATTATGCAGGCGTTCTCGGATCCTTTGTAGGGGACATATCCCTTCTGTAATTCCGATATATCCCTTTGGAGCAGTCCGCTGAGATTATTCTTGCCGGCGGAGTACAATATGAATATGTTGCTGAACCTGTCCCGATCTTCAGAATAATCAAGTTTGTTGCAACCAGTGAAGAACAGAATGACCGGAATCACTGTCAAGAGAGAGATCAACAATCGTCTCATAAGTGCGGAACGTTATTGCTCGTCAGCAAAGGAAATTTCGTAACCGAACCATCTGTCCAACAACATCTCGACTTTCTGAAGAATCTGAGGAGTAAGCTTTCCGGAAATTTTCTTGTAAACATAGACAAGAGCTACAGCGTCATCTGCTATGCCGAGAAGGTGGAACACTCTGCGGGGAAGGAAATCACCGGGTACCAGAATATAAATTAAGGCAGCATAGACCATTAATTTTTCGTTTGATGTCAGATTGCCTTCTTTGAGAACATAAAAAAGACAGAGCGCCACTTTGGTGACAGACCTTCCCAAAGTCTTTGCAATGGAAGCCAAATTACCCAGAATGTTCTTATAGTCGATGTCGTGCATAAAATCCATCATATAGAAAAAGATAATTCCCAAAAGTTATGCCAAATGAGATTTGCTCATAATATCCCGGCCATTGTCGCAAAGGTACAATAATTTGATTAAATTTGCAGAATAAATAAAAGAGGAAATACTATGAAAAATTTTGTGGAAGAGCTAAAGTGGAGGGGGATGATTCATGACATTATGCCCGGGACTGAGGAAGAATTGATGAAAGGACCGGCTGCGGCGTACGTGGGAATAGACCCTACCGGCGATTCACTGCATATCGGGCACTTGGTCAGTATAATGATACTCAAACATTTTCAGAATTGTGGGCACAAGCCGTACGCTCTTGTCGGCGGAGCTACCGGTATGATCGGAGATCCTTCGATGAAATCTCAGGAGAGGAACCTTTTGGATGAGGCCACGTTGGCTCATAATGTGGATTGCATCAAGAAGCAACTCGACCGTTTTCTTGATTTCAATTCAGATGCTTCGAACAAGGCCGAGCTTGTCAACAACTATGACTGGATGAAGGATTACACCTTCATCGATTTCACCCGTGATGTCGGAAAGCTTATCACAGTCAATTATATGATGTCCAAGGACTCTGTCAAGAAGAGACTGTCAAGGGATTCTTCCGAAGGTATGTCCTTCACGGAATTTACTTACCAGTTGCTTCAGGGATATGATTTCCTGTATCTTTTTGAGCATTGCGGAGTCAAACTGCAGCTTGGCGGCGCGGATCAGTGGGGCAATATCACTACCGGCACCGAGCTCATCCGCCGCACCTGCGGGGGAGAGGCCTATGCCTTGACCTGCCCGCTCATCACCAAGTCTGATGGAGGAAAATTCGGCAAGACAGAGAAAGGCAATATCTGGCTGGACCCGGAGAGGACATCTCCATACGAGTTCTATCAGTTCTGGCTGAATGTCAGCGATGTCGATGCGGAACGCTACATCAAGATATTTACGATGTTGGATCGTGAGACTATTGAGGACGCCATTTCAAGGCACAATGAGGATCCCGGCCAGAGAACGCTCCAGAAACTTCTGGCTAAGGAAATTACTATAATGGTGCACGGGGAGGAAGAGTATGAAAAAGCTTTGTCTGCATCCAGGATGCTTTTCTCCAATTCGACATCCGAGGCATTGAAGTCTCTTGATGAGAAGACCTTCCTTGCCGTATTCAAGGGAGTACCTACTTTTGATATCGACCGCGCTTCCCTGCCTCTGAACATCTTGGATTTCCTGGCAGTGTCCACCGGAGTGTTCCCTTCGAAGGGAGAAGCCCGCAAGATGGTCCTCGGAAACGGAGTGAGCATCAACAAGGATAAGGTGAACGATGCCAATTGTCAGGTCAATGAGTCCGATATCCTTGACGGCAAGTATATTCTGGTCCAGAAGGGCAAGAAGAATTATTATATTATCAATGTCAGATAACAAGAATCTGTTATGAGTCCGGTAATGGAGAAAACGACAAGTATGAGGCAGTTGAAAGTCGCCCGCGAGATTCAGAAGAATCTGGCTGAAATCCTCAGAGCCAAAGGAATGGCGGCATTCGGGGGAGCAATGGTGACTGTCAGCGAAGTAAGGGTGAGTCCGGATCTGAGTATAGCCAAGGCTTTTGTGAGCATTTTTCCTTCTGAGAAAAGCTCGCAGGTGATGAGCCTGCTGAATGACAGTATCAGGGAGATTCGTGGTGAATTGGGCCGCAGAGTGGGGAAACAGTTGAGAATAGTGCCGGACATCGCCTTTCTTCTGGATACATCTCTTGATTATGCCGAACGTATTGACCAATTGCTGAAAAAGTAAATGAATCTGCCGCTTTTCATAGCCGGGAGGTATCTGTTTGCCAAGAAATCGCATAATGTAATCAATATCATTTCGGCAATCAGCGCTATCGGTATGGCTGTAGGAACCGCAGTTCTTATTATCATCCTGTCTGTCTATAACGGCTTTGATGAACTTATCGAGAATTCCTTGAACGAAATGGCTCCGGATTTTCTTGTGGTCCCGGCTTCCGGCAAAGTGTTCGTACCTTCGGAAGGCTGCGTGGGAGAGTTGGATGCCCTTGAGAATGTAGTCTCAGTCAGCCCGATACTGCAGGAAAGTGTTTTCTTGAATTATGACGGACACCAGGGGATAGGTATTGTGCGCGGGGTGGTGGATTCTTCCCTGATGCACGGAGATGTCGTTCTGTGCGCCGTGGCTTCAGCCCTGTCGTATGATATGGGTATCAACCCCAATTTCGTGGCTCCTCTGGAAATGTTCTTCCCCGACAGAAATGCCGGTGTATCAATGACTGACCCGACAGCTAATCTTCGTAGTGTCAAGGCCAGGCCAACGAGATTGATTAGTATGAACTCGTCAGAGGACAATACTCTTGTAATGGTCCCGCTTGATTCGATGCGCGAGTTGCTTGATTATGATGAAGAGGTGTCGGCTTTGGAAATCAGGGTAGAGGAGGGCTGCACGCGTAAGGAGATTAGACGCGTGTTGAACGGAGTGAAGATGCTGCTCGGCGAAGGATTCATTGTCAAGGACAGATATATGCAGAATGAATCCCTATACAAGATGATGCGATATGAGAAGGCGTCCATCTACCTTATCCTCATTTTTATCATCATCATCATCGCTTTCAATATTTTCGGTAGCCTGACTATGCTCATTATCGATAAGAAGGGCGATATCGCCATTTTCCGAAGTATGGGAGCCACCGATCTGGTTATTCGCCGTATTTTCATACTTGAAGGATGGCTCATTTCTCTGCTCGGACTCTCCGCCGGGCTGATTGTGGGACTTCTGCTTGCTTTCCTTCAGCAGAAATTCGGTTTGATATCGCTTCCCGGAAACTATATAGTTTCATCTTATCCGGTACGGATCCAGTTTTCAGACATCGTGGCGACTATGGCGGGAGTCGCGCTTACCGGATATCTTATCGCTGTCCTCCCTGCCCGCAGGACAGTCAGCCGTAGTTGATTGCACTTTGCTGTTGACAAGTTTTCCGCAGTATGAGAAAGTTTTGCCTAATATGTGTTGCTGATTTGCTGATATCCTTAGCGGTATCGGCGGCTCCGGCATATCGTGGCCACATCATTGTCCGGCAACCTGACGGATCGGAAATCCGGGCCTCTCTGAGGGGCGATGAGTATTTCCATACCTTGACTGCCGAAGATGGCTCTCTGTTGAAATGCGGTGAAGACGGGTTTTATTATTACTCTTCAATGGACGCCGATGGCAAAATCCGGCGATCAGAATACAGATATGGAAGCGCGGCCCCCAGGGATGTGATTTCTTCCAGTCGGAGAGCCCAAAACCGGAGGCCTGATGCCGTGCGTAGAGAGCTGCGTAACTCTTTCAATATTTCTTCATTGACCAAAGCTGGGGCGGCTTCCGTATTGAAAGGTATAGTGATTCTTGTAGGGTTTCAGGATTTGGATATGGCATATCAGGCGAATCTCTTTGATAAGATGCTGAATCAGGAGGGTTTTTCTGAAGGCGGAGCCACCGGCAGCGCAAGAGATTATTTCATATGTCAGTCGGGAGGCTTGATGGATTTTTCGTTCGATGTGATTTATGCAGGTGTGGCTCCTCATTCAAAGTCATATTATGGGCGTAATGATGATTCAGGCAATGATGTGCATCCTGCCGAGCTTGTTGTGGACGCCTGCCGCTTGGTTGACTCGAAGATTGATTTTTCCCGATATGATAATGACGGCGACGGTGAAGTCGAGAATGTCTATATATTCTATGCGGGTCCGGATGAGGCATCGGGGGGCGATGAAGATTGTATTTGGTCTCATAATTCGACATTGAATTTCTTTGGTCTCAAATTGAGTCTTGACGGAGTCACTATTAACCAATATGCGATGTCATCCGAGCTCCACCGGTATTCCGATGGGTCGGAAGGCTTTCCGACAATAGGCATCTTCTGCCACGAGTTTTCTCATTCTCTGGGCTTGTGCGACCTGTATGACACTGATTATGAGAAAAGCGGTGGAGAGTCTGAAGGAATGTGGTATCTCACTTCCGTGATGGATATGGGCTGCTATTCCAATGAAGGCAGGACACCTCCGTCATATAATGCTCTTGAACTGGATATGCTTGGCTTCGGCAGCGGTGAGACTCTTGACTCCGGAGTCCATACCCTTCAGCCCATATGCTCATCCCACAAGTACTTTATCGTGGATACGGATATGGAGGGTGTCCGCTACTATCTGGAGTGCCGTTCGACAGAGTCCTGGGACAAATACGTAGGAGGAAACGGTCTGCTCGTGTATCGTGTGGACAAGTCTGACAATGCGGCCGGATATTCGAGTCTTGCCGGAACAGAGGTCAATGCTATCACAAGATGGAGGATGAACGAGGTGAATTGTAATCCGGAACATATGTGCTCCAAGATTTTGCCTGCCACTGACCCGGGGCCGGTGGGACCCGATATTGATCCTTCACAGGTAGCTTCAATCTTCTATCCCGGAATAACAGGCAAATATTCAAGTGTCACATTTGATGAAAGTCTGCTTGTGATTTCTGATATCCGGCGTTCGGGTCCTGATGTTAAGCTGTTTGTGAAGGGGGCTGTCTCGATTGACAATGTGGATGTCTTTCAAGATGCCGCGATTATCACCTGGCATCTGGATACGAAGGAAACTGAAGAAATTATGATGGATTTGCTCTGGAACTCCGATGGGAAGTGGCGTTCCGCTCAAGTGAGTCCATATTCGGGGAATAAATATTCATATACTGTTGAAGGTCTGAAGTCTGATACTGAATATCCATTCCGTATCGAGTGCAAAGACGAATCTGGGACTCCGATAGTTTTGAAGGATTCCTTTGTCACTTTGTCCAGCTATGGAGAACAGCCGTATATTTATCTGGCAAGTGCGGACAGATATATTTCCGGGGCGTTTCGCTCCGGCTCACAGATTCCTTTGCGCATTTTTGACGGGGCCGGTATAGTGAAAGTCGACTGGTATCTGGATGACAATCCTATAACAGTCGGGGACAATGGGTATTACGCCATCGACAAAGGAGGCGTTTTGAAGGCTGTTCTGCATTTCGGCGACGGCTCCATCGAGATTATCCACAAAAAAATAATTATAAAATGAGGTGGAAATTGAACATATCGGCTCTCTTTTTGCTGTCTATTGTATGTGCCTCGTGCAGTAAGAAATATGATTCGTATTATCTCAGTGATAATGTCGTGAGTATTGTCGTCAATTCCAGCTCTGTATTCAGATTCGATGAAATGACTTGTCAGCTTTCATATAACAGGGACAATAGGAAATTTGCGGCATTCAGAGATGATATGTCATCTTATTTTATCCTTGAGTTGGGAGCATCTTCGGCGGTGTCCGACAAGATAATAGCTGATTGCATCCTCAAGTACACCACCAGCAATGATGTGGTCACTATGAAGGGACTGGACTTCTCCGTCGAGAAAAGAGACGATTCTGCCGGCTTGCTGTGGCTCTGGTGTGCAGAGAAGGATGTTTTCGTCATAGTGCGGATGCTTTAGGACTGTTCACTCATAAAAACTTTCATTTGAGTGACCGGAAAATAAAACAGATTTTTAACTTTGTTGTGAAAATATACGATTGCGGATATGAGGACTCTTAGTGAATGTTTGAGTGAAATGGAATCTGCCATAAGGCGGGTTGAAGATTGTTTGGCGGAAGCCAGGACCATTATGGCGGATATGGAGCGGATGTCCGTTGACAGCGTTCAGGATATTGAGCCTTTGGATATCGCTCTTGATGATGCCCGGGAGCCGGAGGAAATGTCTCTCATTGAAGAAGAAGCGGCACCTGAAGTTGAGCCGGCGGTCGAGATTGAGCAGGAAGTCAATCGGGACACGGTCATCGAACTAGTGAAAGAACCGTTGCAGGACAATAGCTCATCGAAATCTTTGATTATGGATATGCCGGTGACGGAGCAGAAATCATCCTTGATGGATGTCTCCGGCAAGAGAGATGCCTGGCGAACCGATAGGCCTGGTACTCCAGTCAAGAATATACTCAGTGCCATTTCGTTGAATGACAGGCTGCTGTTTATGAACAGTCTTTTCCGTAAGGATGCTTTATTGTTCCAGGGAGTCATCAGCAGGATAAACAATATGAATGATTTCGAAGAGGCCGAGCAATATCTGTTGTCGATGTTTCCCGAGTGGAAATACGATTCCGATGCGGTTTACAGATTTATGATGGCTGTGAGAAGACGATTCAACTGATTATGCCCGGTAAATTGTATATAGTACCCACACCTGTCGGTAATCTTGAAGATATGACATACCGTGCGGTGAGGCTGCTTGGAGAGGTGGATTTGATTCTGGCAGAGGATACCAGGACGTCTTCAGTCCTTCTCAAACATTATGGCATTCACGCCAGGCTTCAGTCTCATCATAAATTCAACGAACATCAGACAGCTGACTTGATAAAGGAGAAACTGCTTGCCGGTATGGATGTCGCATTGATAAGTGATGCCGGCACTCCGGGAATATCGGACCCCGGTTTTCTCCTTGCGAGGACTTGTGCTGAGAATGGCATTGAGGTTCAAACACTTCCTGGAGCAACTGCGTGTATCCCGGCTATTGTATCCTCCGGCCTTCCTTGTGACAAATTCTGTTTCGAAGGCTTCCTCCCTCAAAAAAAAGGACGGCAGACTTTACTCAAGGCGTTGGCGGTGGAGCACAGGACTATGGTTTTCTATGAATCACCATATCGTCTGGTGAAGACTCTTGATCTGTTTGCCGAGTATTTCGGGCCGGACAGAGAGTGTTCGGTTGCGAGGGAGATTTCCAAGATACACGAAGAGCACAAAAGGGGAGCATTGTCTGATGTTTCAGCCTGGTTTAAGGAACACGAGCCCAAGGGCGAAATTGTAATTATTGTTGCAGGTTGTCCTGCCTTGAAGAGAAAGAATGAGGATGAGAAATATGGCGGACAAGAGAAAGAAATATAGGCTTACGGCATCTGTGAAGTCCGCTCTGATAGCGCTGGTCTTTCTTGTACTTGGTTTTCAGTCCGGCAGATTAATCAATGTGGTATTGAGAAGTGAAGATGCTTCCGGAGATTCGGCCCCGGCAGGCGGTGCATCTGCAACCCGTGATACGGTCAGTACTGTCCCCGGGAAGGGAGAAGCAAAGACTGCCGTCATCCAGCGACATAATGCTCGGGAGAGGGGAGGGAAGACAGTTGAAGACAAGCGGAATGTTCCTGACAGAAAGCAGATTGAATCATTTGTTTTCAATCCGAATACTATTTCCGGGGAAGGCTTGCAAAGACTCGGATTCAGTGCCAAGCAAGCTCAGGCTATCCTGAATTATCGGGAAAAGGGTGGCCGTTTCCATCGAAAGGACGATTTTGCCAAGTCTTTCGTGGTGAGTGACAGCGTTTTCCGCAGGCTTGAACCATTCATCGACATACCGCTTCTGGATATCAATACCGCAGATTCAGCCGCATTTGACGCATTACCGGGTATCGGCCCATATTTCGCAGCCAGGATGGTGTCTTTCCGCAAGGCGTTGGGCGGCTATTCCTATACTGAGCAGCTGATGGACATCCGTAATTTTGACCGTGAAAAATATGAAGGGCTCAGAGACCTTATCTTTGCCGGGCCATCAGAGCCGTACCGTTTGTGGACCTTACCGGAGGACAGTTTGAAAGCGCATCCGTACATCGGCTCATATGCTGCTCATGGCATAATCGTATATAAAGAAAACACTCCACCAGAGGAGTGGAGTGTCCTGAATCTTGGAAAAGCGGGAATCCTGAGGCCGGGTACGGCTGACAAACTTGCCGCTTGCCGGCTGGAATCCGCTGTATTAGAATGATAATGCAATCTGGATGAAGTCATCAGCTTTGAGAGCTGCTCCTCCGATGAGACCACCGTCGATGTCGGCCTGTGCAAACAACTCCTTTGCGTTTGATGGCTTGCAGCTTCCGCCATAAAGGATGGTGGTGTCGTCAGCCGCTTCTGCACCGAACTTGTCAGCTATGACTTTGCGGATGCAGGCGTGAATCTCCTGCGCTTGCTCTGCAGTGGCAGTCTTGCCTGTTCCGATAGCCCATACAGGCTCGTAGGCGATGACAATCTTCTTCATATCCTCTGCGGAGAAGTTGTAGAGAACGTTCTTTATCTGCTCCGTGCATACATCGAAATGCTTTCCGGCTTCTCTTTCTGCAAGATTCTCACCGACGCAGAGAATGACACCGAGACCTGCTTCGAGGGCCAGTCTTGTCTTTACGACAAGTTTGTCATCTGTCTCACCATAGTACTGGCGACGCTCTGAATGTCCGAGAATGGTCCACTGGCAACCTACAGATGTAAGCATTGCGGCGGATAATTCTCCTGTATATGCTCCTGATGTATGATCTGCGCAATTCTGAGCTGAAAGCTCAACCTTTGAACCCTCGATTGCTGTAGAAACGCAGCAGAGATGAGTAGCTGGCGGCGCAATTATCAAACCGACATTTGCAGGTACTTCTGTGGATCTGGCTGCTACAGCCTTTGCGAGCTCAACGCCTTCCGGACGGATAGTGTTCATTTTCCAGTTTCCGGCAACAATTTTTTTTCTCATATTTATATTTTTAGGAATTTTTTCACAGTTGCAAAATTACTATTTTTGTATGAAAAAATGAACTTTCCGAGGATGACAATGAGGACATTTTTGGATGAATACAAATATTATTTGAAGATCGAACGTCAGCTCTCGGCAAATACCGTTGCGGCTTATTTTTCTGATGTGGAGCAATTTCTTAAGGATATTTCCGCCAAACCGTCCGAAGTGAGCTCGTCGGATATCGAAAGCCATATGAATGCTTTGTCCTCGAATGTATCCAAACGGACCCAGGCCAGAGTCCTGAGTGCTCTGAATTCCTTTTTTGACTGGCTCATTCTGGAAGGGGAGAGGAAAGACAATCCCTGTGACAATGTGGATGCCCCCAAGATTGGGCGCTATCTTCCCGAAGTACTTTCTGTCGAAGAAGTGGAAAGGATTCTCGATTCTGTGGGCCTGACGACCTGGCACGGAATTCGGGACCGCGCGATTCTTGAGGTGCTCTATGGATGCGGTCTGCGTGTTTCTGAAGCTGTAACGCTCAAGATATCCGATATTTATGCTGAAAAGGGATTTGTCTCCGTTGTCGGAAAGGGGGATAAGCAGAGAATCATTCCTATAGGGGAGCCCGCTGCCGAAGCGGTGGAGAAGTATCTTGAAGTGAGGCCTTTGGCGTATGACAAGATGTGTGAGGACATTCTTTTCCTGAATAAATTCGGAAGACCTCTCAGCCGGGTGGCTGTGTTCAAGATGGTTAAAAATCAAGCTGCTGCCGCCGGAGTCACCAAAGAAATCTCTCCGCACACGTTCCGCCATTCATTTGCGACACATCTGATAGAGAACGGGGCCGATTTGCGAGTCGTCCAGGAAATGCTCGGGCACGAAAACATACTTACAACGGAGATATACACCCATATTGATACCTCGACCTGGCAGGCAGCCGTGCTATCCCATCATCCCGGCAAAAAGACATAAAATTTCAAGGTTGCTGAAATTGTATTACATTTGCATGTTTTTGGATGATTATGCAGCAGAGACCCAAAATATATCTTTATACGGACGGGGCCGCAAGCGGCAATCCCGGGCCCGGAGGATATGGGGTGGTGCTGAAATGCCTTGACCGGAGTAAGGAGATGTCCGGCGGCTACGCGAGGACTACCAATAACAGAATGGAATTGCTGGCTGTCATTATCGGACTTGAAGCGATATTGTGGGATAATGCAGAAATCGAGATTTACAGCGATTCGCAGTATGTAGTCAATGCAATCAATCAGAACTGGATTTCTGATTGGGAACGTCGGAATTTCAAAAAGGTGAAAAATGTGGATCTGTGGCAGAGATTTCTCCCTCTCTACAGAAGACATCGTGTTACTTTCCATTGGATAAAAGGACACGCAGGCCATTCGGAGAACGAAAGATGTGATTCTCTTGCGGTTGCAGCCTATCATATGCCGTTACTTCCTCCGGATACGGGCTATGAAGATAATCAGGAATTGTAAAATTTGTAAAAGATCAAACCAGATATGCAGAATAGAAAACCCATAATAGGCATCACGCAAGGTGATTCCAACGGTATAGGCTACGAAGTTATCATCAAAGCTCTCGCCGATCCGAGAATACTGGAGTCATTCACTCCTGTGATATACGGCTCTTCAAAAATTTTCGGCTTTTACAAGAAGACACTTCTCAATATAGGTCAGATGGATACAAATGTCATCTCTTCAGCCGGGGAGGCCCACCCTAAGCGGATTAACATAGTCAATTGTGTCCCTGACAACAGTCCTGTGACGCCGGGCCATTCCACTCCGGAAGCCAGCGAGGCCGCTATTCTTTCCCTTGAGAGTGCTGTCAAGGACATCAAATGCGGAGAGATTGACGCTCTGGTCACTGCCCCTATCAACAAAAAGGCAATGTCCCTTCAGGGCTTCAATCATACCGGACACACGGAGTTCCTCCAGAATGCATTCGGGGTCGAGGATGTGACGATGTTTATGATCAGTGAGACGCTCAAGGTCGGTGTCGTGACCGGACATATTCCCCTGAAGGATGTCCCGGGGAGCATAAGCGTCGAGAAAATTCTCAGCAAGTTACGTCTGATGCAGGCATCTCTCAAAAGAGATTTCAGAATAGACGAGCCTAAGATTGCCGTATTGAGCCTCAATCCTCATAGTGGAGATGGCGGTCTTCTCGGTGACGAGGAAGAGGCAATCATAGCTCCGGCGGTGAAAGCTGCCAATGAAGAAGGCATAATTGCTTTCGGACCATATTCTCCTGACGGATATTTTGGTCTCGGACAATATGGACTTTTCGATGCCACTCTTGCGATGTACCACGATCAAGGATTGGCTCCGTTCAAGTCTCTTGTATTTGAGGATGGTGTGAATTATACTGCCGGACTGTCTATTGTGCGCACCTCTCCTGACCACGGGACGGCATATGAGAAAGCCGGGCATGACGAGTCCGACCCGGGCTCAATGAAGGCCGCAATCTACGCTGCTGTCGATATAGTCAGGGCAAGACAGCAATATGACGCTCTTATAAGCGGGCAAATGAAGGAACATGCTCACGAAGAGCCGGTGTCCAAACCCGGAAGACCCCAGATAGCTTGATTATGGATGGTCTCGCGTCGGTCTATGCCCGCAATTGCTCTGTCCTGAGGATTGATAAATCTGTCGCGGCTGCCTTTCTGAGCGAGAATCACAAGTTCGGAGATGCGGCCTGTCGTTATCGTTATGGACTTTTCGTCGATAGAAGTACCGGCTCGTCAGAACAGGTTTTGCCCCGGGGATCACTTGTTGCGGTGGCTCAGTTCTCAAGCGCCCGCCGTTGGAACAAGTCGGGAAAAATCGTCAGCTCGTATGAATGGATACGCTATGCTTCTCTGAAGGGGCTCAGGGTCATCGGTGGAATGAGCAAGCTCCTTGATGCCTTTGTCAAAGAAGTCCATCCCGATGATGTGATGAGTTATGCTGAAAAGGACAGCCCTGACGGGGGAGATGCTTATCTTGCTATGGGCTTTGAATCAGAGGGGCTGGTCATCCGCCCCGGCTTTACCAATATCAAGTTTAGAAAGCGCTTCAGATACTGAATCATAGTGATATCCTCTCCCCAGAGCGTAACGTATTGTCTTCAGCTTCCATTGGGGGTCTCCATTCAGAGTCCGGATTTTATTGGTGAGTAATCTCTGCAGCCTGTCCGCTGCCCGGTCCTTGTCCACTTCTTCAGCGCTTCCGGCTATCAACTCCTTTGAAATACCCTTGGCGGCAAGGGCGAAACTGATTTTCACCGGCCCCCAACCTTCTATCTCCGATTTTTCTCTAGTGAATGCAACGGCATAGCGCAGGTCGCACAGATATCCCTCTGAGACAAGGGATTCAATGATTTCATCAGTCTCCACCTCAGAGCCCCCGAGAGCTTTCAGCACCTTGAGCCTGATGTCGGAAGTGCAATACTCCCGACGGGCACATTGTGCCTGAAAATGAGCGAGAACTTTCTTATCCATTGTGCTTTCCTGCCAGCATCCCACAGGCCGCCAAAATGTCTTCGCCTCTGGAAGCTCTTATGGTACAAGTGATTCCGTGTGCATTGAGCCTGTCCCTGAAATTCATCATCACCTTTTCGGAGGCGGTCTCGTAAGGAAAGTCCGGAATCTTGTGGAAACGTATCAGATTGACCCGGCATTCAAGGCCCCGGAGGAGGCGGATCAGTGCGTCTTCGTGCCTTTTGGTGTCATTGACGCCGGAGAACATAGTGTATTCGAAACTCACCCTCCTCTGACCCGAGAAGTCATATCTGCGTATCAGCTTGATGACTTCTTCGATAGGAAATGCTTTCTGGACAGGCATAATGCAGAGCCTTTCTTCGGGGATGGGATTGTGGAGGCTTATAGCCAAATGGCAGCGGCTCTCTTCGAGAAATCTTTTCAGGTTGGGAATGACTCCGATGGATGAGACCGTGATGCGTTTCGGGCTCCAGGCGAACCCCCAGTCCGAAGTGAGGACTTCAATGGCTTTGGAGACATTGCTATAATTGTCCAAGGGCTCTCCCATACCCATAAACACGGCGTTGGTGAGCTGTAGGGATTCTTCTACGGAAATGAACTGATTGAGAATCTCTGAGACGGAAAGATTGCCGTGAAATCCCTGACGTCCTGTCATACAGAACTTGCAACCCATCCTGCAGCCGGATTGGGATGATACGCACAGAGTCTTCCTGTCTTCGTCCGGTATGATGACGGACTCGACTGCTGTCCCGTTGCCGCATACGGGGAAAAGATATTTCTTTGTGCCGTCGGATGATTCCGCACAGGTGAGCGGCTCGCTTGTGCCGATGTCATATAACTCGGCAAGACGTTCGCGACCTGCTCTTGAGATATTGGTCATCTCTTCGAACGAGCGTATGCGCTTGACATATAACCATTGAGCGAGTTGTTTCCCTGCAAATGCGGGGAGACCTGCGGCAATAGCCGCTTCCTTCAGCTCAGAAGGATTTTTGCCCAACAAAATTTCTTTCATATGCGGTGCAAATATAGGAATAATATATCTTTGATGCATCGGAGAAATTTCATAACTTTGCTTGCTAACAAATAAAAATACACATTATGGCTAAAGAAGTTGAAGTACAGGCCAATGATGCAAACGCCGCCAAACTCAAGGCGTTGCAGGCCACGATCGACAAGATTGAGAAAGATTATGGGAAAGGTACGATCATGAAGTTGGGGGATCAGCCACAATGGGACGTACAAGTGATTCCGAGCGGTTCCATTGCTCTTGACCATGCTCTGGGCATAGGAGGTTATCCGCGCGGACGTATCATCGAGATTTATGGTCCGGAATCAAGCGGAAAGACCACCCTCGCCATACACGCAATTGCGCAGGCACAGAGGCAGGGGGGCATTGCCGCTATGATTGATGCCGAGCACGCCTTTGACCGGACTTACGCTAAGTCGTTGGGTGTCAACCTTGACACACTCCTCATCTCGCAGCCGGACAACGGAGAACAGGCTTTGGAAATCGCTGATAACCTCATCCGTTCGGGGGCGATTGACATAGTAGTCATCGACTCTGTCGCGGCCCTCACTCCGAAGGCTGAAATTGAAGGGGAGATGGGCGACAATAAGGTCGGTCTTCAGGCCCGTTTGATGAGTCAGGCACTCAGGAAATTGACTGCAAATATATCCAAGACCAACACCTGCTGCATCTTCATCAACCAGTTGAGAGAGAAGATAGGCATTATGTTCGGCAACCCTGAGACGACGACCGGAGGCAATGCCCTTAAGTTCTATGCTTCGGTGCGTGTCGATGTCCGCAGGACCACACAACTCAAGGATGGTGATGAAGCTACAGGTAGCAGGACCAGAGTCAAGGTGGTCAAAAACAAGATGGCGCCTCCTTTCAAGAAAGCCGAGTTCGACATCGTGTTTGGTGAAGGTATTTCCCACATAGGGGAAATCATCGATCTCGGAGCCGAGTTCGATATTATCCACAAGAGTGGCAGCTGGTTCAGCTATAATGGTGAGAAGCTTGCCCAGGGACGGGAAGCGGTCAGGCAGCTGCTCGCTGACAACCTCGAGCTGTGTGATGAGATAGAAGCAAAGATTCGTGAGACTCTTGCTCAGGCAAATGATTGATTATGGAGAAAATAATATTGACAGGAGACCGTCCGACAGGGAAGCTGCATATCGGACACTATGTGGGTTCGCTCAGGCGTAGGGTAGAATTGCAGAACAGCGGACTGTTTGACAAGATTTACATAATGATAGCCGACGCTCAGGCTTTGACTGACAATGCCGACAATCCTGAGAAAGTGCGGCAGAACATAATCGAAGTGGCTCTCGATTATCTTTCCGCTGGTCTTGACCCGGAGAAATGCCATCTTTTCATCCAGAGTCAGGTAAGCGAACTCACCGAGCTCAGCTTTTTCTATATGAATCTGGTAACGGTACAGAGGCTTCAGCGCAATCCTACTGTCAAGCAGGAAATACAGCTCAGAGGATATTCTGAAAGCAATGACGGGTCCGACAACAAGGCAGGTACTCCTGTAGGCTTTTTCACCTACCCTATCAGTCAGGCCGCTGATATAACGGCTTTCAAGGCTACTACAGTGCCCGTAGGAGAGGACCAGGAGCCTATGATTGAGCAGACCCGCGAGATTGTACGCAAGTTCAATGCGACATATGGCCCTACTCTTGTAGAACCGGAGATTATGCTCCCTGACAATGCGGCTTGTCTGCGTCTTCCCGGTACAGACGGCAAGGCCAAGATGAGCAAGTCTTTGGGCAACTGCATTTATCTTTCGGATACCGCAGAGGAGGTCAAGGCCAAGGTCAAGGGAATGTTTACAGACCCCGGTCATTTACAGGTCAGCGATCCGGGCAAGGTGGAAGGCAACACTGTGTTCACTTATCTTGACGCTTTCTGCAGGCCGGAGCATTTCGAAATGTTCCCTGAATGCTTTGTGTCCAAAAAGTCCGCTTTCGAGTTTCACAGCCTTGATGAAGTGAAGGAGCAGTACCGTAGGGGAGGTCTTGGAGATATGATGATCAAGAATTTCCTCAATGCGGTGCTGAATGACACTCTTGAGCCTATCAGGCAGCGCCGGAAGGAGCTTGAGAAAAATCTGCCTTATGTGTACGAGGTGCTCCGAAAAGGCAGTGAAGCCGCCAGAGAGGCAGCTTCACAGACACTATCTGATGTCAAGCGCGCAATGCGCATCAATTATTTCGAACCCGGAGTACTTGAGCAACTCATTGAAGAGCAGAGGCAGCGTTTCTGATTATTTCTTGAGATAGTATGTAACATTGGTCACGACACGTACTTTCTTGATATGTGGAGTGTTGCTGTCGCGATCAGATATTGAGAAAGTGCCTTGTGAGGCTTCCTTGATTTTGCCGAGTCTGCTGTCGGAATCTTTTGCAAATTTAAGGGCTACCTCGCGGGCATTTTTCGTTGCCTCCTCTATCATATCCGGCTTGAGGTCATTGAGCCCCTCAAATTGGAACTCCTGTTTGCTGTCCCATTCGTTCTCAGGCGCAATCCCGCTCTTGAGAAGGTCTTTCTGATTGCCGAGCAGCTTGAGGATCTTGTCGACTTCCTTGCTGCAGGCAGTGACGGTACATTTAGCCACATATCTGTATGTCCTGTCATTGGAACCGTACTCCTGAGCGTATTTGTCCGAGATGGAATATGTTCCGATTGAGATGTCATTTCTATCGATTCCTCCTGAAGTCAGAAAACTGACAACTGCATCATTTTTCTTTTCAATTTCGTCGTACAGGGAGCTGAGTTCGTTCCCGACGACTTTGAATGTGATAGGCCATATGGCTTTGTCAGCTTTGACTTCCCGCTCGCAGAGACCCTTTACATTCACTGTCCTTTCGAATGATTTGAAATCCTTGACAGCCAGAGGAAATTGAAGTCCCAGAATAATGAGTCCGAGCATAATTGCAAGACTTGGAAAGATGTAAGAGTTCTTCATATGAAATCACTTTTAATTGATACAAATATAGTTTATTTTTGCACAAATCTGAATGAGATGAAAAGGCTAGTTTTTTTTACAGCTTTGCTTCTGCTGTGCAATGCAGCACAGTCAGCAAACAATTTCGGGGCCAAACTCACGGACAAGACTCTCCGGCTCGATTATATTTTCAGCGGCACGGACAAAACGGCTGAAATAGCGCTCGATGCTCTTTACGTGTCAGAAGGATGGGCCGGGCGTCGTGTCAATATGGATAAAGTACCTGTGAGAGGGAACGGTCAATTGAAAATGGTGGATTCCGCCAATGGAGAAGTCTTGTATATGATGTCGTTCGGCACTCTTTTCCAGGAATGGCAGACCACGGAAGAAGCCACTCTGGTGAGGAAGAGTTTCGAGAATGTGTTTCTCGCACCGATGCCCACTGTGCCTGTATCAGTTACACTTACATTGTACGATGTCAACAACAGAGTGGAGGCGGAGATGACTCATCCTGTCAATCCGTCCGACATTTTGATTCGTCCGGTGGGAAAAAATCCTGTTGAATGCAGATATGTGCACAAATCCGGTCCTGTGGAAAAGTGTATAGATGTGGCGATAGTGGCGGAGGGCTATACTGCCGATGAAATGGAGTTGTTTTATGAGGATGCCCGTGAAGCTTTCGAATCAATAATGAACCACGAACCTTTTGGGACATTGCGCGACAAGTTCAATTTCATCGCCGTACCTCTTGTGTCCCAAGACAGCGGAGTGAGTATCCCGAAGCAGGGAATCTGGAAGAACACGGCAGTGAGTTCCAATTATGACACTTTCTATTCTGACAGATATCTTACGACCTTGAGAGTAAAGAGACTTCACGATGCTCTGGATGGCATCCCATACGAACATATAATCATCCTTGCAAATACAGACAATTATGGCGGCGGAGGAATTTATAATTCATATACTCTGACAACTGCCCATCATCCGGCATTCAAGCCTGTCGTGGTACACGAGTTCGGCCATAGTTTTGCAGGACTTGCCGATGAGTATTACTATGATGATATGTATGTCCAGTATTATTATCCCGGAGTGGAGCCGTGGGAGCAGAATATCACGACAATGACAGATTTCGGCTCAAAGTGGGAGGACATGATGGGAAAGGACGGCGTCGGTCTGAAAGAGGGAGGCGGCTATCGTTCGAAGGGAGTCTGGCGCGCTATGGAGGATTGCAGGATGAAGACCAACTCGGCACCTGTATTCTGCCCAGTCTGCCGGAGGGCTATCAGAAAGATGATAGAATTTTATGCTGAAGAATAAGACAATAATTGCCGGTCCTTGCAGTGCTGAGTCAAGAGAACAGATAATTAGCACTGCAAGGGAGTTGAAATCGGTGGGAATCGATTATTTCCGTGCGGGACTTTGGAAACCCCGCACCCGCCCGGGCTGTTTCGAGGGCGTGGGGGAGAAAGGCTTGGAATGGTTTGGGGAGATTAAGGATACATTGGGATTGAGAGTTGCTACTGAGGTGGTCTTTCGCGAACACGTTGAATCTTGCAAAAATGCCGGTGTGGATTTGGTGTGGATCGGCGCGAGGACTACTTCCAACCCGTTGCTGGTGCAGGAGCTTGCCGATGCCCTCAAGAATACTGAAATGACAGTTCTCGTCAAGAATCCCATCAATCCTGATGTGGAATTGTGGGCCGGAGCCATTGAACGGCTCAGAAGAGCCGGTGTGAAGCATTTGGGCGCCATCCACCGCGGTTTCTCTTCTTATGAGAAAATCAAGTATCGTAATGCTCCGGGATGGCAGATAGCGGTTGAATTCAAGACCAGATACCCCGATGTGCCATTCTATTGCGATCCGAGCCATCTTGCGGGAAACAAGGAGTATCTGGCGGAATTGAGCCAGAAGGCTCTTGATTTGGGAATAGACGGTCTTATGCTTGAGTCTCATTGCAATCCGTCCGGAGCATTGAGCGATTCGTCTCAGCAAGTCACTCCTGCCGAGCTCCGTGTTTTGCTGGATCAATTGGAGATACGCAAAGTGTCCGCTGATAATCCCGAAGTGGCCGCGAGACTGTCAGAACTTCGTTGCCGGATAGACAGAATCGACGAAAAACTGCTTGCCGACTTGGGGGAGCGTATGAAGATCAGCCGCTTGATGGGAGAATTGAAAAATGCGGGACAGATATCTGTCATACAGACCGGCAGGTGGTATGAGATCCTTGAGACTGTCAGCCGCGAAGCCGGAAAATATGGACTTCGCGAAGATTTCGTGAAGTCCATATTCAGCATCATTCACGATGCCTCCATTGACGAACAGAATTGAACCGTTCCAGTTAGTCCTTGTCCGTTATTTGGTCTTTATGTTTATTTCAAACTCCTTTCCGTATGCATTCACACAAAGTGTGGCAGTGCCTTTCTGACCTTTGAGAGACCTGACAACTCCGAGTGCCTTGCCGCTGAAAAGAGCCTTGTCCGAGCCTTTGAGGGACAATGTGTCGCTTGCATTGCCGTTGTCCACTCCGAAGAGCTCTCCTGCACCCTTTACACTGAAATGCAGCATATCGTTAGCGTCAGGGACCTCTCTTCCTTCTGCATCTATTGCATCTACGGTGATGTATGAGAGATCATAACCGTCAGCCTTGATGATATTGCGGTCTGCGGTGAGTCTGACCGCAACGGCCTCGGAAGATGTCGTGCGGCTGTCCCTGGCGACTTCCTCCCCATTCTTGTAGGATACGGCTTCAATCGTTCCCGGCTCGTAGGTTATGCCTGTCCATTGCGCGTGCAGACGTTTCCCCTCCTTGCCGCTCTTTCCGAGAGACTTGCCGTTCAAGAAAAGTTCGACTTCATCGGCGTTGTTGTAATAAGCCCATACGTCCACAATATCGCCCGGAGTCCAGTTCCAATGCGGCAGCAGATGGAGAACAGTCTTGTCTGTCCACTCGCTCATATACATCCAATAACTGTCCTTAGGGAAACCTGCAAGGTCAACTACACCGAAATAAGAGCTCCTGGCAGGCCAAGGGAATGGAGTCGGCTCTCCGAGATAGTCGAAGCCGGTCCAGAGGTAGGTACCTGCAATATGGTCGTTCTCCCGGACTGCATACCAGGCATCCTCCGCAGTCGCTCCCCAAGGGACACGACACATATCGAAGGCTGTAAGTTGATTGTCTTCCGGAAATGGTGTGTTCATCGCTTCGGGATATTTTTCGAGAAATCTGTGCGGCAGGATCTCCAACCTCGTGGACGGGAAATGATATACTCCTCGGCTGTTGATGGCTGATGCCGTCTCGGAGCCAATCACCGGTTGTCCCGGGAACCACTCGCGGATGTTACCGTATTGGTCTGTATTATAATTCAGACCTAAAACGTCAAGGGCCCCGCTGACAAACAGATTGTTGTTCTGATATACATTGTTGCAGCCCGAGGTAATGGCCCGCGTGTCGTCCAAATTTCTGATGACCTTTGCCAGATGACGGGCAAGAAGTACGTTAGGGTTGGTCTCCACAGGGTCGTTGGTCTTGTCGGGGTCAGAGAAATTGAGAAGGAAATTCGCCTCGTCCGGAGATAGATTTTCGAGGGATTCGTCCCCCCGGTCCATCTGCTCCGGCACTTCGTTACCGATGCTCCACATTACAATTGAAGGATGATTTCTGTCTCTCCTGACAAAGTCCTCAAGGTCTCTGACGTGCCATTCATCGAAGAACCGTGCATAATCATAGCGAGTCTTGCGTCTTTTCCACATATCAAACGCCTCATCCATTACGACAAATCCCATCTTGTCGCAAAGGTCCAGCAATTCGGGAGCGGGCGGGTTGTGCGAAGTCCTGATGGAGTTGACTCCCATATCCTTGAGGATGCCGAGTTCTCTCTCCAATGCACGATGGTGCACGGCGGTGCCTATGCAACCCATATCGTGGTGCAAGCACACGCCCTTGATTTTGACGGCTTTCCCATTGAGGAAGAATCCTTTGTCCGCATCGAATCCGGAGGTTCTGATGCCGAAAGGCTGGGTGTAGATATCGCAAATCTCCTTGTCGGCAGTGATATAGACCACCAGAGTGTACAGATATGGGTCTTCGATGCTCCATAAATGAGGATGCTCTATTTCAAATGTGTCATTTTCGCTGAATGCGGCTTTGTTGCCGTTGTGGTCAAGCACTTTGAAGGAGAGCCGGTTGTCTGCTCCGAGATTTTCCGCATTGACTTCGACCTTGACAGTGGCCTTGGATGCATCGATGGCAGGAGTGGTGACGAAAACACCGTTGTACGCGACACGGGTCTTGTTTGTGGTTACTAAGCGGACATTCCGGTAGATTCCACATCCCGCATACCAGCGTGAATTGGGCTGGTCGGCATTGTCGCAGCGAACGGCAATCAAGTTGTCCTCGCCTTCCGGATTGAGAGCATCTGTGATGTCATAACAGAAAGAACTGTAGCCGTATGGACGAGTCCCTATTTCCCGGCCGTTTATATACACGGTGCTGTTCATAAACACTCCATCAAATTCGACCGTGCAGACCTTGCCTTTGCCTACACCATCGGGAGTCTTGAAATGTTTTCTGTACCAGCCTATTCCGCCCGGCAGTGCTCCACCGGAAGGAGTTGACGGATTGCTTTTGGAAAAATCACCTTCTATACTCCAGTCGTGTGGAAGATGAAGGTCTCGCCAGCCCGTATCATTGAAAGCAGGCGTGGCGAATGTGATATCGTCAGCCAAAATGAATTTCCATCCGAAATTGAAATCTTCTACATCTCTGGGGCTCTCTGCTGAGCAGCAGCATAATAATGCTGTAGCAAGTGCGGCGGTTAAGATTTTTTTGAACATTTGAGTCATTGAGCTTAGTTAAGGCAGATAAATTTAGTAAAAATAAAGTAAATTTGACCATAATTATGGCCTCTTATCTGCAAATAGAAAATATTTCCAAATCATATGGGCCTAAAGTCCTTTTTGACCATATTGCCTTCAACGTCAATGAAGGCGATAAGATTGCTCTGATAGCACCGAACGGGACGGGCAAGACTTCCTTGATGCGGATTCTCGCGGGGAAGGATAAATCTGATTCTGGAGGCACCATAAAGTTTCTGAAACAGATTAAGATAGCTTTTTTGGAGCAGGAGTATGACTATAATCCTTCTGCGACCTTGATGGAGCAGGTTCTTGCCGGAGGCTCTTCATTTATGGAAGGTGTCGAGGAATATGAATACGAGAGGCGAATAGTCAAACTGTTCACAGAGTTCGGCTTGAATCCGGATAGCAGGATGAGCGAACTGTCCGGAGGAGAGGTCAAACGTGTGGCTCTGACAGAAATGCTTGCTACGGAGGCGGATTTCTTCATAATGGATGAACCTACCAATCATCTTGATCTGGATGCCATCGAGTTCCTTGAAGCATATCTGAAACGCTCCCGCTGTACTCTGTTTATGGTGACACACGATCGCTATTTTCTTGATAGAGTGTGCAATACGGTAATGGAGCTTGATAGGGGCTCGATATATATCTACAAGGGGGATTACGAGAATTATCTTGTGAAACGCTCGGAAAGGATAGCCAATTACAATGCTCAGACCGAGAAGGTCAGAAATGTACTTCGACGGGAGCTTGAATGGATGCACGCGACTCCCTGTGCCCGTAGTGGTAAGGCCAAATACCGGAAGCAGGCTTTTTGGGAACTGAACGAAAGGGCCCGACAGGTGTATACGGTAAACGAAATCTCTCTTGCAGAGGTGGGGGAAAGTTCCCGCCTGGGAACAAAAATCATCGAATGCAGGGATGCATCATTTTCTTTTGGGAACAAGAAAATATTGTCACATTTCACTTACAATTTCCAGCGGTATGAGCGAGTCGGAATAGTCGGGCGGAACGGGATAGGGAAGTCAACGTTCATAGAACTGCTCTGCGGTGACAGGAAGCCTGACTCCGGACTGATTGACAGAGGGGAATCAGTCCGGATAGGTTATTACCATCAATCGGGAATGCAATTTGACGAGAGCCTGACTGTGCAACAGACGGTGAATGACACATATCTTCTGGGCCGTTTTCTATTCCCTCACGATATGCTGAACAACAGAATCTCCAAGTTGTCCGGAGGAGAAAGGCGGCGGCTATATCTGCTTACGATTCTGATGCGCAATCCAAACCTCCTGATTCTGGACGAGCCGACAAACGATCTTGATATCGTCACTCTCAATATTCTGGAAGAATATTTGTTGGAGTTCAAGGGCTCTCTGATAATCGTCTCGCACGACAGACATTTTCTTGACAGGCTCGTGGACCATCTTTTTGTGTTTTATGATGAAGGGGAAGTCAAGGACTTTATAGGTACTTACACAGAATACCGTTCATTCATAAAGGATTATGAAGTACAGAAGCAGCATTCGACGCAGGGTGCCAAAATGAAGCCTGCGCCACAGAGACAGAATCCTGCAAAAAAGAAGATGAGCTTCAAGGAAAAGATGGAGTTCGACCGACTTGAAGAGCGGATAGCCGAATTGAATGAGGAAATGGCGGGAATGGAGAAGATATTGTCCGGAGGCGAATATGCCTACGAAGAAATAAAAACCGCATCGGAGCGCTTTGAATTGCTCAAGTCGGAACTCGATTCGGCTGAATACCGCTGGCTTGAATTGTCGGAATATTTGTAGGCGGCTCGCTTATAATATGGCAGGACTTCCGTTGATTGTGGAATTGTGGAAGAAAATGTCGCTGAATGTGCCGTAGATATAATTTCCCTCGCTCACCACTCCGTTGAATGTGCAATTGTTGATGTGGACATTGTTTATGCTGAGTGGATTGTCAAGACCGTAAAGCCATATTCCGTATTCTGATTTGCTGCATTTTACGTTGTCGAGATAAATATTTCTGACAGTAGGGGCAAATCCGCGCAGGGCCTGTTCGTCCGGGTCGTAGTGCAGATTGATTTTTAAAACCGCTTCCCGGCATTGTCCTACTTCGATATTCCTGATATATATATTTTCTATTGTTCCTCCTCTAGCTGTCGAAGATTTGATGCGGATGACCCTGTCCAACTCCGGCGAGTCCATCTTGCAGTTTTCTACATATAGATTTCTGAATCCTCCTGAAATCTCCGAACCGATGACTATCCCTCCGTGGCCGTTTCCCATATGACATTTGCGGATGACAATATTCTCGCTAGGGGTATTCCATCTGCGCCCGTCTTCGTTGCGTCCGCTCTTTATTGCAATGCAGTCGTCTCCGGTGTTGAATATGCAATTTTCGATTAGAATGTTCTTGCAGGACTCCGGATTGCATCCGTCTCCGTTGGGGGCGTTGTTGATGATAGTCACGTCTCTGATTATCATATCTTCGCAAAACAGAGGGTGAATGGTCCAGAATGGGGAATTCAGGAGAGTGACTCCTTCAATGAGGATAGTGTTGCAGTTGAGCAGATTGATCATCTGTGGGCGCATTCCGTCTTCTGCTGTAAAAATCCTCCTATAAGAGGGAGTGCTCGAGGCATTCCATTCCTGGAGCTTCGCTCTTGACCCTGCTCTTGCAGTTGAGGCCGCTTGCACAACTTCTTTTGTCGTAGAGCCTTGGAGGGTGGTATCGGGTAATGTGGAATCTGCTTGAACGGGGCTGATTGCTGATTCTTTGATTATCGTGGAATCCTGCGGCATCGAATCCTCCGGTGGAAGTCCGCGTTCGATTCCCAGCCGTCCCCACCAGGTATCCGGCGCTCCCTGAGCATCTATGGTGCCATTGCCGGTAATGGCGATGTTGGTCTCTCCGTAGGCGTAAATCAGCGGGTGGGTGTTGTGGCAGTCAATTCCCTCCCATCTTGTCAAGACTGCCGGAAAGTACATCTGCGGGTCGGTGAGAAATTTGAGAACCGTGTCGTCCGAAAGCTGAAGATTGACATTGCTTTTCAATGTTATAGGTCCTGTGTAGAAAGTCCCTTCAGGAATTATGACTCTTCCTCCTCCGTGAGTGCTGACATAGAGTATGGCCCTGTTGATGGCATCCCCGGCAGGTTTGTCCGGAGAATCGGCGACAGCGCCGAAATCAAGGACGGACACCCATAGATTAGGGAAATGCGTCTTGTCAATGTTTTCGACTATTCTTTCAATGTTATTCCATGCCGCTGTCTGGGCGATGGAAAAAGGAGAGGCCACCAGTATTATCCAGACGACAGCCAAGGCACGAAATTTAAGATTCTTTATCGTAAAGTTCATTTTGCAAAGTTTGTAAAAAATCCGGAAATTATGAATTGCCGCACGGACAATGCCCTATTTTTTGATTGAGAATATGAGCCTATATTTTCCGATGCTTTTTCTGTCGCAAAGGAGCCCTATTGCGCCGTCATGAGTCTTTATGAAATTATTATTGTGAATAATTTCAAAACAGATTCTAAATTTCACCTGTCATTTCAAAGCAGGTTATAAAAAAGTTTTTCTATATTTGCGTCCGAATCAAAAATACTAAGAGCTATGTATTGGACATTAGAACTCGCCAGCAGTTTGGACGATGCTCCTTGGCCGGCAACAAAAGATGAACTATTGGACTATGCCAACCGTTCCGGTGCCCCTGAAGAAGTTATGGAAAATCTTCAGGAACTCGAGGATGACGGTGAAATATATGAAAGCATCGAGGATATTTGGCCAGATTATCCTACCAAAGACGACTTTTTTTTCAACGAGGAGGAGTATTGACACTGTAACCTATTGATTATCAATATTAAAATGTTTGACAGTCGCAGGAATGCGACTTTTTTCTTTTTATAGGAGAAAAACAAACCCTTATTTTGGACGCGTGTGCGGCTGGAGTGGTCTGTGGGGCCGATTTGAATGTTTTACAATAGTTTGTATGATTTTTGGGGCCAAAAAGAAAGGGTAATAGTTCGCGTCTTTTGTTGCAATAATTAACAGATTTTGTATATCTTTGCATCGGAATGTGTGTCACGAGAAGAACATTTGATGAGTTGGCCACTTTGATGATGCTCTTCGCAACTTTGAAAGAGATGGTGGTAGGCCCACCGCATACGGTGTTCAGGCACAGTTTGCAAACCACTTTGTGCGGCTGGGAAGGAAACTGACCGGTCGTGAACGACAACTGAAAGGCTGATGAAAATCAGTCGAGGTGAGCTTCAAGGAGATGAACGCAAGTGAACCATTAATGAGGTGCCGTTAGCAAAAAGTAAGTTGCACCAAAACTGTGGAGTACATTCCGCTCCGCAGGAAGAGACGAATGAAGAAGACCTGACTACTGTCATTCGGGTGCACGGCATAGAGATGGCATGAATTTGATGCAGGCTCTTTCAAGGAACGTGAGAAGCAGTGAGGGGATGATAAGTGAAAATGCCGAGAGCGCAGACACGCAAGGCAGAAAGTAGTGATGCCCCTGCACTGTGGCGGATTGCCTCGTAGTAGTATTGATGCTTCTGTAATGGGAGTGGAGCGAAGGGGGCAACGTACTTGGCCGAGTTTAAAGTTCAACTCTTGA
>JAZRYB010000077.1:0-2278 GCA_045600565.1 Candidatus Cryptobacteroides sp. | reverse complement strand
CCCGACAAACGCTTCCAACTCCTTCTCAAACTGATCCACGTTCGGCCCGAGCGGCACCACATAATTGTCGTCAAAAGCTTTCTTGATATACTTCTGTTCCACACCCTCCTCGCTCATGTGAGCCAGGCACAGGTAAATTCTATTAGCTGGTTTGTCCATTGTTATATTTTTTATGTTTCTATTCCAAATAATACCTTCAAGATTCAAGAGAGCAAATCTACAAAAACTTCAGCACACCTCAAGCGTTTCTGCAAGGGGTATGCTGTAAATAACGTAAAACTGATGGGATTTATTGTGCGAAAGTTGAACAAACGCCAATGATATGCGTTTGTACGAAGTGCTATTCCGAGCCCTTGAGTCTGAGCTTGAACCTCAACCCAAAGGAAACCCACTGGAAGTTCTGAAGGCAGAACATGGCTTCGAAGCGGTCGTCCCAGATGGAGGAGAGGAAGCCGAAGTTAACAGTGTTGGCATCGTACTCAAGAACGAATTTCGGGGAGAACCAGCGGTTCTGAAGCCAGACGGGACGCCAATCCACGGCAGCAATCACACCCTTGCGGTCCCAGTCCACACGCTTGCTGTACTGATAGCCCAGATGGCCGCCCACGGTGCCCCAAGGAGTCTCGAAATGCTTCGTTGCCACTGCATAGAACCGATTGAAAAAGCCATTGCTGCCACTGATATTCTGACCACCCTCAAAATAGTTTCCACCCGCACTCGTTACCGGATCGCTCACGCCAAATGCAATACTCGGAGTCCATTTCCAAATCTCACCCTCCTTCAGAGCAAGCAGCTTAGCAGAGAAATGGCGGTCCTGATTCTTCATAATCTTCTCGCGATACGTCCCGTTCGGCCCCTGAGCGTGCGGACTCCAGTCGCCCCAAAAGAGCGTGCACACATAATTCACCTCAAGCCGCGACCAGAACGTGATGCCGAATCCATACCCGAAGGTACTGTAATCCCAACCGTTCCGTGGAAGAATATGTTCGTTCAGATAGTTGTTGGTAATGGTAAAAGTCCCAGCCTGATTCATATCAGCCGACGGGCAGGAGAGCAAGCCCGTACCGCTGTCCGTAAACTGAGCGTGAGCGGACATTGCCAGGAAGGTCAGAACCAATATGAGGGTTATGCGTTTGATAATGCAAAACTAATACTTTTTCGGGGAAAAGCAGTCAAAAAAGTTTTAGGCAACAAGAATTCACATAAATGCCATGTTACACCGTATGGCCCGGCAACACCTCTTTCCCCTCTGCCAGCATCAAGATCCTTTCAACTGAAGCTTCTGCCAACGTCTTGTCGCAATGCGGCAGATTCGTCACCACCTTGCAGCCGGGGATGTATGCGTCTCCTGTGAAAATCACTTCATCGTTCGCATAGCAGAGGCAGGATGGATTGTGCCCGGGAGTCTCATACACGTCAAAGCCGCAAACCTTATCTCCTTCGCCAATCACACGTACATTGGAGCAATCAACCTTAACTGGCGATTCGTGATAGCGCGACATATTCAGCTTGTCGTCCGCCAATGCCCGCTTGCCCCATTCGTTGGTGTATATCACCGCATCGGGGAATCTCTCTATGAGCGATGGCAAGCCGTAGATATGGTCAAAATGCGCGTGCGTCAGCAGCACGCCCTCAACCTTCCTGTAGCCCAAAAGTGGCAGCAAAGGCTCTATATCACCACAATCCACCAACCACACTCTATCGGAACCCTCTTCAGAGAGGATGTAGGTTCGGGAATTGAAAATGGAATTGGTTATATGGTCAACGTGAAGCATCAGATTAACAGTTAACAATTAACATTTAACCTTTCCAGTTGATTTCCTCTTTCAGCACTTTGCCATTCGATGTCACGACCGCATTTCGAGCAGTCACCTCACCCTTTATGGTGCTTCCAGCGGCAATGATATTGCCATCGGCAATCCGTGAGCCTTTCAATACGAGACAACCGCATCCCATCCAGATATGATCTCCGAAAACAACCTCCCTTGGTTCGTTTATTCTCCTTCCAGTGGAATCATAAATCTTATGCCCGTCATCATCCATCACAACACAATTGTACGACCACAAATTGTCTTTGCCTATCACGAGAGACTTTGCAACGCTGATTGTTGTGTCACCTGTGCATCCGAATCCGTCACCAATATCCAGAACGGCATCTCTTCCGGCACATTGCGAGCTATCAGTATGGGAATTCTGACAGCTTCACGAAATGGAAGATGCCTGAGATTGAAACAGATGGTTTTCAGGCTGATCAAGGCAATAAGCTATCCAAGAAAGT
>JAZRYB010000076.1:0-3187 GCA_045600565.1 Candidatus Cryptobacteroides sp. | reverse complement strand
CCGAAAGAGGCTCTGGATAAAGCTGAAGCCCTGATGAAGAAATATTTTGATTTGAAAAAGGAGCAGGAAAATGAAAGATAACAAGAAACTGAATCTCACACCTATTGAGGACCTTATTGCAGAAGATTTCGGTAAGGTCGGTACGCCTGAGCGCGATACATTCGAGATGGAATGCGACGCATTCATCATTGGCGAGCAATTGAAAGACGAGCGCTTGAAGGCAGGTATGACACAGGAGGAATTGGCAGAAAAGATCGGCACAAAGAAAAGCTTTATTTCCCGTGTTGAGAAAGGGAAGGCCGATATCCAGCTGTCAACGCTAGTGAAAGTATTCCGAGGAGTTGGAAGAGAAATCAGTGTACGTGTTTTATAGTAGCATATCTGAAGTCCTGATATGACTAAGCCGCCTGAGCATGTACGTTCTTGGCAGCAAAAAAGCGGTTCTTAAGTCATAAATCACGATAACTGTCGTCCATTATGTCCTTTCCTTTGGCAAAACAATCGGAAAGGACTAATTTTGTAAGCATTATTGACAATCAGCAGATAAGAACATAACGACAATATGGAACAGAAGCGGAATACAAGCCCGACCTTAAAGGTGGTCTTCGTTAAGACGCAGACAATCATCTGCCAGAGTGTAACAGGTGGTTTCACAGTAAGCGACAGCAATGTTGAAAAAGGCGACGACAGCGTCTGGGGAGAAAACCCCGGCTGGTAGGCCAGTAGTGTAACCATTCAATGACAGGAAAGATGAAAAAGACTATACTTTTCGCAATGATGGCTGCTGTGCTTGGATTTACCTCATGCAGCAAGGAAGAACCTGCGCAGCCCGAAACAATCCGGAAGGGCATGGTGCTCCATGCAACAGTCGCCCAGCCTGAAGAGACAAAAGCTACATTCTCCGATAATGAGGGTGTATGGCATTTCGACTTTGCAGAAGGCGATGTGATAAAGGTGACGAACTCGGAAATCGGATACAAGGATTACTATACCTTCACCTATGACGGTGAAAAATTCGTCAGCACCGATGCCAAGCCGACTACCCAAGCTGCAAGATGGCATGCCTGTTTCCCTTCCAATGACGTATCTCTGGTGGGACAGTCAGGCAAGTGGGCGGATATTGCAGACCTGTATGTAATGGACGGCTACACACCTTCCGGCAGTGAGGTTACAGGAGAAGACGGCCTGAGCCTCACATTGTCACCAAAGGTTGCCATCTTGAAGATAATCAACCAGAAGGGCAGCATCGACATCAACGTGTTGATGGGTCAGGAATGGTGGGTTGCCGGCTTCAAATCAGCGGTTCTCCCTCTTCCTTCCAGTATTCATGTGTTTGAGCCATATGGCAAGGAAACCAGGCAGACGCTTTTAAGCACAACCGAAGAGGGCACCTATTTCATCGCTGTACCTGCAAGCAGGCAGCTTGTCATCAAGGATGGGGAAACCACACTGAAATCAACCTCAAGCGCAGGTCTCACAGCAGGCCAGTATTATGAGTTGACGATAGAAAAACCTGTTCCTAAGGGTTCCAGGGGCAAAGCCTATGCAAAAGGTCCTGATTGTGAGGTAAACTGGGTTAAGCTTTGGGATGGTGGCCCTAAGTTCGCAGAGTACAACATAGGTGCAACTTCTGTGACGGATTTAGGTGGCCTTTATGCATGGGGCGGATTTCAGGATCGGGTTGATGACCACAACACCGGTACCGGGTATCTTGGAGGTGAGACTGACACCGCTACCGTATTATGGGGTAGAGACTGGGCAATGCCGTCCGATGGAATCTGGACCATTCTCGAAAAATGTGATGTTGAACGGATTACAATCAACGATGTGCCTGGATGCAAATTCACGGGAAGAGGCGATTACAGTTGCAACAGCATATTTCTCCCTCTTGCTGGCTACTACAGTAAGGCTACCGGGATTCATTATGTGGGTAAAAGAGGCTGTTACTGGTCTTCCATATCGGATAGTAATTGGGCTCAGGCGTATATGTTGTCAATTTTACCAAGCTTGATGAAAAAAACCACAACACACCGTCAACATTGCCAATCCGTCCGCCCGGTGTATGTTGGGGATTAATAGTATTATGAGGTCTCTGCCAATAGCCGGGCCGTTTTATGTTTCTTAAACTTGGTGTATCAGTCACCGTAACAGGCCTACTTATCACCGAGGGCCGATGAGTCTTGAGCGGCGGCAAACAGATATGGTTTACGGCCCTAACTATATACGGTCCATAAAATACTGACACAACCGCACGTAGTTTTCAACCTTAAATTTCGGTTAGCCAAATATACTTTTGAGCAATTCAATCAGCTCACCCAAGAACGAGGAATGATTGGAGAGTTCTCACCATACGAATTCAGCGCAGAGAAACAGTAAAACAAAGTGGCCATATTTCCTCTCGAAAGTTTATGGGCACGTTAATTACAATTGTATGGACGAATGAACCAGATATGGAATAGCCGCGAGCATGTAAGTTCTTGGCGGCGGCGAAGTGGCTATTCTGCCATAAATCACGATAACTTTCGTCTATTATGTCCATTCCTTTTGTAAAACAATCGGAATGGACTAATTTTGTAGGATTAATTGATAATCAGCAACAATATCATATGACAGACAACATCAGAAAAGCCTCGGACCAAGGCCAGCGGTACAGGACACCGCAGGCGAAGATCATCGAAGTAAAAGTACAGCACGTCCTTTGCGGAAGCCTTGATAACGAACCTATGGGAGAGCGTGACATCTCGGACGCATTCCATCAGGACTAATACAACGAAACCCAAGAAGATGAAAAGGGTATTTACCATAGTGGCCTTAGCCGCAGTAACGATCCTCGCAGCCTCCTGCGCAAAGGAGATTGAAGAAGATATTCAGAAAGAAGGCATCATCGCCCACGCAAGCCTGCAACCCGTGGAGGCAACCAAGGCTATCGGCGAATACAGCTACAACATTGTCTGGGAGGAGAATGACAAGATCGTTGTTCTCGACAACGCCAACAGCAAGGCTTCGTTCAAACTGAAAGATGGAGCAGGCTCCACCACCGGCACCTTCCAACAGGAGGGTACGGATGCTCTGACCGCGCCTCTTATCGCATATTATCCGGCATCAGTCGTTGCGGATGACAAGAGCCTTGTCTGGCCCGCCACACAGGCGGACGTGAAGAACATCACAAACGTCCCGATGATGGCAG
>JAZRYB010000075.1:0-2704 GCA_045600565.1 Candidatus Cryptobacteroides sp. | reverse complement strand
TGGATTGAGGCCAATGTGAGATACATCGAGCGCAACCATCCGGATTTGTACTGGTATGCTCGCAAGTGCGAGAAGCAGTGCCGGACTCCGGAGGGACTTGCGGATTATCTGAATTCCGCGATACACGATATCGATGAGCAGATTTTTGACATGACGGTATGGTCGCTCGGCGATGTTTCAAGTTCAAGAGGTGGACGCGGGCAAGGAAGCTGCGTCTGGGCCGACATCCGTGATTTCTCAGGATGGAACGTGGACACGGCGCTGGAAGGATGCTGGCAGATATGCGGTCATACAAGGCAAGACAGCCTCGAACTATTCAGGGAGTCAAGGGAAGAGATGTATCGGGTGACCTGTGTCGATTTCGGGCGGGCAATGCTGCTTGACACTGACACCGGTTCGCTTCATTCCAAGATGGAAAGGAAGGAGTCGTTCCATTTCTGCGACATCTCCTGCTTGTCGGTATTCAACATCTTCGATCTGAATATATGGAACCTGTCTGACCAGGCTCGTGAACAGGCGGAATCAATCATTGCAGATGCACTATCTAAAGGTTTGATTCTGCGCTACGAGGACCGGGATGCCTATTACTTCCCTGTTGCCACATCTCCATCCGATAACAAGATCTGCAAGTGGGCCGTCGATGACTACGAGTCCTACCTCAGGGGTGAACACAGGTATCTGTAATCAATCTTTAATGGTACCGTAGAAGCTCATCAACTCAACAGTCTCAACAGTCTCAACACTCTGATCACATAATTTCAACGAATATCAGGCGGCAGAAAGTTCGGAGTGCATCGAAAGCCATCTGCCTTTCCGTGATGTTTATGGTCCCAAGAACGTTCATTATCCTCTGGATGCCGAGCCCGCAGCCGTTTTCCGTGAGAAAATTGCGCAACTCCGAAACAATTTGTCTATCTTTGTCATGCTAGGCGCATATTCTTGTTTTGTCACTCTAATATACTGAAAATCAATGAAATAATCAAATATTTCAGGACTCTCAACCTAGCTATTTTCGTTTAATATTTACTTGCGAAACTTAAATTCTTTATGCTATTTTAATGATGAAGAAGTATTTCTTACCCATAATTTGCTGCCTGATGTGTTCTTTATGTTTTGTGTCAAATGCCATGACCTTTGAAGAACCAATATGGCCTGTTGCTGGTGCAGAAAAAGGGTCCGGCATTATCGGGAAGCCGCAGCAATACATCGGGAACGAACAATTGCTGGACGAGTTGTTCATATCTGCTCCGGAAGGATCGGCCGTCGTCTGTCCGGCAGACGGGAAACTGACATTCTTCAGTATCTGCTGCTACGAATCACTGCAATACAACATTTCGTTCAATGAACCGGCGGACACATTCGACGAAATGTATGAATTGGCAATTAAAGAAGATGGACAGACCGGAGTTCCTGCCAAATACTATAGCGGCAGCATAACATTGACACTTGCAGACGGGCGGCATCTCCACATTTCGGGCCTTCGCGGCAGCACGGTCTTCAAGACCGGTATGACGATCAATGCAGGAGACACGCTCGGCACTGTCTCTTATGCCTACAAGGCATTCGAAGAACCGCATATAGAGTTAAGTCTATCCACAAGAGACGGGAAGATTGATGATGTAATGTCATTTCTCGGGCTGGAGTCAACCTTCGTGTCCTCGGACTACAAAAGACCGGAGCATTTCTCCCGATCAGAGGCGGAAGAAGACCTCGATATCCTGCTGAAGTCATACAAAGAATGTTATCCGTCATTGGATGAAATCGTGACGGAAGAGCAGTTCTCCGCATTCAGGGATTCATCATTGAATTTGATTGGGGACGGAATCACTTATGACGATTTCTATATGATTGTCAGGTCATCCACGTCCGCACGGCTTGCCCACGACTCGCATATCTCCGTGCTTGATGAGAATCCTCTGCGGGCGAAAATCAATTATTACCCGCACCTGCTTCTTGAAATTCTGAATGGAGAAGTCTTCGTAGCAAGAGCGCCCCGTGAACTTGAGCACCTGATCGGCAAAAGAGTCGCCTCACTTGACGGAGAAACGGCGGAGGACATTATTGACAGAGCCAGCTCTTACCTGACGCTCTACGACCTCGAAAACAGAAGCTACCGCGATATGATGGCACTCACCGCGTCAAACTTCGTCTACAACTTTGACTACAGCAAGCCGAGGACGAGCAAGATTGAGTTCACAGACGGCACATCATACATTGACGAATGGAGCAGATACTCAGTTGGTTATGTGCCAGTCGCAGGCGAAAACACCGCCTATGTGAGAAATCTCAAGCGGAATTATTTCAACAACTATACATTCGAACGTCTGAACGATAGTACGGCCTTCTTCTCGCTCGCTACGTTTGAGCTGAACAGAGTGGAACTGGACGCCATACGCGATTCTATCATTGCTATTTCCGGAGTTCCGAATTTGATTGTGGATCTTCGGAACAATCCCGGCGGTAGCATTGAGGTAATCAATGAGTTGCTGTCGTATTTCCTTACGGAGCCGTCTGTGCCTCTCAACAGTTACAAGAAGGTGAATTCAAACACAACGTATGAGAGTTTCAAGTATTCCAACAACCACTCGAAAGATGAAATAATGTTCGGCGACTATGTCCCGATGAAGGACAAGGCCGGCTATTATCTGTTCCCGGAAAGTCCGGCCATCATAATGCCTGATTCTCTTGTGAATTATCCCGGCAG